>NZ_CM001165.1:6379444-6979444 GCF_000213055.1 Streptomyces sp. Tu6071 | reverse complement strand
GGGGCTCGGCGCAGACGTGGGGCTTCCTCGTCGGCGGAGTCGTGCTCCTGGTCCTCTTCGTCGTCCGGGAGCGGGTCGCGGCGCACCCGCTGCTGCCGCTGCGCGTCGTGCTCAACCGGCAGCGCGGGGCCTCGTACCTGGCGATCTTCCTGGCGGGCGCGGGGCTCTTCGGCGTCTTTCTGTTCCTGACGTACTACCTCCAGCAGATCCAGGGCTACTCCCCCATCAAGACGGGACTCGCCTTCCTCCCGATGGTCGGCGTGATGATCGTGATGTCCGTCGTGGTGACGAACGCGGTGCTGCCGCGCACGGGGCCGAAGCCGCTCGTCCCGCCGGGGATGCTCTTCGCGGCCGGGGGCATGGCCTGGCTCACGGGGCTCGATCTGCACAGCACGTACGCGGCGCACATCCTGGCGCCGCTGCTGCTCACCGGTTTCGGCGTGGGTCTCATCTTCGCCCCCGCGTTCAACATGGCGACGGCGGGCGTGCGCCCGCAGGACGCCGGGGTCGCCTCCGCGATGGTCAACACGTGCCAGCAGGTGGGCGGTTCGGTGGGGACCTCGCTGCTCAACACGCTCGCGACGACGGCGGCGACGAACTACGTGGTGGGCAAGCGGCCCACGAAGCTCGTGCTGGCGCAGGCCCAGATGCACAGCTTCACGGTGGCGTTCTGGTGGTCGGCGGCGATCTTCGGGCTCGGCGTGGTCCTGACGGGACTGATCTACCGCTGGGGGCGCCCGGCGACGGGCGATCAGACGATCGCCACCTGAGGGGGCGTACGGGTACGGGGCCGCCCGGCGCACGCCGCCGGGCGGCCCCGTACTCGCGGGGACCTCGTACCGCTCAGGCCCCGAAGCTCTCCGCGAGCGGCCCGACGGCCGCCTTCCACTCGTGCACGGTGACGTTCTCGACGAGACCCTGGAGCCGGAAGGGGTCCTGCTCGGTGTGGGCGAGGGCCTCCTCGGCGGATGCCGCGCGGAAGATGAGCAGTCCGCCCTCGCCCGCCGGGTTGCTGAGCGGGCCCGAGACGAGGATGAGCCCGCGGTCGGCGAGCTCGCTCAGGAAGGCGCGGTGGGCGGGGCGGTGCGTGTCGCGGGGGCCCTCGCTGCCCGCGGGGTAGGCGTAGACGACGGCGAAGAGTGCCATCGGGGCACGTCCTTTCGGAGTTCGGGTGCGCCGGGCGGCGGCTCGCGGCGGTGGTGCGGCGCCATGATTCCAGCACCTCGGACACGCCGGACGCGCGGGGCGGGAACGGGGACGGGAGCGCCCGGCCGGGCCACGCGGCACTGACGGGGCGGCACGCGGGGCCGCGCGGCGGCGGGAGCGCCGGTCCTCGTCGCGCTCCCGCCGCCCCTCGCCCGGCCCCCGGCGCCGGGGGCCGGGGGCGCCTCGCGGGCGGGCCCGCACCCGTATCACCCGAACGGGGGGCCGCTCAGGCCCGGCGCAGGGCCACGAAGCGGCGGCCACCGGCCTCCCACTCCCCCGCCTTCGCCCACGCGCCCGTCTCCTCCGCGTGGCGCAGGAGCGCGGTGCTGCCGAGGCGGGCCCAGGGGAAGGGGGTCCCGTGGACACCGCGACCGTCGCCGACGCGGACGCTGAGGCGCTCGTCCAGGGCGTGCGCGGCGGTCTCCACGAGGAGGGTGCCGCCGGGGCGGACGAGTTCGGCGGTGCGGCGCAGGAGCCGGGGCGGATCGCCTCCGATGCCGATGTTGCCGTCCACGAGCAGCGCGGTGTGCCAGCTTCCGGTGCCGGGCAGCGGCGCGAAGACGGAGCGGCACAACGCGCCGCCGCCCGCGCGCACGGCGCGGGCGACGGCGTGCGGATTCGCGTCGATGCCGAGAGCGGTGAGGCGGCGTTCGGCGAGCGCGACCAGGAAGCGCCCGGGGCCGCAGCCGATGTCGAGGACGCTGCCCCGGCAGCGTTCGATGACGGTGCGGTCGGCGGCGTCGGGCGCGGCGCACCAGCGCTCGATGTCGAGCGGGTGCCGGGTGCCGTCCTCGCGGTGCAGGTAGAGCGGGCCGCGCCCGGAGCGCAGCGCCGCGCTCCAGGGGTCGCAGCGGCTCCAGGCGTGTTCCTCGTGCGCGTCGAGCGCCTCCGCCGCGGCGGACTCGGAGACGGCGGGCTCGGAGACGGCGGGCTCGGAGACGGTGGGCTCGGGAACGGTGGGCTCGGGAACGGCCGGATCGGGCGCGACGGGCTCGGGGCGGGTCCGCGGGACGCGGGGCGGGGCGCTCATGGGTGGCTCCCCGTGGTCGTACAGGACGTCAGGAGCCCCTGGGGCAGGGCGCCGACGGCGGCGGCGAAGCGGGAGTGCGGAGCGAGGGTCGCGACGCTCAGGGCGTCGGGGGCGGTGTCGACGTCGGTGAGCGTGGGGAGGGTGCCGGTGCGCAGTCCGGCGGCGTGCAGGCGCGCGCGCTGGAGGGCACCGGTGTCGGGGCGGGACATGGGGACGCCGCGCAGCAGAGCGGCGCGCGGGACGGGCAGCGCCGACGGGGCGGCGAGCCCGAGCGCCCAGAAGCCGCCGTCGCTCGCGGGACCGAGCCACGCCTCGTGGTGCGCGAAGGCGTGCGGGGCGAGGACGGGGGTCAGCGCGGCGGCGTCGATCTGCGGGGTGTCCATGCCGAGCAGGAGCACGGGCCCCTCGCACGCGCCGAAGACCGCGGCGAGGCGCACGTCGAGCGTGCCGGGCACCTGCGGGATCACGTCGAAGCCCGGCGGGAGCCACGGTCCCGGCCGCCCGTCGAGGGCGAGGACGCGGCGGCACGCGGGGAGCGCGGCGAGGGTCGCGAGGGTGTCGTGGAGCGCGGCGCGCGCGAGTCCTGCGGCCTGGGCCGGCGTGCAGGGCGGGCACAGCCGGGTCTTGACGCGCCCGGGGAGCGGTTCCTTCGCGATGACGGCGAGCGTGAGGTCCGGCGGGACGGGGCGGGCGGCGGGTACCTGGGCGTTCTTCACCGGGCCTCCGTTCCGGCCGCGGCGAGCACGCGGCGCATGTCGTGCACGGCCTGCCAGGTGCCGCGCCACGTCCCCGTGACCTTCGACGTGCCGGTACGGGGCAGGTACGGGACGTCGCGCTCCTCGACGCGCCAGCCGGCCTCGGCCGCGCGCACGACCATCTGGAGCGGGTAGCCGCTGCGCCGGTCGGTCAGGCCGAGTTCGCGCAGGGCGGTGCGGCGGGCCAGGCGCAGGGGCCCGAGGTCGTGGAGCGGGAGCCCGGTGCGGCGGCGCAGGCTGTGGGCGAGCGCGGCGTTGCCGAGCCTGGCGTGCGGCGGCCAGCTTCCGCGCGCGGGCCTGCGGCGGCCCAGGACGAGGTCGGCGGCACCGGAGGAGACGCGTGCGGCGAAGGCGGGCAGGAGACCGGGGTCGAGCGAGGCGTCGCAGTCGCAGAAGGCGACGAACTCGGCGGTCGCCGCTTCGAGCCCGGCGTGGCACGCCGCGCCGAAGCCGCGCCGCGACTCGGTGACGACGTGCGCGCCGTGCGCCGCGGCGATCTCGGCGGAGCCGTCGTCGGAGCCGTTGTCGACGACGACGGCGCGCCAGCCCTCGGGGACGCGGCCGAGCACCCAGGGCAGCGCTGCGGCCTCGTTGAGGCAGGGCAGGACGAGGTCCACGGGGGCGGGCGGGGTGGGGTGGGGGGTGGCGAGCGGCGTGGGGGTGGGGTGGTTCATGGGCACACCGTACGAAGACGAATGCCGCGAATCGGGCAGCGCGGCCCTACGAAACGCGGGACGGAGGAAGGCGGGGCGGCGCCGGGGTCCGCCCCACCCGCCTTGCGCGGCGCGTCAGCCCCCGGCCGTCGCGCTCGTCGGCTCGCGCATCGGCTCCCTGGCGAACTCCGCGATGCCCTCGTCGAAGGGCACCTCGGCGCGCCAGCCCAGCTCCTGCGTGAGGCGTGCGGAGTCGGCGGTGATGTGCCGTACGTCGCCGAGGCGGTACTCGCCCGTGACGCGCGGCGCGGGTCCGCCGCACGCGGTGGCGAGGGTGCGGGCCATGGCGAGCAGGGTGCGCGGGGTGCCGCTGCCCGTGTTGTAGGCCGTGAGGGTGCCCGGGGGCATGGCGGACCCGGTGAGCGCTTCGAGCGCGCGGACGTTGGCCGCCGCGATGTCCCGTACGTGCACGAAGTCCCGTCGCTGCGCCCCGTCCTCGAAGACGCGGGGTGCCTCGCCGCGCGCGAGCGCGGAGCGGAAGAAGGAGGCGACGCCCGCGTAGGGGGTGTCGCGGGGCATCCCGGGGCCGTAGACGTTGTGGTAGCGCAGGGCGAGGGCGCTGCCGCCCGTGGCGCGGGCCCAGGCGGCGGTGAGGTGCTCCTGCGCGAGCTTCGTCGCGGCGTAGACGTTGCGGGGGTCGGCGGGCGCGTCCTCGGGGACGAGTCCGGGGGCGAGGGCCGCGCCGCACGTGGGGCAGCGGGGCTCGAAGAGACCGGCGCGCAGGTCGGCCTCGGCGCGCGGTCCGGGGCGTACGAGTCCGTGCGCCGCGCAGGTGTAGCGACCCTCACCGTAGACGACCATCGAACCGGCGAGCACGAGCGCGCGGATACCGGCGCGGGCCGCAGCGGCGAGGAGGACGGCGGTGCCGAGGTCGTTGCAGCCCACGTAGTCGGCGGCGTCGGCGACGCCGTTGCCGAGGCCGACCATGGCGGCCTGGTGGCTGATCGCGTCGATGCCGCGCAGGGCCTCGTCGACGGCGTCGGGGTCGCGCACGTCGGCGTGGACGAGCCCGGCGGCGCGGGGTGGCGGGACGGTACGGCCGTGGGGGTGGACGGCGGGGAGCAGGGCGTCGAGGACGAGGGCCTCGTGGCCCCGGTCCGCGAGGGCGGCCACGAGGTGACGACCGATGAAACCGGCACCGCCGGTGACGAGTACGCGCATGAGCGGGGACCCTAGGGGCCGCCCGGCGGGGGCGGGACAGGACGCGCCGGGCGGTGGCGGCGAGGTACTCGGGTGCGGGAGTCCCCGGCACGCGCGTCCGTGCCGGGTCTCCCTCGCCGCCACCGCCCGGCGGGCCGGTCCGTCAGTCCGTCAGGGCCGCGGCGACGTCCCGCAGGAAGCGGGCGGTGGCGCGCGGGGCGGGGGCCAGTTCCGGGTTCCAGGGCAGGACCGGGTGGCCGCTCGTCAGACGGGTCCAGCCGGGGACTCCGGCGAGGTCCACCGGGGGGACGGCGTTGCCGCGCGCGTCGGCGAGGACGAGGTCGGCGCCGAGTCCGGCCGCGTACTCCCAGTCGGTGGTGAGCCAGTTGAGGCCGGGCCCGGGGCCGGGGTCCACGAGGTCGACGCCCAGCTCGGCGAGGTGGCGCAGTTCCGGCCAGGTGCCGGGGCGTGCGAGGTGCACCTGTTCGGTGCCCGCCGCCGAGAGGACGAGGACGCGCGGGGCGCCGGGGCCGGCCGCGGCGGTGCGTACCGCCGTCCGGGCCTCCGCGAGGACGTCCCCCGCCGCCGGGTCCGCCGGGACGCCGAGCGCCTCGGCCAGAGCGGCGAAGCGGGCGACGAGGCTCGTGAGCGGGGTGCCGCCCGCGACCGACAGCGCGACGACGGGCACCCCCAGTCCGGCCGCGACGCCCTCGTCCACGGCGTAGGCGAAGTGGTCGTCGTAGGTGACGTCGACGACGAGGTCCGGCGCGGCGGCGCCGAGCGCCTCCTCGTCGAGCGTCTTGCCCGCGCCGAGATAGGGCACGTCGGCCGGGAGGTCGCCCGCCTTGACCGGGTCGGCCTGTTCGCCGTCGTGGCCCGAGCCGAAGATCCCGGCCGGGGTGAGCCCGTACTCGTGGAGCGCGGCTCCGGCACGTATGTAGGCGACGACGCGTTCGGGCCGCCGCGCCGCGCGGATCACGCTCCCGCGGTCGTCGGTGAACTCCCAAGTGGTCGATGACATCCGCTCCACCCCCTCGACGGCCCGCCCGGGGCCCTGGGACCGTCCGTCGGTCCCCGGGTCCCAGCCTGGCCCCCGAAGGTGTGCCGGACAAGGGCGCACCGGCCCCGGGAAAGAAAACCGGGGCCGGACGATTGTCCGGAACTCGCCGCTTGCCAGGAGCAGTTGACACGCTGTCAGCGGCACGCGCTCACCGCAGGTCGAAGACGAGTCGCGCCGTGACCTTTCCCGAGAGCACCTCGTCGATCGCGAGGTTGATGTCCTCCAGGCGGCGGGTCTCGCGGATGACGCGGGTGCGGCCGAGCCGGTGGAGGCGGAAGACCTCGGCGAGGTCCTGCCGGGTGCCGACGATCGAGCCGACGACGGTCTTGCCGCTCAGCACGGTCTCGAAGACGGGCAGTTCGAGGCTTCCCTCGGCGGGGAGCGCGACGAGGACGAGGGTGCCGCCGCGCCGCAGGGCGCTGTAGGCGGCGCGGAAGGAGTCGTTGTCGACGGCGGTGGAGATCGCGACGTCGGCGCCGCCGAGCCGCGCGACCTCCTCGGCGACGTCCTGGTCGCGGGCGTCGATGACGTGGTCGGCGCCGAGTTCGCGGGCGAGGGCGAGCTTTTCGTCGGTGATGTCGACGGCGATGGTCTCGCCGCCGAAGATCCGCGCGTACTGGAGCGCGAGGTGCCCGAGGCCGCCGATCCCGGAGACGAGGACGCGCTGTCCGGGCCGGGTCCCGCCGACCTTGACGGCTTTGTACGTGGTGACGCCGGCGCACGTCAGGGGCGCGGCGTCGAGCGGGTCGATGCCCTCGGGAACCGCCACCACGTAGTCGGCGTCGGCGAGCGCGTACTCGCTGTGCGTGCCGTCGACCGAGTAGCCGGTGTTCTGCTGCTGGAGGCACAGCGTCTCCCAGCCCGAGACGCAGTGGTCGCAGTGGCCGCACGCGGTGCCGAGCCAGGGCACGGCGACGCGGGCGCCGACCGCGAGGTGTCCCGCCTCGGGGCCGGTGGCCTCCACGATGCCGATGCCCTCGTGCCCCGGCACGAAGGGCGGCGAGGGCTTGACGGGCCAGTCGCCGCGCGCGGCGTGGATATCGGTGTGGCAGAGCCCGGAGGTCTCCATGCGCACGAGTGCCTGGCGCCCGGTGGGTGCGGGGATCTCGCGGTCCTCGACGGCGAGGGGCTCGGTGAAGCCGGGGACGACGGCTGCCTTCATGCGGACCTCCGTGGGCTGCGGCGGGAGCGGGTCACCGCCGGGGTACGGGCCGGGCGCGGCGCCCTCGCGGACGGTGCCCGCGAGGGCGTGCGGCAGGTGCGGCAGGTGCGGGGTGTGCGGCACGTGCCGCACGGCGAGCCGGGCGAGCGCCAGGGCACGCAGGACCCCGGCGAGCGCGCGAGCACCGCGCGGGACGAGGCGCCGGGCCGCGCGGCGCTCGCCGGGGCCCGCGCGCGGCACTGCCCGGCCCGTGCTCAGCGGGCGCCGCCGCCTTCGCCGCCGTACCGCTTCTGGAACTTGGCGACCTGTCCCTCGCTGTCGACGACCCGCGCCTTGCCGGTGTAGAAGGGGTGGCTCTCGGAGGAGATCTCGACATCGACGACGGGGTACGTCTCGCCGTCGTCCCACTGGACCGTCTCGCCGCTGGTCGCGGTGGAGCGGGTGAGGAAGGCGTACCCCGCGGCCCGGTCGCGGAAGACGACGGGGTGGTAGTCGGGCTGCTTGTCCTTCTGCATCGCTGCGGCTCCAATCGGGAAAGGCCGTCGGGGTTCCGGGGAGGGCCGCCCGGGATGCGGGCGGCCCTCCGGCTGAGGCCGTTCAGGGAAGGTCGTTGACGTCCTCGTCGACGGGGAGGTCGTTCTCGTCGTCCTCGACGACGTGCACGGCGGCCTCCTCGGCGGAGGCCGCGGCGCCGTCGATGCCGACGTCCGAGGCGACCATGTCCTTCTCGGTGTCGGGCCCGAGGCCCTCGTCCGGGGCGACGAGCCGCCCCGAGCGGTCCTCGCCCACCTCGTCGTCGCGCAGCTCGCCGTCCGTGTCGAGCGCGTCGCCGAGGCCGTCGCCCTGCGGGTCACCGATGTCGGGCAGTTCCTCGGCCAGGCGCTGGTCGAGCGTCTCACCCTCCTCGCTCTCGGCGAGCGTGGTGCCGTCCCGGTCGGCGGCGAGGGGACGCTCCACAGGCGAGTAGCCCTCGTCGAGCGGGTCCTTCACGTCGGGGTCGAGGAGGGTGTCGTCGTAGTCGAGCTGGGCGAAGTCGTCGTCGTCCCGCTCCTCGGAGCCGTCCGGCTGGTAGACGTCGTCGCCGCGGCCCGTGTCATCGCTGTCCACGAGTGGTTCCTCCCGGTCATCGGTGCACGCCGAGCGGCGCCTCCCGGCCAGCGTGGGGCGCCGCGTGGACGCGGGCCACCGCGCATGGGCCGAACGGGTGAGGCCGCGCAGCGCTCGTACGGGAGCCCCGGTACCCCGCTCACGGCCGCGCACGCACTCCGGACGCGTTGTGCGTGCGCGAGCGCGGGGGGTCACGCTCCGGGGGACTGCTTGCCGTGCCCCTTCTTGGTCCCGGGGTCGGGATCTCGCGGGCGCGGACCTGGCCTGTGGGCGCGCCGACCGGTTGGGACGGCTCTCCGGAAGTGACGTGGTGCCGATTCCGTCGACCCCGATTAGTCAACAGTTTTGACAAATTCACGGCAAAGACGGGCCGCAGGGGGCGGGCCGCGCGCACCGGCCGCAGTGGCCCCGTACGCCGCTGATCAGCCCGCTCGGCGCCGGGAGCGCTCGCGGCAGGAAAAACGGACGGCGCGCGGCGTTCGGGGCCGGAAAGGGCGCGGGAACACGGGGCGATGCTCTAGCGTTCACCTGTGTGGGAGGCGAGGCGCGAATCCCCCCTCGCTGCCCCTCCCACCGCGGCCCCTGCCGGTCCCCCCGTCCGGCAGGGGCCGCCCTTTGCCCACACCCCATGCGGGGACACGCGGGCCGGGTCCCCGCGTTCCAGGTGCGCGCCCCGTGCGTCAGGCCCCGAAGTCCCGCACCTTGAGTTTCGCCTTGCGGCCGTCCGGGTGGTGCCACACGACGCCCTCGTACGGACGCGCCGTGACCCACGCGCGCAGAGCGCCGAAGTCGCGGGGCGCCGCCGCGAATTCCGCCGCGACGTCCGGGGCCATCCAGCCGTGCCGCAGCAGCGTGTGGCGCGCGACGCCCTCGGGGTTCCCGTTGATCCTGGGCCCGACCAGCTCGTACGTGCCGGGGGCGAGGTCCGTACCCGTCCCGTCAAGCGCCTCCGCGTGGAAGCGCAGGAACGTCGATCCGGCCATGGGCTCCCAGCCCATCGCCTTGCCCGTGCGGGAGTCGGTGCTGATCGCCAGGTAGCCGGGAGGCGCGACCCGCCCGGGGCGCACCTCCCTGCGGGCCCACCACTCCCCCGCCTCGTCGCGCAGGACGCACGTGCCGTCGTACTTGCGGGTCGCCGCGCCCTCGCCCGCCACGACCCACGCGCACTCCGGCGCGACCTCGGGCAGCAACCGTTTGCGGTTCTCCGGGTCGCGGACGAAGAGGGTCGGGATCTTGTGCACGAGGGGCTCCGGCAGGGACGAGCGGGGCACGACCGCGCCCCGGCACGGGCCGTCCGTGCCGGGGCGATGGTGCCAGCCGGGCCGCACGCCCCGCCACGGGTTTCCGCCAGTGGGCCGCGACGGGTTCCGTCACCGAGCCGCGAGCGTGCGCGCGATGACGAGCCGCTGAATCTTGCTCGCGCCTTCGAAGATCGTATAAATCGTTGACGGGCAATGCCTGAAAGTAGCTGCGGCCACATGATCCGGGCGCCCCTGACGTCTGTCGAACGCCGCCCCAAGATCAAGTCCCGCCGTGGCGATCCGGCCTGCACCGCCAGGCAGGCGAACGCCTCCGAGCCCGCCCCCTCCGCTGCAACCGCACCCAGGAGGGGCTCGCCGAGGACGTCGGCATGAGCCGCGACACCTTCCAGGGCATCGCAGCCGGACGCTCCGACGCGGGGATCAGCCACCTCGCCTACGCTCTCGACCGCAAGGTGAGCACCTGCTGCCATGAGCCCCGGCCGGTCCTGCCTCCGGCCGGGGCTGCGGCGTCCCGCCCTCGACGGGGGGCGTGGGGCGGGAGTCAAGGGGCGTCGCGGCGGCGCCGCACGGCTTCCCGTGCCGCTGCCCACCGCGCCGCTTCGTGCGGGCACTCGGCGTGGATCGTGGCGGACGGTCGCGGCGCCGAGACGGAGTCGCGGAAGACCTGCTGCGTCTTCTCACCGGGCCGGAGGACCTGGCCGCAGCGCTCGCACGTGCGGGTCTTCACGATCGGCCTCCAGGGGGCGCGAGGTTGAGGGTCGGCCGCCAGGCGCGGTACAGGGCCGCCGCCTCGGGGCAGCCGTCACCGTCGGCCCGGCATCGCGAGCACGCGGCGGAATGGGCTTCAAGGGCGCGGAACGCGACCTTCTCCTCCTGCGTGGTCATCGCTTCTCCACGTAGGGGGTGAGCTGATACGACTCGCGGCAGCGAGGGCAGGCGTAGAGGCGGCCCGCGCTGCCGGGCCCGGACGCCTGCTCGACGACCTGGATGAGCACGGGGTCGTCGGCGAGGCCACGGTGCCACGCGCACCAGCCGATCGAGCGCGCGGGGACGCCGGGCGTGGTCACCGATCCCCCTCTCCGCAGCGGGAGGAGCACGCCCTCGGGAACGAGGCGGTGCCGGTGTCTTCGCGTCGGCGGTGGCCGAGATCGACGTCGTCGATCCCGGGTCGGAGTGGGGCGCGGCACCACCCGCAGGCGACCCCACGGAGCTGCCGCCCGCTGAGCGTCCCAACATCGGGGAGCGCTGTCACGTCCACGTTGTTGGTCACCGGGGCAACCTCCTCGTGGAGGCGGCGCGAGCCGGTATGGCGACGGCGTCAGCAAGTCGGATTCGTGCGTCGCGCTCTGCCGTCGTCGTCATCGTCATTGTCCTGTCCCAGATAACTGTGGGCAGGGCGAGGGTCTGACCCGCGGTGCCTACGGTTGGGTGGGACAGGTCGGCGGTCGATGTCCCGCTCAACCGTAGGCAGTCGCCTCTAGGGTGCTCATCGCGGAAGCCCACTGGCCGACGCGGAGGTGCCGGGTCTCGCCGAGGCCCGGCGCAAGAGGCCGGGGAACCTTCCCCGCCTGCAGGTCCTCTTCCCTGCCTCCCCGGGGACGTCGCCGAGCTCACCAGTCTGCTCACGCGCCCGGCGACGCCCGACGTTTGCGGCGGTCAGGCCGTGTTGGAGCGGGTCGAGGTGATCACGACGGATGTGTAGGGCATGGTGGCGTGGCCGCCGAGCTTGTCGATCGCGGTTCCGGCGCTGTCCAGGACCTCCTCCATTTTGTCTGCGGGGAGTTGGGTGAGGCCGCCGAAGGTGGGGAGCTGGTCGAGCCACTCCGCTCGGGAGTAGGTGCGCTCCCAGGCGAAGCGCCACTGTTCCGGCTCGCTGAAGCTGCCGGTCTGCCGGATCCCGTCGGCGATTTTCGCGAACAGTGGCTGGTATGCGTCCACGGCCGATCCTCTCAGCAGGCCGGGGTTGAACGGGGAATCGGGGGCGACCCGTTGGAGGGCTTGGGCGAGGGCGTCGATCACCTCGGCCGGGAGCTGGGGGACGTGATGGAACGGAGCCAGCCGGCCGCCGGGCCGGAGCACCTGGGCCGCCTTGGCCGCGCCGGCGACAGGGTCCACCCAGTGCCAGGCGGTGCCGGCGATGACCGCGTCGAACTGCCGCCCGGCCGGCTGCCAGTCCTCGAACCTGGCGACCTCGACCTCAACGCGGCTGCGTCGTGTGAAGGCGGCCATCCGCTCGTCGGGTTCGACACCGAGCACCGTGCAGCCGACCGCCTGGAATTGCCGAGCCTCGATGCCGGTCCCGGCCCCGACGTCGAGGACGTGCCGACCGGGGCTTGCCGCGACGATCCTGTCCACCAGGGCCTGGGGATACGGAGGTCGGGCGCGGTCGTAGCGTTCGGCGTCGACGCCGAACGACTCGGCTGTCTGCCGGTGGCGGTGGGGCTCGGGGCCGGACTTGTCCGGCTGTCCCTGCGATAAAGTGGGCATGCGCCCACACTAATGGGCGGTTGCCCACTTGTTAAGGCGGGCGGCGCGGAAAGGGAGACAATGCCGTCAGGGGTGCACATCCACAACGTGCGCGGCCAGTTGTTCGAAGCCGCCGAGCGCGTCCTGCTCCGGGACGGGCCCGACGCGTTGACCAGCCGGGCGGTCACGGAGGAGGCGAACTGCGCCAAGGGCGTGCTGCACCGGCACTTCGCCGACTTCGACGCTTTCCTGGCGGAGCTGGTCCTCGACCGCGTCCGCGGCGTCGAGGACCGAACCACGACTCTGCTTGCCGCCGCCGGCACCGGGAGCGTGGTGGACAACCTCGCCGACGCCCTGCAGGATCTGTTCGGGCCGGTCACGGTGGCAGTCGTCGCGCTCGTCACCTTCCGCGACGGCCTCCGCGCCCGGCTGCGTGAGGCCGGTCTGACCGGTATCCCGCTGGCCATGCAAGGCACCGCCATGATCGCCGCATACCTCGCCGCCGAGCGGGAGTCGGGGCGCCTGGCCGGTGACGCCGACATCGACACACTCGCGCCCACCCTCGTCGGGGCCGGGCACCTGCTGTTCGCCGACCGGACAAGCGCCCCACCGCAAACCACCACCGTCCGCAAGATGGTGACCACCGTCATCGCCGGCGCCTTGCGACCACCCCAATCGTGACCTGAGCGCCCAGGTCGCAAATGCCCGGCTGCTGGAGCCGGGTGCGGGCAAGCCGGATCACCAGACGCGCGGGGACAAGACGCGCGGGTCCTCACCGATTCAGTTGGGCATCCCATCTGCGTCAGCCTGCGCTGATTGCCGGATTCGCGAGGCCCTCGACCTGTCTGGCAGTGGCCTCGATGGTTGTGCTGAGCCATGTGCGGCCGGTGCCTCGCAGGGGCGCCCGCAGAGGGAAGCGGCGGTGGAATTCGGCGATGGCCCGAGTGACGGCGAGGAGGTCGTCACTGAGGATCGATCGCCTCCAGTGACCTGATGCGAACAGGCTGACCGGTGTGATGTGTTCGGGGTATCCAGCGGCTTCCAGCCATGGGGCCTTTTTGTCCCGTTCGACGGTGGGTGCCTTGACCACGACCAGGTCGTGGAGGAGTTCGGCGCGGTGGGTGAGCTGGTAGTGGCGGTGGGCCAGACCGCTCCAGAGCTTGCTGGTGGCGACGTAGTAGGCGTCGATGTGAGTCGGGCAGTATCGCTGCCGGAGTCGTCAGTAGTGGCGTTGAGCGCGAATGACGTCGGGGGTTCGGGACAGGTCAAGTTGCTGTTCGGGGGCGAGGACATTCTTGCCGTTCCAGGCGTGTCATTACGGTTCCCTCGGCCGGGACTTGGCCGCCCTCCTCCCCCTCGCGCAAGCTGCCGCTGACGCCTCGTCGCCAGGCGCCGGGGAAGCACACGTCCTGCTGTCGCGCACGCTACAGCTCACGGCGTCGTTCCTGCACAAGTACGGCTCCGCGACCGCGACCCAGGCCGCAGTCGTCGCGGACCGCGCGCTGGCCGCAGCCGAGCGATCCGGGGACCCAGTGGCGATCGGCGCAGCGGCACGTCGAGTCGCGAAGTCACTCACCCGTCAGGCCCACCCGGACGCCGCGCGCGCCTTCGCGGTCTGCACTGCCCACCGGCTCGCCCCCGACCTGGAACGGCGGGGCCCCGTGGGGCTGTCGACTCTCGGCATGCTGTACCTGAACGCGGCGCTCGCGGCCTCAGGTGGCGGGCGCAGCCCTACGTCCGTGTGCCAGGCGGCCGAGCATGTAGCCGAGGCCGGGGAGGCGGCGGCGCGACTGGGCTCCGACATGAACGCGGACTACACCAGCTTCGGCCCGACGAACGTGGGCCTGCACGAGGTGGATGTCACGGTCCGCTTCGAGGACGGGTGGGACGCGCTCCGGGCGGCCGAGACCTTGAGCGCCGAGGCGGTCGACGGGCTCAGCCGGGAACGACGGGCCCGGCACCTCGTCACGATGGCGCGCGCCCAGCTCCCGACCCGGCGAAAGGCGGATGCCGCCGTATCGCTCGTGAAGGCGGCGCATCTGGCGCCCGAGGAGATCGTCGGCCGCGCCGCGTCCGTGGCACTCGTGGGTGATGTCCTGGGCGCGACCGCGCGCCCGGACCAGGGCTTGCGTGATCTTGCGCGTCGGGGTGGACTCCCGGCATGACGAGTCCAGTTCTCTATCTCCTTGCGAGCGCGGCCGGCCCGACCCAGTACCTGGACGACGGCGTGCGGGCCGCGCAGGCGGACGGCTGGGACGTCCATGCCGTTCTCACGCCGACGGCCGCGCGGTGGTGGGAGCCGCGCATGGGCGAGCTGGAGGAGGTGACCGGGCATCCGGCGGTGTGGGAGTACCGGGTGCCTGGCCAGGACGTGCGGGGCGCGTCGTCGTTGCCGAAGGCGGACGCGATGCTGTTCGCGCCGCTCACGACGACGTCCACGTGCAAGTGGGCGGCGGGGATCACGGATACGGCCGCGCTCGGGATCGTGGCCGAGGCCGTGCACATGGCCGTGCCCGTGGTGGCGATGCCCTTCTGGAACGCCTCGCTCTACGCTCAGCCGGCCGTGCGCGTGGCCGAGGAGAACTTGCGGGGGCAGGGCGTGCAGCTCGTCTTCGGGCCCGGGGAGCCGCATCCGCCGAAGACGGGCTCGGCGCGGGACTTCCCGTGGGATCTCGCGGTGAGCGCCGTGCGTGAGGCGGTCCGTCAGACGGTGCCCCCTCGGGCGTAGCTTGCGCATCAATCCCCCGATGGCCTGCTCACTCTCCAGCGCGCGGCCGATGAGGAGCACGCCGCCCTCGCCGCCCGCGTGCAAGTCGATCTCCCCGTCATCGCCCAGCAGCCCACGTGCCACCCTCTTGACGCCGGAGCGGGGCTCTCCCGAAATCCTGGGAGAGCCCCGCTCCGACATCGGCACTGCGCACGTTCCGCGGGAACCACGGCTCAGCGGATCGGTACTCCCGCGAGCGTGCGCGCGATGACGAGCCGCTGGATCTCGCTCGTGCCTTCGAAGATCGTGTAGATCGCGCTGTCCCTGTGCATCCGCTCCACCGGGTACTCGCGCGTGTAGCCGTTCCCGCCGAAGATCTGGATCGCCTGCGCGGTGACCTGCTTGGCCGTCTCGCTCGCGAAGAGCTTCGACATCGAGCCCTCGGCCGAGGTGAAGGGCTTGCCCGTGGTGGCCATCCAGGAGGCGCGCCACACGAGGAGGCGCGCGGCGTCGATACGGGTGCGCATGTCGGCGAGCTGGAAGGCGATGCCCTGGTTGTCGATGACGGGGCGGCCGAACTGGGTGCGGGTCTTCGCGTACTCCAGGGCCTCCTCGTACGCGGCGCGGGCGGTGCCGACCGCCATCGCGCCGACCGCCGGGCGGGACGCCTCGAAGGTCGCCATCGCCGCGTTCTTGATCCGCTCGCCGCCCTGGGCCTTCGCCCGCTCGCGGGCCCGCGCGAGGCGCTGGTCGAGCTTCTCCTTGCCGCCGAGCAGGCAGTGTCCGGGCACCCGCACGTCCTCGAGGACGACCTCGGCGGTGTGCGAGGCGCGGATGCCGTGCTTCTTGAACTTCTGGCCCTGGGAGAGGCCCTTCGTTCCGGGCGGGACGATGAAGGAGGCGTGGCCCTTGGAGCCGAGCCCGGGGTCCACGACCGCGACCACGACGTGGACGTTGGCTATCCCGCCGTTGGTCGCCCAGGTCTTGGTGCCGTTCAGCACCCACTCGTCCTTCGCCTCGTCGTAGACCGCGCGCGTGCGCATCCCCGCGACGTCCGAGCCCGCGTCGGGCTCCGAGGAGCAGAAGGCCGCGACCTTGACGTCGTCGGGGGTCCCGTACATCTGCGGCACCCACGTGCCGATCTGCTCCTCGGTGCCGTTGGCGAGCACGCCGACCGCGGCGAGGCCCGTGCCGACGATCGACAGGCCGATGCCCGCGTCGCCCCAGAACAGCTCCTCCATCGTCATCGGGATGCCGAGCCCGGTCGGGTCGAAGAACTGCTGGGCGTAGAAGTCCAGCGAGTAGATGCCGAGTTTGGCCGCCTCCTGGATCACCGGCCAGGGCGTCTCCTCGCGCTCGTCCCACTCGGCCGCGGCGGGCCGGATGACGTCGGCGGCGAAGCCGTGCAGCCAGTCGCGGATCTCCCGCTGTTCCTCGTTGAGATCCATCGTGAACTCGGCCATGACCGGCCCCTCCCGCGTGGCGAATGCTGTTACCTCAAGTAACCCGAGTCTGTTACCGGCTGGTAGAGCATGTCAACCGCCTCCCTCGCCCCCGACGGGCTCCGCGCGCGGGTGTTACGTTGCGCGATGCGCGGGGCCGTCACGCCTGGTCCGGCGCGCGAAGACGGCACGGAGACGGCACGGGCGGGGAGATTCGTTGTGGAGAGCACGGACACGAAGGGCCGTGCCGCGCGGCAGCGTACGGCACAGCAGCGGACGGCGGCGCTGCGTCGGCGCGAACTCCTGGAGGCCGCCGACCGCGTGGTACTGCGCGAGGGACCCGGCGCCTCGATGAACGCGATCGCCGCCGAGGCCGGGATCACCAAGCCGATCCTCTACCGGCACTTCGGCGACAAGGGCGGCCTGTACCGGGCGCTCGCGACCCGGCACACCGACGCCCTGCTCGCCGCGCTGCGCCAGGCGCTCGACGCACCGGCCTCGACGCGCAGGGAGCGCGTGCGCCGCACGCTCGACACCTACCTCGCCGCGATCGAGGCCCGGCCGCAGGTCTACCGCTTCCTCATGCACCCCGCAGAGGACGCCCCCACGCCCGAGGGCGCGGGCTTCGACGTGGGCCGCCACTCCGCGCCGCTCCTGCGCCGCCTCGGCGAGGAACTGGCGGAGGTCATCGCCGAACGCGTCGACCCGGGCCCCGGCGGCACCCGCAGGGCCCGCGTCTGGGGCCACGGCATCGTCGGAATGATGCACGCGGCGGGCGACTGGTGGCTCGCCGAACGCCCCTGCGGTCGCAAGGAGCTGGTGGAGGATCTGACGGAACTGCTCTGGGGGATGCTCGGCGAGGTCCCGGACCGGGGCGAGGACGGCCCGCGCTTCTGAGACCGGCCCCCACGGCGGCAGCGCCCCCTTCCCCGCACGTCCTCCGGATCGCGGGGCGACGCGCTCGCGCGGGCGGTGATCGCACGGGCGACACGCCGTCATCCCGTGCGATCCGGGGGCCCTCACAGGCCGGCGGCCCTCCCCCAGCCCGTGCGGCCCGCCTCCCGCAGGACCTTGCGGTGGCGGCGCGCGTCGAGCCGGTCCACGTAGAGGCCGCCCTCCAGGTGGTCGTACTCGTGCTGGAGGCAGCGGGCGAAGAAGCCCGTGCCCTCGACGCGGCGGCGCGCCCCGTCCGCCGTACGGCCCTCGACGACCGCGCGGTCGAAGCGCGGGGTGCCCGCTTCGAGGCCCGGCAGGGACAGGCAGCCCTCGGGGCCGCGCACCACAGGGCCGTCGACCTCGACGAGGCGGGGGTTGACGAGGTGTCCGAGGTGGCGGCGGTCCTCGTCGTCGGGGCAGTCGTACACGAAGACCCGTACGTCCTCGCCGATCTGCGGGGCCGCCAGCCCGACCCCCCGGGCGGCGTACATCGTCGCGAAGAGGTCCTCCACGAGCTTTTCCAGCCACGGACCGAAGTCCCCGGTCTCGCGCGCGGGAGTGGTGAGCACGGGGGCGCCGTAGAGGCTGAGGGGCCGGACCTGTCCGGAACTGCCCGGGATGGGACGTCGTCGCATGACCGGACAGCCTACGGTCCCGTGCCTTTCCCCAGGCAAGGCACGGTGTGCGGTTCTGGCCGCGCGGGGGATCTCGGTAGGCTGCACCCGACGAATGCCTCCCCGCCAGTGTGCGGCGCGCGGGAGGAGCACCGCACCACAGCGTGGGCCGGAGTGGCCCGGGGACGGTCGCGGGCGCCGGACGCGGCGGAAGTGAAGGAGGAGCGAGGACGATGACAGCCAACTCGGAGCCGCTGTCGGCACGGGCCAAACTGGCCGTGACGGCGGGCAAGGCCGCCGCGGCGGTGTCCCGAGCGGCGGGGCGCGGAAGCGGGTCGGTGATCGGCGGCAAGGTGGCTCTCCGGCTTGAGCCGGACCTGCTCGCCCGGCTCGCGACGCACCTCGACGTCGTACTGGTCTCCGCGACCAACGGCAAGACCACCACGACCCGGCTCATCGCCGAGGCCCTGCGCGCCGCGGGCCCCGTGGTCTCCAACGCGCTCGGCGCCAACATGCCCGCGGGGATCACCTCCGCGCTCGCCGGGGGCTCCGACGCGCGCTACGGCGTGATCGAGGTCGACGAGAAGTACCTCGCGGGTGTCGCGCGGGACGTCGAACCCAAGGCGATCGCGCTGCTCAACCTCTCGCGCGACCAGCTCGACCGGGCCGCCGAGACCCGCATGCTCGCCGAGCGCTGGCGCGAGGGTCTCGCGGGCAGCAAGGCCGTCGTCGTCGCCAACGCGGACGACCCGCTGGTCGTGTGGGCGGCCTCGTCCTCGCCGCACGTCATCTGGGTGGCGGCCGGGCAGGAGTGGAAGGACGACGCCTGGTCGTGCCCCTCCTGCGGCGGTGTCATGCAGCGTCCGGGCGACGACTGGTTCTGCGGCGAGTGCGGTTTCCGCCGCCCCGCCGCGAGCTGGGCGCTGTCCGGCGAGCACGTCCTCGATCCGCACGGCTCGGCCTGGCCGATCCACCTCCAGCTCCCGGGGCGCGCGAACCGCGCCAACGCCGCGACCTCCGCCGCCGTCGCCGCCGTCTTCGGGGTGCCGCCGCAGGTCGCCCTGGAGCGCATGTGGCAGGTCCAGGCAGTCGCCGGACGCTACGACACGGTGCAGTTCCAGGGCCGTGACCTGCGCCTGCTGCTCGCGAAGAACCCGGCCGGCTGGCTGGAGACCTTCTCGCTCATCGACCCGCCCCCCACCCCCGTGCTCCTGTCGGTCAACGCGCGCGGCGCGGACGGCACCGACACCTCCTGGCTCTGGGACGTGGACTACACGCGGCTCGCCGGGCATCCCATCTTCGTCATCGGGGACCGCAAGCTCGACCTCGCGGTCCGTCTCGAAGTGGCCAATCTCGACTTCCGGGTCTGCGAGAGCGTGGACGAGGCGGTGCGCATGGCCCCGCCGGGGCGTATCGAGGCGATCGCCAACTACACGGCGTTCCAGGACTTGCGCCGACGCGTGGGGAATTGACCGGACCAGTGAGAAGGGACAGGGATATGAGCGACAACAGTCTTCGTCTGGTCTGGATCTACCCGGACCTGCTGAGCACGTACGGCGACCAGGGCAACGCCCTCGTCGTCGAGCGGCGGGCGCGCCAGCGCGGCCTCGGCGTCACGCGCGTGGACGTGCGCAGCGACCAGCCGGTGCCGACCTCGGGCGACATCTACCTCATCGGCGGCGGCGAGGACAGGCCGCAGCGGCTCGCGGCCGAGCGGCTGCGCCGCGACGGCGGCCTGCAGCGCGCGGTGGGCAACGGGGCGATCGTCTTCTCGGTGTGCGCCGGGTACCAGATCCTCGGACACGAGTTCGTCAACGACCTCGGGCAGCGGGAGCCGGGCCTCGGGCTGCTCGACGTCGTCTCGGTACGGGGCGAGGGCGAGCGGTGCGTGGGCGACGTGCTCGCCGACATCGATCCCCGGCTCGGCCTGCCGCCGCTGACCGGCTTCGAGAACCACCAGGGCGTGACCCACCTCGGCCCGACCGCGCGCCCCTTCGCGCGGACCCGGCTCGGCAAGGGCAACGGGACCGGGGACGGGACCGAGGGCGCGTTCAACGACACGGTGTTCGGGACCTACATGCACGGGCCCGTGATGGCGCGGAACCCGCAGATCGCCGACCTGCTGCTGAAGCTGGCGCTGGACGTCAACGCGCTGCCGCCGGTCAACGACCAGTGGTACGAAGCCCTCAGGGACGAGCGGATCGCTGCCGCGACCCGGCCCGAATAGTCCGACGTGCGTGCGGGGTTTCGGGGCTCCGCCCCGGACCCCGCTCCTCAATCGCCGGAGGGGCTTGGGGTGGTGCGCCCGGAGGGCTGGAAAGCGGCCCACCGGGGTCTGTCCACCACACGGACCGGAATAGGCGGCGTGCTGGACCGGGATTAGGGTGCTGCCACCGACCGGACGTCGTGGTCCGGTGTCATTACCAGGTTGCGAAGGTGTTTCAGGCCCATGCGCATTGGCGTGCTGACGTCCGGTGGGGACTGCCCGGGGCTCAACGCGGTCATCCGCTCCGTCGTTCACCGGGCGGGCGCCCTCGGTGACGAGGTGATCGGTTTCCACGACGGCTGGCGCGGGCTCCTGGAGTGCGACTGGCGGCCCCTCGACCACGACGCGGTCGCCGGCATCCTGGCGCAGGGCGGGACGGTGCTCGGTTCCTCCCGGGTGCAGCCCGCGCACCTGCGCGACGGCGTGGAGCGGGCGCGGGCGCACCTCGCGGACCTCGGTCTCGACGCGGTCGTGCCGATCGGCGGCGAGGGCACCCTCAAGGCCGCGAAGCTGCTCTCGGACGCCGGGCTGCCCCTCGTCGGCGTGCCCAAGACGATCGACAACGACATCGCGGCGACCGACGTCACCTTCGGCTTCGACACGGCGGTGGGGGTCGCGACCGACGCGCTCGACCGGCTCAAGACGACCGCCGAGTCGCACCAGCGGGTCCTCATCGTCGAGGTGATGGGCCGGCACACCGGCTGGATAGCGCTGCACTCCGGGATGGCGGCGGGCGCGCACGCGGTGCTCGTGCCCGAGCGGCCCTTCGACGTCGCCGAGGTCGCCGAGCGGGTCGGCGCGCGCTTCGACGCGGGCAAGCGCTTCGCGATCGTCGTCGTCGCCGAGGGCGCGAAGCCGCTGCCGGGCACGATGAAGTACGAGGACGGCGAGCGCGACATCTACGGGCACGAGCGCTTCTCGGGCGTCGCCCGCCAGCTCTCCCTGGAGCTGGAGGACCGGCTCGGCAAGGAGGCCCGCCCGGTGATCCTCGGGCACGTGCAGCGCGGCGGGACCCCGACCGCGTACGACAGGGTCCTCGCCACGCGCTTCGGGCGCGAGGCGGTCGAGGCCGTGCACCGCGGCGAGTTCGGGCGGATGACGGCGCTGCGCGGCACGGAGATCGTCATGGTGCCGCTCGCCGACGCCGTCGCGACGCTCAAGACGGTGCCCGCGGCGCGGTACGAGGAGTGCGAGACCGTGGTCTGAGCCGTACCGGGGAGCCGTCGGCCGGGGCGGGCGACCCGCGCGCGGGAGCGTGGGTCGCCCGTCCTAGTCTGGTGCGGACAACCGGTACGAAATCAGGAGTCTGCGGATGGATCACAGCGGGCACGGCATGATGTCCGATCTGCCGCCGTTCACGCTGGGGCGGGGACTCGAACCCTCCCCCGACGTGTTCTTCCTCGTCGCCTGCCTGCTGGGGCTCGGGCTCTACGGCTGGGGCGTGGCGCGGCTGCGGCGGCGCGGCGACTCCTGGTCCTGGGGACGGACGATCCCGTTCGTGCTCGGGGTGCTGACGATCATGCTCGTGATGTGCACGAAGCTGAACGACTACGGCATGGTCATGTTCAGCGTGCACATGGTGCAGCACATGGTCATCAGCATGCTCTCGCCGATCCTGATCCTGCTGGGTGCCCCCATGACGCTCGCGCTGCGCGCGCTGCCCGTCGCGGGGCGGGGCCGCAAGGGGCCGCGCGAGTGGCTGCTGTGGCTCCTGCACAGCCGGTACATGCGGGTCGTCACGCACCCGCTCTTCACCATCCCGCTCTTCATCGCGAGCCTCTACGCGCTGTACTTCACGCCGCTCTTCGACTTCCTCATGGAGTCGACCGCCGGGCACATCGCGATGATGGTGCACTTCCTCGCGGTCGGCGTCGTCTTCTTCTGGCCGATCATGGGCGTGGACCCGGGCCCGCACCGGCCGGGCTACCTCATGCGGATGCTGGAGCTGTTCGCGGGCATGCCCTTCCACGCCTTCTTCGGGATCGCGCTCATGATGGCGTCCACGACGATGGTCGGCACCTTCGAGAACCCGCCCGCCTCGCTCGGCGTCGACGCCCTCTCCGACCAGACCGCGGCGGGCGGCATCGCCTGGGCGTTCAGCGAGGTCCCCTCGGTCGTCGTCCTCCTCGTCCTCCTCATGCAGTGGTACCGCTCCGAACAACGCCAGGCCCGCCGCACCGACCGGGCGGCGGACCGCGACGGCGACGCGGAGCTGAACGCGTACAACGACTACCTGGCGTCGTTGCAGGGCCGGAGCTGACCGAGGCCCCCGGGGGCGAGCGCGGTCGGCCGGGCCTCCCGGCGCCCGTACCGGCGCTCCCGGGGGCGAAGCCGACCCGCACCAGAGGTGGCGTCCGTGCGGCCGTTCGGGTGAGGATGGTGGGACGGGTCTCGTCCCCGGGGCCCGGTGGCCGGAGAGGCGGACTCGGTATGCCTGGCACCACGAAGACCATGGGCGTGTTCACCATCGGCGGGCTGGTGGTGGTCACCGCCTACACCGTGGCCCTCGGCAGCAACGGCTGGCTGTGGTTCGGCTGGGTCGTCCTCGGTCTCCTCACGCTCGCGATGACGATGACCCAGGACTGACCGAGCCGCGTACGACACCGCACGACAACGAGAGACGAGGGGCGGCTCCCGGACCGGGGGCCGCCCCTCGCTCGCGTACGAGCCCTCGCGGTACGGCGTCCCGGTACGGACGGGGGCGCCGTACCGGTTTCCCCGCTTTCCCCGCTCAGAAGCGGAAGACGTCCCCCGTCTCCTCGCCGAGCACGCACGAGTTCGCGTACGTGCGGTGCCAGGTCGTGGCGCGGCCGAGGTAGCTGCCCGTGACGCCCACCGTGACCGGCTGGTACCGCTTGACGCAGTTGCGGGGCGCGCCGCGGAGCTGGTCGAGGCGACCGCCCGCGGTGGCGAGCGCGGCGCAGGCCGCCGCGGCGTGCGGGTGAGTGCCGCTCGCGGGGCGCGCGGCACAGTCCAGCGTGACGCCCTTGATCCAGGTGGCGTCGTCGGCGGCGACGGTGAGGAAGAGGCCGCGCGCGGGCCCGTGCGCGGTGAGCCGGCCCCCGGCGTCGCCGGGCGCCGGGGTGTCGCGCGGAGTGTCGCGCTCGGCGGACTGGGCGCTGCCGGGGGCGGGGCGTTGCAGCGTGGGGCGGTCGGCCGGGGGCGGGGGCGGGGCTGCCTGGGCGGTCGGCAGCAGGGCCGTACCGGCCAGCAGCGCCACCGCGAGGGTGGTGACGAGACGCATGCGGGACTCCTCGTGCGGGACGGGGGTTTCGCGCCCGCGCGGGCGGGCGCCCGCGCTCACCCCTCCCCGGTCACCGGGCACGGGCGACGGGGCTCCCGGGTCCCGGCACGCGCACGGGTGAGGGCGCGCGGCCGTACGGCGGAGCGTGCGGCGGCGTGCCGGGCGACCCCGGCGCGCTCCGTCCGCCGGGCAACCCGGCGGCCCGAATGCCCCTCTCTGTGGGTGGAAGGTGGCAGAGCGTGCGCGAGGGCGGTGCACGGGCGCTCAGGAGCGGTGAGAGAGGCAAGGCATGGACGACAGCGGGTTCTGGCCGCTGCGCGCGGTCACGGGGGTGCTGCTGCTGGGCGGGGGGCTGCTCGGCACCGCGGCGGCGGTGCGCGCGGCGGTGAGACAGCGGCGGCTGCCCGGGGGCCGGGCGCTCGCGCGGGTCGTGGACACGCTGCTCGTCGGACCCCCGGCGGGCTCCTGGCACGCGGGCCCCGAGCGGCAGGCGCTCCTGGAGTTCCGTACGCCCGAGGGGCGGCTCGTGCGCCTGCGGGACACCTCGGGCGAGCTGCGGCTCACGGGGGATCTCGTGGTGGTACGGCATCCCCCGGGCGAGCCGGAGCGCGCGGTGTGCCCGCCGCCGGGCGAGAGCGCGGACCCGGTGCCGGTCGTGCTCGGTCTGGTCGTGTGCGCGGTGTGCGCGGCGGTGGGCGCGCTGCTCGTGGGCCGGGCGCTGCTCCTGGGGTGAGCGGGTGGGGGCGGGGGCGTACGGTCTGGGGCGCGCGGAGGTGGGGGCGTACGGTCCGGGGCGCGCGGGGGCGGGGTCGCCGGGGCGTACGGGCACGGAGGCGGCCGGAGCCCGGCCCGTACCGTCCGCGCCGCCCTGCCCCGTACCGGCTCGGTCCCCCGCGCGCCCCAGGGACTCACGTCCCCGCGTGCGTCACGCCCCCGTCACCCTGGCCTCTCCCCCGCCGCCCTCCGGGGCCCAGCCGAGGGCGAGGAGGCCGCGGTGGATGGCCTCCCTGCGGGCCTCGTCCACGGCGTCCATCTTGAGGTCGGCGCGGGCGCGCTGGTCGACGGCGAGGGCGAGGTCGTTGTCGAGGTGGCCCGTCTCGCGCCAGGCGCGCAGGCGGGACTCCTCGGCGTTGCGGTAGCCGAGCGTCTCCTCGTACTCGTGCGTGCCCTCGGTGGCGGCGCTCAGCTGTCCCTCCCACTCCGAGAGCCTGCGCGAGAGATGGACGTCCACGGCCTCGCGGGCGAGGTCGGCATCGGAGGCATCGCGTCCCCCCTGTGGCTTTTCGCTCATTCTCGTACCGTATTACGCCCCCACGGAGGCGCAAACGGTCAGCCGTCGATCCCGCTCGATCCGAATCCCTTCGCCGTGTAGGCGCACTCGGTGTACGTGTATCCGCCTCGCACCTTCACGGTGTCGGTGGCGGGGGACCCGCCGAGGCCGCTGCCGCTCCTCGGCTCGTGCAGGAAGTACGTGGTGCCCGCGGGCAGCCGCAGCGTCTTGCTCGGGTACGTCCGGCCGGACGGGCAGGGCTTGAAGGCGGGGTTGAGGGTGTCGGCCCACTCGTAGCGCTTGCAGTTCTCGCAACCGCCGAGCTGGAAGCTACCGGTCACAGGGCCGGTGTAGAGCACTTCGACGGCCTCGGGGCTGTCGTTGCGGACGGTCACCGTGATCGAGCCGCCGGACGAGGTCGTCGGCTTCACCTTGCCCGCGGCCGGGAGTTCGTCGGCGACCTGGGCGGCGATGACGTACTTGCGCGCGAGCGGGGTCCGGCCGTCCTTGCCGTAGCGGGCCGTGAAGTCGCGCATGCGGGACTGCGTGGCCGCGTAGTCCTTGTCGTGATAGGCGTCGAGCGCGCAGTTCCACGTCTTCGTGGGCAGGCCGCCCTTCGCCCGGTCCGCCTGGCGGCCGAGGGCGGTCACCGTCGCGGCGGGCGCGCCGTCCGCCTTGGCGACGGAGGTGGCCTGGTCGGCGAGGGTCTGGAGGGATGAGGCCGCGTCACAGGGCGACTCGCCGCCCTTGTCCTTCAGCGAGAAGCTCACGTGCTTCTCCACCTCGGGGACGATCTTGCCCGCCTCGGGGCTGTCGGGGTACTCCTCCAGGAGGGCCGTGAGGTGGTACTCGGCGGTGGAGGAGTCCTTGGTGCCGAGCCCGCCGATGCCGCAGCCGTAGAGCGAGGTCGCGAGGCGCGGTGCGGGCCAGGCGGCGAGGTCCTCGGGGACGCGGCCTGTGCCCATCGTCCTCGGCACGGTGAGCAGGTGGCGCAGGGGATCGACGGCGTCGCAGTAGTCGCCCTTGCCGAAGGGCGCGCCGACGGTCCGGTAGTACGTCCGCAGCCGGGCCGGGACCTTGTGCGCCGCCGCCGAGCCGGGGTGGTCGCGGCTCAGGTCGCGGTACGCGGTGAGGGCCGAGGAGAACGCCGACTCGTGGCCCGCGTACCCGGAGGTCTCGTAGCGGGCCACGGTGCGGTCGGCCTCGCCGAGCCGGTCGAGCAGTTGTTTCTCCAGGCGGGCGTGCTGGGCGCGTTCGCGGGCCGCGTCGTACTCGAAGCCCGCGAGGACGGGCGCGGCGAGCAGGACGAGGGCGAGGCCGAGCACGGGCACGGTCGGCACGGCGCGCGTCGTGCGCAGTCCGCGCGCGGCGGCGTGGGCCGCGAGGAGGACGAGGATCACGAGCCAGCCGACGACGAGGGCGGGCGGCACGCCGTCGGGGTCGGCGGGCAGGGCCACGAGGGCGAGGGCGCCGGTGCTCACGAGAGCCACGGCGAAGCCGCCCCGGGAACGCAGCAGGGCGTGCCCGATGCCGAGTCCGCTCAGGTCGAGCAGGGCGAGACCGAGAGCGCGCGGAACATCGCGCGGGCCGCGCGGCGCGTCGGGCGGACCGGGGGGCGGGGCGAGCGCGGTGGGCGGACCGGGCGGGTAGAGGGGCGGCGGGGGGAAGGAGGGCGGGGCCCCGGACTGGGCGGGGATGCCGGGCGGGGTGGGGGAGCCCGGGTCGGCGGGGTCGTACGCGGGGCCGAAGCCGCCGTGCGGTGCTCCCGGCGGGGCGGGCGGCGGCGGGGCGGGCGGGACGCCCTGCGAGGGATTCTGCGCAGGGACTTGCGGAGGACCCTGGGACGCGCCCCGCGCCGGACCGGGCGATGTGCCCCGCGCCGGGCCGAACCCCTCGGGCGGCGGGCCGAATCCGCCGCCGCCCGCGCCTCTCGCGTCCTCCGGCTCTCCGGACGCGCCCTGCCGAGGATCAGTCATGTACTCCCCCTGTTGTGCGTATGCGGCACCCGTGTCCCGACCCCCCGGGGCAACGTCGGACGCCTACGCATGGTTTACCACCGCCCAACCGTCCGTGAACATCCGGGTCCGTACCACTTGTACGCCTTCGCGACTTCCCCGTGCGAACAGCCAGGCATGACCGGCCCGTTCCGGGAAACCCGTCCGCTGACGGCGGCCCGCACCCGGCGGGGCCTCCTACGAGAAGGGGTACGCATGAGCGGCTACGGAGCGGGACGGACGCGTGGGACGACAGGCGGCCTGGCGATAGCGTCGCTCGTCCTCGGCATCGTGGGACTCTTCTTCTTCTCCATCCTCCTGGGCCTGCTGGCCCTCGTCTTCGGTTACATCGCGCTGCGCGGCACGGGCCGCCCCGGCATGGCCAAGGCCGGTCTCGTCCTCGGGGCGATCGACCTGGTCCTCGGCATCGTCCTCATGGCGACAAACGGTTTCGGTCTGTACGTGGGAGCCTGACCCCCCGGAGGGCCGCGGGGCTCACGCCCTCACACGCCCGGCCGTCCCAGCGCCTGCGCCGCCTCGTCCAGGAGGCGGCGCAGGCGCAGTGCGTCGGGGGCGAGCGCGCTCACGAGCACGGCCGGTCCGTCGAGCGGCAGCAGCACGACGCCCGGTGCGAGGGAATGAGCGCCGATCTCGTACTCCTGGAACTCCGGCGCCACGAGCAGCAGTTGCCCGAGCGCGCGGCGTCCCGCCGTACCGGCCGGGCCGTCCCAGCCCGGCGGAGCGCCCGTCCCGAGACACGTCTCCTGGTCCAGGAGCGGGCGTCCGGCGAGGCGGACCGTGAGGCGCGAGGTGATCCGGCCCGGTGACTCGCCGCTGCGGCCGAGGACCTGCTCCTCGCGCAGGGCGAGCCGCGCCCCTTCGGCGAGCGTCACGCGGGTGTGCTGCGCGAGGTCGCAGCCCGCGACGGCGACGACGGGTTCGGGCAGCCACTCCAGGAGCCCGTCCCCGGCCGCCTCCAGATCCACGGCGTACGTGGAACGGGGCGTGGACTGCCCCGGCAGGGCGAGCGTCGCGGCGACGGAGCCGACGCGCAGCCGCGCCCCGGGGCCCGCCTCGGCCCGTACCTCGTACGCGTCCCCGCCGAGCGGACCGCCCATCGCGCCGACGAGCACGACGTGCGCGGCCCCCGGGACGCCCCGCGTGCGGCGTGCCGCGAGCGGGCCCTCGCCGCTCAGCACGGGGAGCGCGGTGCCGCCCCGCCCGTCCGCGCGCGCCTCGATCCGTACCCGCGCGCGGGCCCCGGCGACGGCTGTCGTCATCCGCGCGCCCGCCACGCGCGGTGCTGTGCGCGTACCCACCCGGCGACCGGGCCCACGCCCTCGGGCGTGCGCAAGGACTGGAGGATCACGGGGAGTTCGCCGCGCGCGTGCGCGGCGTCCTTCGCCATCCGGTCGAGGTCGGAGCCGACGTAGGGCGCAAGGTCCGTCTTGTTGACGACGAGGAGGTCCGCCGTGGTGACGCCAGGTCCGCCCTTGCGCGGGATGTCGTCGCCGCCCGCGACGTCGATGACGAAGATCTGCGCGTCCACGAGGCCGCGCGAGAAGGTCGCCGTGAGGTTGTCGCCGCCGGACTCGACGAGGATCACGTCGAGGGGGCCCGTCGCGGCCTCCAGTTCCTCGACCGCCTCCAGGTTCGCCGAGATGTCGTCCCTGATCGCGGTGTGCGGGCACGCGCCCGTCTCGACGGCGGTGATCCGCTCGGGCGGCAGCACGCCTTCCTTCAGGAGGAATTCGGCGTCCTCGCGGGTGTAGATGTCGTTGGTGACGACGGCGAGGGACAGTTCGGCGCGCAGGGTGCGGCACAGCGCGGCGACGGTCGCGGTCTTGCCCGAGCCGACGGGGCCGCCGAGGCCGAGCCGGAGCGCGCGGCGGCGGCCGTCGGGCAGGTGGGCGTCGGCGCTGAGCGCGGGCGGCGCGTCGTGGGCGTGGTCGAGGTGCACGGGGCGGCTCCAGCGGTGCTAAGTGGTGAACAGCTTGTGCGGACGGCGGGCGTGGTGTTCGGCCGCGAGGTCGAGCAGCGGGGCCGCGCGGGCGGGGAGCGCGTCGAGGCCCTCGGTGCGGGCGCGGGCCGCGTGCGCGACGGCTTCGGCGGCCAGAGTGTCGAGAACGGGGGCGAGGCGGGCGAGGACCCGGGTGGCGTCGAGCGGGTCGAGGCTGAGCAGCCGGACGGTGGCGCTCGCGGGGCCTCCGACGCTCTCGTAGAGGCTCGCGGCAGCCGCGTCGGCGGGGCCGAGCCCGGCGGCACGCGCGGTGAGGCCGAGGACGACGGGCTGGTGGAGACCGCGCGGGTGCCGTGCGGCGACGGCGTCGAGCGCGGGGTCCGGCCAGGCGGCGCGCGCGGCGCGCAGGAGCTGGCGGCCGAGCCTGCGGGCCGCCGCGCGCAGCGCCGGGGACGGGGTGCGGGCGTCGGCGGCGTGGTCGAGGGCGAGCGGGTCGAGCCCGTCGGCAGCGGCGGCGGCGAGCGAGGCGGCGACGAGGCCGGTCGTGTGCGCGCGGCCGAGGCAGTACGCGTACAGGTCGGCGGGGCCGCTGACACGCCCGTCCGCGACGGCCTCCTCCGCGCCCCCGGAGTGCGCGTGGCCTCCGGCCGGGAGCCTGCCGTCGGCGAGGACGAGCAGCGCGGCGGGCACGGGCACGAGGGCTCCTTCCTTCGGGTGCGGTCGGTGCGGTGGGGTGCGGGCGGGTGGATGCGGGTGCGGTCGGGCGCGGCCACGGGATGCGGACAGGAACGGGGCAGCGCGCGGGTCAGAACAGGAAGTACCGCTGGGCCATGGGGAGTTCCGTCACCGGTTCGGGTTCGACGAGTTCCCCGTCGATCGTCACGGCGAAGCTGTCGGGGGCGACCTCGACGCGGGGCAGCGCGTCGTTGAGCCGCATGTCCGCCTTGCCGAGGCCGCGCGTCGAGCGGATCGCGGCGAACGTACGGCGCAGGCCGAGGCGTTCGGGGAGCCCGTCGTCGAGTGCCGCCTGGGTGACGAAGTTGAGCGAGAGCCCTGCGGGCGCGGCGCCCATGGCGCCGAACATGGGCCGGGGCAGGACGGGTTGGGGCGTGGGGATGGACGCGTTGGCGTCGCCCGTCTGCGCCCAGGCGATCTGCCCGCCCTTGAGGACGAGGTGGGGTTTCACGCCGAAGAACGCCGGGTCCCACAGCACGAGGTCGGCGAGCTTGCCGGGCTCCACGGAGCCGACCTCGGCGTCCAGGCCCTGCGCGAGCGCCGCGTTGATCGTGTACTTCGCCACGTACCGCCGCGCGCGCAGGTTGTCGGCGCGCCCGTCGCCGGGCAGGCTGCCGCGCCGCCGCTTCATGACGTGCGCGGTCTGCCACGTCCGCAGGACGACCTCGCCGACGCGGCCCATGGCCTGGGAGTCCGAGGACATGATCGAGATGGCGCCGAGGTCGTGGAGGATGTCCTCGGCGGCGATCGTCGAGGGGCGGATGCGGGACTCGGCGAAGGCGAGGTCCTCGGGGACCGCCGGGTTGAGGTGGTGGCAGACCATCAGCATGTCGAGGTGTTCCTCGACGGTGTTGACGGTGTGCGGGCGGGTCGGGTTGGTGGAGCTGGGCAGGATGTGCGGGAGCGAGACGGCCGTGATCATGTCGGGCGCGTGACCGCCGCCCGCGCCCTCGACGTGGAAGGCGTGCAGGGTGCGGCCCCGTACGGCGGCGAAGGTGTCGCCGACGAAACCGGCCTCGTTCAGCGTGTCCGTGTGGATGGCGAGCTGCGCGCCGGACTCCTCGCACACGTCGAGGCAGGCGTCGATGACGGCGGGGGTCGCCCCCCAGTCCTCGTGGATCTTGAACCCGACGGCGCCCGCGCGCAGTTGCGCGCGCATCGAGGCGTACGAGGTGGTGTTGCCCTTGCCGAGGAAGCCGAGGTTGACGGGGCTGTCCTCCAGGGCCTCGAACATGCGGGCCAGGTGCCAGGAACCCGGGGTGATGGTCGTGGCCTTCGTGCCCTCGGCCGGTCCTGTGCCGCCGCCGACCATCGTCGTGATGCCCGAGCCGATCGCCTCGTCCACGAGTCCCGGTGAGATGAAGTGCACGTGTGTGTCGATGCCGCCCGCGGTGAGGATCTTCCCGTTGCCCGCGATGATCTCCGTCTCGGGGCCGATCACGAGGTCGGGGTGCACGCCGTCCATCGTGTCGGGGTTCCCGGCCTTGCCGAGCGCGACGACGCGCCCGTCGCGGATGCCGACGTCGGCCTTGACGATGCCCCAGTGGTCGAGGACGACGACGCCCGTGACGACGGTGTCCGGGGTGCCGTCGGCGCGGCTCGCGCGGGACTGGCCCATCGACTCGCGGATGACCTTGCCGCCGCCGAAGACCGCCTCCTCGCCCGCGCGCCCGGGACCGCCGCAGCGGTCCTCCTCGATCTCGACGAGCAGATCGGTGTCGGCGAGCCGGATGCGGTCCCCGGTCGTGGGGCCGTAGAGGTCGGCGTACGCGGGCCGCGCGAGGGTGTACCGGCGGGGGCTCGGCTCAGACGTCGTCACGGGTGACTCCCTCGTCCGGTGCGGCGGTGGGGGTACGGGGGTCGAGCGGGCCCGCCGTCTCGCCGCGCAGACCGGCGACGAAGCGGGCGCCCGCGAGCGGGACGAGCGCGACCTCGGCGGGGATGCCGGGCTCGAAGCGGACGGCCGTGCCCGCCGGGATGTGGAGCCGCTTGCCGTGCGCGGCGCCGCGGTCGAAGTCGAGGCCGGGGTTGGCCTCGGCGAAGTGGTAGTGCGAGCCGACCTGGACGGGCCGGTCGGCGCGGTTGAGGACGGTCACCACGGTGACCTCGCGGCCCTCGTTGTAGGCGACGGGCTCCTCGGCGTACAGGATCTCCCCGGGAATCACACGGTCCTCCCCCGGCTCAGACGATGGGCTCGTGGACGGTGACGAGCTTGGTGCCGTCGGGGAAGGTGGCCTCGACCTGCACCTCGTGGATCAGCTCGGGGATGCCGTCCATGACGTCGGCGCGCGTGAGCACTTCCCGCCCCGAGGCCATGAGTTCGGCGACCGTGCGGCCGTCGCGCGCCCCTTCGAGCAGGTGCGCGGTGATCAGGGCGACCGCCTCGGGATGGTTGAGCCTGAGCCCGCGCTCCCGCCGCCTGCGCGCCACGTCGGCCGCCACATGGATCAGCAGCCGTTCCTGCTCGTGCGGGGTGAGTTGCACGCGCCTACCACCTTCCACTCGTCCCACGCCCCGCCTGCCCGGGGAGTCCCCCGGCGAGGCGAAGCCGAGGCTAACCGCGAACGGTTTCAGGCGCGTTACATCGAAGGGCGGGCACAAGGGGCCGGAGGTGCGCGGTCACGGCGCGGCAGGAGCGGGCCCGTATACGTACCGGCGGGTCGCGGCCGTCGTCCGGGGCCGGGGCCGGTGGACCGCGTCCGGGACGGGTCAGTGCTGTCCTGGTGGGCGGTGTTCCGCCGCGATGCCGAAGCGGGGGCGGTAGGAGTCGGCCGGGGCGGCGGGCTCGGGCAGGGTCGTGACGATGCCGAGCGAGGTGGGGGTCTCGGCGGCCTCCGCCGCCTCGGCGGCGTCGAGGGCCGCGAGGCGGTCGAGGTCGGCCGCAGGGACCAGGGCGGCGAGGGGTTTGCCGTGGCGGGTGACGACGACCCGCTCCTCGCCGTAGACGACCCGGTTGATCAGGTCGGCCAGCTCGGCGCGGGCTCGCGTCACCGGGATCTCGTAAGCCATGCCGTCCACCTTAAGTCGCGCGACCGCTCTCGCTGTCGGCGTAATCCGGGCGTCTCTGTTGCGCGAGCCCCTTCGGCTGACTCAGACTCACGTACGTTCTGTACAGAATTTACAGGACGTACAAATCGTACGGTCTGCCCGATCCGTGCGTCGTCCGCGTCCCAGGAGGCCCCGCCTTGCAGCCCACCGACCGGTCCCCTCTCGCTCGTCACGTGCTCCCCGAGTTCACCGAGCGCACCAGCTACGGCACACGCACTCTTGACCCGTACTCACGACTCCTGGAAGGTCGGATCGTGTTCCTCGGCACCCCGCTGGACGACACGGCGGCGGCGGACCTGGCGGTACAGCTCATGCACCTCGAATACGCGGACCCCGATCAGGACATCTCCCTCTACCTCAACTGCCCCGGCGGCGAGTTCACCGCGCTGACCGCCGTGTACGACACGATGCGGCACCTGTCGTGCGACGTCGCGACGTACTGCCTCGGGCAGGCCGTCTCCGTGGGCGCGGTCCTGCTCGCCGGCGGGGCGCCCGGCAAGCGCGCGGCGCTGCCCGGGGCGCGGATCGTGCTGCGGCAGCCGGAGCTGCCCGAGGGGATGCGGGGGCAGCCGAGCGATCTGGCCGTGTGGGCCGAGGAGTTGGCGCGCGAGCGGCGGACGACGGAGCGGCTGCTGGCCGCCGGCACGGGGCGGACGGAGGAGGAGGTGCGCGGCGACATGGAGCGCGACCTCGTCCTGACGGCGGAGGAAGCGGTGACGTACGGGATCGTCGACGCCCTCGCGGACCGCCGCGCGCCGCACTCCGGGCCCAGGTGAGCGCGTGGTGCCGCCCGAACTCCCGCCACTGTCCGCGCTGACCCGTGCCGAGGGTGAACTCGTCGACCACTACCTCGCCACCGCCGAGCTGCTGGGCCGGGTCAACCCCGCGCGCGGTGACGACACGTACGCGGCCCTGCGCGCCGCCCAGGCGCTCGTCGCCGAGGTGACGCGACTGCGGGACGCGCTGGCGCTGATGCACGCGCGCGGCGAGACCGCGCTGCACCGGGCCACGCTGGAGCGGGCCTTGCGCGTCCTGGACGGGGAACGCCGGGCGGGACGGGTCGCCGTGCCGCCGCCCGAGGAGGCCGGGGCGGGCGGCGAGAGCGGGGAAGAGGGCGGGCGGGGGCGCTGAAAGAGCCCGCGGGGGCGCGGGGAAGGCGCGTCAGCGCGGGCCGTTCGCGGTGCGCGCGCGGGGCGTGAAGTCCGCGCGGGACGGCGCATGACCCTTCTTAACCCTTCACATGCATGCGCTCCGCGACCCTTCGTGTCCGCTGCGCGACGCGCGGCGGCCGAACGGAGGACCCCCCAATGACGTACGCCTGAGTCGGCGTCACGTCGCCCGCGGTTGCCCTCGCGGTCCGCGTTCCGCCGCGCCCGCACAGCGTTTGCGCTGGTCGAGGGCTCGCCCCTCGCGACTGGAGTCCCGTCCGACCCCCTTTCGCCACCCGATCGCCATACGGGTGACTAACCTCACATAAGCCGGTTTTCATTCGGAATCCGGCGCTGTCGTGCGTCAAGATCGCTCCCGACGACAAGCCCCCGCCGCAGCGGCGGGGCGGTCCGGGCGGACGCCGAGTCCCGCCGCCGCCCGGACGCCAGGTCGACACGGAGTGGATCGGCGGGAGTGGAGGACCCGAGCACGGCGGGTCGGGCCCGGTAACGGGCGCCGGTCCTTGGGGTGAAGCCGCGTGAGCGGCCGGGCATCTTCGCCAGTCCGAACCCGACAGGTCACCCTTCACAGGCGGTTGACGAAGGGTTACGCATGCTGGTGCGCAATCGAGTTCCCGTCCTGCTCTCCCGGACCGGCGCGGTGTCGGTCCTCACCCTCGCCGCCGTGGGCGGCACCGTCCTCGTCCCCGGCGCCTCCGGGGAGGCCTCGGCCGCCGTCCGGATCTCCACGAAGGCCCTCAAGGTCGCGGCGTCCAAGAAGGGCGCCCCCTACCGCTGGGGCGCGAAGGGTCCGCATCGCTTCGACTGCTCGGGCCTGACGCTCTATTCGTTCAAGAAGGCGGGCAAGTCCCTGCCCCGCACCGCCCAGGCGCAGTACAACCGGACCCGGCACGTGTCGGCGGGCAAGCGCACCAAGGGCGACCTGGTGTTCTTCCGCTCCGGCGGCAGCATCTACCACGTCGGCATCTACGCCGGGAAGAACAAGATCTGGCACGCCCCGAAGACGGGAGACGTGGTCAAGCTCGAAAAGATCTGGTCGAAGCGGGTCTCGTACGGACGCGTGCGGTAGGCGTCGGGCGCGCGCGGGACCGTGCGTGTGTCGTGGGCTCGGGCTCGTGAGCACGGCGTTCGTGGGCTCGGGCTCGTGAGCGCGGGGGTCGCGGGCCCGGACTCGTGAGCGCGGCTCGTGAGCGCGGGCTCGTGGATGGGGCTCAGTCCTCCGGCACGACGCCCGCGCGCGCCGGTCGCCAGGGCAGGGCGACCAGGACGGTCTTGCCGCCCTGGGGCGTCGGCACCACGGACAGCCTGCCGCCGTTCTCCGCCGTGAGGAAGCGGATGATCGCGAGACCGCGCCCGTTGTCCTGCTGGACGGCGGCCGGGAGGCGGCGCGGCGGCCGGGGATGGGAGTCGGTGACCCCGACGCGCAGGAGTTCGTCCCGGTCGAGCGAGACGGTGACAGTGAAGAAGGGGGACCGCCCGTCCGTGTGCAGGACGGCGTTGGTGACGAGTTCGGAGACGATCAGGCGCACCGCGTCGGCCATGTCCGCCCGCGCGGGCAGTCCCCATTCCGCGAGGAGCGCGCAGACGAAGGCGCGCGCCTCGCGGACCGAGGCGGCGTCGCTCGGCAGCGTGGCGGAGGCTTCCTGATGATCGGCCATGACGACCTGCCCCTTTCCACCGGGCGCCCGAACGGCGCACCGGGTCGGTGGTTCGCGACAGCCTGCCACCAGCGAGGGGCGCCCTCCGAGGACTGTGCGCCACTGTCGCCCGAAGCGGTGAAGCCTGCTACGGCCGAGCGGATTCCGGGGTACGCGGCGCGCCGTCCCGCCTCGCGAAAACCGGGTGCCCGCGACGCGTGCCGCCTGCTTGGCTGCTCCCATGAGCACACCTGACGACCTGCGCATACGCCACGCCGAGCCCGCCGATGTCGCGCCCGTCCTCGCCTTCTGGCGCGAGGCGGCCGAGGGGACGAGCATCAGCGACGACACCGCGGGCGTCGGCCGCCTCCTCGACCGCGATCCCGAGGCGCTGCTCCTCGCCGAGCGTGACGGCACGCTCGTCGGCACGGTGATCGCGGGCTTCGACGGCTGGCGCTGCTCCGCCTACCGCCTCGCCGTCCACCCCGCGTACCGCCGCCAGGGCATCGCGACGGCGCTCCTCACCGCGATGGAGGACCGTTTCGCCGCGCTCGGCGGTCGCCGCGTGGACGCGATGGTCCTGGAGGAGAACACGCGCGCGCACGGCGCGTGGGGCGCGGCGGGGTACGTGCGGGAGGAGCGGTGGCGGCGCTGGGTGAAGCCGGTGTGACACGACCCGTCGCGACCCCGCCCCGGCTTTCCGCCGACGGCCGCCCCTTCCCCTTCGCTTTGCTCTTCCTTTACTCTTGCGTGACCGGTCCTTTTCGATCCGCGAATCGTGACCCTCCGCGAGCCCTCTCGCGGGGTTCCCAGCGAAAGGTGTGAGCGTCCGCCCATGGGCGAGCCTCCCAGTCCGCGCTCCGGCGCGATTCCCTTCTCCGCCTCCGGAGGGGTCCGGTGACGGAACTCCTCCTCCTCGGCCTCGCCGTTCTCCTCGCCCTCGCCTGCGGTGTCTTCGTGGCGGCCGAGTTCTCCCTCACGACCGTCGAGCGCGGGGCTCTGGAAGCAGCCGCGCGGCGCGGTGAGCGCGGCGCCCGGCACGCCCTCGCCGCCGTGCGACGGCTCACCTTCCAGCTCTCCGGGGCCCAGCTCGGGATCACGGTGACCAACCTGGTCATCGGGATGTTGGCCGAGCCCTCGGTCGCCAAGGTGCTCTCCGGGCCGCTCGGCGCGCTCGGGCTGCCCGCCGGGGCCGTCACGGTGCTCGCCCTCGTACTCGGCACGGCACTGTCGACCGCCTTCCTCATGGTCGTCGGCGAACTCGTGCCGAAGAACTGGGCGATCTCCGCCCCGGAGCGTGTCGCGCGCGCCGTCGCCGGGCCGCTGCGCCTCTTCTCCTTCGTGCTCCGCCCGCTGATCACACACCTGGACACGACCGCGAACCGCGCCGTGCGCCGCCTCGGCCTGGAGCCGGCGGAGGAGATCGCCCCGGCACGCGGGCCGCGGGAACTCGCCGCGCTCGCGCGGCACTCGGCCCGCGCGGGCACGCTTCCGGCGGGGACGGCCGAGCTGTTCGTGCGCACGCTCGGACTCGGCGCGCTCACGGCGGGCGCCGTCATGACGCCCCGCGTCGACGTCGTCGCCGTCGCGGCGGGCGAGCCCGCCGCGCGCGTGCTCACCGCCGCCCGCCGCACCGGCCTCTCGCGCTTCCCCGTGCACCGGGGCGACGGGCTCGACGAGGTGTGCGGCACCGTGCACGTCAAGGACGTCCTGGCGCTCCCGCCCGCCGCGCGCGCGGCGACACCGGTCCGCGCCCTGCTCGCGCCGCCCGTCCTCGTCCCCGCGACCCTGCCCGTGGACCTGCTGCTCGACCGGCTCAGCGGTGCCGGGGCGATGGCGCTCGTGATCGACGAGTACGGCGGCACGGCCGGGCTCGTGACCCTGGAGGACGTCGTCGAGGAAGTCGTCGGCGAGGTGCGCGACGAGCACGACCCGCGCGCCAGGCCCGCGCTGGTACGGGCCGGGAGCGAGGGCGACCGCGCGGTGTGGGCCGCCGAGGGCTCCCTGCGCGTCGACCGGCTCGCGGGGCTCGGGCCCGCACTCCCCGAGGGCCCGTACGAGACGCTGGGCGGCCTCGTCACCGCCGAGCTGGGGCGGGTCCCACGCGCCGGGGACACCGTGCGCGTCGCCGGGTGGGAGCTGCGGGTCGACAGCGCCGACCGGCGGCGCGCCGGGCGCGTACGTCTCCTCGCACCTGCCCCGGACGCGCGGACGAAGGAGCTGAGCCGGTGATCGCGCTGCAACTGCTCATCGGTCTCGCCACGCTCGTGGCGAACGCCTTCTTCGTGGGCGCCGAGTTCGCGCTCATCTCGGTGCGGCGCGCACAGGTCGAGCCGCGCGCGGAGGCCGGGGAGAGGCGGGCGCGCCGTGTGCTGTGGGGCCTGGAGCACGTCTCCGGGCTCATGGCGGCGGCACAGCTCGGCATCACGCTGTGCACGCTGGTGCTCGGCATCGTCGCCGAACCGGCGATCGCGCACCTCCTGGAGCCCGGCTTCGACGCCGTGGGCCTGCCGCACGGGCTCGTGCACCCGGCCGCGTTCGTCGTGGCGCTCGCGCTCGCGACGTACCTGCACATGCTGCTCGGCGAGATGATCCCGAAGAACGTGGCGCTCGCCGACCCCGTGCGCGCGGCGCTGTGGCTCGGTCCGCCGCTCGTGGCGCTCACGCGGGCGCTCGGCCCGGTGATCGCCGGGGTCAACGCGGTGGCGAACGGGGTGCTGCGGCTGCTGCGCGTCGAGCCGAGGGACGAGGTGGCGGCGGCGTTCTCGGACGAGGAGCTGGCGCGTCTCGTGGGCGACGCGCACGCGGCGGGGCTGCTCGACGCCCGTTCCGGGCGGCGGCTGCGGGACGCGCTGGCGCTCGGCCGCAGGCCCGTACGGGACGTGGCGATCCCTCCGGACCGCCTCGTGACGGCACCGCTCGGGACGACACCGGACGGGCTCGTGGCGCTCGCCGCCGCGTCCGGGTACTCGCGCTTCCCCGTCGCGGACGCGGACGGGCGGCCCCTGGGCTACCTGCACGTCAAGGACGCGCTCGGCCCGCGCCCCGCCGACCTCCCCTTCGCCCCGCGCGAGCTGCGGCCCCTCCCCCGCCTCGCGGCCGGGACCCCGCTCGACGAGGCGCTGACCGCGCTGCGCGCCCAGGGCGCCCACCTCGCGGCGGTCACGGCCCCGGACGAGGGGCTCGTGGGCCTCGTCACGCTGGAGGACGTCCTGCGGGAGCTGATCGGCAGGGGGACGGAGCCGGTGGCGGCCTGAGCGGCGGGCGGCAGCGGCCCGGTACGGGGCGGAGGCGACCGGTACGGGCTGTACCGGCCCGAGCGGCGGTACGGGTCGTGAGCCCTGCCGCCGCCGGGCTCGCCCCGTCCCCGTACCGGCCGGTACGATCGCACTCGCCATGTCGATCAATGCCACCTACACCAGCCTGGTCGCCGTCGGGGACAGCTTCACCGAGGGCATGTCGGACCAGTTGCCCGACGGGTCCTACCGGGGGTGGGCGGACCTGCTCGCCGCCCGCCTCGCGACCCGTGCCCCCGGATTCCGGTACGCCAACCTCGCCGTGCGCGGCAAGCTCATCGAGCAGATCGTGCGCGAACAGGTCGGGCCCGCCGCGAAGATGGGCGCCGACGTCGTGACCCTCGTCGGCGGCCTCAACGACACCCTGCGCCCCCAGTGCGACATGGGCCGGGTGCGGGGGCTGCTCGAAGAGGCGGTCGAGACGCTGGCGCCGAGCTGTAAGCAATTGGTGCTCATGCGCAGCCCGGGGCGTCAGGGCCCGGTGTTCGACCGCTTCCGGCCGCGCATGGAGGCGCTGTTCGCGTGCATCGACGAACTGGCGTCCCGGCACGGCGCGTTGGTCATCGACCTCTACGGCTCGGCGGCGCTCGGCGACCAGCGGATGTGGGGCGTCGACCGCCTGCACCTGACCGACGAGGGGCACCGCAGGGTCGCGGAGGCCGTGTGGCAGGGGCTCGGCCAGGCCGCCGAGGACGACTGGACCAGCCCGCTGCCCGCCCCCGTACCCCCCTCGTGGCTCCGGCGCCGCGTCGCCGACGTGAGCTTCACGCGGGCGCACCTGCTTCCCTGGATCGGCCGCCGCCTGACCGGCCGCTCCTCCGGCGACGGCCGCTCGGGCGCGCACTTCAGCCCCGAACACGGCGAGGGCTTCTGGATCACACCCGCCGACCCCGCGAACCCGGGGCCCGTGACGGGCTGGCGACGGCTGGAACCCTGATCCCTCGCCCCCTCCGCGAGGGAGGGGGTGCGAGCAGGGTCCGGGCGACGGTCGCGCGCGTCGCTCCCCGCCCGGCCGAGGGGCACAACTGCTCGGGACCCCGGGGCGGTCTTGGAGCTTCCTCCGAACATGACCGGCGCGGCTACCTGCGGGAACCGCCAAGTAGACTGCGACCTCGTGACTGCGAAGCCCCGTATCCCCAACGTCCTGGCAGGCCGCTACGCCTCCCCCGAGCTGGCCGAGCTCTGGTCGCCCGAGCAGAAGGTGAAGCTGGAGCGCCGGCTGTGGATCGCCGTGCTGCGCGCCCAGCGCGACCTCGGCATCGAGGTGCCCGAGGGGGTGGTCGAGGACTACGAGCGCGTCCTCGACACCGTGGACCTCGCCTCGATCGCGGAGCGCGAGAAGGTCACCCGGCACGACGTGAAGGCCCGCATCGAGGAGTTCAACGCCCTCGCCGGGCACGAGCACGTGCACAAGGGCATGACCTCGCGCGACCTCACCGAGAACGTCGAGCAGCTCCAGACCCGTCTCTCCCTCGAACTCATCAGGGACCGTGCCGTCGCCGTCCTCGCGCGGCTCGGCAAGCTCGCCGGGGAGTACGGCGAGCTGGTCATGGCCGGGCGCTCGCACAACGTCGCCGCGCAGGCCACGACGCTCGGCAAGCGCTTCGCCACGGGCGCCGACGAACTGTTCGTCGCCTACGGGCGGGTCGAGGAGCTGCTGCGCCGCTACCCGCTGCGCGGCATCAAGGGCCCGGTCGGCACCGCGCAGGACATGCTCGACCTGCTCGGCGGCGACGGCGAGAAGCTCGCCGAGCTGGAGCGCCGCATCGCCGCGCACCTCGGTTTCGGCGAGGTCTTCACCTCGGTCGGCCAGGTCTATCCGCGCTCGCTCGACTACGAGGTCGTCACGAGCCTCGTGCAGCTCGCCGCCGCGCCTTCCTCGCTCGCCAAGACGATCCGGCTCATGGCGGGCAACGAGCTGGTCACCGAGGGCTTCAAGCCGGGCCAGGTCGGCTCCTCCGCGATGCCGCACAAGATGAACACCCGCTCCTGCGAGCGTGTCAACGGCCTCATGGTGATCCTGCGCGGCTACGCCTCGATGACCGGCGAGCTGGCGGGCGACCAGTGGAACGAGGGCGACGTCTCGTGCTCGGTCGTGCGGCGCGTCGCGCTGCCCGACGCGTTCTTCGCGCTCGACGGCCTCCTGGAGACCTTCCTGACCGTGCTCGACGAGTTCGGCGCCTTCCCGGCCGTCGTCGCGCGCGAACTCGACCGCTACCTGCCCTTCCTCGCCACGACCAAGGTCCTCATGGGCGCGGTGCGTGGCGGCGTCGGGCGCGAGGTGGCGCACGAGGCGATCAAGGAGAACGCGGTCGCGACGGCCCTGGAGATGCGCGAGAAGGGCGCCGAGCGCAACGACCTGCTCGACAAGCTCGCCGCCGACGAGCGCCTGCCGCTCGACCGCGACCGGCTCGCGGCCCTCATGGGCGACCCGCTCTCCTTCACGGGCGCGGCCCGCGACCAGGTCGCCGCCGTCGTCGCGCGCGTCGAGGCCGTCGTCGCCGAGCGCCCCGAGGCCGCCGGCTACACCCCGGGCGCGATCCTCTGAACCGCCACGCCGAGCGCTCACCGTCCGCCCTCCGGGCCGGGCGGTGAGCGCGGTGCGTTTCACGCCCGAGGAGCTGGAGGCGGCGCGGGGCAAGCTGCTCCCCGACGTCGTGGCCCCGGGGCTCCGCGTGCTGTTCTGCGGCATCAACCCCGGCCTCCTGTCGGCCGCGAGCGGCCACCACTTCGCCCGTCCGGGCAACCGCTTCTGGCCCGCGCTGCACCTCTCGGGGTTCACGCCGCGCCGCCTGCGCCCCGACGAGCAGGGCGAGTTGCTGTCGTACGGGCTCGGGATCAGCAATGTCGTCGAGCGGGCGACGGCGCGGGCCGGGGAGCTGAGCGCGGAGGAGTTCCGTGCGGGCGGTGCGGCGCTCGCCGCGAAGGTGGCGCGGCTGCGGCCCGCGTGGCTCGCCGTCGTCGGGATCACCGCGTACCGTGCGGCGTTCGACGCGCCGAAGGCCGTGATCGGGCCGCAGGAGGAGCGCGTGGGCGGGGCGCGGGTGTGGGCGCTGCCCAATCCGAGCGGGCTCAACGCGCACTGGTCGCTCGCGGCGATGGCGGAGGAGTTCGGGCGGCTGCGGGAGGCGGCGGAGAACGCGTGACGGGACCCTCAGGGAGGGTCCTCCGTCGTCGTGAAGGCGATGAGGGCGAGTGGGAGGCCGGGACCGTGGTGGGCCGTGCCGATTCCCGTCCAGCGGCCGGCGCGGCGCCACAGGTGGAGGTCGGGGACCGTGTGGACGAGGTGGTCCCACGGGGCGGGGAGCGGTGCGTCCCCGGCGCGCAGCGCGGCGCCCGCGAGGGCGAAACGGTCGGGCGGGCCCCAGCCCCGCACCGTCAGGAGGAGTGAGAGCGCCTCGCGTTCAGAATCGAACTGGTCTTCGAACACCGTGTGGGCGGCCTCGCCCTCACTCCCCGTCGGGGCGAGGAGCAGGGTCACGAGGTGATGGCGCGGTCCCGAACTCTCGTACCCCAGGGGTGAGTTCGTTTCCGGGAACGGCAAGGCGCACAGGGACTCGATGGTGTCGAGGTGCTGGGCCGTGCCGCTCATGCGTTCCAGTAAACCGGGCGGCCGTACACCCTCGTACGGCGGGCCCCCGCACCTCCCGTACGCGGGGGCCCACGCGCCTCCGCGCGTCCTCCTCAGACGTCGCGCCCGCTCAGCCGCCGCCACCCCGCGCCGAGCGCGAGCAGCGTCCACAGGGCGAGGACCCCGAGCCCCGTCCACGGGCCGAGCGGTCCGTCCGACGGGTGGGCCCGCAGCACGAGCTGTCCGGCCGTCGCGGGCAGGAAGCGGGCGACTCCGCCGGCCGAGTCGCCGACGACGAACGGCAGGACGAAGAGCACCGCGAGGGTGAGCGAGAGCGTCGCGACGCCGTGTCGCAGCCACGTCGCGACGCCGCTCGCGAGGAGACCGACGAGCGTGAGGTAGAGGGCGCAGCCGATGACGGCGCGCCAGGCCGTGGCGTTCCCCGGGCCGACGGCGGCATCGCCCGTCGCGAGGCGCGCGCAGACGCTCGTGAGGATGCCCGCGAGGAGACCGGCGAGGAACAGGTGGGTCCCCGTGGTGAGCGTCCGCGCGGCGTAGGCACGGCCGCGCCGGGGCACGGCGAGGAGCACGTGGGCCCCGCCGTCGCCCGCGAGCTGGCCCGTCACGACGAGAGTGCCGAAGGCGAGCGCGGTGAGCTGGCCGAACATGACACCGAAGAAGGCGTCGTAGAGGCCGTCGCCGCCGCCGGAACCGGCGGGGAGGAAGGCCACCGCCGCGGTGAGCAGGGGGACGAGGGCGAGCCCGAGGCGCAGCGAACGCAGCGTGCGGGTGCGCAGCCGTTCGGCGCGCACGGCGGCGCCGAACGGGGAGAAGGCGGTCGGGGTCGTCATGCGGGTCTCCTGGGTGGTGGGGGTACGGGGTCGGGGCGGGCGGGCACGGCTCAGCCCTCGGCGGGCGGGCCCTGCCGCCCCCGGTGCGCTCCCGTGCCTTCGGTGAGCGCGAGGTAGGCGTCCTCCAGACCGGCTTCCTCCGCCCGCAGTTCGAGGACCCCGAGTCCTTCCGCCGCGGCGATCGCGCCGACCTCCTCGGGCCGCGCGCCCGGCACGCTCCACGCCCCTTCCTCGCCCGGCACCACCTGGTGGCCCCGCACGCGCAGCGCCTCGGCGAGGCATTCGCCGTCGGTGCTGCGGAAGCGCACGACGCGGGCGGTGCGGTCGGCGAGGAAGGCGTCGAGCGGCTGGTCGGCGAGGAGCAGGCCGCCGCCGATGACGAGGAGGCGGTCGGCGTACCGCGCGGTCTCGTGCATGAGGTGGCTGGAGACGAGCGCGGTGCCGCCCGCGGCGGCGTGGTCGCGCAGGAGTCCGCGCAGCCAGAGCATGCCCTCGGGGTCGAGTCCGTTGGCGGGCTCGTCGAGGACGAGCACGTCGGGGTCGCCGAGGAGCGCGGCGGCGATGCCGAGGCGCTGGCGCATACCGAGCGAGTACGTGCCGGTGCGGCGCCCCGCGACGTCGGTGAGGCCGACCCGGTCGAGCACCGCGTCGACGCGGGCGGCGGGGATGTCGTTGCTCGCCGCGAGGACCCGCAGGTGGTCGCGGGCGGAGCGGCGGGGGTGGGCGGCGTCGGCGTCGAGGAGGGCGCCGACGCGGCGGAGCGGGGCGGTGAGAGCGGCGTAGGGGCGGCCCGCGACGAGGGCGGTGCCGGAGGAGGGGCGGGCGAGGCCGAGCAGGAGCCGCAGGGTCGTGGACTTGCCGGAGCCGTTGGGGCCGAGGAAGCCGGTGACCTGCCCGGGGGCGAGGGAGAAGGTGAGGCCGTCCAGGACGCGGCTCCCGCCGTACTCCTTGGTGAGTTGGCGTACGTCGATCGCTGTCATGCCCCGAGCCTCGCGGCCGGACCCCCGCCCCCGCCTCCCCCGTCGAGGGGGACCGTCTCCCCCGCACGGGGGAGCCGCGGCGGGAGCGCGCGGGCGATGATGGCGGGGTGAACGCGACCGCCGTCCTCGCCCCGCCCCGGCGCCCGGCCCATCCCGCCCGCACGCCGGCCGCCGCCGCGCGACCGCTCGCCCGCTCCGTCACGTACACGCGGCTGCTGCACCTCGTGATCGTGAACGCCGTGCCCGCGGTGCTCATCTTCGTCACGGGTGGCTTCCCCTCGGCGATGGTGGCGACGGCCCTGTTCCTGCTCGCGGCCGGGCTCGTGCCGGCGATGCGGACGGTGGAGGGCGTGCAGGCGCGGCTGCTCTTCGTACGCGGCGAGGGGGCCGGGCACGTGGGCGAGCGGGCCTCGGCGGGGTGGGGGGACCGGCTGCGGCTCGTGGTGTGGCTGGAGGTGCGGCTCGTCCTCGGCCTGGGTGTGTCGATGCTGTGCGTGTGGCTGCCGACGCTGACGGAAGTCTCCTGGGGCGGCGGTGTGCCGTCGGCGCTCCGCTTCCTCCCCCCGGCGCGGGACTGGTGGGCGTGGCTGTCGCCGCTCCCGCTGCTCGCGCTGTACGGCGTGGTCGTGGGCGCCGGGGCGCTCATGGCGCGGCTCGCCGTGCCCCTGCTCGGGCCCTCGCGCGCCGAACGCGTCGCGGCGCTGGAGGCCCGCACCGAGGAACTCCTCGAACGGACGCGTCTGGCACGCGAGTTGCACGACTCCATCGGGCACGCGCTCACGGTGGCCGTGCTCCAGGCGGGCGCGGCGCGCGCCGCGGGGGACGCGGCGTTCACGGAGCGGGCGCTCGGGGCGATCGAGGAGACGGGGCGGGCGGCGCTGGAGGACCTGGAGCGGGTGCTCGGGGTGCTGCGCGAGCCGGAGAGCGCGGCGCGCGGCAGGCCCGGACTCGACCAGTCGGAGCGCCTGTTCGCCTCGGCGCGGGGTGCGGGCGCCGAGGTGGCGGTACGGGTCGAGGGCGCCCTCGACGCCGTGCCGGGCCCCGTCTCGCGCGAGGCGTACCGCATGACGCAGGAGGCCCTGACGAACGTGCTGCGGCACGCGGGCCCGGTCCGCGTCGATGTCCTGTTCCGCGTCGAAGAGGGCGTCCTGACACTGGACTTCGGCAACCCGCTGCCCGCCGACGCCCCGCCGTTCCCCGGCGGCGGCACCGGCATCCGCGGGCTGCGCGAACGCGCGGGCGTCCTCGGCGGCACGGCGACCGCGGGCGCGGAGGGCGGCGCGTGGCACGTCCGTGTGCGGCTGCCGCTCGGGGAGGCCGCGCGATGACGCTGCGGGTGCTCCTCGTCGACGACGAACCGCTCGTCCGGGCGGGACTGCGGGCCGTGCTGGAGGCGCAGCCCGACCTGGAGGTGTGCGGGGAGGCGGGGGACGGCGCGGCGGTCGTGCCGCTCGTGCGCGCGCTGCGCCCCGACGTCGTGGCGATGGACGTGCGGATGCCGCTCATGGACGGGATCGGGGCGACGCGCGCGGTGCTCGCGATGGCGGGGCCGCTGCCGAAGATCCTCGTCGTGACGACGTTCGAGAACGACGCGTACGTGTACGACGCGCTCCGGGCGGGCGCGGACGGCTTCCTGCTCAAGCGGGCCCGCCCGGCGGAGATCGTGCACGCGGTGCGGGTCGTCGCCGCCGGGGACTCGCTGCTCTTCCCCGCCGCGGTACGGCGCCTCGCGGACCAGCACGGCGGGCGCGCCCCCGCACCGTTCCCCGGGCTCACGGGGCGTGAGGGCGAGGTCCTGCGGCTCATGGCGCGCGGCCTGTCGAACGCGGAGATCGCCGCACGGCTCGTGGTGGGCGCGGAGACGGTGAAGACCCACGTCAGCGCGGTTCTCGCGAAGCTCGGGGCGCGGGACCGCACACAGGCGGTCGTCCTCGCGTACGACTCGGGGTTCGTGGCGCCGGGGAGTACGGAGGCGGAGGAGTGACGGGGCGGGCCGGTGCGGGAGGCGGACAGGCGGGCCGGTGCGGGAGGCGGGCGGGGAGCCGACCGAAAGGTGGGCCCGGCAGGCGGTTCCGGACAAGTGACCCCGCATTGGTCCGTACCTTCGCGACCCTGGTACGGACCTGCTCCTCCCCCCAGGTCACAAGGCCCGTACGGTCCCGACTCCCCCGCCCCCGAGCGGCGCTCCGCCTTGTACGATCCGGCCACACAGGGTGCGAGCGGGAAGGACGGGGACGTGGGGCGGCTGACCGGTGGTGATCCCTCTCTGCTGCGGCGGATCAACTCCGCCGTGGTCCTCGACACGCTGCGCGGCGGCCGGCCCCGCACGCTCACCGAGATCGCGCGCCTGACGGGGCTGTCGCGGCCCACCGTCGAGGGCTCGGTGGACGATCTGACCGCCGCCGGGCTCGTCGTCGAGACGGCCGCGGACGCGGGCGCGCGCAAGCAGGGCCGCCCGGCCCGCCTGTACCGCTTCCGCGCCGAAGCGGGGCACCTGCTGGGCCTGGAGATCGGCCCGCACCGCGTCGCGGCGACCGTCTCCGACCTGGAGGGCCGCGAACTGGGCACGGCCGCGCGCGAGGTCGAGGAGTCGGCGGGCGCCGACGACCGGATCGAGCGGCTGCGCGCGACGGTCGGCGAGTTGCTGCGGCGCACGGGCGTCGCCCGGGACTCGCTGCGCGCCGTGGGGGTCGGGAGCCCGGGGATCGTCGAGGCGGACGGCACGATCCGCCTGGGGACCGCGCTGCCGCAGTGGACGGGGCTCAGGCTCGGGGAGCGGCTGCGGCGTTCGTTCCGCTGTCCCGTGCTCGTCGAGAACGACGCGAACGCCGCCGCGCTCGCCGAGCACTGGCAGGGTGTCGCGCGCGGCAGCGACGACGTCGTCGTGGTCCTCGCGGGGCTGAGTCCGGGCGCCGGCTCGCTCATCGGGGGGCGGCTGCACCGGGGTTTCGGCGGGGCCGCCGGGGAGATCGGCGCGCTGCACCTGCTGGGTCAGGAGGCGACGCCCGAGACGCTGCTCTCGACGACGGGCCGCCCGCTGCACCCGCTCGACGAGCGGGCCGTGACCGAGGTGTTCGCGCTCGCCCGCGAGGGCGACGACCAGGCGCGCGCGGCCGTGGACCGCTTCCTCGCACGGCTCGTGCACGACGTCGCGGCGCTCGTGCTCGCGCTCGATCCCGAACTCGTCGTGATCGGCGGCTGGGCGGCGGGGCTCGACGGCGTACTGGAGCCGCTGCGGCAGCAGTTGGAGAAGTACTGTCTGCGCACCCCGCGCGTGGAGCTGTCCGGGCTCGGGGAGGCGGCGATCAGGACGGGGGCGCTGCGGCTCGCGCTCGACCACGTGGAGAAGGAGCTGTTCGCCGTGGAGAGCACGGTGTCGGCGCGGTCCTGAGCGGCCGGGCGGCGCGGTGGTACGGGTACGGGGCCACGCTCGGGTGTGCGCGGCCTGGCGTCGCGTTGGAACGGGTACGGGGCCACGCTCGGTCCTGAGCGGCCGGGCGGCGCGGCGGTACGGGTACGGGGCCGCGCTCGGGTGTGCGCGGCCCCGTGCCCGTGCGGGCGTGCTGGGGCGTGCTGCCGCCGTGACGGTGCCTCGTGTCAGGAGGCGCGGCGGGCCGGGGCGATCTCGACGCCCGCGCCGTCGGCGCCGAAGGTGAGGCGGCAGGTGTCCGCGCGATAGGTCGCGACGGAGACGGCGGCGGTGCCGCCCTCGGCGAGGAAACGGGTCGTGACGAGGAGGACGGGCGAGCCCGGGAGGCGGTCCAGGCGGCGGGCGTCCTCGGCCCCGGCCGAGCCGAGTTCCACGGCGCGGTCCTCGCCCTCGGGGTCGAGGTGGCCCAGTTCGCGCAGGACGGCGCGGGCGCGCGCGGTGCCGCCGGGGGCGTCGATGGCGCTGAGTCCGGGCACGGAGGCGGCGGGGACGTAGAGGAGTTCGGTCGCGACGGGCAGGGCCTCGTCGAGGCGGACGCGGGTGAGGACGTGCACGGGTTCCTCACCGGTACCGAGCAGCTCGGCGACGGCGGCGGGCGGTACGGCGCGGTGCGCGTCGCGGGCCTGCCAGGGGTCGCACGGGGCGCCCGGCCAGTTCTCGCGGCTGCTGCCGACCTCGACGCCGACGCGCGGCGGGGCGACCGTCGTGCCGACGCCCCGGCGGCGCTGGAGGCGGCCCTCCAGCTCCAGTTGTTCGAGCGCCTGGCGGAGCGTGGCGCGGGCCACGCCGAAACGGGCGGCGAGTTCACGCTCGTTGGGCAGCACCTCGCCCACGGTGAACTCGTGATCGAGCGCTTCGCCGATGACCGTCTTGAGATGCCGGTACTTCGGCTCCGGCACCGTGTGCAGCCTGGTCCCCACCCTGTCCTCCGCCTTCGCCGTGTGCCTCGTGCCGTGTGCCGTACCCGGTACCGCGCCCGGCGCGCGCCTCGCGGGCCGGGAGCTTTACGCGGACTTCTTTATTAAAGGTTGTTGCACTATCCGACTCTGGCGAGAGTAGGCCCGCCCCCACCCTTGGTCAAGACCAATCATCGACGGCTCTCCCATGGAGCGGTCAGATCCCGGCAAAGGGTTCATCAGGTGTTCGTGAATCGCTCGTTCCGGGGGTTTTCGCGCCACAGGAGAGCGGGAGTTCGCCCGTCTGAGAGGCTGCTCGCCAGGAGGTGGGGCGATGACGGAACCGGTCCTCGTGACGGTGCGGGGCAACAGCGCGAGCGGGAAGAGCACGCTCGCCGCGGGGCTGCGGGAGCGGTACGGGAGGGGACTCGCGCTCGTGGCGCAGGACGTGCTGCGCCGGGAGGTGCTGCGGGAGCGGGACGTGCCGGGCGGGGCGAACATCGATCTCATCGCGCTCACCGCGCGGCACGCTCTCGCGCACGGCTTCCACGTCGTCGTCGAGGGCATCATGGCGAGCGCCCGCTACGGCGCCATGCTGACCGCCCTCCTCGCGGAGCACCCCGGCCCGAAGGCGAGTTACTACCTGGACGTGCCCTTCGACGAGACGCTCCGCCGCCACGCGGGCAAGGCGATCGCGGGCGTCGTCACGGAGGCGGACCTGCGGAGCTGGTACCTGCCGCGCGACCTGCTCCCCGGCGGCGTCGAGACGGTGATCCCGGCCGCGTGCGGGACGGCGGAGGCGGCGGACCTGGTGTTCCGGTACTCGGGCCTCGCGGCGGCCCGGCGCGAAGGAGGACCCGCTTCGCCCTAGCCGTCCCGGCGCGAGTCCAGGCCCTCCACCGCGCGGGGGACCACCCCACGCCCTCCGCCGGGCGAGCGGGCCCCACCGGTCAGTTCGCGGCGCCGAGGTCGGAGGGCCGGGTGCGCAGCTTGGCGGAGATCCGGGCCAGGGCGCGCCGGTCGGCGGGGCCGAGCGGGTCGAGGACGAGGGCGCGCACCGAACGGAGGTGGGTGGGGGCCGCCGCGACGACCCGGGCGAAGCCCTCCTCCGTGAGGGCGGCGATCGTGATGCGGCCGTCGTCGGGGTCGGGGTGGCGCTCGACCCAGCCGCGCTGCTCGAAGCGCTTGACGACATTGGAGAGGCGCGAGAGGGATCCGCTCGTGAGGTAGGCGAGCTCACTCATCCGCAGGCGGCGGCCCGGTGATTCAGAGATGTGGCTGAGGGTCAGGTACTCGAAGAGCGTGAGCCCGGCCGCGCGCTGCAGCGGCGCCTCCAGGCGGCCCGGCAGCAGCAGGATGAGGGAGATGAGCCCCGTCCACGCCTCCTTCTCGTCGGCCGACAGCCAACGCGGCTCCTCGGCGGGCTCCTCACCCTCGTCCGGGAGCGGTCGGCTGGTCATGCCGGTCATCGTAGCAAGCAGGTCTTTACTTCACACGTGAACTTTCCTCGTGCTAGTTTCACTTCACGCGTGAACCGATCGAGAGGAAGAGTCCCATGCCTGCCGACACCACGGCCGACGCCACGCCCCCGTTCGCGAGCCCCGCGCCGGAGTTCTTCGTCACCCCCGGCTACGGCCCGAATCTGCTGCGCGAGCTGCGGTACAGCCAGGCGGTGCGGGTCGGGGACCGCGTCGACATCTCGGGCCAGGGCGGCTGGGACGACGCCTTCGCCTTCCCCGAGTCGCTGGAGGACGAGATCGTCCGCGCCTTCGACAACGTCGCCCGTACCCTCGCCGAGGCGGGCGCCGACTGGCGCGACGTCATCGCCGTCGACTCGTTCCACGTCCCCACGGCCGCGGACTCGATCGGCGTCGAGCACAACCGGGTCATGGTCGAGCAGTTCCGGGCCCGGATGGGCGAGCGCGCGCCGATCTGGACGCAGCTCGGCGTATCGGCCCTGGGCGCCCCGGGGATGCGCGTGGAGATCCGCGTGACGGCGCTCGTGCGGCGCGAGGAATGATGTACGGGACCTGACGCGGACGAGCCGCCCCCCCCCCCCCCCCCCCCCCCGCCCCACCCCTGGGCCCCTGGGCCCCTGGGCCCCTGGGCCCCTGGGCCCCTGGGCCAAGCCCCCGCACCACCGGACCGCCACTCCGCGGCGCCCGGCCCGGCACCCGTGCCGTCCGCGCGCTGGCTTTTCCGGGCGGAGTACGGGATTTTCCTTCTCCCGGGTCTTTTCCGTTGTCCCGGGGCCCGGCGCTCCGTCTCCCAGTCGGGGCGGCACGGCCGGAGTGCCGCCCAGGCTTGGGTACAGCGCGTGAAGGAGCAGCCAGATGCGGGAGACCGGTCACAGCGGGCCCGGGGCCGGGACAGTGCGTGCCGCCAGGGCCGGGGACGCGGCGGCGCTCGACCGGCTGCTCGCCGAGAGCCTGCCCCTCGTCTACAACGTCGTGGGCCGCGCGCTCAACGGGCACAGCGACGTCGACGACGTCGTGCAGGAGACGCTGCTCCGCGTCGTGCGCGCGCTGCCCCAGCTCCGGGACGAACACGCCTACCGCTCCTGGCTCATGGCGATCGCGGTACGGCGCATACGCGACCGGGAGCGGGCCCTGCGCGCGGCCGGGCAGCACCTCGCCGACTGGGAGAGTGCCGCCGACGTGCCCGATCCCGCCGCCGATTTCGTGGGCCTGACCGTGCTGCGGCTCGGGCTCACCGACCAGCGCAGGGAGATCGCCGAGGCGACCCGCTGGCTCGACGGCGACGACCGCGCGCTGCTCGCGCTGTGGTGGCTGGAGGAGACCGGCGAGCTGGAGCGTGCCGAACTCGCCGAGGCGCTCGGCGTCTCGCGGCGCCACGCGGCGGTCCGGGTGCAGCGCATGAAGGAGCAGGTGGAGACCGCCCGCACCGTCGTGCACGCGCTCGCGCGGCGCGGAGAGTGCGCGGAACTCGACGGGCTCCGCGGCGGCTGGGACGGGACGCCCTCGCCGCTGTGGCGCAAGCGGATCGCGCGGCACGTGCGCAGCTGCGCGCGCTGCGGCGACGGCGGGCGGCTCCTGCCGATGGAACGGCTTCTCGCCGGTCTGCCCCTGCTCCCGCTGCCCGCCGCGCACGCGCCGCACCTGCTCGGGTACGGAGCGGGGAGCACCTCCGCGCCGCCGCACACCCCCACCGGCCACCCCTCCCCCGCCGCCCCGACGGCGGGCCCGCGCACCGCTCCGCCCTCCCCCCGGCGGGGCGGTGCGCACCGGGGCCCGCGCACGGCGGCGCGGCTCTTCCACGGCCCGGTCGGGATCGGCGCCGCCGCGGCGGCCGTGGCCGCCGCCGTCGCGACACCGTTCCTCCTCGGCGTCGGCGAGGAGCCCGCCGGCGAGTCGGTCCGCGCCGCCACCGCGCCACGCTCCGCGCCCGACACCCCCGTGCCGTCGACCACTTCGCCCAGCCCCTCCCCGAGCCCGTCCCACTCGGCGAAGCCCTCCCCCTCGCCCCGTGCCACCACGAAGAAGAGCCCGGCGCCGGTGCGACAGGCCGCGCCCTCCCGCGCCCCCGGGACCGCGGTCGTGGCCTCGGCGCGCAAGGGCGTCGGGGTGTGGGACGCGCCCGGCGACGAGCAGGGGCTCGCCGCCTCGGGGGCGCGCTGGTACTACACGTGGTCGGCGAGTCCGCGCGGGATCGTGGACTCGGGCGCGCCCGGCTTCGTCCCGATGATCTGGGGCGAGAAGAACACCGACGACGCGACCCTCGCGACGGCGCGCGCCAACGGCCCCTACCTGCTCGGCTTCAACGAGCCGGACATGGGCGGGCAGGCGAACCTGTCCGTCGAGCGGGCCCTCGACCTGTGGCCCAAGCTCATGGCGCACGGCAAGGTCCTCGGCAGCCCGGCCGTCGCCTACGGCGGGGACACCCCCGGGGGCTGGCTCGACCGCTTCATGACGGGGGCGCGGGAGCGCGGCTACCGCGTCGACTTCGTCGCCGTGCACTGGTACGGGGGCGACTTCCGCACCGAGGCGGCGGTCCAGCAGCTGCGGACGTACCTGGAGGCGGTGCACCGCAGGTACGGGAAGCCGGTGTGGCTCACCGAGTTCGCGCTCACGGACTTCTCGCAGGGCGTCCGCTTTCCCGCCCCGGCCGAGCAGGCGGCGTTCCTCTCCTCCGCGACGAGGATGCTCGACACCTTGCCCTGGCTCCAGCGCTACGCCTGGTTCGGGCTCCCCTCCGCCGCCGGGGAGGCGAACACCGGCCTCTACCGCCCGGACGGCTCCTGGACAGAGGCCGGGCAGGCGTTCCGCACGGCCAGGTGAGGGGGCGGCGCGCGCGCTCTCAGGCGGGCGGACCCGTCTCCTCGTGCGCCCGTGTCACCACCTCCGCCACGTCCGATCCCGCCCGCAGCAGTGCCAGCATGCGCGTGCCCAGGTGGTCGAGGCGGGCCGACAGGAGGCGGGCGGCCTCCTCGGCCCCGTCGAAGCGGTCCAGCGCCGCGAGGAGTGCACGCACGCGCGGGATGCCGTGGCCGGCGGCGCGCAGGACGGCGACGACGCGGGCGGCCCGGATCGCGGGCTGGGCGTAGCGGCGGGCGCCGTGGGAGGTGACGCGGTCGGGGGTGAGCAGTCCCTCCTGTTCCCAGAAGCGGAGCGTGGAGGGGCGCACGCCGAGGGCGGCGGCGAGCTGGGTGATCGTCATGGCGTCGTCGTCGGGGTCCGTGCCCTCCGCGCGGAGGGCACGGACCGCTTCCAGGGCGCGCAGCGTCTCCCCGCGGGCGCGGGCGAGATCCGCGTGCGCCGCGCCGACGGCCGCCGCAGCCTCGGCGCACGGCGCGGTGCGGGCCTCGGTGAGGAGACGGCGGGCCGCGACGGGGCCGAGGGCGTGGGCGAGATTCCGGTAAGCGCGCAGGGCGTGGATGTGGACCTCGGACCACTCGCGGTAGCCGTTCGCGGCGCGCGGCGCGGGCGGCAGCACACCGAGTCGTTCCAGGTCACGGACCTGCTGGAACGAGTAGCCGGAGCGGCGGACCAGCTCGGCGGTGCGCAGCGGCGCCGCGTCCTTCATCGGTGAACCCCACAGAAGCACTCGAAGGTCATGCTCGAACCATGAGTATCGAGCACATCCTCGCGGCCGTGCGCCGCCTCGACGGCGCCCTCGTGGTCGTCGCGGGCCCCGACAGCGGCTTCCCGCCGCTCGCCCACGGCGACGCCTTCTTCTTCCACGCGCCGGACGGCCACGTCCCCGCCCGCACCCAGCCCTACGGCACGGTCATCACCAAGGACTACCCGGGCGACAGCTCCTCGCGCCTCGACGCCCCCGGGCGCCACCGCGTCAACGTGCGCGCGGGCCGCCTCGCGACGCGCCGTCACGCTCCCGGCGACACCGCCGACCCCGCCGCCGACCCCGCCGCCACCGACGTCTTCTTCCCGCACCCGCTCTACGGGGCGCAGGGCTGGCTCAGCGTCGTGAACCCCGGCCCGCGCACCACGGACACTCTCCTCGGGCTCCTCCGCACGGCTCACGAAGCGGCACGCGCCCGGCACGAGCGCCGCGCCGGACCGCGCTAGCCGACGCCTCACCCGGCCGCCGCGAAACCGCCCGTACCAGGAGAGCGGGGTCACACCCGCCCCTTATTGAGTCCGACTCACTAAGAGGTACGGTGGTCGTATGAACGCCAAGGAGAACACTCCGGACCCGGACCGTACCGTCCGGCCGGTACGGCGTCGGCTCGGCGCGGACGAGCGCCGGGCCGCGCTGCTCGAAGCGGCCCACGCCGCCTTCCGCACCCGGGCGTACACCGAGGTCTCGGTCGCCGAGATCGCGCACGCCGCGGGGGCCTCGGAGGCCCTCGCGCACCGCTACTTCGGCAGCAAGCCGGCGCTGTACGCCGCGATGGTCACCGACGGGCTGCGCGAACTGCTCGCGCGGGACGCGGCATGCGACGCGGACCCCGGCCCGGAGCCGGACGGTTGGGCCCGGCTGCGCGCGAGCCTGCGCGTCTACCTCGGCTTCATCGCCGAGGGCGCCAACGGCTGGGCCACGCTCCTGCGCGCCCCCGGCTCCGTGCCGCCCGAGGCGCTCGCCGAGCGCGACCGGGGCAGGGCCGTCTTCCACGAGCGCGTGACGACGCGCCTCGGCCTCGACGCCGAGGACCCCGCCGTGCGCCTCGTCGTGGACGGCTACCTCGCCTACGTGGACAACGCCTGTCTGCGCTGGTGGGAGGCCGGCTGCCCCGAGGAGCTGCGGAGCCCGCTGGTCGAGAGCGCCGTGGGCGCGCTCACCGGGGCACTGGCCGCGCTCGGCCCCGTACCGGAGCCCTAGTTCCGGAACCCCGGGACCGGCTCCCGGAAACCACCGCACCCAGACCCCCCTGGATCTCCCCCGCTTTCCGCACGTCAGGACAGGTGATCGGCATGCTCGCCGGACGACTTCACATCCCTTCCCGCACCCTCGCCGTCAAGGAGGTGCCCACCCCCGAGCCCGCCGCCGGGGAGGTGCTCGTCAAGGTCGAGGCGGCGGGTGTCTGCCTCTCGGACGCGCACCTCGTCGACGGCACGCTCACGCCGCTCTACCTCCCGGGCGACGAGGTCACGCTCGGGCACGAGGTCTCCGGGACCGTCGCGAAGCCCGGCGCGGGCGTGACCGGCTGGGAGCCGGGGCAGCGCGTGCTCCTCCAGGCCGGTGAGCACCGCGACGGCGCCGTGTGGACGCGCGGGGTCGACTACGACGGCGGCTGGGCCGAGTACACCGTGGCCACCGCCGGGACGTTGCTCGCGATCCCCGACAACGTCTCCTTCGAGGAGGCGGCGATCATCCCCGACGCGGTCTCCACCCCGTGGGCCGCGATCACGACGACCGGCGACGTGCGCCCCGCGCAGCCGGTGGGCGTGTGGGGTGTCGGCGGCCTCGGCGCGCACGGCGTCCAGTTGCTGCGCGCGATCGGCGCGGCCCCCGTCATCGCCGTGGACCCCTCGCCCGAGGCCCGCGAGCGGGCGCTCGCCTTCGGCGCGGACCTCGCGCTCGACGCGGCCGACCCCGAGCTGCGGCAGAGGATCCGCACCGCGACGCGCGGCGCCGGTCTCGCCGCCGCCTTCGACTTCGCGGGTGTCCCCGCCGTGCGCGAGCAGGCCATCACGTGCCTCGCGCCGGGCGGCCGTCTCGTCCTCGTGGGTCTCACCAACAAGCCCCTGACGATCCCCGACGGCACGGCCTTCAGCTACTTCCAGCAGCAGATCCTCGGCCACTACGGCTCCTCGGACGTCCACGTCGACCAGCTCGTGCGGCTCGCCGCGCTCGGCCGTCTCGACTTCGCGCGCTCGATCAGCGAGGTCCTGCCGCTGAGCGAGGCCCCGAAGGCCGTCGACCGCCTGCTGCGCAAGACGGGCGGCCCGGCCCCCGTGCGGCTCGTCCTCAAGCCGTGACGTCCGCCGCGCTTCGGGCGTGACGCGGGTCCCGGTGCGTGGAGGACGGCACGCACCGGGCCCCCTTGTGCCTACTGACCGACGAGCCCCGGCCTCAGCACCCGCGTGTACAGCACCCGGCCGCCCTCCTCGCGGAGCCGGACCGTCAGCTCGCCCGAGTGCCCGTCGATGCTCACCTCGCCGTAGTTGGGCGGGAGTTCGGCCGGGGAGACATTGGCGCGCGTGGGCGCCTTGAGGAAGGTCTGGCGGGGGCCGAAGGTGCCGTCGAGCGGGACGCTCGGGAAGCCGCCCGCCGAGAGCGGCCCCGAGACGAACTCCCAGAACGGCGCGAAGTCCTTGAAGGCGGCCCGCTCGGGCGCGTAGTGCTGCGCCGAGGTGTAGTGCACGTCCGCCGTGAGCCACAGCGTGCCCGTGACGCGGGCGTGCTTGATGTGGCGCAGGAGTTCGGCGATCTGGAGTTCGCGGCCGAGCGGGGCCCCGGGGTCGCCCTGGGCGACGGCCTCGAAGTCCGTGGCGCCGTCCGCGACGACGAGGCCGAGCGGCATGTCCGCCGCGATGATCTTCCACACAGCCCGGGAGCGCGACAACTCGCGCTTGAGCCAACTCAGTTGGTGCGCGCCGAGGATGCCCTGCGGGTCGTCGACCTGGCGGTTTCGGGAGTTGGGGTCGCGGTAGGTGCGCATGTCGAGGACGAAGACGTCGAGCAGCGGGCCGTGGCGCAGGACCCGGTGCACGCGTCCGTCGGGGTCGCCCGGAGGGAGCGTGCCGATCGGGAAGTACTCGGAGAAGGCCCGGCGGGCGCGGGCGGCGAGGACGTCGATCCGCTTCTCGGTGTAGAGCGGGTCGTCGAGGATCTGGCCCGGGTACCAGTTGTTGCGCACCTCGTGGTCGTCCCACTGGGTGATCTGCGGGACCTGGGCGTTGAAGCGGCGCAGGTGCGCGTCGAGGAGGTTGTAGCGGAACGCGCCCCGGTACTCGTCGAGGCTCTGCGCGACGGCGGACTTCGCCTCGGTCGTGAGGTTGCGCCACACCGTGCCGTCCGGGAGCGTCACGCTCGGCTGGATCGGCCCGTCCGCGTAGATCGTGTCGCCGCTGCACAGGAAGAAGTCCGGGTCCAGGCGCGCCATCTCCTCGTAGACGCGCCAGCCGCCCCGGTCGGGGTTGATGCCCCAGCCCTGGCCCGCGATGTCGCCCGACCACAGGAAGCGCACGCCCGCCGAGCGGCGCGCGGGGACGGTACGGAAGGTCCCGGTGAGGGGCCGCGAGGCGCGGCGGGGGTCGTCGGGGTCGGTGAGCGTGACGCGGTAGTGGATCTGCTCGCCCGGCGGCAGGCCGTGCAGGGCCGTGGTGCCGGTGAAGTCGGTGCCGGGGGTCAGGAGCGGGCCGCGCCAGCGGCGGGCGCCGCGGAAGGACTCGGTCGCCGCGGTCTCGACGGTCATCACGGCGGGGCGGTCGCTACGGGCCCAGATCACCCCGGAGCGCTCGCCGACGTCCCCGGCCTGCACGCCCCAGTCGGCGGCGGGCCGCCCGGACCAGGCACGCGCGGGCGCGCGGCCCGCCGCCCGCGCGCTCCCCGCGGCGAAGGCGGGCACGGCGAGCCCGGCGGTCGCGAGGGCGCCTCCGGCGAGCAGCGACCTGCGGGCGGGGCCGCGGGACGCCGGGCCCTCCGGGGACGCGGGCCCACCGGAGACGGGGACTCCGGACGCGTCGTTCGGGCGGACGGCATCGCTCATCGCTTGCTCCTCCTCGGGGGCGGCCTGTCGGTACCGGCCGCAGTGTGCCCGCCACTGCCCCCACGGGCGCCGGGGCGTGCGGGGGAACGGAGGGTGAACTTCTCCCGGAGGGCGAGCGCGCGGCGAGGGTGTCAGCCCGTCAGGTGCCGTACGTGCAGGTGCCCGTCGCGCGGAAAGGCGGGCGGGAACGCGGGCAGGACGCGGCTGAAGACGTACCCGCTCTTCTCCGCGACGCGGCACGAGGCGGTGTTGTCCTCCTGGTGGAGCAGGCGCAGCTCGCACAGGTCGGTCTCGTCGCGGACGTGCGTGGTCAGCGCGCGCAGCGCCCGGGTCGCCACTCCCGTGCCCCGCGCGGCCCCGGCCGTCCAGTAGCCGACCTCGCCGGGGCCCGCGGCGGGGGTCTTGAGCACGAGGTGGCCGACCAGGCGCGGCGCCGCCCCCGCCGTCTGCGCGCGTATCGCGAAGCCCTGGCGCTCCCCCGCGGCACGGCCGCGCGTCTCGGCGGCCAGCCACTCCCCCGGCGCGCCGGGGAGAGGGAAGACGTCGGCCAGTTCCTTCAGGTCGGCGGTACTCCAGGGGCGCAGGCGAAGGGCCGGGGCGGTGGCGGTCGCGGGCACGGCGAGCGGCGGGAGGGGCATCATGCCCCGCACGCTAGCGGCACGGCCCGCCCCCAAGTGGCCCGGCCCGGACGGTCCTTCCTCCTCGTCGCACAACGCGCGCCCCCTCGCCGTTACGCACCCGAGCCCTCCTGCCCCCGCGCCCCCTCACCACCGCAACACCCGAACCCCCTCGCTCCCTCGGAACCCCAGGGGGCGCACGGGGCGCGCGCTTCGCGCCCTCGCGCGCCGCGCTCGCCTCGCTACGTTCCGGCCAATGCGTGGCTATCGCGCACGCGGGGGCACCCGCTCCGGTGAACTGATCGGTACCGGGCGGGAGCCGCCCCGGTCACACGAAGCCAGGGGAGTTCCGGGTGCCGCTTCGCACGAACATATTGCTGGTGCACGAGATCCCGCTCTGGCGGGTCGCGCTGCGGGCCCTGCTGACGGCCGGCACGGATCTGCACGTGGAGACGGCGGGCCCCGGCGAGGTGGGACGCGCGGCCGGGACGTGTCCTCCCGACGTCTACGTCCTCGACCTCGACTGTCCGGGTTCCCTGGGACTGCTCACGGAGATAGAGGCCCTTCGCTCCGGCCGCGCGGCGGAGGACGCGGGCTCGCTCGTCATCCTGACGAAGGGCGAGCGGCCCGGGGACCTGCGCCGCGCCTTCCACGCGGGCGCGGGCGGGTACGTGGACAAGTACGGCGAGACCGGGGACCTCGCCGCCGTGGTGCGCAAGGTCGCCGCCGGGGGGCGGCACCTGGACGAGACGCTGGCCTTCGGTCTGCTCCGGGTGGCCGAATCTCCGCTGTCGGACCGGGAGCTAAGCGTCCTCGGGCTCGCCGCCGAGGGCGAGTCGGTGGCCGGGATAGCGGGGGGCCTGCACCTCGCGGCCGGCACCGTCCGCAACTACCTCGCGGCCGCGATCCGCAAGACCGGCGCGCGCAACCGGCTGGACGCCATCCGGCTGGCCAAGGAGGCCGGCTGGCTGTGAGGCGGGGGGCGCGAAGGCTCCCGTCAGCTCACGGAAGAGGGCGGAGCGCGCGGCCAGTTCGCCCGGCGTGCCGCAGTCGGTGCGGGCCCCGTCGAGCAGCAGCACCCTGGTGGCGCGCGCTGCGGTCGCGGGGCGGTGCGCGACGAGTACGAGTGTCGTGGCGGGCCTGGCGGCGAGCGCGCGCTCGGCGCGCAGTTCGGCGTGCGGGTCCAGGTGGCTCGTGGCCTCGTCGAGCACGAGGAGCGGGGCGGGCGAGAGCCAGGCGCGGGCGAGCGCGACGAGCTGGCGCTCCGCGGGCGAGAGCCGGTCCGGCCTGACCGGCGCGTCCCAGCCCCCGACGGCCGCCAGGACCGCTTCGAGACCGATCGCCCGTGCCGCTGCCGCGAGTGCCGCCTCGTCGGCGTCCGGGCGCAGGTAGGCGACGGCCTCGCGGAGCGTGCCCGCGGGGAGGTACGCCTGCTGCGGGGCGAGGGTGCGGAAGAGCCCGGGATCGGTGTCGCCGGGTGGGCGCCCGTGCCAGAGGACTTGGCCGTCCGTGGGGGCGCGGACCCCCGCGAGGAGCGCGGCGAGCGTCGACTTGCCCGCTCCGCTCGGGCCGATGACGGCGAGCCGTTCCCCGGGGTCGAGGACGAGGTCGAGGCGGTCGAGCACCGGGCGCGCCCCCGGCCCGTACGCGTACGAGACCCCGCGCAGCGCGAGGAGGGGTCCCCGGGGGGCCGGGGTGGGGGCAGTGGGGCGGCGCGGTGCGGCGGGCAGCGGCGGGGGCGGGACCGCGAAGCGGTCGAGGACGACGAGGAGGCGTCCTCCGGCGGTGCCGAGCGCGGTCATGAGCGACTGGAGCGCGGGGAGCAGCGCTTGCGAGAGGTACGCGAGCGCCCCGACGAGTTCCCCCGGGGTGAGGCCGCGGCGCAGCAGCCAGGGCGCCGCCACGAGGAGCAGCAGGGGGGGTACGCGGCCGGCGAGCGCGAGCGCGAGGACGCGTACCGCCGACCACCGCGCGAGGGACCGTGCGGCGTCCGCCTGGCGGGCGGCGACGCGCGCGGCGTGCGCGGCGACGAGGGCGCTTCCACCGGTCGCCGCGAGGTCGCGCAGGCCGGAGGCGGCGTGCCCGGCGAGCGCCGCGTACTCCTCGTCCGCGCCCAGGAGGGCACGCTGCCGTGACGCGGTCGGCACGAGGGTGAGGAGGAAGAGCACGAGCCCGAGGACGAGGGGCGGGAGCAGGACGAGGAGCAACGGCGGGGCGAGCGCGGCGAGTCCGGCGAGTGCCCCGGCCGTCGTGAAGACGAAGGACCGCAGCGACAGCACGAGTCCGGCCCAGCCGTCCCTGGCGATCTCGCTCTGATGGGTGACGCGCGAGACGGCCGCGGTACGGGCCCGCTCGGGCAGCTCTCCGCGCAGCGCGGCGCCGAGGGCCCCGGCGACCGCGCGGCGCACGAGCCCGTCGCGCAGCGGCTCCACGAGTGCGGCGAGCCCGCGGAAGACGCCGCTCTGCGCGGGCCCCGCCGGGAGGGCGGCGAGCGCCGCGCCCCCGAGCCACGCGAGTCCCGTCCCCGTGTGCCCGGCGAGGAACCCGGCGTCGAGCGCGCGGGCGAGGGCGTACCCGCTCGCGAAGGTCTGGGCGGACTCGACGAGCGACCAGCCCGCGAGGCGGAGGAGGTCCCGGCGGCGTTCCCTCAGGTAGGGACGCGCGGCGCGGCCGACACGGGCCCACGGGCCCTCCCCGCTCAGCACGCGAGTCCGCCCTGGTCCGCGCCGGCGGGCCGCGCGGCCGATCCCCCCGTGAAGACCTCGCGGTAGGCGGCGTCCTGCCACAGCTCGGCGTGCGGGCCGCAGCCGCGGACCCGTCCGGCGTCGAGCCACAGGACGCGGTCGGCGCGGGCCGCGACGGCGGGGCGGTGCGTGACGTGCAGACGCGTGACGGGCAGGCGGGCCACGTGCCGGTGGACCTCCCGCTCGGTCAGCGTGTCGAGTGCCGAGGTGGCGTCGTCCAGGACGAGGAGGCGGCCCGGGTGGGCGAAGGCGCGGGCGAGGCCGAGGCGTTGGTGTTCGCCTCCGCTGAGCGGAGCGGCGTCGACAGGGGTCGCGTAGCCCTCGGGCAGGGCCCGCACGAAAGCGTGCGCCGCGGCGCCTTGCGCCCCGGCGCGCACCGTGGCGCCGTCCGCGCGCGCGGCGCCGAAGGCGAGGGCGTCGCCGATCGTGTCGCCGAAGAGCACGGGCCGTTCGAAGGCGTAGACGGCGGCGCGGCGCAGCGCCCCGGGGTCGAGGTCGCGCAGGTCGGCGCCGTCGAGGAGCACGCGTCCGGCGCTCGGGACGACGAGGCCCCCGGCGACGGCCACCAGGTGGGACTTGCCCGCGCCCGAGCGCCCCACGACCGCGAGGTACTCGCCCGCGACGACGTCGAGATCGATGCCGCACAGCACGTCGGCGCCCTCGCGGCGCAGCCCCACGCCGCGCAGGGTGAGCGCCCCGCCGCCGGGCGGGAGCGGCGCGCTCCCCGAGGGCGGGGCGCAGAGGGCGAGCAACGGCGTGAGCCGTCCGGCGGCGGCGCGGCCCCGCGCGAGCGCGCCGAGAGCGCCGGTGACCGTGCCGATGCCCACGGCGAGGGCCGTGTAGCGGGTGACCGCGACGAGCGCGCCGACGTCGAGGGCCCCGGCGGCCAGCCGCAGCCCGGCCACCGCGAGGACGAGGACGGTGAGCAGCGGCAGCAGGACCCCCGCGCGCCCCGCGGCCCGCCCGTACAGGAGCCAGGTCGTGCGCCCGTGCGCGGCGAGTTCGGCGAGGGGCGCGGTGACGCGGGCGAACTCGCGGCGCGCGGTGCCCGCGGCGCGCACCGTCTCGGCGCCCTCCAGGACCTCGGTGAGGCGGGAGGCGAGAACGGCCTGCGTGTGCTGGTAACGGGCGCCCGCCTCGGCGGTCCCGGTCGTGAAGACCCGCAGCAGCACGGCGACGGCGGGGAATCCGGCGAGGAGGGCCAGACCGGTCCACAGATCGGTGAGGAGGACGCCCGCGAGGCCGCCGAGCGGCAGCAGGACCGCGGGGACGGCGGTCGCGAGGGTGACGGGCACGGTCGCGGCCTCGGCGGTGTTCGCGGTGAGGCGGGTCGCGAGGTCACCGGGGCGCGGCAGGTCCCGGTCGTCGGGCGCGGCGGCGAGGACCCGGCCCAGGAGGAGGCCGCGCAGGCGGGCGGTGCGGCCGGCGCTCGCGGCACCGCCGAGCGCGGCCACGGCGGCGTCGAGCAGGACCTCCGCGGCGGTGAGCACGAGGCAGAGCCGGATGCCGGTCCACGGCACGGGGCCCCCGGCGACGAGCCGCGACAGTGTCGAGCCGAGCAGCGCGGGCAGCGCGAGGGCGGCGAGCGCCGCGCCGAGGGAGCAGAGCAGGACGGCGAGGGGAGCGGGGGCGCGGGGCGTGAGCGCGAGCGCGGTGAGCGGCCGGGGTGTCCGTTTCTCCGGGCGGATGGGTGACACGCGGGGTCCCTCCTGGACGGCGGGCGGCGCGCGGGAAGGCGGGCGGAGTTCCCCCAGGGGGTGCGCGGCGCGGTACGGCGACGGGGCACCGGCCGCCTGGCGGCCGGTGCCCCGTGCCTCACTCCGGGCGGGGCTGCGTCACGGGGTGCAGAGGGTGACGCTCAGGGAGCTGTACTCGCAGATGAGGAGGCTCACCTGGCTGCCGGTGGCGATGTCCTGGAAGCCCTCTTCCTCGGGGGTCTCCATCACCTGAAGGTCGAGCAGTGCCATGGCACGGTTCCTTTCGGAACGGGGCCGGGCGACAGCGAGGAGCGGTCCGCCGTCCGGCCGGTGGAGTGATCACCTGATGGTGGCTCCGGCCCCCGGGTGGGGGCCGTCTGTGGGCCGCGGTGGCGGCAGGAAGGGCAGCGTGAACCGGGCGGGGTCCGGTCCGTACGCGCTGCCGAGGGCGAGCAGGCAGCCCGCCGTCCCGGTGGCGAGGTCCATCGAGAGCCGAAGGAGCTGTTCGCCGGGGAAGGCGAGGCCGTCCGCGTGGGGCAGGGCCTGGTGGGCGAGGAGGGCGCGGTGGTGCTCGATGACGCGGCGCCGCCCGAGGGGGTCGCCCGCCGGGGTGCGGGCGAGGTGCAGGATGAGCCCCGCGACGCCCCGGAAGAGACCCGGCTGGATGTAGAAGCGGGAGGTCGCCGCGCGGCGCAGCGGTGCGCGGTGGGCGGCGAGCGGGTCGGCGGGCCGGTGGACGAGGTAGTCGTCGAGGACCATCGCGAGGCCGGCGCTGCCGCCGCCGAGGTAGGGCATGGTGCGTCTGCCCTCCACCACGAGGAGGGTCTCGTCCTCCCCGGGGCGGCAGTGCGCGAGGTCCAGGCGCAGCGCGGTGGCGGCGAGGTCGAGGAGTCCGGTGTCGCCCGTCCGCTCGTAGCGTCGGACGAGGAGGAGCGCTGCTCCGGAGGCGCCGTGGAGCAGCCCGGCCCGGCTGCCCGCCGGTCTCTTCTCCCGCGCCGCCGCCTCGCGCACCGAGTGGGCGACGGCTTCGGCGCAGCGCGCGGCGGCGGCGCGCAGGCGTGCCGCTTCCGCGCTGTCCGCGTGCGCGGCGAGCGTGTCGAGGACGAGGGCGATCCCGGCCTGTCCGCCGTGCAGGGAGGGAGGCAGCGCGTGCAGGGGTTCCCGGGCGACGAGCGCGGCGAGGTCGAGGGCTTCCTGGGTGTGGCCGAGGCGGTCGAGGGTCCAGGCGATCCCGGCGAGTCCGTCGTAGAGGCCGCAGGGGGTGCCGGACGCGGGTTCCTTCGTCCGCGCGAGCAGCCACTCCTCGGCCTCGGGACAGCGCTCGCCCGCCGCATGCAGGGCGTGCAGCACGCCCGCCGTGCCGTAGCCGAGGCTCGCGCCCCCGGCGGGGGAGGCGAACTGCGCGATGTCGCCGGGGAAGCAGCGGTCGGCGCGGTCGGGGGTGCGCGAGGCGAGCAGCGCGCGGACGAGCAGGTCGCGGGCGCGCGGCCAGGAGCTGAGGGAGACCGGCTCCGGGCGTGGGGCGGGGGACCCCGGGGCCGGAGGTGCGGGGAGGGCGGAGCGCGAGGCCGTCGGCGCGGGGGCCTCGGGGTCCGCGGGTCCCGCGTTCGGCGGGCCCTCGATCTCCCGTACGGCGGCGTCGAGCGAGGCGCGCGGTACGGGGAAGATCTCCGCGACCGCGTCGGCGAGGCGCGCGGCGTGGGCGCGGTCCAGGCCGAAGAGCGTCGTGAGCGGGAGGTGGAGGGCAAGGCGCAGGCAGGCGAGGGCGTAGGTGTCCACGGCCTGTCCGGTGCGGTCCCGGGGCGCGGCGAAGGCGGGGTTGGCGACGGTGGGCCGGGCCGCCTCGGACGTGAGGGAGGCGGCCTCGAAGTCGAGCAGCACGACGCGCTGTTCGTCCTCGCTCACCATGACATTGCTCATGTGCAGATCGCCCATGACCACTCCGCGCGCGTGGATGTCCGCGACGGCGTCCGTGACGAGCCGGTGCATGCGCTCGGCCCACGCGGCGTGTGCGGCGAGCGCCTCCTCGCCGGGTGCGGAGCGCGAGAGCGGGAAGCGGCGGGCGAAGAGGGTGTTGAGCGTCGTGCCCGGCACGAAGTCCATGACGAGGAAGCGGTGCTCGCCCACCGTCAGGTGCTCGTGCACGGCGGGCACGCAGTCCAGTCCGGCGAGTCCGCGCAGCACGTCCTCCTCGTGCGTCAGGCGGGCCACGGCGTCGGTGCCGTCCGCGGCGAGCCCGGCGTGGGGGCGCGCCTCCTTGAGGACGAGGCGGCGGTCCGTGCGCGGGTCCTTGGCGCGGTAGACGCCGCCGCCGTTGGAGAAGTGCAGCGCGCCCTCGATGTCGTACGGGATGCCGTCGGCGCCCGCCGCGGAGCGTGCCGCGAGGTGCGGGGCGAGGAAGGCGGGCGGGGTGACCCAGGCGGGGACGGCGAAGACGGGCCCGCGCGGATCGGGGACGAGAGCGCCGCCCGGGTCGGCGATGGCGGGCACGGGGAGGCCGTCGGGTCCGGGGCAGAAGCGCGGCGCGAAGGCCCCGTAGCGCACGTGCACGGGTCCCTCGCCGAGTCGCAGGTCGCTGAGGATGTACGGGCCGGGCTCGCCGTCGAGCGCGGCGGCGAGGTCGCGGCACAGGGGCTCGAAGTCCTCGGGGACCGGCGGGTAGAGGGTGAGGAACTTGCCGCTGCCCGCGCGGTCCGCGTACTTCCCGTTGCGCAGGAGCAGGAGCGTGCGGGTGGGCACGAACTTGAAGGGGACGCGGCGGGCGAAGCAGAGCCGGGCCGTCGCCGCGAGGACGCGGGGAGCCGCGTCGAGACTCGCCGAGACGTGGATCTTCCAGCCCTGCGGCGGTACGTGCGCACCGGCCGGGGCCAGCGAGCGCCAGTCACCGCGCCGCGCCTCCTCCCAGCCGGGCGGTACGGTGCCGAGCGCGGTGGCGTACTCCTCGGCGTCCGGCAGGGCGGCGGTCCGCGCGTGGTGCGCCGTGTCGTAGAAGAGAGGATGCGCGGCGGCGTACGCGGCGTACTCGGGGTTCACGCGGGACCTCCCTCGGTGCGGTGCGGGCCACCGGAACCGGCGGCGCGATCGAGATTCGCACGCCACGACGGCGGTGGGCAGTGCCCGTTGTCACCAGTGCGGGCCCGGTCCCGCACGCCCGCGACGTGCTTCCCGCACCTGCCGCGCGCGGGCGGGGGCGGGCGGCGGGCGCGCGGAACGCATATGCCGCGTGTGCGGACCGCTCATTCCCCGTCCGCCACCAGCAGCCGGTCCACCGCCCGTCCGAAGACCGCCGCGGCCACGCGCCGTGTCACGGGGTCCGCCGCGCGCGGGAGCCCGCGCAGGCCGAGGTCCTCGGTCCAGCGGACGCGGCAGCCCGTCGCGAGCGGCAGGACCTCGACGAGGGCCCAGCCCGTGAAGACCCGCCCGCGCTTGTCGAGACGGCAGGCCCCGGGCGTGTCCGTGCCCGGGGGCCGCCACTCGGTGACCTCCATGGGGTCGTCGAAGCCCAGGCGGCCGATACGGGTCCTGGCGACGAAGACGGTGCCGAGCCCGCCGCCCGGGGGGCCGCTGCGTACCCGTACCGCCGTGAGGGGGGCGACGCGCCCGTGCCGGCGCCAGTCGGTGAGCAGGTCCCAGGCGCGTGCCGCCGGGAGCGTGCTGCCGCGCTCGATCACGAAGAGAGCCAAGAGGGTTACCTTTCCTTGCTTTCCCGGACGCAACGGAACAGATCCATGCGTTCCGGATCGGAACGATACTTAACCGATCAGTCACAAAGCGTTCGTTGTCACGCAACACCCGTGCCCGAGGCTGAGCCCATGAATGCTGAGACCTCTGTGCACAAGGCGGCCCCGCGTCCGCGCCACTGGCGCCGCGAACTCGTCGAGCTGGCCGCGCTCTTCACCGCCGTCGCCGTCGCCGACGCGGTCGCCAACACCGTCGCGCACGGACCCGGGGGCCCCGAGCTGCTGATCACCTCGGCGGTACTGCTCGCCGCGACCGCCGGTTTCCACGTGTGGTGGTCACGCCGCCACGGGCACGCCCCTCCCCCGCTCGATACCGGGACCGGTGCGGAACCGGTCACCCGGGAGGGCGGCGGCGCGACCGCCCTGTGGCGGATGCGCACCACCGTGCGCGACGAGCCCGGCTCGCTCGCCGCGCTGTGCGGGGCGCTCGCGCGGCACCGCGTGGACATCCTCAGCCTTCAGACGCACCCGCTCGCCGAGGGCACCGTCGACGAGTTCTCGCTGCGCGCGCCCGCGAGCCTGGAGGCGGGCGCGCTGACCCGGGCGGTCGCCGCCGCGGGCGGCAGCGGTACGTGGATCGAGCGCGCGGACGCCCACGACCTCGTGGACCCGCCCGCGCGCATCCTGCACCTCGCCACGCGCACCGCCCTCGACCCGGCCGAGCTGCCGCGCGCGCTGCGCGAACTCCTCGGCCGCTGCGCGATCCGCTCGCTGCCCGCGGGGAAGGCGGCGCGGGGCGCCGAGGGCATCCACGACGGCGAGGGCGGTCCCGGCACCGTCCTGCGCCTGCACACCCCCGAAGGAGACGTCGTCACCGCCGAGCGGGCCTACCTGCCCTTCACGCCCACCGAGTTCGCGCGCGCCCGCGCGCTCCTCGCCCTCGACGCGCGTCTCGGTCCCCGCCTCCCCGGCGGCGCCGAGGTGTACACGCTGCCGCGCGGCGAGGCCGTGACGGTCGAACGGGCCGGGCAGGGCGACCTGGACGAGGCGAGGGAACTCCACGCCCGCTGCTCCCCCGCGACGCTCGCCCGCCGCTACCACGGCCCGGTGCGCGACGCCGATCGCTACCTCGCGCACCTGCTCAGCCCCCGGCACGGCCGCACCCTCGCGGCGCGGACCGCCTCCGGGCGGCTCGTCGCGCTCGGGCACCTGTTGTGGGACGGCGAGGAGACCGAGGTCGCGCTGCTCGTGGAGGACGCCTGGCAGCGCAAGGGCGTCGGCTCGCGGCTCCTCGAACGGCTCGTCGCGATGGCCGCCGAGGCGCGGGCCGACAGCGTGTACGCGGTGACCCAGGCGTCCAACACCGGGATGGTCGCCGCGATGCGCGGCCTCGGGCTGCCGCTGGACTACCAGATCGAGGAGGGCACGCTCGTGATCACGGCGCGCCTCGCGGGGTACGTACCGGACGCGGCCGAACACGTACGCGTACGGGGCACTGCGGGCGAGGGGCACGGGCGGGCCTGAAACCCCCGGCCCGCGCGGCCCCGTACCGCTCGCGCGGCCTCCGGCCGTCTCGCCCGCCCCGCGCGCCCGCGAGGCCCCCTCCCGGCCGAAAACGGGTCCCGGACACCACCGCCCGGGGCCCGTTTACGTGCGAGAACAGCCGCTTTCACCCCCTGTGTTTCGGCAATCCGTCCGGAAACCGGACGCCCCGGGGCCGCCATCCGGATGACATCCCCCGCCGTCAGGTACCAAGATGAGCGCATGCCAGAGACCAAGACCCCGCTGCCCCGCGAGGTCGCCGACGCGTACGTCGACGACCTCGTCGCCCTCGACCCGATCACCGGTACGTACCTCGGTGTCGCCGAGAGCGCCACGCGGCTGCCCGACTTCTCCCCCACCGGGGCCGAGGCGTTCGCCGCGCTCGCCCGCACCACCCTGGACCGGCTCGCCGAGGCCGAGCGGGCGCCGGGCGCCGACAGCGACATCGAGCGGCGCTGCGCCCGCCTGCTGCGCGAGCGTCTCACCGCCGAACTCGCCGTCCACGAGGCGGGCGAGCACCTGCGCACCGTCGGCAACATGAACACCCCCGCGCACCCCGTGCGGGACATCTTCACGCTGATGCCGACCGCGAGCGAGGACGACTGGCGGGCGATCGCCGCGCGGCTGCGCGCCGTCCCCGCGGCGCTGGAGGGCTACCAGGAGTCGCTCGCGCTCGGCCTGGAGCGCGACCTGCCCGCGCAGCCCGAGCCGACCGCGACCTTCGTCGAGCAGCTCACCGAGTGGGCGGGCGAGGGCCGCGGCTGGTTCGAGGACTTCGCCGCCGCCGGGCCCGAGACGCTGCGCGCCGAGCTGGACGAAGCCGCGCGCGGCGCCACGGCCGCCGTCGTCGCACTGCGGGACTGGGTGCGCGACACGTACGCGCCCGAGATCGCCGACGCCCCGGCCGTCGTGGGCCGCGAGCGCTACGCGCGCTGGGCCCGGAACTTCAACGGCAGCGACCTGGACCTGGACGAGGCGTACGCGTACGGCTGGTCCGAGTTCCACCGGCTGCTCGCCGAGATGCGCACCGAGGCCGAGAAGGTGCTGCCCGGGGCGGCGACCCCGTGGGTCGCGCTCGCGCACCTCGACGAGCACGGCACGCGCATCGAGGGCGTCGAGGAGGCCCGCCAGTGGCTCCAGAGCCTCATGGACGAGGCGATCGAGCAGCTCGACGGCACCCACTTCGAGCTGGCCGACCGGGTCCGCAAGGTCGAGGCGTGCATCGCCCCCGCCGGGAGCGCGGCGGCCCCGTACTACACGGAGCCCTCGGAGGACTTCTCGCGTCCGGGCCGCACGTGGCTGCCCACGATGGGCGAGACGAGCTTCCCCGTCTACGACCTCACCTCGACCTGGTACCACGAGGGCGTTCCCGGGCACCACCTCCAGCTCGCGCAGTGGACGCACGTCGCCGACAGCCTCTCGCGCTACCAGGCCGGCATCGGCATGGTCTCGGCGAACGTCGAGGGCTGGGCGCTGTACGCCGAGCGCCTCATGGACGAGCTGGGCTTCCTCGACACGCCGGAGAAGCGCCTCGGCTACCTCGACGCGCAGATGATGCGCGCGGTCCGCGTCATCATCGACATCGGCATGCACCTGGAGCTGGAGATCCCGGCCGACTCGCCCTTCCACCCGGGCGAGCGCTGGACCCCGGCCCTCGCGCACGAATTCTTCGCCGCGCACAGCAGCCGCCCCGCCGCGTTCGTCGCGAGCGAGATGATCCGCTACCTCTCGATGCCGGGTCAGGCCATCGGCTACAAGCTCGGCGAGCGTGCCTGGCTCACCGGCCGCGCCAACGCGCAGAAGGCGCACGGCGACGCGTTCGACGCGAAGAAGTGGCACATGGCCGCCCTCTCGCAGGGCTCGCTGGGTCTCGACGACCTGGTGGAGGAGCTGTCGCGGCTCTGAGCGGCTGACGCGGCGTACAGGGAGGGGCGGGGACCGGCCGGGTCCCCGCCCCTCCGCGCGTTCAGCAGCCGCAGTCGTCCGTCGCGAGCGGGGCCGTGAGGCGGTCCGCCGGGTCGCGGCGCGTCACGGCGGGCGCGGTCCCGGTCTCGTACGGGAGTCCCTCGCGCGCCCAGTACTCGAAGCCGCCCATCAATTCCTTGACCCGGAAGCCCTGTTCGGCCAGGACGAGGGCCGCTCGCTGGGCGCCGTTGCAGCCCGGCCCCCAGCAGTGGACGACGACGGGCACCCCGGGGTCGAGGCCGTGCGCGCCGGTCGCGAGGACGGCGGTGGGCAGGTGGCGGGCGCTCGGGATGCGGCCCTGGTTCCAGGCGTCCTCGGAGCGGGTGTCGACGAGGACGAAGCCGGGGTCGCCGTCGCGGGCCAGCACGGCGGCCACGTCGGAGACGTCGGCGGCGTGCGCGAGGAGGGCGCGGAAGTGGGCGGCGGCCGTGGCGGGTTCGGCGAAGGCGCCGAGTGCTGGGGTGGTCTGCATGGCGTCAACGGTACGGAGCGGGGGCGGCCCGTCACAGGCGGACATCCCGGCTCCGGCTCGCCTTCACCGGGGAAACCCTGGTATATCGGCACCATGACCACGTATTCCTCCGGCCCCTTCTCCCCCGACGCCACCGACTGGCGGCTGCTCGACGCGCTCCAGCGGGACGGGCGGGCCTCGTTCGCCGAGCTGGCGCGCGAGGTCGCGATGTCGCCGAGCGCGGTGACGGAACGGGTGCGGCGCCTGGAGGAGGCGGGGTTGGTGCGCGGGTACACGGCGGTGCTCGACCCGGAACGGCTCGGGCTCGGGGTGCTCGCCTTCGTACGGCTGCGATACCCGACGACGAACTACAAGCCCTTCCACGACCTCATGGCCGTCATGCCGCAGGTGCTCGAAGCGCACCACGTGACGGGCGAGGACTGCTTCCTCCTGAAGGTCGCCGCCCGTTCGATGCGGGACCTGGAGACGCAGGTGGGGCGGATCGGGACGCTCGGTGCCGTGACGACGAACGTCGTCTACTCCTCGCCCCTGCCGGGCCGGGCGCTGCGGGCCCCGGAGGGGTGAGCGGTGCCGTGCGGCGGGTCCTCAGAATCCCCGCTCCCGCACCGCCGAGCCCGCCCGGCCCTTGACGACCTCCAGTTGCGCGGGCACGCGGCGGCGCAGTTCGCCGACGTGGCTCACGATGCCGACGCAGCGCTCGCGCTCGCGCAGTCCGTCGAGGACGTCCATGACCTCGTCGAGAGTCTGCTCGTCGAGGCTCCCGAAGCCCTCGTCGATGAAGAGCGTGTCGAGCCGCACCCCGCCCGCCTCGTCGGTGACCACGTCCGCGAGCCCGAGCGCGAGGGCGAGCGACACGTAGAAGGTCTCGCCGCCCGACAGGCTCGCGGTGTCGCGCTCGCGCCCGGTCCACGCGTCGACGACGTGCAGGCCGAGCCCGGAGAGCTTGCCGCGCGCCGCGCGGTCGTCGGAGTGGACGAGCGTGTAGCGGCCCTGCGACATACGGGCGAGGCGCGTCGTCGCCGCCGCCGCGATCTGCTCCAGGCGCGCGGCGAGCACGTACGACTCCAGGCGCATCTTCCGCTCGTTGCGCTTCGCGCTCCCCGTGGCGAGGTCGGCGAGTCCGCTCACGAGCGCGTGCCGGGCGCGCAGCGGGCCGAGTTCCCCGACGCGCGCCGCGAGCGTGGCGGAGAGGCTCCGGAGCGCGGTGGCACGGGTCCGGGCGGCGTCGTGCGCGGACGCGGCGGTACGGGCCGCCGCCTCGGCCGCGCGGGCGTGGGCCGCCGCCGGGCCGGGCGCGGCGGGCGGCTGCGCGGCGGCTTCGGCGACGGCGTGTTCGGCGAGCGCGAGGTGGACGGTGTGGGCCTCGCGGGCGTGGGCCTCGGTGCGTGCGCGCAGCTCACGGGCCTCGGGCTCGGGGAGCCTCGCCGCCGCGGCCCGGGCGGGGGTGTCGAAGCGGGCGGTGAAGGCGGCGTCGGCGAGGCGCGCGTCGGCCTCCTTGAGCCGGTCGGCCGTCGTGGCGACGGAGCGTACCGCTTCGGCGGCCCCGGCGAGGAGGCGTGCGCGTCCTTCGAGGTGGCGGGCGCGGTCGGCGACGCTCGCGAAGTTGCCCCGCGCCTCGGCGGCCTCCGCGCGGAGCCGGCCCTCCTCTGCGTCGAGCGCTTCGCGCGCGCTCGTCCGGGCCGCGGCGCGCGTGACCGCCGCCTCGCGCGCCCCGGTGCGGCGGGTGTGCTCGCGCTCGGCGCGCTCCTCGGCGTGCAGGGCCTCGGTGAGGCGGGCGGCCTCGGCGTGCGCCGCGGCGAGGTCGCGGTCGAGCGCGGACTTCTCGGCGGCGAGGGCGGCGAGGGGCGCGTCGCCCGCCGCCTCGGCCGCGGCGTCGCGCTGTGCGGCGAGCGTCCGGGCGTGGGCGGTGGCCTCGCTCGCGGCCGTCTCCGCGCGGCGGTAGGCGGTCTCGGCGGCGTCCTCGGCGGCCCGGTCGGTGTGCCGTGCGGCGCGCCCGGCGGGCGCGGGGTGCTCCGTGGCCCCGCACACGGCGCAGGGGGCGCCGGGGGCGAGCTGCGCCGCGAGTTCGGCGGCGATGCCGTCGAGGCGGGCCTCGCGCGCGTCGAGCCAGGCGGCGCGGCACGCGTCGCGGCGGGCGCGGGCCTCCGCCTCGGCGGTCTCGGCCCGCGCGTGCTCCGCCGCCAGTTCCCCGTACCGGCGGGCGGCGGCGAGACGGCGCGCCACGGGCTCGGCGCGCCCGGTGAGTTCGGCGGCGCGGGTGGCCGCGTCCCGGGCCCCGGCGACGCGGGCGCGCAGCTCCGCGCGGCGCTCGGGCCAGGCGTCGAGCCACTGCTCGTCCTCGGCACGGGCCTGCGCGTCGGCGCGGTCCTCGCGGTCCACGGCGTCGCGTTCCCGTACGAGTTCCCGGAGACGTTCCTCGGCGCGGCGGGCGGAGGCGAGCGCGCCGCGTGCTTCGTCCTGCCGCCGGGCGGCCTCGGCGAGGCCCGCCGCATCGGCCTCGGCGTGCTCGGGCGGCAGGGTCGCGCGCAGGCGGCGCTCGGCGGCGAGCGCTTCGGCGTGGGCGGTGGCCGCCGCGGCGCGCAGGTCGAGCGCGGGGGCGACGGTCCCGGCGCGGCGCGCGGCGTCGAGCCGGTCGAGGTCCGCGCGGTGCGCGGGCTCGCGCGCGGCGAGCGCGTCGGCGCGGGCGCGGGCCTCGGCGTACCGGCGCTGGAGGGCGGCGAGTTCGCGGACGCGGTCGTGCGCGGCCGAGGCGGCGTGATGGGCGGCCTCCGCGCCCTGGTGGCGCAGGCGCGCGATGTCGAGCAGTTCACGGGCGTGCGCGCGGGCGAGCGCGGCGTGGGTGAGGACGAATTCGGGCAGAGCGGGGTCACCGGCCGCCGGGGGCTGGCCGGGGGCCTCGTCGCGGGGCGGCGCGGCGGCCTGGGCGATGCGGTGGTGGAGCGCGAGGAGGTCGCTGTCGGCGTGCCGCACCGCCTCGTCCGTCTCGGCCTTGCGCTCGCGCAGGTGGGTCTCGATCTCGAAGAAGCGGCGTGTGTCGAAGAGCTGGCGCAGCAGGAGCGCGCGGTCGGCCGTGTCGGCGCCGAGGAAGCGGGCGAACTGCCCCTGCGGGAGGAGGACGACCTGGCAGAACTGTTCGCTGCTGAGGCCGAGGAGCTGCCTGATCTCCTCGCCGATCTCCTGGTGGGTGCGGCTCAGCCCGGTCCAGCCCCGCGCCGGGTCGTGGGCGCGGAGCGTGGTGAGGGCCTTCTCGGTCGTGGTGCCGGTGCCGCGTTTCTTGGCCCGTACGAAGGGGGGCTGCCGGGTGATCTCCAGGCGGCGGCCCGAGACGGTGAAGTCGAGCGTGACGGAGGTGCGGGTGCCGGGGGCCGCGTGGTCGCTGCGCAGCTTCTCGCCCTGCGCGGAGACGCCCTGCCGGTGGCCGGGGACGACGCCGTAGAGCGCGTAGCAGACGGCGTCGAGCAGGGACGTCTTGCCCGCTCCCGTCGCGCCGTGCAGGAGGAAGAGACCGGCCTCGGCGAGGCGGTCGAAGTCGACGGTCTGGGTCCCGGCGAAGGGACCGAAGGCGGTGACGGTGAGGCGGTGGAGTCTCATCGGCGGGCCTCCGTGGCCTGGGTCTCCAGGCGTACGGCGTCCACGGCGGCGCGCAGCACGGCGCGCTCCGCCTCGCTGGGGGCCTCGCCGCGTACGTGGGCGACGAAGTCCTCGGTGATCTCGTGGTCCCCGCGCCCCTGGAGGCGGCGTGCGTAGCTGCGCCCGTCCGGCTCGGGCGGGCGCTCGGGCGCGAAGACGAGGCTGAGCAGGTGCGGGAAGCGGACGGCGAGCCGCGCCATCGGTTCGTCCGGCCGTACGGAGTCGGTGAGCGTCGCCTCGACCCACGCGTCCTCGTGCGGGGTGTGCGCGGGGTCGGCGAGGAGTTCTCCGAGCGTGCCGCGCAGGCGGGCGAGAGGGCGCGGGACGGGGCAGTCGACGCGCTCGGCGGTGAGGGCGCCCGCGCCGTCCAGGTCGATCAGCCACATGCTCTTGCGGTGGTCCGCCTCGGAGAAGGAGTACGCGAGCGGGGAGCCCGAGTAGCGCAGCCGCTCGCCGAGTGCCTGGCTGCCGTGGAGGTGGCCGAGCGCGACGTAGTCGATGCCGTCGAAGAGCGCGGCGGGCACGGCGCTGACGCCGCCCACGGTGATGTCGCGCTCGCTGTCGCTGGGGGCGCCGCCGGTGACGAAGGCGTGCGCGAGGACGACGGAACGGGTGCCTTCGGGGCGGGTCGCGAGGTCGGCGCGGACCCGGTCGAGCGCGGCGCCGAGGACGCCCTCGTGATCGGCGGGGGCGGCGAACTCGTCCTTGACGAGCCCCGGTTCGAGGTAGGGCAGCCCGTAGAAGGCGACCTCGCCGTGCGCGTCGCGCAACACGACGGGCTTCCCGCACTCGGCGGGCCTGGTCCGCAGGTGGACCCCGGCGCTGCCGAGCAGCCCGGCGCCGACGCCGAGGCGCCGCGCGGAATCGTGGTTCCCCGGGATGAGCACGGTGGGCACGCCGAGCGCGGCGAGCCGGTGCAGCGCCTGGTCGTACAGCTCGACGGCGGGCAGCGAGGGCACCGCCCGGTCGTACACGTCCCCGGCCACGACGACGGCCTCGACGTCCCGCTCCCGCACCGTCGCCACGAGGTGGTCGAGGAAGGCGGCCTGCGCGTCGAGCAGCGACACCCGGTGCAGCGAGCGCCCGAGGTGCCAGTCGGAGGTGTGCAGAATCCTCAACGCCGCCCCTTTGCCCGTCCGTTCACCCGTACACCACCACGCGCACCGTTCCCGCCGCACCCGACGGCCACCTGAAACCTCACGCCCGACAGTCTGCCACCCGGCGGAGCGCGGCTCGCACGCCGTTGTCGAGAGCGACCGTTTCAGGCGTTGCGGGACTTTTCGGGCCGGGCCAGAGCCCGCATGTCCCCATACCGGGTCGCGAAGGGATCTTCTTCGTTCCCCCCACCCACCACCACCGTCGATGCGGAAACGTGCTGACGCCACGCGACCTTGAAGGCGAGGACACTCCCGGACAGGGTGTGCGCATGGTCGCTCCCACCGTTCCCGCCCTTCCCACCTTCGTCCTGGTCCACGGCGCCTTCGCCAACTCGTTCTCGTTCGCACCCCTTCAACGCGAACTCGCCCTGCGCGGGCAGCGGTCGCTCGCCGTCGATCTCCCGGGGCACGGCTTCGGCGCGACGTTCCCGCTCGGGTACCAGGCCCCGCAGGACGCGGCGGCGCTCGCGGGCGCGGCGGGGCTCATCAAAGGCGTGACGCTCGCGGACAACGCGGCGCATCTCGTCGGGGTGCTGGAGCGGGTACGGGAGCACGGGCCCGTCGTCCTCGTCGCGCACAGCCGGGGCGGGGCGACCGTGACCGCGGCGGCGAACGCGCGGCCCGACCTCGTCGACCTGCTCGTGTACGTGTCCGCGTGGTGTCCCGTGGACCTGCCGGTGGGCGACTACTACGGCGAGCCCGAGATGGCGGGCGTCGATCCGGCGGCATTCGCTCCCGCGGTCGCCGGGGACCCCGCAGCTCTCGGCGTCCTGCGGGTCAATTTCCGTACCGCGAAGCCGGAGGCACTCGCCGCCTTCAGGGCGGCCTTCGGGGCCGACCTGAGCGACGACGAGCTGCTCGGCTTCCTCAACACCTTCCAGCCCGACGAGAGCCTGGACGCCGGCACACCGGACGACCGGGCACGGGCCGAGACCTGGGGGACGGTCCCGCGCGCCTTCGTCCGTCTGGCGGAGGACGCGAGCATCCCCCTCGCCATGCAGGACCGCATGATCCGCGAAGCGGACACCCTCACCCCCGGGAACCCGACGAAGGTCCGCACCCTCCCGGGCAGCCACCTGCACTGGCTGGTGCGTCCGGCCGGGGCGGCGGCGGTGCTCACGGAGCTGGCAGGGGGATGACGGCGATCAGGGCGGCCGGTGCGCGCGTCCCCCCGCGCAACGCGGCGGGCCGGGGCGCCGGCGCATCGCGCGACCGGCGCCACGTCGTGCGGGGCCGCGCACGAGCCGGGGCCGCGCACGGGGCGGGGCCACGGCGACGGGAGTCCCGCCACCGTGAGCGGTGGGGTGCGAAGGCCCGGCCCGGGGCGAGACCACGCGGCACTCGCACCGCACGGCCCATCCGCCCCGGGCGCAGGCGACACCAGCCCCTTCCGGTCCGGCCCCGCCTCCGAGCCCCGGCCGCCCGCTTCCGCTCCCGCTCCGAGGAGGCGGGCCCCGGGCACCCCCCGTACCCGTGCCCGGGGCGCCTCCTCCCCTCACTCGTCCGGCTCCCGGTCCTCCTACGCGTCCGGGTGGGCCAGCCCCAGGTGCTCCCGCAGCGTCGTCCCCTCGTACTCGTCGCGGAAGACCCCCCGTTCCTGGAGGAGCGGGACGACCTGGGCCGCGAAGGTGTCGAGGCCGCCGGGGCTCACGTGCGGGGCGAGGATGAAGCCGTCCGCGGCGTCGCGCTGGACGAGGTCGTTGATCGTCGCGGCGATGGTCTCCGCCGAGCCGATGAAGGTCTGGCGGGCGGTGATGTCGATGACGAGTTCGCGGATGGACAGGTTCTTCGCCTCGGCGCGCTCGCGCAGTTCGCGGGCGATCTCGCGCGGGTCGCGGTGGTGGCGCGTGGTCGAACGGCCCTGGGCGAGGGTGTGCTCGCCGGGGACCGGGTCGATGTCGGGGAGCGGGCCCTCGGGGTCGTAGCCGGAGAGGTCCGTGTTCCACACGTGTTCGAGGTGGCGCAGCGCGGTCTGTCCGCTCACCTGCTTGAGGCGTATCCCGTGGGCGAGTTCGCGGGCCTCTGCGTCGGTGTCGGCGAGGGCGAAGGTGGCCGCGGGCAGGATGAGGAGCTGGTCGGGGGTGCGGCCGTGGCGGGCGAGGCGGCCCTTGACGTCGCGGTAGAACGCCTGGCCGGCCTCCAGGGTGTCGTGGCGGCTGAAGATCGCGTCGGCCTCGGCGGCGGCGAACTCGCGGCCCTCCTCGGAGTCGCCAGCCTGGAAGATGACGGGACGGCCCTGCGGGCTGCGGGGGACGTTGAACCGGCCCTGGATGTCGAACTGTTCGCCGTGGTGCGCGAAGGCCCCGGCCCGCGCGGTGCGCAGGAAGGTGCCGGAATCCGGGTCGGCGGCGATCTCGTCGCCGTGCCAGGAGTCGAATAGTTCGTGCGCGGTCGCGAGGAACTCCTTGGCGCGCGCGTAGCGTTGCTCGCGGGGCAGGAAGCCGCCGCGCCGGAAGTTCTCGCCGGTGAAGGCGTCCCAGGAGGTGACGACGTTCCACGCGGCGCGCCCGGCGGAGAGGTGGTCGAGGCTCGCGAACTGGCGGGCCACCTCGTAGGGCTCGTTGAAGGTGGAGTTGATGGTGCCGGTGAGGCCGACGTGCGTCGTGACACCGGCGAGGGCGGCGAGGACCGTGAAGGTGTCGGGGCGGCCCACGACGTCCAAGTCGTAGATTTCCCCGGCCTGTTCGCGCAGCCGCAGCCCCTCGGCGAGGAAGAGGAAGTCGAATTTGGCGCGCTCGGCGGTCTCGGCGAAGTGGACGAAGGAGTCGAAGTCGATGTGGCTGCCGGAGTCCGGGTCGCTCCACACGGTGGTGTTGTTGACGCCGGGGAAGTGGGCCGCCAGGTGGATCTGCTTGAGCGGGGTGCTCATGGAAGGGTTCCTCTCCGGGGCAGGGCGTCAGGCCGTCGCGTAGCGGTTGGCGGGGTGGGCGTCGAGCCCGAGGTGGCCGCGCAGCGTGGTGGCGGTGTAGGCGGTGCGGAAGGCGCCCCTGCGCTGGAGTTCGGGGACGAGTCCGCGCGTGATGCCGCGCAGGTCGTGGCCGAGCACGGCGGGGCGCAGGCGGAAGCCGGTGAGCCCGGCGGCCTGCCAGTCGGTGAGGAGGTCGGCGAGTGCGGCGGGCGTGCCCGCGAAGATCTCGGCGTCGCTCGCGCAGGGCTCTCCGGCCAGGGCGTCGAGCGCGGCGAGGCGTTCGGCGGCGCGGCCCTCTTCCTCGTCGACAAGGACCACCAAGTCGCCGAAGACGTGCAGGGGTTCGTCCGCGCGCCCGGCCGCCGCCCGCTCCGTACGGATCTCCTCGACGATCGCGCGCGCGTCCTCGGCGCTGCGCGGCGTGACGTAGCCGACGTCGGCGGAACGGGCGACGAGGCGGTAGGGGATGGTCTGGTGGGCGAGGGAGGTGACGAGCGGCTGCCCCTGCGGGGGGCGCGGGGTGATGGAGGGGCCCTTGACGGCGAAGTGCGGGCCCTCGAAGTCGATGTAGTGGAGTTTGTCGCGGTCGACGAAACGACCGGTGGCGGCGTCGCGGATCTCGGCGTCGTCCTCCCAGCTGTCCCACAGGCGGCGCAGCACCTCGACGTGGTCGGCGGCCTCGTCGAAGAGCGCGGAGACGATCGACTGCCCCTCGGGGGACTGGAGTTCGCCGAGCGTGAGGGGGGCGAGGGTACGGCGTCCGAAGTGCCCGTACTCCTGCGGGCGGGCGGATATCCGGACCCGTACCCCGGCGCGTCCCTTGCTCACGTGGTCGAGCGTGGCGATCGCCTTGGAGAGGTGGAAGGGCTCGGTGTGCGTGACGACGGCGGTCGGTACGAGGCCGAGGTGCCGCGTGAGCGGGGCGACGCGGGCCGCGGTGAGGACGGCGTCGAGCCGGCCGCGCACCTGGTCGGTGCGGTCGTCGGGCCCTTCGAGGCGGCTGGACTGGAGCGAGAGCGCGTCCTCGAAGGTGGCGAAGTCGAGCAGTCCCGCCTCGGCCTCGCGCACGAGGTCCACCCAGTAGCGGGCGGTGAACAACTCCCCCGGTCGGGCGCCCTGTTCGCGCCAGGCGGCGGGGTGCCAGCCGGCTCCGTCGAGGGCGACGGCGAGGTGGAGCGGAGGTGTGTCGGACATGCTGGGGCCCTTCCGGTCGGTCAGGGGTGGGACGGCGGTACGAGGCCGTACGGGGCGGGGCGCCCACGCGGCGGGGCGCCCCGCGGGGGCGGCCGGCCCGGTCGCCCCCACGCGCTCAGGCCGCCGCGGGCGTCCGTACCGCGAGGAACGTCGTGCGCCTGCGCAGCGTGAAGCCGATCGACTCGTACAGCCGGATGGCGTTCGTGTTGCTCGCCGCCGCGTGCAGGAACGGGGTCTCGCCGCGCTCGCGGATGCCGTGCGCGACGGCCCGTACGAGCCGCGTCGCGAGGCCCCGGCCCCGGAAGCCGGGGTCGGTGCACACGGCGCTGATCTCGGTCCACCCGGGCGGGTGCAGCCGCTCGCCCGCGAGGGCGACGAGACGGCCCTCCTCGCGGATGCCGAGGTAGGTGCCGAGCGTCACGGTCCGCTCCTTGAAGGGCCCTGGTTTGGTCCGGGCGACGAGGTCGAGGATCTCCTCGGTGTCGTCCGTGCCGAGCCGGACGGCCTCGGGAGCGGGCTCGGAGCGCAGCGAGGTGGCGACGAGCTGGACGCCCTGGCCGTGCTCCAGGACCTCCCAGTCGCCCGGCGCGCCGGGCGCGCCGTTGACGAGGGCGACCGTGCCGGGGCCGAGGAGTTTCGCGAGGTCCGCCCACGCGGCGGGGTCCTCGGGGTCGGTCAGCGCCGTGAAGGCGGCGACGTCGGCGGGGTAGCGGGCGGCGCCGCCGAGGCGCTCGGCGAAGACGGCGTGGGGCCCGGTGAGCGCCGCCCAGGCGGGGTTGTCGAGGAGATGGGGGCTCGCGGGGACGGGGGAAGGGGCCGGCTGGACGCTGGTGGCCATGGTGCGGTTCTGCTCCTGTGAGGTGTGGGGTGCTTCGTACGGGTCCAGGACATCAGGAGTCGCTGAGGGGGAGCCCCGGCGGGTTGATCTCGCTGCGCTCGACGGCCTCGTCGGAGAGGTTCCAGGTGGCGAGCCACTTCGCGTACTCGCCGTTGTCGATGAGGTGGTTGATCGCCCCGGCGAACGGCTTCGCGAGGCCGCTGCCCTTCTTCGACGTGGCGGCGATGAGGCCCTGGAGTGCGGAGCCCGCGCCCGAGTAGGTGCCGGCGCTGCGGGTCGCGCGCGGGGTGCCCTCGGTGGTGCGGGTGTGGTAGGCGATGGCCGGGTTGGGGCCGAGGTAGGCGTCGATCTTCTTGCCGCTGAGCGCGAGGTAGGTGCTGTTGAGGTCCGGGTAGTGCTTGACGTCGAGCTTCTTGCCCTGCTTCTTGAGCTGCCGCTGCCAGTTGAGGAGGATGCGCTCCTGGTTGGTCCCGGAGCTGACGGCGACGGTCTTGCCCGCGAGCACCTTGTAGTCGCCGGTGAAGGTCCAGCTCTGGGACTTGTCCGTCTCGAAGGCGAGGTTGTCCTGCCGGTAGGAGGCGAACTCGTACTTGCGCTTGCGCTCCTCGGTGTCCGTGACGTTCGAGAAGGCGGCGTCGACCTTCCCGCTGTCGATGCCGAGGAACATGTTCTCCCACGTCGACTTGCGGATCACCGGCTTGAGGCCGAGGGTCGCCGCGACGAGGCGGCCGAGGTCGGACTCGGAGCCCGTGACGGTCTTCTGGTCGCTGCCGATGAAGTTGAGCGGCGGCGAGCCCGCGGGCAGCACACCGACACCGATGACGAGTTCCCCCTTGTCCTTGATCTCCTTGGGGAGCTGGGCGCGCAGCGCGTCGACCACGGGCGCCTTGAGCGTCGTGGGCTTCGCCGCGCCGTTGGAGAGCCCGCCGATGGCGACCTCGCCCTTCGCCGTCCCGGCCACGGCCGCGGCGGGCTCGGCGTCGTCGCCGCAGGCGGTGAGCGCGGCGGCGAGCGGGACGAGGGCGAGGGCGGCCAGCAAGGCGGTGCGGCGGTGGCGGCTGCGGGGCGTGGGCATGGCGGCGGGGTCCTTGTCGGTGAGGGTGGTGGGTACGGGGGCGGGTGGGCGGACGACGGGTGCGCGGCCCTCGGGGCGGGCGCGGCGTTCCGTCACAGCACCCTGCGGAGGAAGTCGCGCGTGCGCGGGTGGGACGGGTGGTCCAGGACCTGGGCGGGCGGGCCCTGTTCGACGACGCGGCCCTCGTCGAGGAAGACGACGTGGTCGGCGACCTCGCGGGCGAAGCCGATCTCGTGGGTGACGACGACGAGCGTGGTGCCGCTCGTGGCCAGGTCGCGGATGACGTCGAGGACTTCGCCGACGAGTTCGGGGTCGAGCGCGGAGGTGGGCTCGTCGAAGAGCACGACTTCGGGGCGGAGCGCGAGGGCGCGGGCGATGGCGACGCGCTGCTGCTGGCCGCCGGAGAGCTGGCGCGGGTAGGCGCCCGCGCGATCGCCGAGCCCGACGCGGGCGAGGAGACCGCGGGCGACCTCCTTCGCCTCCTCCTTGCCGAGTCGCCCGGTCGCGACCGGTGCGGCGGCGACGTTGTCGAGCACGGTGAGGTGCGGGAAGAGGTTGAAGTTCTGGAAGACGAAGCCGATCCGGCCGCGCTGGGCGAGGATCGCGCGTTCGCTCAGCTCCTTGAGCCGTCCCTTGTGCCGCCGCACGCCGATGAGTTCACCGGCGAGCCGGACGTGCCCGGCCTCGGGCTTCTCCAGGTGGTTGACGACGCGCAGGAGCGTCGACTTGCCGGAGCCCGAGGGGCCGAGGACGACGGTGACCTCGCTCCGGCGCACGGTCAGGCTCACGCCCTTGAGGACCTGCTGCGCCCCGTACCACTTCTGCACCTCGTGGATCTCGACGGCGGGCGGGACCCGCGGCGCGGGCTCGGCCGCGCTCTCGGCGGGCGTCGTCGCGGTGGTGCTCACAGCGCGGCCTCCTTGCGGGCGCGGGCGCGCAGGTCGCGGACGGACGCGCGCAGTTTCTGGAGCGGGGTCGGCGGCAGGGTGCGCAGGGCGCCGCGCGAGGAGCGGCGTTCCACGTAGAACTGCGCGATCGAGACGAGGCTCGTCAGGAGCACGTACCAGACGGTCGCGACGAGCAGGAGCGGCACGATGTCGCCCGGGTAGGTGGAACCGAGGCTCTGCACGGAGCCGAAGAGGTCGAGCAGCGAGACGTAGAAGACGAGCGAGGTGCTCTTGACCAGGCCGATGAGCTGGTTGACGTAGCCGGGCACGATGGCGCGCAGGGCCTGCGGGAGGACGATGCGCAGGAACTGGAAGCGGCGCGGCAGGCCGAGCGCCGCGGCGGCCTCGTGCTGGCCCTGGTCGACGGAGAGCAGCCCGGCGCGCACCACTTCGGCGGCGTAGGCGGCCTCGTTGAGGCTCAGTCCGATGACGGCGATCGCCATGTCCGTGGCGAGGCGGCTCTCGTCGAAGGTGAAGAAGGCGGGGCCGAAGGGCACTCCGAGGCTCAGGGTCTGGTAGAGCGCGCTGAAGTTGTAGAGGAAGAGCAGCAGCACGATGAGCGGTGTGGAGCGCAGCAGCCAGATGTACGTCCAGCTCACCGCCCGCAGGACGGGGCTGCGCGAGAGCCTGCCGAGGGCGAGCACCACTCCGCCGAGCAGGCCGAGCACGGCGGAGAGCGCCGTCACCTCCAGGGTGATGAGGAGCCCGTCGAGGATCGTGGGCCGCAGGAACCAGTAGGCGAAGCGGTCCCACTGGTAGAAGGGGTTCGTGACGAGCCCGTGGACCACCTGCGCGGCGAGCACGAGGACGAGGGCGGTCGCGAGCCAGCGCCAGGGGTGGCGCAGCGGGAGGACACGCTCGGCGAGGGGCGGCCCGGTGGGCCCCGGCTCCTCCGCGCTCGTGGGTGGTTGATCCCGTGTCAGCGGTACGGGCTCGGGTGGGCGGACCGGGGTGACGGCGGACCCGGGCGGTTCGCTCATAGGAGGCTCCTGCGGGAGGGCAGCGACGCGTGCCGGGGGGCGGACGCGCGCGAGGGCAGCGCCACCGGCGCGCGGCCGGTGTGCGGGGAGGAGGGCGGGACCCGGCGACGGCCCGCCGCGCGGGCGCGGGGCGGGGGTACCGGGATGGCGCGGGGTGCTGAGGCGGTACGCGGGCGCCTCGGGCGGTACGGGGCGGAGCGGCGTTCGGGCCGGTCGGCCCCGTGACCGCGCGAGCGGTCCGGGCACTGGTGGTCCGGGCGGGACGCGACCGGTGCGGCCGGAGGGCGGCCGGTCGGTCGCGGGGGCCGGTCAGCAGCGCGGGCGCGGGCTCAGCCGGAGAAGCGCGCGGGGCGCGGGAGACACGGACACAGGGCGCTGTTGACGCGCAGCAGGTCGACGGGACGATTGAGGAAGGGCGCGAGGCGACCGCGGTGCCGGGAGACGGCGGACTGAGCCGGCATCGCCGATCACCTTCTTCCCTCGCTCGTCGTTGTCGTCTGCGGCGTAAGGTAGGCAGCCCGGCACGGGACTGTCAACGGGGCCCCGCATCGTGGACAACTCCGCGCCGCGAGCCGCCGGTTCGCGGGACACGCGGCGCCTTCCCGACGGGTGGCGGGACAGCCCGTACGATGACCGCCGTGTCCCGTCCCCTCCGCCGCGCGCTCCACGGTCCTCCCGTGCTGCTGCTCGCGGTGCTGCTCGGGCTCCTCGCGATGCACGGCCTCCCGGGTGCCGTGCCGCACCCGGCCGCGACGCGGCCGTCCCCCTCCGGGGCGACGGGACACCACGCGTTCGCCCAGGGAGCGCACCGCTCCCCCGCCGCCTGTCCCGAGGAATCCCGCGGGCACCTCGCCCATGCCGACGCCACCTGCGCGGCGGCCGGTACGGCGGGCACGTACACACCGCCCGCGCCGGGGAGCGCGCCGCTCCTCACCGCTCCGCCCGCGTGCGGGGCCGCGGGGGCCGTGACCGGCGAGGGGGCCTGCCGGGCGCCCCCGGACCTCTCCCGACTCCAACTCCTGCGGATATAGGCCGGATTCAGGCGGCGGCACACCCTCACGTGGCTCGCCGCTCCCCCGCCCGTACCCGAAGGAACCCCGTACACCGCACGCCATGGGCCATGCCCGGCGTGCGGGAAGGAGTCGTACCCCCATGCACCAGGCACACCACGCGCACCACGCCGCCCGACGTCTCACCGCCCTCGCGCTCGCCGCGACGGCCGCGCTCGCCCTCGCGGCCTGCGGGGCGGAGGGCAGCGGGCACGCGGGACCGCGAAACCACGGCGCGGACGCGGACCCGGCCCTCCACAACACGGCCGACTCCGCCTTCGCGCGCGACATGATCCCGCACCACCGCCAGGCCCTGGAGATGACGGACCTCGCCGCGGGCCGTGCCTCTGCCCCGGCCGTGCGCAACCTCGCTACGGAGATCGCGAAGGCGCAGCGGCCGGAGATCGCGACACTCGAAGGGTGGCTCGGCTCGTGGGGCGAGCAGGTGCCCGGCGCGATGCGCCACTCCGGCGGGCACACCATGGCGGGGATGATGAGCGAGGCCGACATGAAGGGCCTGGAGAAGTCCCGGGGCGCGGCCTTCGACGCGGCGTTCCTGCGGCTCATGACCGCCCATCACGAGGGCGCCGTGACGATGGCGCGGACCGAGAGCGAGCGGGGCGCGAACAGCGCGGCGAAAGCGCTCGCGCGGCGGATCGTGGCGACGCAGAACGCGGAGATCGCGACGATGCGGAAGCTGAGCGGCGAGCTCACGTGAGGGAGAGCGGCGGGCTCGCGTGAGGGAGAGCGGCGGGCTCACGTGAGGCCGAGCGGCGGGCGCGCGTGAGGCCGGGCGGCGGGCCGGAGTCGGGCTCGGGGCCGCCGCCCCCGACCTCAGGGCTCCGCCGCTCCCCGCCTCGGGACACCGGGGCCGCCGCTCCCCCGCCTCCGGGCGCCGGGGCGGCGGCCCTCACCGACCCGGCACTCACCGACCCGGCCCCCGGCGTCGCGGCGCTCGCCGAGTCTCAGCCGGTGTCCAGCAGGCGCTCCACGAGGTCCCGCCACCCCGCCTCGATCCGCTCCCGGCTCACCCCGCGCTCGGTCAGCAGGTGGTGCACGAGGACCGCGTCGACCGAGGCGAGCAGGGTGTGCGCCTGGAGGAGCGTGTCCCCCGTGCTGCCCGCCTCGCGCAGCAGCATCGCGAGGTGGGTCTCGCGCAGGCGGGTCGCCGGGATCGCGTAGGCGCGCTCGGGGTCGTCGCGGGTGGCGCGCACGACGTCGTAGAACGACCGGTCGTGCGCGATGAGGGCGGGACCGAAGGCGAGCAGCCGCTCGCGTGGCGGGGCGTCGGGCCCGAGCGGCGGCGGGCCGCTCAGGAAGGCGGCCTGGAGCCGGGACTCGCGGTGGTCGAGGAGGGCGGCGAAGAGGCCCGCACGGCTGCCGAAGCGGCGGAAGACGGTGCCCTTGCCGACCCCGGCGGCGGAGGCGACGGCCTCCATCGTGAGGCGCTCGGCGCCGCACGAGTCCATGAGGGAGGAGGCGGCGTCGAGGAGCAGCCCCTTGTTGCGTACGGCATCGGCGCGCAGCCCGGGGGCGGGGGCCAGCACCGGCAGCCCGTTCCCGCTCTCCACGGGGGGCCGATTGTTGCGCGTCATGAACTCACCGTAACGCTTGCGGCCAGAAGTGGACCCCGGTCCGCATAAGTGTTACAACTTTCAACGGACCACGGTCCGCTTAGTCGCGGCCCCTCCCCCGAGGGGCAGTGCCACATATCTGTGGTCATACCACGTGCCACCTCCCTTTTCAGGAGTTCCCCATGTCCGTCCGCATCCTCGCCCTCGTCGGAAGCCTCCGCGCCGGCTCCCACAACCGTCAGCTCGCCGAGGCGGCCGTGCGCCACGCCCCCGAGGGCGTCGAGGTCATCGTCTTCGACGGTCTCGCCGAGGTCCCGTTCTACAACGAGGACGTCGACGTGGTGGGCCAGGTCCCCGCCTCCGCCACCAAGCTGCGCGAGGCCGCCGCGTCCGCCGACGCCTTCCTGCTCTTCTCGCCGGAGTACAACGGCACCATGCCGGCCGTCCTCAAGAACTCCATCGACTGGCTGTCCCGCCCGTACGGCGCCGGTGCCCTCAGCGGCAAGCCCGTCGCCGTCGTCGGCACCGCGTTCGGCCAGTACGGCGGCGTGTGGGCGCAGGACGACGCCCGCAAGGCCGCCGGCATCGCCGGTGGTGTGGTCCTGGAGGACGTCAAGCTGTCCATCCCCGGCTCCGTGACCCGCTTCGCCGAGCTGCACCCGGCCGACGACACCGAGGTCGTCGACGGCCTCGTGAAGACGCTCGCCTCGGTCGCCGCGAAGGCCACCCCGGCCGCCGTCTGACCCCGGCCCCCACGCGCCCGGCCCCCGCACACGGCGGGAGCCGGGCGCGCAGCCGTGCATCCGTCCGGCACGCACGGGATGCTCGCCGCCACACCCGGCCGACACCGCATCGGGGTGCCGGGGCGAAGCCCCCGCCGCGCGACTACGCTCACCCCATGCGTCTCCCCACCCCGGACCAGATCGACGACCTGCACAAGCGCTATGCCGCGACCCCCGACGCGTACGCGACCGTGCGCCGGCACTGCGGGATCGTGTGGCGGATCGCGGAGGGGCTCATCGCCGCCTCGGGCGCCGACGTGGACGCGGATCTCGTACGGGCGGGCTGCCTGCTCCACGACATCGGCGTCCACCGCCTCGACGAGGACGCCGAGCAGGGCGAGCTGGGGCAGGGCCACTACATCCGCCACGGCCTCCTCGGCCACCGGCTGCTCGCCGCCGAGGGCTGGCCCGAGGGCCTGTGCCGCTTCTGCTCCTGCCACACGGGCGTCGGCCTCACCCGCGCCGACATCGAGACCCAGCACCTCCCGCTGCCCCCGGGCGACTACGTGGCGCGCACCGACGAGGAGCGCCTCGTGATGTACGCGGACAAGTTCCACTCCAAGTCGCGCGGCGGTCGCTTCCACACGGCGGACGGCTACGCGCGCCTCGTGACCCGCTTCGGCCCCGGCAAGGACGAGGACTTCGCCTCGCTGCGCGCCCAGTTCGGCGAGCCGGACGTGGCGGCCCTGTCGGCGGAGTTCGGCGACCCGGTACGGGACTGAGGACGGCGGGCGGGAGCGCCGGCCGGGAGCGAGCGGCGTCCGGAGCCCCCGCTCACACCTCCCCGTACGCCTCCCCGCCCAGCGTCAGTTCCGCCGTGCCCGCCGTCGCGTCCGCGAGCCACGCCCGGAAGGCGTCCAGTTCGGTGCCGGGGATGCCGAGGTCGATGCTGACCCGCTCCCCGTACCGCACCTCGCGCACCGAACGGCCCGTCGAGCGCAGGTCGTTCTCGATCTTCCCGGCGCGCTGGTGGTCGACGGTGACGGTCGCGAGGCGGTAGCGGCGGCGGGTGACGGTGCCGAGGCGGTCGAGCGTCTCGCCGACGACCCCGCCGTACGCGCGGATGAGGCCGCCCGCGCCGAGCTTGACCCCGCCGTAGTAGCGCGTGACGACGGCCGCGACGTAGCGCAGCTCGCGCCGCGTGAGCATCTGGAGCATGGGCACGCCCGCAGTGCCGCCCGGCTCCCCGTCGTCGCTCGCCTTCTGCACGGAGGCGCCGGCGCCGAGCACGTACGCCCAGCAGTTGTGGCTCGCGTCGGCGTGCGCGGCGCGCACCCGCGCGAGGAACGCCTGCGCCTCGTCCTCGTCGGCGACCGGGGCGAGGGTGCACAGGAACCGGGACCGGTTGATCTCGGTCTCGTGACTGCCCTCCCGGGCCAGGGTGAGGTACGCGTCCTGAGGCATTGCCCCAGCGTATGCGGCGTGCGGGAATCGCTCGCGGCGGGTGGGTGTTGCCGCTCACGGAGTCATTCGCGAGCGCGGGAGGTGCCGGATGTACGGCGACGACGGGACGGTACGGGAGATCCTGACGGGGACCGGTGACACATGGGCCGTGGTCGGGCTCTCGAACAACACCTCGCGCGCCGCGTACGGCGTGGCCCGGGTCCTCCAGCAGTTCGGCAAGAGGGTCGTCCCCGTCCACCCCAAGGCGGAGACCGTCCACGGCGAACAGGGCTACGCGAGCCTGGAGGACGTCCCCTTCCCGGTGGACGTGGTCGACGTCTTCGTCAACAGCGCGCAGGCGGGCGCGGTGGCCGACGCCGCCGTCGCGAAAGGCGCGAAGGCGGTGTGGTTCCAGCTCGGCGTGATCGACGAGGCGGCCTGCGCGCGGACGCGGGAGGCGGGCCTGGCCATGGTCATGGACCGCTGCCCCGCCATCGAGATCCCCCGCCTCGACGCCTAATCCACCGCGACGCCCAGCCCCTCCACGACGACCGCCCCCGGGAGCTGCGCGAACGCCTTGCCGGGGACGAGGAGCTTGCCGCGGCGCCGGCCGCTGCCGACGAGGACGTAGGGGAGGTCGGTGACCGCGGCGTCGATCAGGAGGGGCCAGTCGTCCGGGAGGCCGACCGGCGTGATGCCGCCGTACTCCATGCCCGACTCGCTCGTCGCGAAGTCCGTCGCGGCGAACGACGCCTTGCGCGCGTCCAGTTGCTTGCGCACGACGCCGTTGACGTCGACGCGCGTGTGCGAGAGCACGAGGCAGGCGGCGTGCCTGCGGGCCTCGCCGCGCCGTCCCGTGACGATGACGCAGTTCGCGGACGCCTCCAGGAGTTCGCGCCCGTAGTGCGCGACGAAGGCGGCGGTGTCCGCGACCTCGGGGTCGGTGTCGACCCAGTACACCTCTTCGGCGGGCACGGGTCCCGCCCAGTGGCGTACCGCGCGGGCGACGGGCTCGACGAGGACGTCGAGGGCCTCGGGAGCGGTACGGACGTCGGTGAAGTTCCCCAGAGGTGCGCGCATGGGCGGCACGTTATCCCACAGCGCCGGGCGCTTCGCCCCGGTCCGCCGCGCAGTGGACGATGCTCGCCGCCTGCTCGGGCCGCAGCGGTGGAGCGGGAAGCGGTGTGGCCGCGCTCCGCCTCAGTCCGTCGCACATGAGGGCCAGGTGCCGCCGCCACGCCTCGGGGGCCACACCGGCGGTCGCCTCGATCGTGCGCGCGACGGACCAGGTCACGAAGGCCAGGTCCTCCGTGACGAAATCGGCGCGCAGAGCGCCCGCACGCTGGGCCGCCGCGACGAGTTCGCCCATGAGCGTGTAGCCGCGGCGCAGTTCCTCCCCCGGGACCAGCTCGGCGAGGCCCGACGCGCAGTACTCGTTGAAGCCCTTGTCCGCCGCCTGCAACAGGCAGAGACGTTCGAGGAAGTACGTGAACCCGGCCCAGGCGTCCGGCATCTCCAGGGCCCGCTCCGCCGAGCGCACCACCGCCTCGGTGTGCTCGGCGTAGACCGCGAGAGAGAGCGCCGTCCGGTCGGGGAAGCGGTTGTAGAGCGTGCCGATGCTGACCCCCGCCCGCCGCGCGACCTCGCTCAGCGGCACGTCGAGCCCGCGCTCGGCGAAGAGCGCGCGCGCCGCTTCCAGCAGCTTCTCCCTGTTCAGCCGGGCGTCCTTGCGCATGGCGCCATCCTAAGGCGGCACGAAGTTGACGCCCCCCTCAAGTTATGGCTACCTTCGATGCAAGTTGAGGTCTGCCTCAACTTGCTCGGATGGCAGCGAGGAGCAAACACATGGATCACGGCACGGGACAGGACGCGGAGAGCGTCACGGGCGGCGGCGAGCTGCTGGCCGTCCTCGGCGTCGGGCCGGGGCTCGGCATGTCGATGGCCGAGCGCTTCGGCGCCGAGGGCCACGACCTCGCCCTGGTCTCCCGCTCGGCGGCACGGCACCCCTCCTACCGCGCCCGCCTCGCGGAACGCGGGATCGGCTCCCGTACGTACGCCGCCGACGTCAACGACCCCGAGGACCTGCACCGGGTGCTCGCCGAGATCCGGGCCGCGCAAGGGCCGGTGGGGGCCGCCTGGTTCGGGCCCGCCTCGACGGAGGGCCCGGCGATCGCGCCGCTCCCGGACGCCGGCCCCGAGGCCCTGCTCGCCCCGGTGCGCGCACTGCTCGCACCGCTCCCCCAGGTCGTGCGGGAGCTGGTGCCGGACATGGTCGCGCGCGGTCGCGGCACGCTGTTCTTCGGCGTGGGCGGCAGCGGCCTCGTCCCCACCCCCGCGCTCGGCACCCTCGCCCCCGCCTCGGCCGCCGCGCGCATGTACGTACTGACGCTCGCCGAGACCCTCGGGGAGAAGGGGGTGCACGTCGCGGCGCTCACCATCGGCGGTGTGATCGCGCGCGGCGACATCCATCGCTCCCTCGTCGCGCAGCCGGGACTGCTCGACGCCTTCGGCACGCTCGACCCCGACGACATCGCCGCCGCCGCGTGGGAACTGCACCGGGAGAGGGACCGCCACGGGCTCGTGTTCGGCCCGGCCTGACCGCCCGCATCCCGGATTCGCCGGGCAGTGGCGGGTCAGCCCCCCGGCTTCTCGTACGGGACCGAGACCGCCATCGTCGCCTCGGTGACGGTCGCGCCCTCGTTGCGGTACGCGTGCGGGGCGTCGGCGGCGAAGACGGCGCCGCTGCCCGTGGGGACGCGGTGGCTCTCCTCGCCGACGACGAGGGTGAGTTCACCGGCGGTGACGTGCAGCAGCTCCCGGGTGCCCGCGGGGTGTGCCTCGGAGGAGTGCGCCTCGCCCGGCGCGAGCCGCCACGTCCACAGCTCCAGCGGCCCGGGGGCCTCGGTGCCCGCGCGGAGCACGCCGCTGCTGCCCGCCCCGGTGCGCCACAGCACCACGGCGTCCTCCTCGGGCACGATCCGCACGCGCGGCCCCGGGACCTGGTCGAGCAGCGTGGGGATGCTGACGCCGAGCGCGTCGGCGACCTTCACGACGGTGCCGAGGCTCGGGTTGGTGCGGGCCTGCTCGATCTGGACGATCATCCCCCGGCTCACCCCGGCCCGCGCCGCGAGCGCGTCGAGCGTGTGCCCGCGCTCGGTGCGCCAGTGCCTGACGTTGCGCGCGAGCGTACGGGTCAGCGCCGCGAGATCCGCCACCGGCCTCCACCTCCTCCACCGCGGGGCCGCGAGGACGGCGGCGCCGGGACACCGCACTGTAGCGAGCGCGCGCGGCCCTCAGTCCCGCTCCCGTTCCGCGAGCCGCTCGAGGCCCGCGAGCTGCTCGGCGTCGAGCGAGGCGAGGGCGGCGAGCTGGGCGGCGCTCGCCCCGCGCGGGAGGGGGACGGGCGCGGGCGTGCGCAGCGGCGGCTGCCAGCCCGTGGCCTCGTCCCAGCGGCGTACGACGCGTGCGGGCGCCCCCGCGACGACCGCTTGGTCGGGCACCGTGCCCCGTACGACGGAACCGGCGGCGACCACGACGTTGCGGCCGAGGTGCGCGCCGGGCAGTATCACGGCGCCCGTGCCGATCCAGGAGCCCGCGCCGATCGTGACCGGCGCACGGCGCGGCCACTGCTTGCCGACCGGCTGGTGCGGGTCGTCGTAGCTGTGGTTGGTCGAGGTGACGTAGACGTACGGGCCGAGGAACGCCTCGTCGCCGATGGTGACGGGCGCGTCGGCGACGACGTGGCTGCCCCGGCCGAGGACGACGCCGTCGCCGAGGCTCAGGACGGGGTCGGGGCCGAGCGTCTCGCCGGGTCCGAGCGGCAGCATCCCCGCGGTGAGGGTCACCTGCTCGGCGATGATGCAGTGCGCGCCGAGGCGTATCCAGCGCTCGTTGAAGATGGTGCCCTGCGGGAAGGCGAGCCGGGTGCCCTCGCCGATCGCGCCGAAGCGCAGCCGCCCGTGCGCGTGCGCGGTGACGGCGCCCGCCTCGCGCAGCAGGCGCCAGCCGGTCTGCGCGGCGCGGTGCGCGAGGGCGCGCGGCCAGTGGGCGGGCGGGGGCAGAGGCTTGCGGTTGCGCGGCACGGACTTACCGTACTCACGAGTAGCCTCGGGGGAACGGCCGGGTTCTGTGATCTTCGTCCCGGCGCGCAAGTCGAAGCTTCGCCCGGCGTGCGGGTCCGCTCAGCGGACCTCGGCGGCGTGGGTCTTCGCGAGATCGCGGTACACGGCGGCGTTGAGCATGATGCCCTCGCGCTCCTCGGGGGTCAGCTCACGGCGCACCTTGGCCGGGACGCCCGCGACGAGGGAGCCCGGCGGCACCTCCATGCCCTGCGGGACGAGGGCCTGCGCGGCGACGAGGGAACCGGCGCCGATCCGCGCCCCGTTGAGGACGGTGGCGCCCATGCCGACGAGGACGTCGTCCTCGACGACGCAGCCGTGCAGGACGGCGTTGTGCCCGACCGAGACGCCGCTGCCGACGCGGACGGGGAAGCCGGGGTCGGCGTGGACGGTGCAGTTGTCCTGCACGTTGCTGCCCCGGCCGATCGAGATGCTGTCCGCGTCCCCGCGCAGCACCGTGTGGTACCAGACGCTCGCCTCCGCCTCCAGGCGGACGGCACCGAGGACGACGGAGGTCGGCGCGGTGAAGGCGGCGGGATCGACCTCGGGGGAACGGCCCCCCACGGGGGAGACGAGGGCGTCGGTCATGCGGGGGTCTCCTGGGTCTTCCCGGACTCGGCGGCGGGCGGGGCGACAGGCGCGGCGGTGGCGGACTCGGCGGCAGGCGGGGCGGTGGGTTCGGCGGTCGCTGCGGACTCGACGGTCGCGGCGGGCTCGACGGTCGCGGCGGCCGTCCCGGCCGTGGTGGCCGTCCCGGCCGTGGTGGCCGGCTCGGCGGCGGCGGGCGCGCTGGCGGCCGTCGCGGTCCCTGTCACCCTCGTACCGGCTTCCGCTCCGCCCGCTCCGCCGAGGATCTTCTCCGCCGCCTCGCCCCTCGCGCGCTGCTTGGCCGCGCGGCGCTTCATGAGGAGGAGCGAGAGGGCGCCGACGAGGAGGGCGGCGAGGAGCGCGAGCCAGGAGAAGCGGCTCAGCCACTCCTCGGCGACCTTGCCCAGCGTGTAGACCACGGCGGTGGTGCCGCCCGCCCAGGCGATGCCGCCGAGCAGGTTGGCGATGAGGAACTTCCAGTACGGCATGTGCAGGACACCCGCGATGGGGCCGGCGAAGATGCGCAGGAGGGCGATGAAGCGGCCGAAGAAGACGGCCCACATGCCCCAGCGGTGGAAGGAGCTCTCGGCCGCCTCGACGTTCTGCGCGCTGAAGTGCTTGGGGAACCGCTGTTCCAGCTTGGCGATGAGCGGGCGCCCGCCCTTGCGCCCGATCGCGTACCCGATCGAGTCGCCGACGACGGCCCCCGCGACGGCGCAGGCACCGAGGACGTACGGGTTGATGTGGCCGTGCTGCGAGGCGAGCACGGCGGAGGAGACGAGCACGACCTCACCGGGCAGCGGGATACCGAGGCTCTCGACGCCGATCACCGCCGCGACGACGATGTACACGGCGATGGGCGGGACGGTCTCCAGCCACTCCTGGACGTGCACCCTGTTGCCTCCCAGACACTTCGCGCGCGACTCGCGCGGATCACGCGGACACTTCACGCCGCTCGCGCCGCGGCCGGCGCGCGTGCGCACGGCGGGCAGCCTACTGGATGAGACAAACGTGAGAAGACGTCCGGGTGTTCCCGCCGGGAGGGCCGCCGAAGACCCCGCCCGCGTGTCACGACCCGGTCTCGCCGCGCCCTCCCCCGTGGCGCGCATCACGCGCCGCCGCCTAGGGTCTCGCTCATGTGGCCAGACGAAAAGCCGCCAGGGGGCGAGCACCATCCACGGATACCGCAGGACGGTCCGTGGCAGCAGGACGCGGGACAGACCGGACAGCCGGACCGGACCGGGCAGCCGGGACAGGGAAGCGGCGGGTACGGGCAGCCGCGACCCGGCCCCGAGGGCGGGTACGGGCAACCGCAGCCCGGCCCGGGCGGTGGCTACGGGCAGCCCGTCCCCGGCCCGTACGCCCAGCAGGGCCCGTACGGACAGCAGCCGAACACGCCGCCGGGCCCGTACGGACAGCAGGGCGGCTACGGGACTCCCGGGCCCTACCAGCAGCCGGGCCCGTACCAGCAGCCCGCCTACGGGTACCCGCCGCAGCAGCCGCCCTACGGCACGGTCGGCGCGGGTGGGCCCGGTGACGGCGGCGGTGGCGGCGGGAAGAACAGCAAGCGGACGACCGTGATCGTCGCGGTCGTCTGCGCCGTCGCCGTCCTCGCGGCGGCCGGGGGCACGGCCGCGTACGTCGTCGACAAGAGGGACGACAAGAAGACCGTGGCCGACGACGGCAAGAAGTCGCCGTCCCCGACCGCCTCCACGCGCGTGCCGAGCCCCACGCCGACCCCGTCCTCGCGCAACACGGGCCGGGAGGAGCCGACGATCCCCGGCTGGCAGGTGGTCGCCAACCCGAAGTTCGGGACGGTCTTCGAGGTGCCGGCGGACTGGGAGGTCGAGCTGGCCGACGCCAGTCGCGGCTACGAGTGGGAGGACAAGGAGGAGACCACCGGCTACGGCTCCGTCTCCGTCAACCGGCCCGCGTACTACAAGTCGGACTGGTGCAGCTACGTCGACAAGAAGGACGGGAAGCAGGACCTGTCCCTCGGCCTCGTCGGCACCCGGGGCGAGCAGGGCGCCAAGAGCACCGACGAGGCCGCCGAGACGCGCGTGCCGTGGTGGGTGTACGGCGGCTTCACCTATCCCGACAAGAAGACGATGAAGCAGGAGAAGGCGAAGCCGTACACGACGAAGTCCGGGCTGACCGGGAGCGTGGCGCGGGCCTGGTCGGAGAACAACCCCAAGACGCACAAGTGCGCGAGCGACGGGAAGGCGATCGTCTTCGCCTTCAAGAACGGCGCGGGTGACTACGTGAGCTGGGACCTCAGCGGGCCCAAGGGCGTCGCCGGGGAGGTGCCCGAGGAGCTGGTCCAGCGCATCCTGAGCACGGTCCGCCTGACGAAGACCGCGCCCAAGAAGATGGACTGAGGGCGGGGGCGGCGGAATCCCGCGGGGCGTCGGGAGGAATTGCCAGGGGGTCCCACCTGCGGGGATAGTCTCCGCGTGAGCACTACACCCCCCACCTCCCCGGCCCCGGGGACGCCCCGTTCCCCGGGGCGCCGGCCCGAGTGGGCCGGACGCAACTACACGCTCCTGACGGCCGCGGCCGTCGTGAGCAATCTCGGGAGCCAGGGCGCGCTCATCGCGAGCGCGTTCGCCGTGCTCGGCGCGGGCGGCGACAGCGGGGACGTCGGGCTCGTGGCCGCGGCGCGCACGCTGCCGCTCGTCGTCTTCCTGCTCGTGGGCGGCGCGCTCGCGGACCGGCTGCCCCGGCACCACGTGATGGTCGCGGCGAACAGCCTCAACTGCGTCTCGCAGGGGCTGTTCGCCGTCCTCGTGCTCACCGGGCACGCCGAACTGTGGTCGATGATGCTGCTCGCCGCGCTCGGCGGCACGGGCACCGCCTTCTTCTCGCCCGCCTCCGAGGGGATGCTCCTCGCCTCCGTGCGGGGGCCGCAGGCCAGCCGCGCCTTCGCCTTCTACCGCGTCGCGATGCACGGCGCGGGGATCGGCGGTGCCGCGCTGGGCGGCGCGCTCGTCGCCGTCATCGGGCCCGGCTGGGTCCTCGCGGTCGACGCGGCGGCCTTCGCGGCGGCGGGGGCGCTGCGCGCGCTGCTCGACGTCGAGAAGATCCCGCGGCGCGAGGGCGACAAGGTCTCGCTCCTGCGGGATCTGCGCGAGGGCTGGCAGGAGGTGATCGGGCGCTCGTGGCTGTGGTCGGTCGTGCTCCAGTTCGCCGTGGTCAACGCCGTCGTCGGGGCCGCCGAGGCGGTGTACGGGCCGCTCGTCGCCGAGGAGCACCTCGGCGGCCCGGGGCCCTGGGGCACGGCGCTCGCCGGGTTCGGCGCGGGCACGCTGCTGGGGGCGCTCGCCATGACGCGGTGGCGCCCCGCGCGGCCCCTGCTCGCGGGCACGCTGTGCGTCCTGCCGCTCGCGCTGCCCTCGGCGGCGCTCGCCGTGCCGCTGTCGGCCGTGGGGCTCTTCGTGGTGATGTTCGTGAGCGGGACGTGCGTCGAGGTCTTCGGCGTCTCGTGGATGACGGTGCTCCACCAGGAGATCCCCGAGGACAAGTTCTCGCGCGTCTCCTCCTACGACTGGCTCGGCTCGATCGCGATGCTGCCGCTCGCCACCGCGATCGCCGGGCCCGTGGAGTCGGCGGTGGGGCGCTCGGCGGCGCTGTGGGGCTGCTCGGGGCTGATCCTGCTCCTGACGCTCGCGGTGCTGTGCGTACCGGAGGTCCGGAACCTGCGCCGCGCGCCCGGGGCGGCGGCCGTGCCGGTGCTCCCGGCGCCGGAGGAGGGCCTGCCGGAGACGGTGACGACGCCGGGCGGCGAGCGTCCCGGGGCCTGATCAGCCGACCTGGAAGGTGCCGCCCGGCGGGAGCGGGGACGGGGTGCTCTCGCCGTCGCGCACGGGGCGCGCGGAGCCCCGTAGCGCCTCGATGGCGTCGCGCTCCTCGACGAGGCGGGCCGGGAAGGCGTCCTGGGCGCAGCGGCGGGCGAGTCCCCCGGTCGGGAGCGGCGCCGTGGAGGCGAGGACGACGACGTTGCCGAAGCGGCGCCCGCGCAGCACGGCGGGCTCGGCGAGGAGCGCGAGGTGGGCGAAGGCGGTGCCGAGGGTCGCGAGCTGGGCGCCGAGGAAGGCGAAGGGCGCGGAGTCGGCGAGGTTGGCGAGGTAGAGGCCGCCGGGGCGCAGGACGCGGGCGGCCTCGCGCGCGTACCCGGTGGTGGTGAGGTGCCCGGGGACGGAGGAGCCGCCGAAGACGTCGGCGACGAGCACGTCCGCCCGGTCCGCCGCCGCCCGCTCCAGCCACGCCCGCGCGTCCTCGACGTGCACGGCTGCCCCCGGCACCGGGGGCAGCACCTCGTCGACGAGCGCGGCGAGGCCCCGGTCCGCCTCGACGACGTCCTGCCGGGACCCGGGCCGGGTGGCGGCGAGGTACCGGGGCAGGGTGAGCGCGCCCCCGCCGAGGTGGACGACGTCGAGTGCCGCGCCCTCGTCCGCGGCGAGGTCGAGCGCGTGCCCCATCCGCCGGGTGTACTCGAACTCCAGGTGAGTGGGGGCGTCGAGATCGACGTACGACTGCGGGGCCTCGTCCACCGTGAGCAACCAGGCCCGCGCCCGGTCCACGTCGGGCAGCAGCCGCGCGACACCGTGGTCGACGGCACGGCGGACGGGAAGGGGTTCGGGAGAGGTCACGGGGCCATTGTGCCGCCCCCGGGGCCCGTGGTGATGAGTCCCTCCGGCGCCTGAGGGGCGGGGCCCGGGGCACAGCCCCGCGAGGCCGGGCCCGGCACCGGGGGACCACTCACCCCGCCCATTCGGTTACGCTCCCCAAATGTTCGACGAAGTCGAAATCCGCCCCGCTCGCGGAGTACGGCTGCTGTTCTCGCCGTGGGCGCGCCTCGCTCTCCTCCTCGCCCTTCTCGGCACGGGCGCCGCCCTCCTCCTGAGCCACGACCCCCGCGCCCTTCTCACCGGCACGCTCTCGCACCAGTTCACGGGCGGTGCCGCCGTCGCCGCCTTCGCCCTGGCCTACGGCGTCTGCACGGCGGCCTTCGTGCCACGTCCCGTGCTCAACCTGCTCGCCGGAGCGCTCTTCGGGAGCGGCTTCGGGCTCGGTGCCGCGGTCGCCGGTTCGGTGCTCGGCGCGGGACTGGCCTTCGGGCTCGGCCGCGTCCTCGGCCAGGACGCGCTGCGCCCGCTGCTGCGGACGAGATGGCTGCGCGCGGCCGACGGCCAGCTCAGCGAGCACGGCTTCCGCACGACGCTCGCGCTGCGCCTCTTCCCCGGGCTCCCCTACTGGGGCGTCAACTACTGCGCCGCGGTGGCCCGCACCCGGTGGCTGCCGTTCCTGCTGGCCACGGCGATCGGCGTCGTGCCGAACACGGCGGCGTACGTCATCGCGGGCAGCCGGGCCGCAACGCCGGGCTCACCGGTCTTCCTGCTGGCGGTGGGTTTCGTCGTGGTGACGGCGCTCGCCGGGGGCTGTGTCGGCTGGCGGCGCAGGCACCGGATGGGGGGCGACGACGCGGCCGGCGAGGAGACGCCCGAGCTCGTCGGCGCGAGCGGCAGGCGTTGACACCCCATTGGCCCACGCTTCGGCTCGCGTTCACCTGTCCGTACCCTCTCGTGCCCTACGCTCACCGCGACCGGCGCATGATCGTCTCTCCCTCCCCGGGCCCTACGGCGGCGGCGGTCCACCACCTCCGGCCGGGGCCGCTTCCGGTCCCGTACCTGACAACTGTGGGACGGCTGCGCGTTCATGTCTTGGTTCGAATCCTTCATTCTCGGTCTGGTCCAGGGCCTGACCGAGTTCCTCCCGATCTCGTCGAGCGCGCACCTGCGGCTCTCCGCGGCCTTCGCGGGCTGGCACGACCCGGGAGCGGCGTTCACCGCGGTCACCCAGATCGGCACGGAGTGCGCGGTGATCCTGTACTTCCGCAAGGACATCGGGCGCATCATCACCGCGTGGTTCAGGTCCCTGACCAGCCGTGAGGCCCGCGCCGACCACGACGCGAAGATGGGCTGGCTCGTGATCGTCGGCTCGATCCCGATCGGCGTGCTCGGCATCACGCTCCAGGACCAGATCGAGGGCCCGTTCCGCGATCTGCGGCTCATCGCGACGACGCTCGTCGTCATGGGGCTCGTCCTCGGCTTCGCGGACTTCCTCGCGGCGCGCGACGAGAACGGCGGCAGGCACCGCGCGGGCGGTCAGCGCAAGACGCTCGACGACCTCGGGGTACGGGACGGGCTCATCTACGGCTGCTGCCAGGCGCTCGCCCTCGTTCCCGGCGTCTCCCGCTCGGGCGCGACGATCAGCGGCGGTCTGCTCATGGGCTACACGCGCGCCGCGGCGGCGCGGTACTCGTTCCTGCTCGCGATCCCCGCCGTGCTCGCCTCGGGGATCTTCGAGCTGAAGGACGCGGGCGAGGGGCACGTGTCGTGGGGGCCGACGCTCTTCGCCACGGTCATCGCGTTCGTCGTCGGGTACGCGGTCATCGCGTGGTTCATGCGTTACATCAGCCACCGCAGCTTCCTCCCCTTCGTGATCTACCGCATCGCGCTCGGCCTCGTGCTCTTCGGTCTCGTGCAGAGCGGGGCCCTGAGCCCGCACGCGGGCGAGTCGGCGGGCTGAGCCACGCCGGACGGGCCGAGGGGCGCCGACGCGGTACGCGCCGCGTCGGCGCAGGTCAGCGGGGGTGCGCGGCTGAGCGGTGAGGACACGGGCGGTGAAATGAGGCCGAGATCACAAAAGCCGCCCACAAAGGGGCGTTTGAGGGGTGATCAAGCAGGTCAGGAGGGTCGCACACACCGCGCTCCGAGGCCACGAACGGTGCCGACGAGGCAGCGGTCCGTCACCTTCACCCCCTAGGCTGGGACACATGTCCGCCAATCCACTCACTCCCGCTCAGCCCGCCCGTTCCGCCGCCGCCGTCAACGAGGAGATCCGCAGCCTGTGGCTGCGCGCGGGCGGCCATCTCACGGCGGAACAGCGCGTCGAGTACGAGCGGCTCATCACCGAGTGGGCCGCGGCGGTACGGCGCGAGGTCGTCCCGGCGGCCTGAAGCGGGGCCCGGTCCGCCGTCCACCCCCTCGCCCGGCCCCGCGACCCCCCTCTCCCGCGGCGCTCACGCCTTCCCGCGCACCGCTCCCGCCCGCCGCGCGCTGTACGCCAGCGCGCGCAGCCCCTCCAGGTGCGCCGCGAGCGCCCGCCGCCCCTCGGCGGTGAGCGAGAGCCACGTCCGCGGCCTGCGTCCCGCGTACCCCTTGCGCACCCGTACGTACCCGGCCTCCGCGAGCGCCGTCGCGATGCGGCTCACGCTCGCGTCCGAGAGCCCCGCGTAGTCCCGTACCGCACCGAACTCCGCCTCGGCGCAGCCGGAGAGGAAGGCCGCGACGGTGAGCCGGGTCGGGTGCTGGAGGTGCGGGTCGAGCCCGTCCGGCGTCGTCATCCGGCGTCCGCCGCGCGCCGTGCCGCGCGCGCCCGCGCGTCGTGCAGGGCCGTCTGCGTCCACAGCGTCGCGCCGAGCAGGGCGCCGGAGGCGAGGGCCCCCGCGGTCCTGCCCAAGGGCGGCGCGAGGAGCCAGCCCGCCCCGTACAGCGCCGCCTGCACGAGCGTCGGCGTCAGGCGCTCCCACGTGCTGCCGCCGTCCCCCGGCCACGCGAGGACGCGCGAGCGGCGTACCGCGACGTAGTGGACGACCACGAACGCGGCGGCGAGGACGCACAGGAGCGCGCCCGTGAGGTCACCGGCGCGCGCGGGCCAGGGGGCGCCACCGAGCGCGAAGACCGCCGCGCCGAGCACTCCGCGCGCGGGGGCGAACCAGCGCGGCCACGGCTGCGGCAACGGCTGCGGCGCCGCACTCCCCGTCCGCCCGGCGAGACGGAGCGTCCGCTCCGCGTACGTCGTCGTCCCCGGCTCCGGTCCGTTCGGCACCGCGTCTCCCCCTGGTCGTCGTGTGCTGCCCGTCTCTCCAGGCTGGCACATACTTTTGTGTGCCAAAAGCATTTCGGCGTAAGGGAGTTGTCCCGCTGTGACGGGCAAGCGGTGCGGAAAGCGTGACGGCCGGGGCGGGGGGCGTCACGCGCGCAGCGCCGCCTCCAGGCGGGTCAGCGAGTCGACGCTCCAGTCCACCGCCGCCCGCACCGTGGCGTCCTCCGCCCACCAGTGCCCCCAGGGCCCGCGGCGCAGGTGGGCGACGCGGAGGCCCGCCGCCTTGGCGGGGAAGACGTCGTGCGCGGGGTGGTCGCCCACGTAGACCGTCTCGGCGGGCTCCGTGCCCGCCTCCTTCAGCACGCGCGCGAAGAAGTCCGGCGAGGGCTTGGCGAGTCCCCACTCCTCGGAGGTGGCGAGGAGGTCCACGGGGAGATCCAAGTCGCGCAGGAGCTGGCCCGCGCGAGCGGTCTGGTTGCCGACGACGAGGACACGGTGGCCGCGCTCGCGCAGCGCGGCGAGAGCCGGGCGCACGTCGGGGTAGAGGTCGCTCTCGTCGAGGTACTCGCCCCTGCCCACGACGTCGCGCGCCTGCCGGGCCCCGGCGACGTCGATGCCGGGGCGCAGCAGCCGCAGCGCGTCGTCGTGGTCGCCCCCGGCCGCCACCGCGGCGCCGACGAGCGCGGAGACCGTGTGCCTGGGCACGCCCAGCCAGTCGGCCCAGCCCGCCCAGTACCGGTCGTCCTTGACCAGGGTCTCGCCGATGTCGAACACGATCGTCTCGTTCATCCGCGCAGCGTACGAGCATCGGCGCGGCGCACGGCCCAAGCGCGCCGCCCGCCGGTGACACGCCGTACGGCCGGGTGCGTGGGCGGGCCGGGGACGGGCCGGGCGACGCGCCCATTCCCCCAAGAGAAGGTAAAAAAACGAAACAGTTTCGTTCACCACGCGAAGCCCTCGACACCCCTCCCGGCCCCGTTGAGCTGCGTATTCCCGATATTCCACGTCAATGCGGGTGACGCGCATCTCAATGCACGCGAGGCAAGCTGTTGGAAGCGGCTCGACGGAGCCCTTACGGTTGTGTACGAAACGGTTTCGTTTCCAGGTGGCCCGCTCACGGGCCCCGCAGTCCCGCGCCGCCCCACCGGCGCACCCACCGTCCCGTCAGCGTTTCCCGACGCGCCCTGGAGCACCAGTCCATGAGTGAATCCACACAGACCCTCGGTCAGCCGGTGGACCGGTCGCCGGCTCCCACCGGCACATCGGCGGCCACCCGCGAGAAGTCCGCGAACCACCGTTGGTGGGTACTGGGTGTCATCGCCCTGGCCCAGCTGATGGTCGTCCTGGACGCGACCATCGTCAACATCGCCCTGCCCTCGGCGCAGAAGGCGCTGGAGTTCAGCGACGGCAACAGGCAGTGGGTCGTGACGGCCTACGCCCTCTCCTTCGGCAGCCTCCTGCTGCTCGGCGGCAGGCTCGCCGACCTCCTCGGCCGCAAGACCGTCTTCCTCACCGGCGTCGTCGGCTTCGCGGGTGCCTCCGCGCTCGCCGGCGCCGCGCAGAACTTCGAGGTCCTCGTCACGGGCCGCGTCCTCCAGGGCGTCTTCGGGGCGCTCCTGGCCCCGGCCGCGCTCGCGCTGCTCAACACGACCTTCACCGACGCCAAGGAGCGCGCCCGCGCCTTCGGCATCTACGGCGCCATCGCGGGTGCGGGCGGCGGCATCGGCCTGCTCCTCGGCGGGGTGCTCACCGAGCACCTCAGCTGGCGCTGGACCCTCTACGTCAACCTGATCATCGCGGTGTTCGCGCTGATCGGCGGTCTGGTCTTCCTCAGCCGCAGCACCGTGAAGGACCGGCCCAAGCTCGACCTGCCGGGCACGCTCCTCGCCTCGGCCGGGCTCTTCGGCCTCGTCTACGGCTTCTCGAACGCGGAGACCCACGACTGGTCCTCGCCGATGACGTGGGGCTTCCTCTCCGGCGCGGCCGTCGTGCTCGCCGTCTTCGCCTGGTGGCAGACCCGCAGCTCGCACCCGCTGCTCCCGCTGCGCGTCCTCGCGGACCGCGACCGCGGCGCCTCGTTCATCCTGGTCGCGATCTCCAGCATGGGCATGTTCGGCGTCTTCCTCTTCCTGACGTACTACCTGCAGGCTTCGCTGGGCTTCACGCCGGTCAAGACCGGTCTCGCCTTCCTGCCGATGATCGGCGCCCTGATGGTGACGGCCCAGCTCTCCACCAACCTGCTGCTGCCCCGGGTCGGGCCCCGGCCGATCGTCCCGGTCGGCCTGCTGATGGCCTCCGGCGGTCTCGTCTGGATGACCGGCCTCGACCTCAGCAGCACCTACGCGGCCAACGTGCTGCCCCCGCTGATCCTCATGGGTCTCGGCCTCGGCCTCGTCATGCCGCCCGCGATGAGCCTCGCCACGAGCCGCATCGCGGTGAAGGACGCGGGCGCGGGTTCGGCCGCGGTCAACACGATGCAGCAGGTCGGCGGCGCCATCGGCACCGCGCTGCTCAACACGCTGGCCGCGAGCGCCGCGACCAGCTACCTCGAAGGCAGGAAGCCGAGCCCCGGCGTCCTCGCCCAGGCCCAACTGGAGAGCTACTCGACCGCGTACTGGTGGTCGGCCGGCTTCTTCGCCGCGGGCGCGATCATCGCGGCGCTCATGTACCGCAGCGGTCGCCCCGACCTGAGCACCGGCGACGGCGAGAGCGCGCCGACGGTGCACATGTGACACCCCTCCCGGTGCCGGAGGCGACCCCCTCCGGCACCGGGCCACCCACTCCCCGGGCGCGCATGAGCGGGCCTGCCCGGGGACCACGCCGGAAGCCACGTGGGGACGGAGGCCCAACCGGCGGCCTGGTCCGGGCACCCGAAGCGGCATCACGCCGCGGGGGTGTCCGGGCCTTTCGGCGTAGGGCCCGGCCGACGGGGCCCCGGCGGGGTGCGCACGCGGGACGCGAGGACGTACGCGGGACGCGAGCCCCCGTTCGCGAGCCCCCCGCCCGTGCCGCCCTCAGCCCCGTGCCCCCGCCTCCTCCGCCGCCAGCACGACCCGCTCGCACAACTCGTGGGTCTCCAGGGCGTCGCGCGCGCTGAGCGGGGCGCCGCTCGCGACCGCGTCGAGGAAGGCTTCCACGCACTGCTCGATGCCCCGCTGGCGGGCGACCGGCGTCCAGTCGCCCCGGCGGCGGACGGTCGGCTGGCCCCGGTGGTCGGTGATCTCCGCGAGGTCGCGCACGACGCGCTTGCTGTCCTGCCCCGAGACCTCCAGGACCTCCTCCGTCGAACCGCTCACGCGGTTCATGATCCCGAGCGCGGTGAAGCCAGGACCGGCGAGCTGGAGCACGACGTGCGCGAGGAGGCCGTCCTCGCTCGCGCGGGCGTGCACGCGCACCTCGTCGGGAGTGCCGGGGACGAGGAAGCGGAGCGTGTCGACGACGTGGACGAAGTCGTCGAGGACGAAGGTGCGGGCGCGCTCGGGAAGGCCGTGCCGGTTCTTCTGGAGCACGATCAGGTCGCGCGGGTGCTCCAGGCACTGGGCGTAGCCGGGCGCGTGACGGCGGTTGAAGCCGACCATGAGCGGGACACCGCGCTCCTCGGCGAGGTCCACGACGCGCCGCGACTCCTTCAGCTCGTACGCGAGCGGCTTGTCGACGTACGTGGGCACCCCCGCCTCCACGAGCCGGGTCACCAGCTCCGGGTGCGCCGGCGTCGCCGCGTGCACGAGCACCGCGTCGGGGCGCGCGGCGAGCACGCCTTCCAGGTCGGTGTGCAGGCGCTCGCGCGATACGTGGTACTGGGCGCCGAGCCGGTCGAGGGTCGCCGGGTTCCGCGTGCACAGGTGCAGTTCCGTGTCCGCCCGGGTCCCCAGCACCGGCAGGTACGCCTTCTCGGCTATGTCCCCGAGCCCCACGCACGCGATCTTCACGGCACCGCCCTTCCGCCACCGCCCGCGCGGGCCGGATGCCCGCCGCTCCGGGCGCGCTCGCAGCATAAGCGGGCGGGGGACGGTGCGCGCGGGCGGGCGTGGCCATGCCACGCCCGTGCCCGGTACGGGTTCCCTCCTGGCGGCGTGGCGCGGTCAGTGAGCGAGCCCGGCCGCCGCGCGCGTCGCCGCGTCGAACTCCACGTACTCGATGACCGCTCCGCCCACGTGCCGTACGACGAGGTTGCGGCCCGTCGGGGCGGCGCGGGGCGGGGCGAGGATCTCGGCGCCCTCGCGCGCGGCGCGGTCGAGCACCGGGGTGAGCGCGTCCACGACGACGGTGGCGTGCGTGGCGCGGACGGGGGCGAGGGCTTCGGGCGAGCCCGCGAGGAGCAGGAAGCCGCCGATGACGGCGAGTTCGATGCCCCGGTGGGAGAAGCGCAGTCGGGGTTCCTCGCCGGTCAGGGCGCGGAAGGCGGGGAGTGCGGCGTCGAGGTCGTCGACGTAGCTGCGGGCGAAGGTGGCGAGCACGGTCATGGGGCCACTGTGCCGCGCGTCAGCGCCCGCGCGTCCACCACCCCACTCGTCCGGTGGACTTCGGGCCCCTCGGCTTGGTGCGGCGGGGCGCGGCTCCGCACAGTGGCGGGGTGCGAATGACGAGAACCGCCACCGGGGTCCTGCTCGCCCTCGCGGGCGCGGTGCTGTCCGGGTGTGTGAGCGTGCGTGAGACGGCGAGGGAACCGGCGGAGCCCGCGGCGCGGGCGAGCCTCGCGGTGCCGGGCGCGCTCACCGCGTCCACGACACCGCTGCCGAGTCCCCGCTCCCGCCGGGGGTCCCACTCGGCGGGGCACCGCGAGGACCCGGCACCGCCCCAGCCGGCCCCTCCCCCGCCCCGCGCGGCACCGACCCGCGCCCACACGCCGCCCGCGGCGCCCCCGGCGCCCCCGCGCCGCGCCGCCCCGCACCGCGAGCAGCGCGAGGCCAGGCCCTCGGCGAGGGGGAACGGGGGCGGTGGCGTGTGCGCCCTGGGCCGTACGTACGGCGGCTGGCCCGCCGACAGCCCGCAGGCGCGGATCTGCCGGGACGCGTACGGCGGTTGAGGGGCGCGGGCGTGTCAGGCCCGCAGCGCCGCCGACAGTTCCCCGCGGGCGCGCGCCGCCGCGCCGACGGGGACGGCGTCGGAGGCGAGCGCCGCGCGCACGAGGCGCACCGGGTGCCCGCTCACCGGCGGTTCGGCGGCGAGGGCGGCCAGGACGACCGGCTCCAGGAGCGGCCAGGCACCGCTGACGCCGCCGCCCACGACGACGGTCGTGAGGTCGACGACGCCCGCCGTGATCACGACGGCGCGCGCGATGCCCCGCCCGGCGGCCTCGTAGACGGCGCGCGCGTCCTCGTCCCCGTACGTGGCGGCCTCGTACACCTCGCGGGCGGTGAGGCGCCGCCCGGTGCGGTCCGCGTACCTGGCGCCGATGGACCGGCCCGACGCGAGCGTCTCCAGGTGGCCGCGTCCGCCGCACGTGCACGGCAGATCGCCGAAACCGGGGATGTGGCCGATCTCGCCCGCCGCGCCGTGCGGACCGGGGAAGAGGGTGCCGCCGGTCCAGAGGGCGCCGCCGACGCCGGTCCCGAGGGTCATCCCGAGCACGTCGCTCTCGCCGCGCACGGCACCCGCCGAGACCTCCCCCATGAGGAAGGCGTTGACGTCGTTGTCGAGGAAGGCCGGGACGCCGAGGGCCGTCTCGACCGCTTCCGTGACGGCGAATCCGGCCCAGCCGCGGAAGGAGTCGCTCGCGACGAGGATGCGCCCGGTCGCGGGGTCCACGACGCCGGCCGCGCCGACCCCGGCGCCGACGAGCCGGCCCGGGGTGCGGGCCAGGAGCGGGGCGAGCGCGCCGAGCGCGGCGCCCGTCATGGCGTGGCCGCCCTCGCGCGCGGGCGTCGCGACCTCGGCCCGGGTGAGGACGGTCAGGTCGTCGGCGCACACGACCACCTGGGTCGTCGTGCCGCCGATGTCGATGCCCGCGAACAACGGCCGCGCGGGATCGGGGGCCGTACGGGCCCCTGTGGGGGGAACGGGGTGGGTCACGCCTGTGCCTCCGAGCGGCCCGCGGCGAGCGTGGCCAGGCGGTCGGCCCGGCGGGCGCGCTGCACCGCGGGGTCGGGCACGGGCACGGCTGCCAGCAGACGGCGGGTGTAGTCGGTCTCCGGGTGCAGCAGCGTCGTCCCCGTACTGCCCTGCTCCTCGACGCGGCCCGCGCGCATCACGACGACGCGCTGCGCGAAGTGCTGCACGACGGCGAGGTCGTGGGAGACGAAGAGGCAGGCGAAGCCCAGTTCCTCCTGGAGTTCCGTGATGACGTCGAGCACCGCTTCCTGCACGCTCACGTCGAGCGCGCTGGTCGGTTCGTCGGCGACGAGGAGGCGCGGCTCCAGGACGAGGGCGCGGGCCAGGCTGACGCGCTGGCGCTGGCCGCCGGAGAGTTCGCGGGGCGCGCGCCGGGCGACCTCGCGCGGCAGCCGGACCCGTTCGAGCACGGCGGCGACCTTGGCCTGGCGGTCCTTGGCGGACAGTTCGCGTCGGTGGACCCTGAGCGGTTCGGCGACGCACTCGCCGACGGTCATGCGCGCGTCGAGCGAGGCCACGGGGTCCTGGAGGACGACGCCGATGCCGGAGCGCAGGGCCCGGCGGGCGCGGCCCCTGGTGCGGCCGAGGTCGGAGCCGAAGAGGGTGACGGTGCCCGAGGTGGGCGGGATGAGGCCGAGTGCGACGCGCGCGGCGGTGGACTTCCCGGAGCCCGATTCGCCGACGAGGCCGAGGGTCTCGCCGGGGCCGACGTGGAGCGAGACGCCGTCGAGGGCGCGTACGGCGGCCTTGCCGCGGCCGAAGACGACGCTGATGTCGGTGAGTTCGGCGACGGGGGCGGGGGCTTCGGGGGTGCGCGCGGCGCCGGTCGGCTCGTCCCGTACCGCCTCCGGCTTCCGCTGAGCGGCCTCGGCCCGCTCCTCCGCCACCGCTTCGGCGACGGAGAGCCGGGGCACGGCGGCGAGGAGCCGCCGCGTGTAGTCGTGACCGGGGCGCAGCAGGACGTCCTCGACGGGGCCCGTCTCGACGATCTCGCCCCGGTACATGACCGCGACGCGGTCGGCGAAGTCGGCGACGACGCCCATGTTGTGGGTCACGAGCAGTACGCCGGTGCCGGTGTCGACAGCGAGGCGGCGCAGGAGGTCGAGGATCTCGGCCTGCACGGTGACGTCGAGCGCGGTGGTCGGCTCGTCGGCGATCAGCAGGCCCGGCTCGTTGGCGATGGCCATGGCGATGACGACGCGCTGGCGCTGGCCGCCGGAGAGCTGGAAGGGGTAGGCGCGGGCCCGGTTCTCCGGGTCGGGGATGCCGACGCGGCGCAGGAGTTCGACGGCCTCGGCGGCGGCCTCCTTCGCGGAGACCTCGCGGTGGTTGCGGATCACCTCGCTGATCTGGCGGCCGATCCGGGTGAGCGGGTCGAGTGCGGTGGCGGGTTCCTGGAACACCATCGAGACGCTCTTGCCGCGCAGCGCGGCGAGCGCGGAGTCCGGGGTGCCGACGACCTGGGTACCGGCGACGACGGCGCTGCCGGTGGCGCGGGCGTTGGTGTCGAGGAGACCCATCGCGGCGAGCGCGATGGTCGACTTGCCGGAGCCCGACTCGCCGACGAGGGCGAGGGTCTCGCCGGGGGCGACCTGGAGGGACACGCCCTTGACGGCCGGTACCTCGCCGGTCTCGGTGGTGAAGACGACGCCGAGGTCGTCGAGTGCGAGTACGGGTCCCGGCGCGGGGCGTCCGGGAGCCTTGGTGGTGGCGCTCATCCGCGTCCCCTCACATCGAAAGCGTCGCGGAGCCCGTCCCCGATCGCGTTGAACGCCCACACCACCACGATGATGGCCAGGCCGGGCGGCAGGATCAGCCACCAGTAACCGGAGTAGGCGGCGGTGAGCCCGGCCGAGAGCATGCCGCCCCAGTCGGTCTGCGGCGGCTGGACGCCGAGTCCCAGGTAGGAGACGTAGGCGACCAGGAGGATCGCGTCGGCGATCTGGAAGGTCGCGGCGACGATCACGGTCGAGACCGAGTTGGGCAGGATGTGCCGCAGGATCGCGCGGCCGTGCGTGCCGCCGATGGCGCGCAGGGTCAGGACGTAGTCCCTGTTCTTCAGGGTCAGTGTCTCGGCGCGGACGAGGCGGGAGGGCACGAGCCAGGACACGAGCCCGAGGATGACGACGAGGCCGCTCAGTCCCGGCGTGGTGATGGCGGAGACCACGAGGAGGATGAACAGCGCCGGGATGGCGATGCCCGCGTCGACGACGCGCATCATGAACGCGTCGATCCAGCCGCCCGCGTACCCGGCCGTCGCGCCCCACAGCGTGCCGATCACGGTCGCGAGGACACCGGCGGCGAGGCCGACGATGAGGGAGACCTTGCCGCCGTACATGAGGCGCCCGAGTTCGTCGTGGCCGACGGCGTCGGTGCCGAGCCAGTGGGCTCCGCTCGGGGACTGGTTGACCTGGTCGAGCAGCGTGTGGGTCTGGTCGGTGGAGTACACGAGCGGACCGATGAAGCAGAACAGGAAGAAGAGGACGACGAAGACGAGGCCCACGACGGCCAGTCGGTTGCGCAGGAAGCGGCGGACCGCGAGCCTGGCGCCGGAGGTCTCGCCGGGCGCGGTGGCGGTGCCGGGGACCTTGCCCGGCTGGATGACGGCGCTCATGCCCGTCCTGCCTTCACTCGGGGGTCGATGACCCGCTGGACGATGTCGGCGAGCAGGGTGCCGACGACGGTCGCGACCGCGATCACGAGGACGCAGCCGAGCAGGACCGGGTAGTCGGACGCCTGGGCAGCGGTCCAGAACAGCAGGCCCATGCCCGGGTAGTTGAAGAGCTGTTCGACGACGAGGGCTCCGCCGAAGAGGACGGGTACGTAGTAGCCGAGCATCGCGACGACGGGCGTCAGCGAGTTGCGGAAGACGTGGCGCCACAGGATCGCGCGGGAGCGGGAGCCGCCCGCCCTGGCGGTGCGCACGTAGTCCTCGGAAAGATTCTCCAGGGTCGCGGCGCGCATGTAGCGGCTGAAGACGGCGATCATCGACGCGGCGCCCGCGATCACGGGGAGCACGAGGGCCTGCGGGTCGGAGAAGACCTGGCCGAGCGTCTCGCCCTGCGGGGCCTGCGAGGGGAGCCAGCCGAGGCCCTGGCTGAAGACCAGCACCAGGATCAGCCCGAGGAAGTAGACGGGCGTCGAGTAGGCGATGAAGCTCACCGTGGTGATGACGTAGTCGACCGGCTTGTTGCGGCGCACCGCCTGCCACATGCCGAGCGGGACGGCGAGGACGAGGCCGAGGAGTGCGGAGAGCACGGTGAGGACGAGGGTCTTCGGCAGGCGCTCGGTGATGAGCTGCGACACGGGCTCGTTGAGCGTGTAGGAGGTGCCGAGGTCGCCGTGGAGGAGCTGGCCGAGGTAGTAGAAGTACTGGACGGGCAGCGGCTTGTCGAGGCCCTGCTCGTGGTTGAAGTGCGCGATCTGCTGCGCGGTGGCCTGGGGCCCGAGGATGCCGCGCGCGGGTCCGCCGGGCAGGGCGTGCAGCAGGCCGAACACGACGATCGTCACGATGACGATCACCGCGAGGGCCTGGAGGACGCGTCTGATCAGGTACGAGGAAGTGCTCATGTGTTCTTCCGGTCGCCTTCGTCTCTGGGGGGCGCGCTGGCGTCACCGGGGGCAGGGGCGGCGTCGCCGCCGCGTGGGAGCCGACGGGGAGGGGGTGCGGGGGCGAGGGTGCGTGCGGGCCCGGGGCGGCCTGGCGGCCGGGCGGGCCCGCACGCACCGACCGGGTCTACTTGGTCCACTTCCACATGGCGGGGTGGAAGTTGGCGAGGGAGTCCTGCGCGAAGCCGCCCAGTCCTGCCTTGACCACGGAGATCTGGTAGTCGGGCTCGGGGAGCCAGACCACCGGGAGGTCCTTGGCGAGGGCGGCGCTGTACTTCTGCACGGCCTCGTCGGAGGAGGAGGTGGTGGTGGCGGAGACGAGCTTGTCGACGGCGGGGTTGGAGTAGCTGCCGAAGTTGGAGCCGCCGCCGCTCGCGAAGAGGGAGTCGCCGCTCGGGTAGGCGGGGAAGTACCAGCTGCCCGCGGTGCCGAAGAACGAGAGCTGCCACTTGCAGCCGGAGTCACCGGCCTTGCACTGACCGGCCTGCGACAGCACGGAGTTGACGGGCGCGGTCTTGATGTCGAACTTGATGCCGGTCTTCGCGAAGGAGGACTGGAGCGCGCTCATCATGTTGTCGGTGACCGTGGAGCCGGACTGCGACAGGACCTGCATCTGGAACTTGGTGCCCTTGTCGACGCCCTTGCCGCACTGGTCGTCGCCCGTGCCGGGGTTGGCGCAGACGAGGCTGCCGCCCTGCTTCGTCCAGCCGTGGTCGGTGAGGAGCTTCCTGGCCTTGGCGGTGTCGAAGGGGTACGGGTTGTTCTTCTGCTCCGGCGACACGAAGGACGAGGTCTGGCCCTGCGGGATCGGGCCGTAGGTCTGCACGGCGGTGCCGTTGTAGACGACCTTGGACAGGCTCGCCTGGTCCACGGACATCTGGATCGCCTGGCGGGCGTACAGCTGCTTGAAGACCGGGCCCATGGCGGGGTTGTTGAAGTTGTACGGCATGTACGTGATCGCCCAGCCGGTCCACGGCTTCAGCGTGTAGCCCTTGGCCTTGAAGGCCGCTTCCTGGCCGAGGTCGGTGGCGTTGATGTAGCCGTAGTCGACGGTGCCGGAGCGGAGCGCGTTCACCTCGGCGTCGGTCGTGGTGAACGGCAGCAGGTTGACGTTCTTGATGTTGGCCTTGCCGCCGCCGTCGTACTTGGGGTTGGCGGTGAGCTGGACCTTGCCCGCGGTCGTGAAGGTCTTGAGGGTGTACGGGCCGCTGACGGTCTTCCAGAGCGGGTCGCTCGCGTAGCCCGAGATCTTCTTGGCCGCGCCGTTGAGGTACGACCAGACCTTCTTGGCGCCCGCGGTGTCCCGGTCCTGGTCGGAGACGGTGCCCGCGTCGCTGGTCTTGTCCCACACGTGCTGCGGCATGGGGCGGATCATGCTCAACTCGTTGGCGAGCATCCACTGCTGGTTGTACGCCTTGTCGAAGGTGAGGGTGAAGTGCGTCGCGTCGACGGTCTTGAAGGAGGTCCAGTTGTCGGGAGCCTTGCCCGGGCTGTAGCTCGCCCAGTCCTCCTTGTCGGCCTTGACGAGGTTGTACCAGAACTCCACGTCGCGGGAGGTGACGGGCTTTCCGTCGCTCCAGTGCCGGTCGCCGAGGGTGATCGTCACGCTCTTGCTGTCGGCGGCGAACTTCGCGTCGGTGGCGAGCGAGTTGTCCTTGTTCCAGCCGACCTTGCCCGCGGAGCCGTCGTACGCGACGAGCGGTTCCCACAGGGACTGGGATATGGACGAGTTGTTCGTGTTGAGGTGCGAGGCGGTGCCGACGGGGAGAATCCAGTTCGGCGTGAAGTTCGCGGGCAGCGCGTAGTTGATGGTGTCCGAGGACGACGAGCCGGACGAAGAGGTTCCGCCGCCGGAACACCCGGTGAGCAGTGCGCCGGTGGTGACGGCGGCACCCGCGACCAGGGCCCAGCGGCGGCCGGCCGCCATGCGAGCAAGGGACATGACTCTCCTCAGGTGAAAGGACCCGCATTCGTCCCGGCAGTCCGGGTCGGCGCCGCGGGGTCGGCGCTGTACGGCGACAGTCAACGACGGACTCGCCGAACAAACAAACAAGAATTAGTAAAAAGTAAGTTTCTGCGATTCCGAAGAAAGTCCCGGGCACCCAGCCATCCTCACCCACTTGGTGCTTATGTCCTGATTCGATCCCCCTTTGCCTCACTCAACAGCTCGTCAACTTTCTCCACGGAGTTGTCCTCCGCGCTTGTCGCGGGCGTACTGTCTCCGTCACACCCACCATTGCGGAAGTAACTTCGTACATGACTGAAATAAGTGCACGGGACCGCAAGGCCGTCAAGGGCGTGTCCACGAAGGGCGCCGCGGCCAAGGGCGCGCCCACCCTCGCGGCACGGGTCCTCGAACTCGTCGCCTCCGGGCAGGCGTCGTCCCGCGCCGAACTCGCCGGGCTCCTCGGCGCGGCTCCCTCCACCATCTCCCTCACCGTGGCCCAGCTCGTCGAGCGCGGACTCGTCGCCGAGGAGGGCACCCAGTCCTCCACGGGCGGCCGTCCGCGCAAGGTCCTGCGCGTGGGCGGCCACGACGAGTACGCGGTCGCCGCGGACGTCGGCGGCAGGCACGCCCGGATCGGCGTCGTGCTCCCGGGCGGCGGACTGCGCGAGGTCGCGAACGTCCCGTTCGAGATCGACGACGGCCCGGAGACGGCCCTGCCGAGACTCGCCGAGCACCTGGAGGCGCTCGCCGCCGCCCGAGGTCGCGCCCGGCTCCGCGGCGTCGGCCTCTCCCTGCCCGGCCCCGTCGACGCCGCCGCGGGGGCCGTCGTCCTGCCCTCGCGGATGCCGGGCTGGAACCGCTTCCCCGTGGCGGACTGGCTGGAGGAGCGCTTCGGCGTCACCGCCGTCGTCGACAACGACGCCAACTGCATGGCGGTCGGCGAACAGAGTGTCCGGCCCGCCGGACACCGGCAGTCGATCATGGTGAAGATCGGCTCCGCGATCGGCGCCGGTGTCATCGCCGACGGCCGCCTCTACCGGGGCGCGACCGGCGCGGCCGGGGACATCACGCACATCCGCGTCGACGCGGGCGGCGCCGACGTCCCCTGCTCCTGCGGCAACACCGGCTGCCTGGAGACGGTCGCCTCGGGCGCCGCCCTCGTGCGCATCCTGCGCGAGCGCGGCCTCGACGTCACGAGCACCGAGGACGTCGTACGGCTCGCGGGCGACGCCGACCCGGAGGCGACCCGCGCGGTCCGCCGGGCGGGCGACCACCTCGGCCAGGTCCTCGCCGCCAACGTCAACTTCTTCAACCCGGACGCCGTCTACCTCGGCGGCATCCTCTCCACCCTCGAACCCTTCGTCGCCGCCGTGCGCGGACAGCTCTACGAGAGCTGCCACCCGCTCGTCACCGAACACCTCACCATCGAGCGGGCCTCGCTCGGCGCGGACGCCGGACTCGTCGGCGCCGGGCTCTTCGCCCTCCAGCGCGCCCTGGCCCGCGCGCTCGGCGAGGCGGGCGGCATCGTCCCCGTACCCGCACCGGCCAGGGGCTGACGCCCGCGCACGACCCCGAGCAGGAGCGCGGCTCCCCGGCCCGGAGCAGCCGGCCGGGGCGCCCGCCCCTCCCCACCGCCCTCACCCTCCGTACGAGGAGCCACGCCATGTCCCAGAGCAGCACCGCCCGCACCGCACTCGACCGCCCGGTCATCGCCGTCGCCGGGCTCGGCATCGAGTCCTCCACCTTCTCCCCCGCCCGTACCGAGGCCCCCGCCTTCCACCCCGCGCGCGGCACCGCGATATTCGACCGGTACCCCTTCCTCGCCCCCGGCGCGCCGCTGCGCGAGGCCGCCGAGTGGCACGGCGCCCTGGTCGGCAAGTCGCTGCCCGGCGGCACCGTGACGGCCGCCGCGTGGCAGGCGCTCACCGACGAACTCGTGGAGCGCCTCGCCGCGCTGCCCGCGCTCGACGGCCTCTGGTACGACATCCACGGCGCGATGACCGTCGAGGGCGTCGACGACGCCGAGGCGGTCCTCCTGGAGCGCATCCGCGCGACCGTGGGCCCCGACGTCGTCGTCTCGACCTCGATGGACCTGCACGGCAACGTCTCGCGCGCGCTCGTCCACCGCAGCGACCTGATCACGTGTTACCGGATGGCCCCGCACGAGGACCACATGGAGACCAAGGAGCGCGCGGTGCGCAACCTGGTCGGCCTCCTGACGACGGGCGCGCCCCGCCCCGTCAAGGCGTGGGTCCCCGTCCCCGTCCTCCTGGCGGGCGAGCAGACCTCGACCCGCATCGAGCCGGCGAAGAGCGTGTACGCGGCGGTCGACGAGGTCGAGGCCGCCGAGGGCGTGACGGACGCCGCGATCTGGGTCGGCTACGCCTGGGCCGACGAGCCCCGCAACCGCGCCGTCGTGGTCGTCACGGGCGAGGACACCGAGGCGGTCGCGCGTGGCGCCGAGCGCCTGGCCCGGGGTTTCTGGGACGCGCGCGCCGACTTCGACTTCGTCGCGCCGACCGGGACGTACGACGAACTCCTCGACGAGGCACTCGCGTCCGAGCGGAAGCCGTACTTCATCAGCGACACGGGGGACAACCCGACCGCGGGCGGCGCGGGCGACGTCACGTGGGGCCTCACCCGGCTCCTGGAGCGGCCGGAGTTCCAGAAGGAGGACGGGCCGACGGTGATCTACGCCTCGGTCCCGGGGCCCGCCGCGATCGACACCGCCGTCGCCGCCGGGGTCGGCGCGACCGTCACCGTCACGGCGGGCGCCGCCGTGGACGACCGGCACGCGGGACCCGTCACGCTCACCGGCGTCGTCCATGCCATCCGCCACGGCGACCGCGACGCCGAGACCGAGGTCGTCGTCCGGGTGGGCAGCGTGTACGCGATCCTCACGAGACTCCGCAAGCCGTACCACCACGAGCACGACTTCACGGACCTGTCGCTGGACCCCCGCTCCGCCGACATCGTGATCGTCAAGATCGGGTACCTGGAGCCGGAACTGTTCGCCATGTCGAACGGCTGGAAGATGGCGCTCACGCCCGGCGGCGTCGACCAGGACCTCGTACGTCTCGGTCACCACCGCATCAGCCGCCCGATGTTCCCCTTCGACCGCGACATGGCCGACCCGGACCTCACGGCCCGCATCATCCCCGCCTCCGACCAGGCCCTCACCGGGACCGAGGAGTGAGCGCCGGTCAGTCCCGTCCCACGCTGGAGATCGCGGTCACCTCGGCGGCGGGCGCCCGCGTCGCCCGCGACCACGGGGCGGACCGTGTCGAACTCTGCACCGGCCTGGAACTCGGCGGCCTCACCCCTTCGGCCGCGCTCGTCGAGTCGGTCGCCGCGGTGGGGACGCCCGTGCAGGTCCTGGTGCGCTGCCGGCCCGGGGACTTCGTCCACGACGCCGAGGAGATCGCCCTCATGACCGCCGAGGTGCGGTCCGTGATCGCCTCGGGGGCGCGCGGCGTGGTGATCGGCGCGCTCACGGCGGAGGGCACGCTCGACGTCGAGGCCGTCGCCAGGCTGCGCGACGCCGCCCGGGAGGCGGACCCGGCGGCCGAGGTGACGCTGCACCGCGCGATCGACGTGGCGGCGGACCCGGTCGGCACGGCCGCGCTGCTCCCCGCGCTCGGCCTCACCCGGGTCCTGACCTCCGGCGGCGCACCGGCCGCGGGGCAGGGGCTCGACCGGCTCGCCGCGATGGTCGCGGCGGCGCCGGGCGTGCGGGTGATGGCGGGCGGCGGGGTACGCCCCGCCGACATCCCGGCGCTGCTCGCGGCGGGTGTCGACGCCGTCCACCTCTCGGCCAAGCGCCGCGCCCCGGTCCGCGGCGGCGCCGCCTGGGTGCCGCTCGGCGTCTCCAGCGCCTCGGCGGAGCAGGACACGCACTTCGTCACGGACGCGGGGGTGGTGGCCGAGGCGCGCGGGGCGCTCGACCTGGCGGCGGAGGCGGCGGTCTCTCCCCACCCGTGAAAGGCCCGGGTGGCTCCGCGCGGCGGAGAGCGCGGGGCCCCCGCGCGGACGAAAAGCCCTGGTGACCCGGGTTCGTCGTGCTCACCACGAGGCTTGGGCAGTGGGGGCGCCAGGGGGGCGGTGCGTGAACGGAACGGTACGTGAACGGGACGGTACGTGAGCGGGGCCGGCTCAGCCCGCCGGCACCCGCCGCGTCAGCTCCCCGCGCCACTGCTCGGCGCCCCACTCGTGGAACCGCTTCACCTCGGTGAAGCCGAGCCGTGCGGCGAGGCGCATCGAGCGGGTGTTGGCCGTCTGGATCGTCACCACCACCGGCTCGCCGGGCCGTTCGGCCGCGCACCAGGCGAGCGCCGCCGCGCACGCCTCGGTCGCGTAACCGCGCCCCCATACCCGGGGCAGGAAGAGGTAGCCCAGCTCGGTGGCCCCGTCCTCGCGGCGGTCGAGCGTCACCGCGCCGATCATCTCCTCCTCCGCCGTGACCACGAAGAAGCCGGGGCGCTGTCCCGGCACGGCGGGCATCGCCGCCTCCAGCTCCGCGCGCGGTCTCGCCCCGCCCTTGTACGTCCCGACCTCCTCCGAGGAGAACAGCGCGACGAACGCCGCCCGGTCCCGTGCCTCGGAGGCACGGAGCACGAGGCGTGCCGTCGCTGTCGGAGCGGGGGGCCAGTCGGTGGAGGCGGGTGCTGTCATGAGCGGCAGGCTAGCGCCGCCCCCGCCCGCCGTGGGCCGGTACGGCCGAGCCCCCCGCGTGCACCGCGGGCGCCCGAGGCCCCGACCGCACGTCCCGCCGCGCGCGAGACCTACGCCCCCAGCCGCTGTCCCAGCCGGATGATCGCCGCCCGCACTCCATCCGCGTACGGCCCCGCGGTCAGCGCCTCGGCCGCCTCGCGGGCCCGGACGAGATGGGCGCGGGCCTCGCTCGTACGCCCGGCGCGGGCGTAATCGGCGGCGAGGGCGAGGCGGAGGCGGGGCAGCAGGGAGCGGTTGCCGGGCCCGGCGGCGCGCAGCGCGGTGAGGTCCCAGTCGAGGCGGCGGGCCGGGTCGTCCTGCGCCTCGGCGAGGTAGTGGGCGAGGGCGCAGCGGTGCGGGCCCGGGCCCGGGGGCAGTTCCTCCCACAGCGCGAGGAGCCGTGCGCGGGCCTCGGCCCTGTCCCCCGCGTGCAGCAGCAGCGCGGCCTGCCCGATCCGGGTCGCGACCGCGCGGTCCCTCGTGTCCTCGTGCCGTCCCCGCACCCGCCGCCTCCGCTCGCCGCCCGTACCGTCGCCGGGCGGGCGGCGGTACGGGCACGCTAACGGCAGCCCGGCCCCGGGCGGCTCAGGCGGGGCTCAGCCCAGGTCGGGGATACGCCAGTCGATCGCCTTGTGGCCCTGCGCGGCGAGCGCCTCGTCGATCTGCGTGAAGGGGCGCGAACCGAAGAACTTCTTCGCCGAGAGCGGGGAGGGGTGCGCGCCCTTCACGACGACGTGCCGCTCGGTGTCGATGAGGGGCAGCTTCTTCTGCGCGTAGGCGCCCCACAGCACGAAGACGGCCGGGTCGCGGCGCGCCGAGACGGCGCGGATGACGGCGTCAGTGAACCGCTCCCAGCCCTTGTTCTTGTGGGAGTTCGCCTCGCCCTCGCGGACGGTGAGGACCGCGTTGAGGAGCAGGACGCCCTGCTCGGCCCACGGCATGAGGTACCCGTTGTCGGGGACGGGGATGCCCAGCTCGGCGTGCATCTCCTTGTAGATGTTGCGCAGGGACGGCGGGACGCGGACGCCCGGCCGGACGGAGAAGCACAGGCCGTGGCCCTGGCCCGCGCCGTGGTAGGGGTCCTGGCCGAGGACGAGGACCTTGACGTCCTCGAAGGGGGTCGCGTCGAGCGCGGCGAAGACCTGCTCCTGCGGGGGGTAGACCGGGCCCGCCTCGCGTTCGGCGGCGACGAAGGCCATCAGCTCGGCGAAGTAGGGCTGCTCCAGCTCCTCGCCGAGTACGCCGCTCCAGGACGCGGGCAGCGGGGCGGCAGGGGTCACGGTCACGTCAACAACCTCCGGGGGTGCGCTCGGTACGTCACCGAACCTACCGGGAGGCACTGACAACGCCGCCCCGAGGCCGTTCCCCGGGCGGAAGCCGCGCCCGCCCCCGTACGGCCCGCGCACGGAGGCAGGCGGCCCCGGGGACGGCCCTCGCAGCAGGGCCGGCGCATCCGGGACGGCCCTCGCCCGAGGGCGGACGCACCCCGGACAGCCCGGCGCCCGCTCTCCGGCCGCCCCGCGCCGCGTTCCCGGCTCAGCCCACGCCCGCGTTGAGGAAGATGCCGCCGTCCAGGACGAGCGTCTGGCCGGTGATCCAGCCGGAGCGGTCCGAGGTGAGGAACTCCGCGGCGCCGCCGATGTCCTCGGGGACGCCGAGCCGGCCGAGTGGGTACGAGGCGGCGACCTCGGCCTCGCGGCCCTCGTACAGCGCCTCGGCGAACTTCGTCTTGACGACGGCCGGGGCGAGCGCGTTGACCCGTACCTTCGGCGCGAACTCGTGCGCGAGCTGGAGGGTGAGGTTGACCATGGCGGCCTTGCTCATCCCGTACGCGCCGATGAAGGGCGAGGCGGAGACCCCGGCGAGCGAGGCGATGTTGACGATCGTCCCGCCGTGCTCCCGCTGCCAGGCCCGCCACGTCCGCTGCGCGAAGCCGAGCGCGGAGAGCACGTTGGTGTCGTACACCTTGCGGGCCACGTTGAGGTCGAGTTCGGCGAGCGGGCCGAAGACCGGGTTGGTGCCCGCGTTGTTGACGAGGTGGTCGACGCGGCCGAACGCCTCCATCGTCGCGGCGACGGCGGCGGCCTGGTGGGCCTCGTCGTGCGCCTTGCCCGCCACGCCGATGACGCGGTCGGAACCGAGGCGTTCGACGGCCTCCTTGAGCGCCTCCTCGCCGCGCCCGGTGATGCACACGCGGTCGCCGCGGGCCACGAGGGCCGCCGCGATGCCGTAGCCGATGCCCCGGCTGGCCCCGGTGACGAGGGCGACCTCTCCGGAGTCCGGCCGCTGCTGCTCAGTCATCTGGTGCTGTCCTTCCGGGTGTTCAGTTGAGCGGGCCGCCGGCCACGTACAGGACCTGGCCCGAGACGAAGCCGGCCGCGTCGGCGGTGAAGAAGGCGACGGCGTTGGCGATGTCCTCGGGGTACCCGACGCGCTGGACCGGGATCTGCGAGGCGGCGGCCTTCTGGAAGTCCTCGAAGCCCATGCCGACGCGCTCGGCGGTCGCGGCCGTCATGTCGGTCGCGATGAAGCCGGGGGCGACGGCGTTCGCGGTGACGCCGAACTTGCCCAGCTCGATGGCCAGGGTCTTCGTGAAGCCCTGCATCCCGGCCTTGGCCGCCGAGTAGTTGACCTGCCCCCGGTTGCCGAGCGCGGAGGAGCTGGAGAGATTGACGATCCGGCCGAACTTCGCGTCGACCATGTGCTTCTGCACGGCGCGGGCCATGAGGAAGGCCCCGCGCAGGTGGACGCCGAGGACGGTGTCCCAGTCGCTCACGCTCATCTTGAAGAGCAGGTTGTCGCGGAGCACCCCGGCGTTGTTGACGAGGATCGTCGGGGCGCCCAGCTCCTCGGCGATCCGCGCGACGGCGGCCTCGACCCGCGCCTCGTCGGAGACGTCGGCGCCGACCGCGAGGGCCTTGCCGCCCGCGGCGGTGATCTTCCCGACGGTGTCCTCGCAGGCCGCCTCGTCGAGGTCGATGACGGCGACGGCGCGGCCCTCCTCGGCGAGGCGGACGGCGGTGGCCGCGCCGATTCCGCGCGCCGCACCGGTCACGACGGCTACGCGCTGCTCGGTGGTGGACATGTGGTGTTCTCCTCGTCCCTGGGGGAAACCTCGACGCCCGGTACGGCGGGGCCGCGGGGGCTCTCGCACGGCGGGCTCCTCACACTACCGCGCGCGAATGAGCGACCGCTTAGTACCTTGGGTGGAAGTGACGCTAGAAGGCGTGGCACCGGGTGTCAACGGGCCGGGCTCGCGGCGGCGTGTGATCCCTCTCGCGCGGCCCGGGGCGGACGGCCGCGCGGGGGCCGGGAAACGGCCCGCTCAGGGAACGAGCCGCTCCAGCAGCCGGTCCAGCTCCGCCCCGGGCGCCCGCGTAAGGCCGGTGTGCACGGGGCCCGGCTGGAGGAGGGCCGAGCGCGGTGCCACGAGCCAGCGGAAACGGCGGCCCGCGTCGTCGCCCGCCGCGCCGCCCGCCCCGCTCCCGCCGCCGCACACCGCTTCGACCGCGCGGAGGAGCGCGGCGGCGCCCTCGGCGTCGGCGTCCGGGTCGAGGCCGCGCAGCCGCGCCGGGTCGAGGCGCGTGCGGGCCGCGACGAAGCCGGTGGCGCGCTGGTAGACGACGACGCCCGCGTTCACGTACTCGCCGCGGTCGACGCGCGGGACGAGGCGCAGCGCCGCGTACTCGAAGACCTGCGGCGTGCCGGTCCCCGGCGCGGGCGGTACGGGCGCGGGGGCGCCCTCGCCGGGCCGCCGCCAGCCCGAGGCGGGGACCGGCGGGGCGGGGGGCTCCTCGGGGAGATCGATGCGCGCGGAGAGGCCGTCGGCGCGGCGCAGGAGCGCGTCCACGTACGCGCGGCGCACCTCGTCGGCCGACGCGAAGCCGCGCTCGCCCTCCAGCCACGCCCCGGGGACCTCGGCGAGGATGCCGGTGAGCAGGTCCTCGGTGACGAGCGGCGCCAACTCGGCCTCGGCGGAGGCCAGATCGGGGGCGAAGGGGGCGAGGACGTGGTCGCGCGCGTCGTAGCGGCGCAGCGCGGAGGCGGCGGCGGTGGGCCAGTTGTGCTGCCAGATCATCGTGGCGCCGTGGTCGATGAGCCACAACTCCCCCACCTGGACGAGGAGGTTGGGGTTGCGCCAGGAGCGGTCGACGTTGCCGACGAGCGCGTCGAACCACAGCACGCGCCCGGCCTCGTGCGGCTCCACGGCGTACGCGAGCGGGTCGAAGCCGAGCGCGCCCGCGAGGTAGCCCATGCCGAGGTTGAGCCCGCCGCTGCCCTTGAGCAGCCCCTGCACCTGCTCGTCGGGCTCGCCGAGGCCGATGACCGGATCGAGGTCGAGCGCCCGGAGTGCGGGCACGCGCAGCCCGAGCCGTGCGGCGAGCAGGCCGCAGACGGTCTCGGCCACGAGCGTCTTGCGCCCCTGCCCGGCCCCGCTGAACTTCAGCACGTACAGCTCCCCGTCCGCGGCCTCGACGAGCCCGGGGAGGGAGCCGCCTTCGCGCAGCGGGGTCAGATAGCGGGTCACGGCGGCTTCGGTGAGCATGTAACGCAGGTTATCGAGCGGCGGGCCGGGCTCGTGCGCGGCTGACAGCCGCAGGCACCGTGTGCCTAGAGTGCCCCATGACTCCCACCCCTCCCACCAAGGCACAACTGCGCGCTTTTCCCGAGCAATTCGCCCGTTCCGCCCGCTTTTCGCGCGGCCGTCCGCACTCCTTCTCCGTCGCGGACGACGGCCGTCGCGTCCTGTTCCTGCGCTCCGCCTCCGGCACGGACGCGGCGCCACGCCTGTGGCTCCACGAGACCGGGCCGGCCGCCGAACGACCCCTCACCGGGGCCGGGATCACGGCGTACACCGCCGACGCGCGGGCGCGGCGCGTCGTCGTCGCGCTCCCGGGCGGCACCCTCGCGGCCCTCGACACGGGCACGCCCGGCCCGCCGCGCCCGCTGCCGGGGATACGTGACGCGAAGGCGCCGCGCCTCGCGCCGGGCGGGGAGCGGCTCGCGTTCGTCAGGGACGGCGCGCTGCACGTCGTGCGGTGGCCGGGCGGCGAGGGCGCGGTGCTGTGCCTCGTCGCACCGGAGGGCCCGGACGTCACGTACGGGCTGCCCGACCTCGTGGCGCGCGGCGAGATCGGCCGGGAGGAGGGGTACTGGTGGGCGCCCGACGGCGCGACGCTGCTCGTCGCCCGCACGGACGAGAGCGGCGTCGCGCGCCGCTGGCTCGGCGACCCCGCGCACCCCGAGCGGCCCCCGCGCGCCCTGCGCTACCCGGCGGCCGGCACGGCGAACGCGGTCACGAGCCTGCACCTGGTCGCGGCGGACGGCGGCGGCGTCCGGCCGGTCGCGCTCCCCGGGCGTGCGGACGAGGGGCACCCGGAAGCGCCGTGGCACGCCCCCGCGTTCGAGTACCTGACGGCGGCCGGATGGGACGCGCACGGCCCCTGGGCGAGCGTGCAGACCCGGGACCAGCGCACGGTGCGCACGCTCGCGCTCGACCCCGCCGACGGCTCCGCGCGCCCGCTCGCCGAGGAGCACGACCCGTACTGGGTCTCCCTGCTGCCCGGCGCGCCCCTGCGCACGGACGCGGGCACCCTCGTCACGGCGCGCGTCCTCAGCGACGGCACGCGCGGCCTCGCGGCCGGGACGGCGACGACCCCGGAGGGGCTTCAGGTGCGCGAGGTGCTGGGCGCGCGCGGCGAGGAGGTGCTGCTCCGCGCGAGTACGGACCCGACGGAGGTCCACGTGTGGGCGTGGACGCCGGGCACCGCGCCCACACGGCTGAGCGGCCCCGGGCCGGGCGTGTACGAGGGCGCGGCGGGCGGCCGGACGCTGGTCCTCGACGGGCTCGGCCCGGAGGGCCGCACGGTACGGGTCACGGGGCGCGCGGGCGGTGCGGCGGCCGTGGACGGCACGGCGGGCAAGGATCGCGCGGACGGCGCGGCGGTCGCGGACGGCACGGGCGGCACGGGCGGCACGGGCGGCGCGGTGGCGTCCCGTACCGCCGTCCTCCGTTCCCTCGAAGAGATCCCCCTCGTACTCCCCCGCCCCCGCCACCTGCGCCTCGGTTCCCGCGCGCTCCGCAGCACGCTGTACCTGCCCTCGTGGCACACGCCAGGGACCCCGCTGCCCGTGCTCCTGAGCCCGTACGCGGGGCACGGGCTGGGGCTCGTGGTGCGGGCGCGGACGTGGTGGGCGGCGGTCGCGCAGTGGTTCGCCGAGCACGGTTTCGCGGTGCTGATCACGGACGGGCGCGGGACGCCGGGGCGCGGCGCTCCCTGGGAGTACGCGATCCACGGCGACCGGCTCACGGCCGCGCTCGCCGACCAGGCCGACGCCCTGCGCGCGGCGGCCGACGCGTACCCGGACCTGGACCCGGGCCGGGTCGGCATCCGGGGCTGGTCCTACGGCGGCTACCTCGCCGCCGCGGCGGTCCTGCGGCACCCGGAGACCTTCCACGCGGCGGTCGCGGGCGCCGCGCCGAGCGACCGGGCCCTCTACCACACGCACTGGGAGGAGCGGTTCCTCGGCGATCCGGCGGTGCTGCCGGAGGGGTACCGGGCCTCCTCGCTCCTCGACGACGCGCCGCGCCTGCGCCGCCCGCTGCTGCTCGTGCACGGCCTCGCCGACGAGAACGTGAGCCCGGCGCACATGCTGCGGCTCTCGGCCGCGCTGCTCGCGGCGGGCCGTCCGCACGAGGTGCTGCCGCTGTCCGGGGCGGGGCACGGCGTGGCGGGCACGCCGGTCGCCGCCGCGCTGCTGCGGCACGAGGTGCGGTGGCTCGGCGCGGCGCTGGGCGTCGCGGTGGAGGACCGGCCGGGGGAACGGCAGGAGGCCGGTCGGCCCCTGCCGACCGGTGAGGCGCGGCAGGGCGGACAATAGGGGCGGGCGTGCCCGGCGCGCCCGCCCCGTACCCGTGTCGCTTCGCGCGTCCTCGTGTCCCGGAAGGGAACCCGTATGACCGTCCTCCACCCCTCCGGCTCCGGCGCCTCGCGCCGCACCATCGTCGCCGCGGCGGGGGCCAGCGGCCTGGCCGCCCTCCTCGCGGCCTGCGGCGGCTCCTCCTCGGGCTCCAGCGGCAAGGGCTCGTCCGGGGGCCACGGCACGACCCTCGGCAGCACGGCCGACATCCCGGAGGGCGGCGGCAAGATCTTCACGGACGAGAAGGTCGTCGTGACCCAGCCGTCGAAAGGCGAGTTCAAGGCGTTCACGAGTGTCTGCACCCACGCGGGCTGCCAGGTCGCCGGGGTCTCGGGCGGCACGATCAACTGCGCGTGCCACGGCAGCAAGTTCTCCATCGAGGACGGCTCGGTGAAGCACGCCCCGGCGACGTCACCGCTGGAGGAGCTGAAGCTCGACGTCACGGGCGGGAAGATCAAGCTGGCCTGAGGCGCGGGGCGCCTCGGGCCCCGGTCGCGTGCGCGAGGACCCCGCCCCGCGCACGGGACCGCGGCGCCCCTCACACGTACGTCCTCGGCTGCCCCGTCCCACCGCCCCCGCGCACCGGACCGCGCCGCCCCTCACACGTACGTCCTCGGCTCCCCCGTCCCCTGTCCCACCGCCCGCGCGAGCGCGTCCGCGAGTGCGTCGAGCGCGGGCGCGTCGAGTCCCGAGACCGTGACGCGGACGCCGGGGCCCGAGGCGAGGCGGAAGCGGGCGCCGGGGGCCGCGGCCCAGCCCTCGGTGAGCAGGCGGGCCACCGCCGCGGTCTCGTCGGGGACCGGGACCCACACGTTCATGCCGCTGCGACCGCGCGCGGGCACGCCGTGCGCGGCGAGCCGCCGGAGGACGGCGGCGCGCCGCGCCTCGTAGGCGGCGGCGACGCGTACGGGATCGACCGCGCCCGTACGCCACAGGTGGGCCAGGGCGCGCTGGCTCAGGTGGCTCACCCAGCCGGGCCCGAGCCGCTGCCTGCCGCGCAGCCGGTCGAGCGTCACCTCGTCCCCCGTGAGCACGGCGATCCGCAGATCGGGCCCGTACGCCTTGGCCGCCGAGCGGACGAAGGCCCAGTGCCGCGTCGTGCCGGCGAGCGGCACCGGCGGGCCCGCGACGATGCCGTGCCCGTGGTCGTCCTCGACGAGCAGCGTTTCCGGGTGCGCGGCGAGCAATTCCCGCAGCAGGGCGGTGCGTTCGGCCGTGAGCACCGCGCCCGTGGGGTTCTGGGCGCGCTCGGTGACGACGAGGGCGCGGGCCCCCGCGCCGAGCGCGCGCGCCACGTCGGCGGGCACGGGCCCGTCCTCGTCGACACCGACGGGGACGGCGCGCAGCCCGAGCGCGGGCACGAGGTCGAGGAGACTGCCCCAGCCCGGGTCCTCGACGGCGACGGCGTCACCGGGGCGCAGGTGGGCGCCGAGGACGCGCTCGATCGCGTCGAGCGAGCCCGACGTGACCGCGAGCGGCCCGTCCGGCACCCCGTCCGCGGCGAAGGACGCACGGGCGAGCGCGGCGAGGGAGGGGTCGAGGGGCGCGTGCCCGTAGAGCACCGGGTCGGCGTCACCCGCCGCCGCGGCCTCGGCGAAGGCAGGGGCGAGCGCGGGCAGGAGCGCCACGTCGGGGTTGCCCGAGGCGACGTCCCGGGCGCCGGGCGGCACGGCGATCCGCGCGGCGTCGCGCGAGGTCGTGGCCGGGCGCGCCCGCACCCGGCTCCCGCGCCGTCCCGCCGTCTCGATGACGCCGCGCTCGCGCAGCGTGCGGTAGGCGGCGGCGACCGTGTTCGCGTTCACGCCGAGGTCCGCGGCGAGTTCACGCATCGGCGGCAGCACGTCGCCGGGCCCCAACTCCCCCCGTCCGACGGCTTGTTCCACGTCAGCGGCGATATCAGCGGCACGCCGCCCGGAAATCCGATACTCTCCTAGCACAAACAGCAGTTTGTACTAGTGCAATCGATTACGCAAGTCGTCCCACCGTGAACCGCGTGTCCGCAGCGAGGAGAGACCCGCATGACCACCGAGCCCGCCGAGCCCTACGGCCCCACGCCCCGCACGAAGCCCACCCGCTCCCCCGAGCGGGCCCGCTACGACCGGCCGACCGTGCACGCGATACTCGACAGCGCCTACCTCTGCCACCTCGGCTACCTCCGCGAGGGCGCGCCCGTGGTCCTGCCGACGCTCTACGCGCGGCGGGGCGAGACGCTGTACGTGCACGGCTCCACCGGCTCGCGCCCGCTGCGCTCCGCACGCCAGGACCCCGGGCTCGCGGTGTGCCTCACGGTGACGCACGTCGACGGCCTCGTCCTCGCCCGCTCCGCCTTCCACCACTCCATCAACTACCGCTCGGTCGTGGTGCAGGGCACCGCCCGCCAGGTGACGGACGAGGACGAGAGGCGCACGGCGCTCGACGCCATCGTGAACCAGGTCGTCGCGGGACGCGCCGCCGACTCGCGCCCCGCGAACGCCAAGGAGCTGGCCGCGACCGCCGTCCTCCGCCTCGACCTCGACGAGGTCTCCGCCAAGCTCCGCACCGGCGGCCCCAACGACGAGCCCGAGGACCTCACCCTCCCGTACTGGTCGGGCGTCGTCCCCGTCCGGCAGACGTACGGCACCCCGGAACCCGCCGCCGACCTGGCCCCGTCGATCCCGCTCCCGGAGTACCTGAGCCGCTGAGGCGGTCAGAGCCGCTGAGGCAGTACGGGGCGGGGACGGCCTCCGGCAGCGGGCCGCCCCCGCCCCGTACCCCTACTCCCCCGCCCCCCGTTCCCGCACCGCGAGTCCCGCCACCGCCGCGAGCAGCAGTGCCACGCCCAGCGTCGTGGCGCCCGTGACCCGCTCGCCGAGCAGCAGGACCGCGATGACCGCCGCGCTCACCGGTTCGAGCAGCATGATCACGGAGACCGTCGCCGAGCGGACCACGGCCGCCCCCGCGAAGTAGAGGACGTAGGCGAGCGCGCTCGGCACCCCGGCGAGGTAGCCGAGGAGCAGGAGCGTGGTGCCGAGTTCCGCGCCGCTCCCCGGCAGCGCGCCCTCCGCGAGGGCGAAGGGCAGCAGGACGAGCGCCCCGACGCCGAAGGACCACGCCGTCGTCGTCACGGCGTCGCCCCCGCCCCCCGCGAGCGCGGCGCCGCGCGTGAGGAGGGTCAGCGCGGCGTACGAGACGCCCGAGGCCAGCGCCCACAGCACCCCGGCGGGCCGTACCGTCGCCCCGCCCCCGCCGAGCACCAGCACGGCGAGCCCCGCGAGCGCGCCCGCGACGGCGAGCACGCCGCTCGCGCCGAGGCGTTCGCCGAAGCCGAGGCGCGCCCCGAGCGCGATCAGGACGGGACCGCAGCCGAGCGCGACGACGGTCGCGACCGCGAGTCCCGTGTCGCGCACGGCGAGGAAGTACGTGGACTGGAAGACGGCGAGCACGAGCCCCTGCGCGAGCGTCCGCGCGAACCCGCCCCGCACCCGGGCGGCGGGACGGGGACGGCGGGAGGCGGGCCGCAGGGCGAGCGTCGCGAGGAGCAGCGCGAGCCCGCCGACATAGCGCCAGAAGGAGAGCGCGAGCGGGCCGAGCCCCGAGGAGCGGTAGAGCAGCGCGGCGGCGGCACCCGCGGTGCCCCAGGCGAGCCCGGCGAGCGTGAGGAAAAGCAGGCCGCGCCCCACGGGGCGGCCTGAGACGGCGTACGACACGAGAAGGTTCTCCGCGAGAAGTCAGAGCGTGCCCGGGGCGCCGGAGCGGCGCGCCGGGGACTTCTGCGGGCAGCGCGAGGGACGCCCGCGCCCCACGTCGTACGGGGGCGGAACGGCCGGTGGCCTCAGCCCGCGCTCAGCGGGCCGGAGGCGGGAGAACGAGCGCTCGCGCGTACACGGTGGTCACCCTAGGGCGCGGCGGGGGCGGCCGTACAGCCGAGGACCGGGCGCCGCTTCCGCTCCGCCGGGGACCGGGCACCCTCGTGGCCCCCGTGCCCCCGCCGCCGCGCACCCGGCCGCGCGGCCGTCAGCGCGCGTCCGGGAGTTCCGCGCGTGTCTCCAGGGGTACGGTGCCGCCCTCCGCGACCGTGCGGGCCTCGCCCCTGCCCGCCGGGGTCGCCGTCTGCGCGACGAACGCGCCGACGAGGACCACGCATCCGCCCGCGAGCTGGGGCGGCGAGAGGTGTTCGCCGAGCAGCACCCACGCGAGCACGGTCGCCACGACCGCTTCCAGGCACGCCACCACGACCGCGACCTGCGGCGAGAGACCGCGCACCGAGACCACGCCGGTCGCGTAGGCGACGACGGTCGCGACGAGCACGATCCAGGCGAGCAGCAGGAAAGCGGCGACCGGAGTCCCGTCCATCTCCGCGCGCCCGCCGAGCACACTCCAGTCCATGCCCCAGGGCCGGGCCACGAAGGTGAGGACGACGGCGCCCACGAGCAGCCCGTAGGCGATGACGCCGAGCGGCGACGGCGGCTCCTGCGCGGGTCCGGTGCGCCCGGCCGGCTCCGCCGGGCTCGCGGGCTCCGTCCCGTGGTCCGAGAGGACGAAGTAGCCGACCTGGCAGCAGGCGGCGCCGAGCGCGAGCAGCAGACCGAGCGCGTCGAAGCGCAGCCCCGCCCACACCTCCACGACGCAGGCGAGCCCGCCCACGGCGAGCACGACCCCCGCGGTCGCCGCCCGGCTCACGGGCCGGCGCTGCACGAACCGCACCCAGCCGAGCACGAGCGCGGGCGCCAGGTACTCGACGAGCAGCGCCACGCCGACCGGGATACGGGAGATCGCGGCGAAGTAGCACGCCTGCACCCCGGCGACCGCGAAGAGCCCGTACCCGAGCAGCAGCGCCGGACGCGTCCTCGGCAGCGCGCGGTGCCGCCACGCCACGGGGAGCAGCACGAGCGCCGCGCCCGCGACCCGCAGCCACACGACGTGCAACGGGTCGAGCCCGGCCTCGATGAGCGGCTTCGCCGCGACCCCCGAGCCACCGAAGGCGAGCGCCGACACGAGCGCGAGCCCCAGACCCACGCCCTTGCGTCCCCGCGTCCCCGTCCCGCTCATCGCCCCGCCCCTCCCGCCCGCGCCCCCTCGGCCCCGGCGAACGGGGACATCATGACAGGAGCCGTCAGGTGCGTCACGCGCTTCGGTACTGACGGGGCGAAGGAGCTGCGACGGACGCTCCTACGGTTCGTGGTGCCGGGCGCGCAGGTCCGATACGTCGAGGGGACGTACGTACTCGTCGCCCTCGCGGTGAGCGGGCTCATGCCCCTGGCGGTGGCCGGACTCGTCCGTCTCGCGGTGGCCGGGCTCGCGGTGACCGGGCTCGTCCGTGTCCAGCGCGGCCGGCAGCGACTCCGGTTCCGCGCCCGCGTCGCGCAGCAGTGCGACGGCACGGCACCCGGGGTCGGCGGCGAGGGCGGCGAGGAGGTCGACGGGGCGGGGGGCGTTGGTCCCGCCACGGGTCGCCGCGCGTTCGCGGGCCCGGTCCATGGCGAGGCTCGCGGCGGGGGACCAGCCCGCGTGCCCGAGCACGGGCAGGCCGCCGGAGTCCTCGACGGTGCCCTGCCAGCGCAGCCCGTACCCGATGCTGCGCTGCACGAGGAGCCCGAGGAGGCGGGCGAGGTGGGGGCGGAGGACCTCGCGGCAGCGCGGGTCCTCCTGGAGAAGGGAGTGGAGCAGGTGTGCGGTGTCGACCTGCTCGTCGCCGTCGCGCACGGCGCGGCGGCGGGCACCGGAGACGACCCCCGCGAGGGTTCCGCTCAGCCCCGCCGCGGGGTCCGGGGCGGTGTCACGGGGGCCGGGTACCGACGAACTGCGACGCTGCACGTTCTCCACTTCACCACGGAGCCGCCGCCCGATCATCGGCGGACGGGACTGTTCCCGCCTCCCGCACAGGGTGGGGCTTTTGGCCTGCTCCCTCCTCCTTGCGGAGGAGATGGCTCCCTCGCCCGGCGGAGACGGGAACGGCGAAGGGCCCCGCGCACTCTCACCTGTACGGGGCCCTTCGCCGGGCGTGCGCACGGGACCTCGGCCCCGGCGCTCAGCCACCGGAGGGGCGCTCGCCCGCGGCGTCGTCCTCGCCGCGGCCCGCGTCCTTCCCCGTGCCCGCCGAGTCCGCGGTGCCCTCCGGCTCCCCGTCCTCGGCGAGGATGAGGTAGAGGCGCTTGCGGGTCTCGTTGAGCACGGCGACGGCGCGGTCGCGCTGCTCCTTGCTGCCGGTCTTCCAGACCTGCCCGAAGGCTTCCATGAGCCCGAACCCGGCCTGGCGGATCTCGCCGAGGGCCTCCCAGTCGACGCCCTTGCCGGCCTCCTCCCAGGGGGCCTCGGGCCCCTCGTCGGCGGCCGTGCGGCCTTCGTCGGTGAGCGCGAAGAGCTTCTTGCCGCCCTCGCTGCGACTGACGATGAGGCCCTCGTCCTCCAGGAGCTGGAGGGTCGGGTAGACCGAACCGGGGCTCGGCTTCCAGGCGCCGCCACTGCGCTCGGCGATCTCCTGGATCATCTCGTAGCCGTGCATCGGACGGTCCTTGAGCAGCGCGAGGATCGAGGCACGCACATCACCGCGCCGCGCCCTCCCCCGCCGCCCGCCGGGACCACCGGGCCCGAAACCACCGGGCCCACCGAAACCACCGGGCCCACCGAAGAACCCGCCGAAGCCACCGGGACCACCACGGCCCCCGTGACCGGGCCCGAACGGCCCGAAGGCGGCTCGCCGCCCGTCGTGCTCCCCGTGCCCGCGACCGCCGCCGTGATGACCGCGCCCACGCGCCTCTCCCATGTCACGCATCGCGCGCATGGCCTGCATGCCGTTCTCGAAGTCGTGTCCGTAACCACGCATGACACTCACTCCTTCTCTCTGTCTCACCACGCCCCCGAACACCGGAGACGTATCGCGATCTGTTCGCGATGCCTCAACGATATATCGCAACAACATCGAAGGCAAGCCCTTGAAGGAGAGGGAGGGGGAGAGAAGGCGTCCCAGCGGCCCGATGACCGGCCGCGCGGCCCGGTTCCTTTCGGCGCGCGCGGCCGGGAGGCGCGCTCTCCCGGCCGGCAAGGTCCTGTCGGCACCGGGTCCCGACGGACGGCAAGGTCCCGTCGGCACCGGACTCCGACGGACGGGAGGACGGCCGCCGCCGGACCCTCCCGAGGGAGGAACGGCGTGACCGCGGCGGGGCGGGGCACAGCCCGCCGCGTCGTCCCCGGCCACCGCTTACGCTCCTCGCATGACACGCCAACTCCCCTTCGACGAGAAGCTGCTGTCCACCGTGGGCACTCCAGGATCGGCCGAGCTCCTGGACAGCAGTCCGCGCTCGCACGTGTGGCGGGTGCGCACGGTGGACGGACGCCTCGTGGTCGTCAAGCAGATCGCCGACGGCGGGGACAGGGGCGCCGACGCGGACACGCGCTTCGCCCGCGAGGTCGCGGGGCTGCGCCTGGCGGGCCGGGCGACACGGCCCGCCGTGGCGCCCGCCGTGCTCGCCACCGACCCGTCCGCGCGGGTGCTGGTCCTCGACCACGTGGACGACCTCGGGCGGACGGACGACTGGATGCCCGGGTACGCCGGGTCGCTCGCCCGGCTCCACGCCCTGACGGGCCCCGCCGACGCCGGAGCACTCCCGGCCGCCCCGGGCCCCACGGCCGACGACGCGGAGTCCTTCCTCGCCCTGGCCAGGGCGCTCGACGTCCCCGTACCGTCCGCCGTTCCCGGGGAACTCGCCGGTCTCCTTGAGCGACTGGACCCCGCACCGCACCACGCGCTGCTGCACGGCGACCCCTGCCCCGGCAATGATCTGCGCACCGCGGACGGCGTCCGCTTCGTGGACTTCGAGCGAGCCTCGCTCGGCAACGGCCTGACCGAACTCGCCTACTTCCGCATCGGTTTCCCCACCTGCTGGTGCGCCCTGTCGGTCACCGGGACCCCGCTCGCCGAGGTCGAGGACGTCTACCGGTCCACCTGGCGCGACCTCACCGGGACGGACGTGCCCGGCGACCTCGCCGACGCGTGCGCCGGCTGGCTCGTCCAGGGCGACGCGCTGGTCGAACGGGCTCACCGGGGCACGGCCGACCAGCTCGCCCGGATACCCGCCGAGGACTTCGCGTGGGGCGAGGTCTCCGCTCGCGAGCGGCTCGTCCACCGCCTCCATGTGGTCGCCGGGATGACGCGCGACCACGACCACCTGCACGCCTTCGGACGCCTCAGCTCCGCCGTGGCCGGCCGCCTGCTCGCCCGCTGGCCGAAGCTGCGGCCCCTGCCCACGCAGGAAGCCCGCCCCTGGTACTGAGTCCGCCCCCGGCACCGCCCCGTCGCACGGCTACGCCGTCGCCCGCCGGGGAGCCGCGGGCCGGAACCGTCCCCGGGTCCTGGCCCGTCCTCACCGGCATGACTTCCCCGGACACCGCCACGGCCCCGCCCGACATCACCGAGGGCCTCCTCAGGCACCTCGTGCGCGAGCGTTTCCCGCACCTGGCGGAGCTCCCGATCCGGCTCGGCGCGCGCGGCTGGGACTACCAGGTGTGGCGCCTGGGCGAGGAACTGGCGCTCCGGGTGCCCTGGGCGACGCGGCGCGCCGACGAACCGCTGCGCGACGAGTTGGCGTGGGTGCCCGCGCTCGCCGGCCGGCTGCCGCTGCCCGTACCGCGCCCGCAGGCGATCGGGGAGCCCTCGGCCCGCTTCCCGCACGCGTGGATGCTCACCACGTGGGTGCCGGGCGAACCCGCCGACCACGCCCCGGCGACGGACGGGCGGGCCACGAGCACCGCGCTCGCCGCCTTCCTCCTCGCCCTGCACCGCCCCGCCCCCGCCGGAGCGCCCGCCGGGCGCTTCGGGCGCGGCGCCCCGCTCGCGGGCGCCGCCGACGGGCTGCCGCACGGCTTCACCGAGGCCGTGGAGAAGGGCCTGCTCACCGAGCCCGACGCCGTCCGCGCCGTCTGGGAGGACGCGCTCGCCGCTCCCGAGTGGGACGGGCCCGCCCTGTGGCTCCACGGTGACCTGCACCCGGCCAACGTCGTCACGACGGACGGCGTCCTGAGCGGTGTGATCGACTTCGGCGACCTGTGCACGGGCGATCCCGCCTGCGACCTCGCGGGCGCCTGGAGCATCCTGCCCGATGGCGCGCTCGGTTCCTTCCTCGACGCCTACGCCCCCGACCCCGCCCTGCTGCGCCGCGCGCGCGGCTGGGTCGTGGCCCGTTCCGTCGGCGCCCTGCACGTCGCCGACGCCGGGGAGCACGGCCGCCCCGGCGGCAAGACCTCCTGGGGCCCTCCGGCACGCGCCGCGCTGCGCCGCGTGATCGCGCCCGTGTGAGACCCCCGTGCCGTACGGGCCGGGCCGCGCCGAGCCCGCTCGCGCGGCCGGTGGCGCGCAGCCGCGGGCGGGCCTTGTCGGTGCCCACCCGTAGGGTCGGCAGGACCGGCCCCGCGCCACCCCGCCCCCGTACGGACGGAGTTCCCGCATGACGCAGTCCCGCACCGCCGCGACACCCGCGCCCGCCGACAGCCACGAGCTGATCCGCGTCGTCGGCGCGCGCGAGAACAACCTCAAGGACGTGAGCGTCGAGATCCCCAAGCGGCGCCTCACGGTCTTCACGGGTGTCTCGGGCTCGGGCAAGAGCTCCCTCGTCTTCCACACCGTGGCGGCGGAGTCCCAGCGGCTCATCAACGAGACGTACAGCGCCTTCCTGCAGGGCTTCATGCCCAACCGCGCGCGCCCCGACGTCGACGTGCTCGACGGGCTGACCACCGCGATCGTCGTCGACCAGCAGCGCCTGGGCGGCGACCCGCGTTCCACGGTCGGCACCGCGACCGACGCGTACGCGATGCTCCGCGTCCTCTACAGCCGCCTCGGCTCCCCGCACATCGGCGGCCCCGCGGCCTTCTCCTTCAACACGGCGAGCGTCGAGGCGAGCGGCGCGCTCAAGGTCGGCAAGGAGCACGCCCGCGCCGAGAAGGTCACCTTCCACCGCACGGGCGGCATGTGCCCGCGCTGCGAGGGCCGGGGCACGGTCACGGACATGGACCTCGCGCAGCTCTACGACGCGTCGAAGTCCCTCGCCGACGGCGCCCTCCTCGTCCCCGGCTACAAGGCGGGCGGCTGGAACGCGCGGCTGTACACGGAGTCGGGGCTGTACGACGCGGGCAAGCCGATCGCCCGGTTCACCGAGCGCGAGCTGCACGACTTCCTGTACCGCGAGCCGACCCGCATGAAGATCGCGGGCATCAACATGACGTACGAGGGCCTCGTGCCGCGGATCAGGAAATCCATGCTCGCCAAGGACCGCGAGTCGATGCAGCCGCACATCCGCGCCTTCGTCGACCGTGCCGTCACCTTCACGACGTGCCCGGAGTGCGGGGGCTCGCGGCTGAGCGCGGAGGCCAGGTCGGTGAAGGTGGCGGGCAAGGGCATCGCCGAGCTGTCCGCGCTCCAGATCAGCGACCTCGCCGCCTGGCTCGCGAAGCTCGACGAGCCCTCGGCCGCGCCGCTGCTCTCCGCGCTGCGGCAGGTGCTCGACTCCTTCGTGGAGATCGGTCTCGGCTACCTCAGCCTCGACCGCCCGGCGGGCACGCTCTCGGGCGGCGAGGCGCAGCGCGTCAAGATGGTGCGCCACCTCGGCTCCTCGCTCACCGACGTCACGTACGTCTTCGACGAACCCACGGCCGGGCTGCACCCGCACGACATCCAGCGCATGAACGAACTGCTGCTCCGGCTGCGGGACAAGGGCAACACGGTCCTCGTCGTGGAGCACAAGCCGGAGACGATCGCGATCGCCGACCACGTCGTGGACCTCGGTCCCGGCGCGGGGGCGGCGGGCGGCGAGATCGGCTTCGAGGGCACGGTCGAGGGGCTGCGCGCCTCGGACACGACGACGGGCCGCCACCTCTCGGACCGCACCCCGGTCAAGGAGGAGGTACGCAAGCCGAGCGGGAGCCTGGAGATCCGCGGCGCCCGCACGCACAACCTGCGGGACGTGGACGTCGACATCCCGCTCGGCGTACTCACGGTCGTGACCGGCGTCGCGGGCTCCGGCAAGAGCAGCCTCGTGCACGACTCGCTGCCGCCGGGCACGGAGGCCGTCACCGTGGACCAGAGCCCCATCAAGGGCTCGCGGCGCAGCAACCCCGCCACGTACACGGGACTGCTCGAACCGGTGCGCAAGGCGTTCGCGAAGGCCAACGGCGTCTCGCCCGCGTTGTTCTCCGCCAACTCCGAGGGCGCCTGCCCCCACTGCAAGGGCGCGGGCGTCGTCTACAGCGACCTCGGGATCATGGCGGGGGTCGCGGTGACGTGCGAGGTGTGCGAGGGGAAGCGGTACGAGCCGGGAGTCCTCGCGCACCGGCTCGGGGGCCGCGACATCAGCGAGGTCCTCGGCATGACGGTCGACGAGGCCGGCGCCTTCTTCGCCGAGGGCGAGGCCCGCACCCCCGCCGCGCACCGCGTCCTGACCCGGCTCGCCGAGGTCGGCCTCGGCTACCTCCGCCTCGGCCAGCCCCTCACCACGCTCTCCGGCGGCGAGCGCCAGCGCCTCAAGCTCGCCACGCACCTCGGCGCGAAGAAGGCCCCCGCCCTCTACGTCCTGGACGAACCGACCACGGGCCTCCACCTCGCCGACGTCGCCCAGCTCCTCGCCCTCCTCGACCACCTGGTCGACAACGGCACCTCCCTGATCGTCGTCGAACACCACCAGGCCGTCATGGCCCACGCGGACTGGCTCATCGACCTGGGCCCGGGAGCGGGCCACGACGGAGGAGAGATCGTCTTCGAGGGCACACCGAAGGAGCTGGTGGCGACGGGGAAGACGCTGACGGCGGAGCATTTGCGGAGGTACGTGGCGCGCTGACGCCGGGTACGGAAAGCAGCCCCCCGGCGCTTGCGAAACCGAGGTGCGAAAAATCAGCCCCTCCGGCGCTTGAGGAGCGGGGCCCGGGGCGGAGCCCCGATCTTTCCGTCGGCCGGGACCGGGGCAGAGCCCCGGAGTCCCGGCCCCGGGGATCGGATTTGCATAACCATGCGCGTCAGCGCATACTCTCCCTATGTCCAAGGTCCTCACATCCCTGCCCGCCGGCGAGCGCGTCGGCATCGCCTTCTCCGGCGGTCTCGACACCTCCGTCGCCGTCGCCTGGATGCGCGACAAGGGCGCCGTCCCCTGCACGTACACCGCCGACATCGGCCAGTACGACGAGCCGGACATCGCCTCGGTCCCGGGCCGCGCCAAGACGTACGGGGCCGAGGTGGCCCGTCTCGTCGACTGCCGCGCGGCCCTCGTCGAGGAAGGACTCGCGGCCCTGTCCTGCGGCGCCTTCCACATCCGCTCCGGCGGTCGCGCGTACTTCAACACGACCCCCCTGGGCCGTGCCGTCACCGGCACGCTGCTCGTGCGGGCGATGCTGGAGGACGACGTCCAGATCTGGGGCGACGGCTCGACCTTCAAGGGCAACGACATCGAGCGCTTCTACCGCTACGGGCTGCTCGCCAACCCCCACCTGCGGATCTACAAGCCGTGGCTCGACGCCGACTTCGTGACCGAGCTGGGCGGTCGCAAGGAGATGTCGGAGTGGCTCGTCGCCCACGACCTCCCGTACCGCGACAGCACCGAGAAGGCGTACTCGACGGACGCGAACATCTGGGGCGCGACCCACGAGGCGAAGACGCTGGAGCACCTGGACACGGGCGTCGAGACGGTCGACCCGATCATGGGCGTGCGCTTCTGGGACCCCGAGGTGGAGATCCTCCCCGAGGACGTCACGATCCGCTTCGACCAGGGCCGCCCGGTGGCGATCAACGGCAAGGAGTTCGCCAGCGCCGTCGACCTCGTCATGGAGGCGAACGCGATCGGCGGCCGGCACGGCCTCGGCATGTCCGACCAGATCGAGAACCGCATCATCGAGGCGAAGAGCCGCGGCATCTACGAGGCGCCCGGCATGGCCCTCCTGCACGCCGCCTACGAGCGCCTCGTCAACGCGATCCACAACGAGGACACCCTCGCCCAGTACCACAACGAGGGCCGCCGCCTCGGGCGCCTCATGTACGAGGGCCGCTGGCTGGACCCGCAGGCGCTCATGGTCCGCGAGTCGCTGCAGCGCTGGGTCGGCGCCGCCGTCACCGGCGAGGTGACGCTGCGGCTGCGGCGCGGCGAGGACTACTCGATCCTCGACACCACGGGTCCTGCCTTCAGCTACCACCCGGACAAGCTCTCCATGGAGCGCACCGAGGACGCCGCCTTCGGCCCCGTCGACCGCATCGGCCAGCTCACCATGCGGAACCTCGACATCGCCGACTCGCGCGCCAAGCTGGAGCAGTACGCGGGCCTCGGCCTCATCGGCACCGGCTCCGGCGAGGGCACTCCCGCGCTCGGCGCGGCCCAGGCCGCCTCGACCGGCCTCATCGGCCGGCTCCCCGAGGGCGGCGCCGAGGCGATCGCCGCGCGCGGCGAGACCACCGCGCTCGACGGCGACGAGGAGATGCTCGACCGCGCGGCGATGGAGTTCGGCACCGACTGAACCGCGGGCGGCGATCCCACCGCGCGTGGCGGCCGGACCGCGGAGAGCGGCTGAACGGCCGCCACCGCTGAACGGCCTTCACCGCCACCGCGGTACGTACGAGGAGGGGCCCGGCGCACCATGCGCCGGGCCCCTCCCGCGTGCGCTCCCCCTTCCCGCGCCGCTCCCCGCCCTCAGCCCGTCGGCAGCCAGTCCACCCGGCCCGCGAGCAGCGCGAAGCCGACGAAGGCGCCGATGTCGAGGAAGGAGTGCGCGACGACGAGCGGCCCCACCCGCCCCCACCTGCGGTACAGAAGCACGAAGAGCACGCCCATCGCGAGGTTGCCGAAGAAACCGCCGATGCCCTGGTAGAGGTGGTAGGAGCCGCGCAGTACCGAGCCGGCCACCAGCGCCGCCATCGGGCTCCACCCCAACTGCCCCAGCCTGCGCAGCAGATAGCCCACGACGATGACTTCTTCGAGCACCGCGTTCTGCACCGCGGAGAGCACCAGGACCGGGTACTTCCACCACACGGCGGGCAGCGCCTCGGGCACCACCGTGAGATTGAAGCCGAGGCCGCGCGCCCCGAGGTAGAAGGCGATGCCGACGCTGCCGACCACCGCCGCGACCACGGCGCCGCGCCCGAGATCGCTCCAGGGCCTGCGCAGGTCGAAGCCGAGATCCCGGCCGCTCGCCCGCTCCCGCGTCAGCAGGTGCAGCACGAGCGCCACAGGGACGAGCGCGCTCGCGATCCCGAAGAGCTGCCACGCGAGATCAAGCCACGGACGGCCCGGCGCGGCCGAGGCGTTCATCGTGGCGGCCTGGTCCTTGAGACCCCCGGGGCGGGTCACCGAACCGATGAAGCTGATCAGCGCGGAAACGCCGCTCGCGCCGAGCGAGAGCGCGAGGACGAGCAGCGTCTCGTTACGGAAAATTCGTCTCGCGGGCCCTTCGTCGGGAAAAGTTCCGGCCACCAGGCCCTCCTCAACGGGCACAGCTGCCTCCAGTTGACCGATCCTGCCTCATCACCATCATCGCCCGGCTAAGGTGCCGACCGAGCCTCAGGGCTCGCACGCACTTCCGAGGTTCGCGCCGGCGCTCCACCCTCACCGCCGCGCGGACCCGTCCGGCGCCTCGCCGGGCCGCCTCCAGGGGATCACGAGTCCCTGTGGGATCACGGGGTCCCGCGCGGCCGGGCGACCGCCCCCGTTCCACCGCACGAGTCAGCACGCGCACGACGGAGACAGCACGTGTGGCGTCGGCGGGCTCCCCACAGCCGCCGCGCCTGAGAGCGAGAAGGAAGAAGGGCACCACCGGTATGGGACGTCACAAGGTGACCGGGGAGGACCACGGCACCCGCGGCAGCACGAGGGGCCGCGGCCGGGGCAGAACGGTCGCGCTGGCCACGATCCTCGTCGTGGCGGTCGTCGCCGGGACGGGCATCGCGGTGCGCGGCGGCCTGATACCCCTCGGGGGGAGCTGCGCGGACGACGCGATACGCCTGAAGGTCAGCGCGTCCCCCGACATCGCGCCCGCCCTGCGTGCGGCGGCCGACTACGCCAAGGAGCACGAGGTCACGTCGGACGGGAACTGCCTGGACGTTCGGGTCACCTCCGAGGACTCCTCGAAGGTCGCCGAGCGCGTCAAAGCGGGCAAGGACCCCGGCTTCCATGCCTGGGTACCCGACGCGAGCATGTGGGTCGACCAGGCGAACTCCGGGGGAAACTCCGCGCGGGTCTCCCCGACCGGCGCCGTCGCCTCGACCCCCGTCGCCGTCGGGATGACCGAGAAGGCGGCGAAGAAGCTGGGCTGGCCGAAGAAGACGTACTCGTGGGCGGAGCTGGCCGCCGCCGGTTCGCAGGGGGACGCCCTGCGGCTCGGCAGCGCCGACCCCGCGCGCAGCGCCACGGGTCTGCTCGCCCTCACCGAAGTCGCCGGCCAGGCCGGAAAGGCCGAGGGCGGCAGCGCGCAGGTGGCCGCGGCGGCGAAGATCCTCGCCGAGCGCACCGTCGACAGCGACACGCAGTTGCTCGACACCCTCGCCCGCGACGACTCCGGCGCCGAGGCGGGCAACCCGAAGCGCAACGACGCCCTGATCCTCACCGAACAGCGCGCGTACACGCGCAACAAGGAGAGCGACCGCGAACTCGACCTCTTCTACCCGGAGGGGGGCTCCCCCGCCCTCGACTACCCCTACGTCGTCCCGGACAACACCGAACTCAGCACGGAGCAGAGCCGGGCCGCCGTCCGCTTCATGACCTTCCTCAACGAGAGCCACGGGCAGCGCCTGCTGCGCGCGGACGGCTTCCGCCCCGAGGGCGGCGAGGCCGACGCGGAGGTCGCCGAGGCGGCCGGGGCGCGGGCGCCGCAGCCGTACACCTCGCCCACCGCCGAGCCGCCCTCGGCGAAGGCCCTCCAGGAGACGCGCGGGATGTGGACCATCACGGTGCAGAGCGCGCGGCTGCTCGTCGTCGTGGACTCCTCGCCCTCGATGGCCGAACTCGTCCCGGGGCGCGGGCAGAGCCGGATGGACGTCACCAAGGCGTCCCTGCTCCAGGCCCTCGCGCAGTTCACGTCGGCGGACGACATCGGCCTGTGGGAGTTCTCGACCCGGCTCGACGGCGACCGCGACTACCGCGAACTGGTCCCCACCGACCGGCTCGGCGCCCGCAAGGGCGAGGGCGTGACGCAGCGCGACAAGCTCACCGCCGCCTTCGGGGCGCTCCAGCCGCAGACCGGCGGCGCGACGGGCCTGTACGACACGACGCTCGCCGCGTACCAGCAGGCGAGCAAGGGCTACGCGGCGGACAAGTTCAACGCCGTCGTGCTGCTCACGGACGGCACCAACGAGGACCCCGGCTCACTCACCCGCGGCGCCCTCCTCACGAAGCTCAGGGATCTCGCCGACCCCGCCCGCCCGCTCCCCCTCGTGGCCATCGCCGTCGGCCCCGAGGCGGCGGGGGACGACGTGAAGGCGATCGGCTCGGCCACCGGTGGCTCGGGCTTCAAGGTCGACGACCCGGCCCAGATCCACGAGGTCATCAACAACGCGATCGTGGAGGCCGGGAGCAAGCAACAGCACTGACCGCCGCCCCGCCCGTCCCCCTCCCCACGCCCGCGCGATACCGACCGTTCTCCCTCACGCGGAACGGCGGCTCGCCTGCCCCACCGCGGGTGGACGTCCCGCACGGGGCGCGGCTCCCCGGCCGACGGCTGGGGGAGAGGGACGCGGCCGGGCCCGCCACCCCGGGCGAAGGCGCCCTCAGCCCCGTACCCCCCACAGGTGCACCGGCTCGTCCGCCCGGCTCAGCTCCGCGTACCTCCGCGTCATCGCCGCCAGCGCGTCCCCCCGCTCCAAGCCCCGCTCCCGCCCCGCCCGGTACGAGGCCACCTGCCACGAGGCCCCGTTCACCCGGCGGCGGCACCGCTCCTCGATCACCCCGAGGTACAGGTCCCTGTCCGCCGGGTCGACCCCCCAGGCGTCCAGCCCCTGCGCCGCGAGCGGCAGCAGTTCCTCGCGCACCAGCGTCACCGCGTCCACCTCGGCGAGCCCCCCGCGCCCGCGCCGGGGCCAGCGCAGCCGCGCGTCGATCCCGTGCCGGCACGCCTCCTCGAAGTTGCGCTCCGCCTCGGCGAAGGGCAAGCGCGTCCACACCGGCCGGCTCTGCACGGCGAGCGTGCGGACGAGTCCGTAGTAGAAGGCGGCGTTGGCGACGACGTCGGTGACCGTGGGCCCGGCCGGCAGGACGCGGTTCTCGACGCGCAGGTGCGGCGTACCCTCGGCGACACCGTAGACGGGCCGGTTCCAGCGGTAGACCGTGCCGTTGTGGAGACACAGCTCGCCGAGGCCGGGCACCCCTCCCCCGTCGATGACCTTCTGCGGGTCCTCGTCGTCGAAGATCGGGAGCAACGCCGGGAAGTAGCGCAGGTTCTCCTCGAAGAGTTCGAGCGGCCCCTCGATCCACCGCTCCCCGAACCAGGTACGCGGTCGCACGCCCTGCGCGACGAGTTCGGGCGGGCGGGTGTCGGTGGCCTGCTCGAAGAGCGGCACGCGCGACTCGCTCCACAGCTCGCGTCCGAAGACGAAGGGCGCGTTGGCCCCGACGGCGATCTGCACCGCCGTCACCGCCTGGGCCGCGTTCCACACCCCCGCGAACCGCTCCGGCGTCACTTGCAGGTGCAACTGCACGGAGGTGCAGGCGGCCTCCGGCATGATCGAACCGGTGGTGCAGGAGAGGTGCTCGGGGCCCTCGATGTCGAGGCTGAAGTCCTCGCCCCGCGCGGCGACGATCTGCTCGTTGAGCAGGGTGTACCGGTCGACGGCGGAGAAATTCGCCTCCACCAGGTGTTCCTGTCCGAGCGTCGGGAGAATACCGATCATCAATACGCCCGCGTCCCGCTGCGCGGCCTGCCGGTGCGCGTAGGCGAGACCCGTGCGGAGTTCTTCGGCGAGCTGGTCGAGGACCCGGCCGCCGAGGCGGTGCGGGGCGATATTGACCTCAAGGTTGAACATTCCCAGCTCGGTCTGGAAATCCCGGCTCGCGATGCGTTCGAGCACTTCCCCGTTGACCATTCGGGGGAGACCGTCGGGACCCGCGAGATTGAGTTCGATCTCCAGGCCCATGAGGTTCTTGGGGCGGTCGAAGCGCCCTTCCCGCAGAAGTCGCTCCAGACCGTCCAGACACTGCCGCAACTTCGCCCGGTAGCGTCGGCGGTCGGACAGGTCGAATATGCCCGCCACGACCTTCTCCCCCATCGAACGTCCCCTCCAGGATGGGCGGCCGGGTGCTCCGGCCACGAGGTCCACGGTGGATGATGCCCCGGCCCGCTGATCCGTAACGCCCCGCGGACGGCTCATTGCGGATAGGCTGTCCGCCACCCCCGTACGGCACATTCCAAGGGCATGGCCGGGCAAAGCGAGGCGCGCGCCGGGATTCACGGATCTTTTCCGTCCGCAGGATCTTCCGGCGGATCTCCCGGCGGCCCTGGTGAATATCGCCGACGACTACCGGACGACCACGCCGAGGGCACATGCCGAGGTCACTGGCGCAGTACCCGGGAAATCAAAGGTGAAACCTTCACGGAAAAGACCTGATAGTGACTTGCCCGCAATAAGCGCGACAGCTAGCGGAAACCCCGGGCGAACACGCATCGTATAAACTCTGCGCACGAGGTGGAGAGTTGGCGCTTGCGCGCCGGGAGTCGAGAGCATCCTCCGTGGCACGCGAGCGGACAGCGCCGTCGTACCGCCCGCTCCACCAGCCTGTCGCACGAGAGAGGCTCCCGCCCATGCCCCTGCACCTTCCGCCTGCCCCCGCGGCCGGCCTGCGCAGCGTCCGCACCGCCCTGGCATCGCCGACCGCCGTCCACGAGGCCCCCACCCCCGCGCTGCGCACCGCACGCGGCCCGCTCATCGCCGAGCCGGGCCTTCCGGTGCACGTCCTGGACCCCACCGCCCCCCGCTCGGCGGGGCGCACCCGCCTGAACTCCTGGCGCTTCACCGTTCGCAACGGCGATCGCCCGCTCGCGGTCGGTGAGGCGCGGCTGACGGCGGACGGGTGGACCTTCTCGCACTTCTTCGAGGGCCCTTACGTCAACGCCGCCGACCGGGCCATGCACGAGGCGGACGCCCTGAGCACCCCGTACCAGGCGCGGCTGCTCTCCGTCCCCGCCCTCTACATGCTCATGCTGTGGCTGCACACCGATGTCGCCGACATGTCCGCGGAGAGCGCGCTCGGCGAGCAGGACCTCCTGGTGCCGCTCGCCCCGGCCCCGCCCGGCTTCACCGCGTACCTGCCGCTGCGCGCCGCGCAGTTCCTGCCCGTGCTGGAACGGAGGCTGGCCCCTCCGGCGTCCCCCGCCGGACTGCTCGACAGCCTCGCCTGAGGACGGCCCGGTTCGCCGTAGTCCTCGCGGACTACGGCGAACCACCCGAACGGGCAAGGCCGTTCAGCGAACCGCCCGCACGGGTGAAGCGTCCTTGTCCGAGGAGGCCCGCTCTCGCGAAATCCCTGCGGCAGCGGCCTCCCGGGGGAAGACTTGCGACCAGCAACCGATACGGGGGATGCGGTCATGACCATCGAGGAACCCACCGGCCTCACGAGCCGGCCGAGCCCCACGAGCCAGCGAGAGACCGGAACCATGTGCCAGCACCAGCCACCCTGCCCCACCGCCCTCTCCGCCGACCGGGACGCCGCCCTGCCGGTGGCCCACCACCCGGAGCAGGGCTGGAGTCTGCTGTGCAACGGGGTCCTGCTCTTCGAGGACACCGGCGAAATCCTCCCGGACGGCAGCGTCATCGCCCCGCACCGCCCGGCGGCGGACACGGTGACGACGGCGGCCTGAGCCGCCCGGACGGACCGGACGCACGGCGCGGGGCCGGTACGGAGAGACGATCTCCGTACCGGCCCCGCGTTTCCCATGGGGGGAGTCGAGCGCCCTCGGGGGGCGGACCGGCTCAGTCCTCGTAGGCGTCCAGCGGCGGGCAGGAGCACACGAGGTTCCGGTCGCCGAACGCCTGGTCGATCCGGCGCACCGGCGGCCAGTACTTCGTCGTCGGGTCGACGTGGCCCGGGAAGACGGCCTCGGCGCGCTCGTAGGCGTGCTCCCACTCCCCCGCGAGCGCCCGCGCGGTGTGCGGGGCGTTGCGCAGCGGGTTGTCCTCGGCGGGCCACGTACCGGCCGCGACCTTCTCGATCTCGGCGCGAATGGCGATCATCGCCTCGCAGAAACGGTCCAGCTCGGCGAGGTTCTCGCTCTCGGTCGGCTCGATCATGAGCGTCCCGGCGACCGGGAAGGACATCGTCGGGGCGTGGAAGCCGTAGTCGATGAGGCGCTTGGCGATGTCGTCGACGCTGACGCCCGTGGTCTTCGTCAGCTCGCGCAGGTCCACGATGCACTCGTGCGCGACGAGCCCGGCGGGGCCGGTGTAGAGCACGGGGAAGTGCGGCTCCAGGCGCTTGGCGATGTAGTTCGCCGAGAGCACGGCGACCTGCGTGGCCTCCTTGAGCCCCTCGCCGCCCATGAGCCGCACGTACGCCCAGGAGATCGGGAGGATGCCCGCGGAGCCCCACGGCGCGGCCGAGACCGGGCCGACCCCGGTCTCGGGCCCCGCCGCCGGCTGGAGCGGGTGGTTGGGGAGGTACGGGGCGAGGTGCTCGCGGACGCCGATCGGGCCGACGCCGGGGCCGCCGCCGCCGTGCGGGATGCAGAAGGTCTTGTGCAGGTTGAGGTGCGAGACGTCGCCGCCGAAGTGGCCGGGCCGCGCGAGGCCGACGAGGGCGTTGAGGTTGGCGCCGTCGATGTAGACCTGGCCACCGGCCTCGTGCACGGCCGCGCAGACGTCGGCGACGTGCTCCTCGAAGACGCCGTGCGTCGAGGGGTACGTGATCATGAGCACGGCGAGTTCGTCGCGGTGCTTGTCGATCTTGGCGTGGAGGTCGTCGAGATCCACCTCGCCGTCCTCGGCGGTCTTGACGACGACGACCTTCATCCCGGCCATGACGGCGGACGCGGCGTTGGTGCCGTGCGCCGAGGAGGGGATGAGGCAGACGGTACGGGCCGTGTCGCCGTTCGCGCGGTGGTAGCCGCGCACCGCGAGCAGCCCGGCCAGCTCGCCCTGGGAACCGGCGTTCGGCTGGAGCGAGACCCTGTCGTACCCGGTGACCTCGGCGAGCCGCTCCTCCAGCTCACGGATCAGCTCCAGGTACCCCTGCGCCTGCGAGACGGGCACGAAGGGGTGCAGGGAACCGAACTCGGGCCAGGTGACGGGCTCCATCTCGGTCGTCGCGTTGAGCTTCATCGTGCAGGAGCCGAGCGGGATCATGCCCCGGTCCAGGGCGTAGTCCTTGTCGGAGAGCGAGCGCAGGTAGCGCAGCATCGCCGTCTCGGAGCGGTGCGCGTGGAAGACCGGGTGGCTCAGGTACGTGCTCGTACGGCGCAGCGCCCCGGGGAGCGCGTCCTCCGCCGAGGCGTCGAGCGCCTCGATGTCGGCGCTGACGCCGAAGGCGGCCCAGACGGCGGCGAGGCGGGCGCGGTCGGTGGTCTCGTCGCAGGCGAGCGAGAGCGTGTCCGCGTCCACGCGGTAGAGGTTGACGCCCTGCTCGCGAGCGGCGGCGAGGATCGCGTCGGCGCGGCCGGGGACGGTCACGGTGAGGGTGTCGAAGTACTCGCCGTGGGCGACGGCGACGCCCCCGGCGCGCAGCCCGGCGGCGAGCAGGCTCGCGTAACGGTGGGTGCGCTCGGCGATCGCGCGCAGTCCGTCCGGGCCGTGGTAGACCGCGTACATCCCGGCCATGACCGCGAGGAGGACCTGCGCGGTGCAGATGTTGCTCGTCGCCTTCTCGCGGCGGATGTGCTGCTCGCGGGTCTGGAGGGCGAGGCGGTACGCCTTGTCGCCGTCCGCGTCCACGGAGACGCCGACGAGGCGTCCGGGCAGGCTGCGCGCGTGCGCCTCGCGGACGGCCATGTAGCCCGCGTGCGGGCCGCCGAAGCCCATCGGGACACCGAAACGCTGCGTCGTGCCGACGGCGATGTCCGCGCCCAGTTCGCCGGGCGGGGTCAGCAGGGTGAGCGCGAGCAGGTCGGCGGCGACGGTGACCACGGCGTTGACCGCGTGCGCCTGCTCGATGACGGGGCGCAGGTCCCGTACGGCCCCGGAGGCGCCCGGGTACTGGAGGAGGACGCCTGTGACGCCGCCCTCGGCGTACTCGGCGGGCAGGCCCTGGGACAGGTCGGCGACGACGACCTCGACGCCCGTCGGCTCGGCGCGGGTGCGCAGCACGGCGACGGTCTGCGGGAAGGTGTCGGCGTCGACGAGGTAGACGCCCTTCTTGACCTTGCCGACGCGCCGCGAGAGGGCCATCGCCTCGGCCGCGGCGGTGCCCTCGTCGAGCAGCGAGGCGCCCGAGGTGGGCAGCCCGGTGAGGTCGGCGACCATCGTCTGGAAGTTGAGCAGCGCCTCCAGGCGGCCCTGCGAGATCTCCGGCTGGTACGGCGTGTACGCGGTGTACCAGGCAGGGTTCTCCATGACGTTGCGCAGGATGACCGGCGGCGTGAAGGTGCCGTAGTAGCCGAGGCCGATCATGGAGTCCACGACCTCGTTGCGCCGGGCGAGGGCGCGCAGTTCGGCGAGGACCTCGGCCTCGGTGCGCGCGGCGGGGAGCTGGAGCGCCTCGGCGGAGCGGATCACCTCGGGCACGGCGGCGGCGGTGAGTTCGTCGAGCGAGCCGAAGCCGACCTGGGCGAGCATCTTCGCCCGCGCCTCGGCGTCGGGCCCGATGTGGCGCTGGGCGAAGGGAGTGCCCTCTTCCAGCCGGGTCAGCGGGGTGCGGTGGACGGTCATCTGCGGGGGCCTCCTGGTCGGCGCGACCTGCACCGGATACCACCTGCGGGTACCCGGACGGCCTCCCCCTCTGTCATCCGGACCTGAGAGCTTCACCTTCACGGACGCACGCGCCCGCGCAGGCTTGCACCGTCGGTGAGGACCGACGCCCCGCGTACCCGCCGGACGCGTCCTGCTTTCCAGAGTGACCTCACCCGCGCGGTACAGGGGCCTGAGAGATTCCGGGGAGGATTTGCTCCTTCGGCGTCCCCGGTGTCGAGCTCCGGGGCACTCTCCCGCACAGGGTCAGCAGCCAATGGCCAGCGTACCAGCGGCGCGCCGGGCGGGTCAGGGGCGGCGGGGCGCCGAGTGGCCGCCGGAGCGGAAGTGCCTTTACGTAGGGGTACGAGCCCTACGGCCCCGCAGCGCGGGCGCCGACACCAGGAGGTGCCGTGGAGACCGATATCGACCCGCACGCCCTGATCGGTCGCAAGGCGGTGGACCACGAGGGTGCCCGGATCGGCACCGTGGACGAGGTGTACCTCGACGACGCCACCGGAATCCCCGAGTGGGCGGCGATACGCACCGGCCTCTTCAGCAGGGACGCCTTCGTCCCCCTGGAGCCGAGCCGGCTCGTCTCGGGCGTCCTGCGCGTCCCCTTCGCACGCGCCCTCATCAAGGACGCGCCCGACTTCGGCGTGGGCCGCCACCTCTCGCCGCAGCAGGAACTCCAGCTCTACCGCCACTACGGCCTCGACGCGAACCCCCCGGAACCGCACGAGGACGTCGAGTTCGGGAGCATCGCGGGCCGCGAGGACGCCTGAGGGCCCCGCTCCCCTGTCGATTCCCGGCCACCTTCCGGCACCAGCGTCTACGGCACCCCCGCCGCCCCCGGCCGCACCTCGCCCGTGCCCGTGCCCCGCACCAGCGGAAGCGGTTCCCCCGCGCTCAGCTCCGGGTCGTCGACGGCGAAGGTCCGTACGCGCCCCGGGCGCTCGTCGTACGGCGTCTCGAAGCGCACGGTGACCCGCCCGAGCCCGCTGCCCTGCACCCAGCCGGGCCCGTGCTCCGTGTGCACGACGTCCTGGCCCGGCCGCCACCGCGGCGCGGGCGGCACTGACGGCACGGGCACGGGCGAGGTCACCCGGAGCGGTTCGGGGGCCAGGGCGAGGGGTTCCTCCCCCGCCGTCGTCCGCGCGAACAGCACCTCCTGCGTGAAGTCGGCGAGCCCGGAGACACCGACCCCGAGCAGCCGCACCCCGCCCGTCGTGTCCACGAGTTCCAGGAGCCGCGCCGCCGCCTCGCGCACGACGGCCGGGTCGTCGGTCGGCGCGCGCAGCGTCTCGGAGCGTGTGAGCGTCGAGAAGTCGTACCGGCGGACCTTGAGCACCACGGTCCGCCCCGAGCGCCCGCTCGCCCGCAGCCGCCCCACGCAGCGGTCGGCGAGCGCGGCGACCTCGGCCCGTACCCGTACCCGGTCGTGGATGTCCAGGTCGTACGTGTCCTCGACCGAGACCGATTTCCCCTCCCGCTCGGCGACGACGGGCCGCTCGTCGTGCGCGAGCGACATCGCGTACACCCCCGCGCCGTGCGCCTTCCCGAGCAGCCGTACGAGTTCGTCCTCGCCCGCCTCCGCGATCTCCCCGATCGTGCTGATCCCGGCCCTGCGCAGGTGGTCCCCGGTGGCGGGGCCGATCCCGGGCAGCACCCGCACGGAGAGCGGCGCGAGCAGCTCGCGCTCGGTGCCCGGCTCGATCAGCACGAGCCCGTCCGGCTTGGCCCGCTCGGAGCCGATCTTCGCGAGCATCTTCGACGCGGCGAGCCCCACGGAGCCCGTCAGCCCCGTCCGCGCCCTGATGTCGGCCCGCAGCCGCTCCCCCACCGCGCGCGCCGTCCCCGCGTCGAAGGCCACGCCACCGGCCTCCAGGTCGACGAACGCCTCGTCGAGGCTCAGCGGCTCCACGAGCGGCGAGAGCGCCCCGAGCAGCTCCATTACCTGCTCGCTCACGCTCCGGTAGAGCGTGAAGCGGGGGAAGAGGTAGGCGGCGTTCGGCGCGAGGCGGCGCGCCTGCGCCGTGGGCATCGCCGAGTGCACCCCGAAGGAGCGCGCCTCGTACGACGCGGTGGAGACGACGCCGCGCGGACCGAGCCCCCCGACGACGACCGCCTTCCCGCGCAGGCTCGGCTTCGCCGCCTGCTCGGCAGCGGCGAAGAAGGCATCCATGTCGAGATGCAGCACGGTCGGGGCACGTCTCACACCCCCATGCTCGCGCACCCCACTGACAACGCCCGGTACGGAAGGCCGGGGACACGAGGAAGGCGGGAACAAGGGGCGGAGACAGACATGGGAGAGGCGGGCGGCCACCCGGCCGCCCGCCTCCGCTCCGCGAGGTCCTGCGAGGTCCCGGTCCTCACACCGCCCGGTTGCGCCGCCGCGCCGCGAGTTCGTCCCCGGCGGCCTCGCCGCCCCGGATCACCGTCTCGCCCTCGTCGACCCGCTCACCGTGCAGCTGCGCGAGCGCCGCCTCGACATCGCGCTGCACGACCCCCACGGCGATACCGAAGATGCCCTGGCCGCCCTGGAGCAGCTCCACGACCTCCTCGGACGACGTGCACTCGTAGACCGTCGCCCCGTCGCTCATGAGGGTCATCCCCTCCAGGTCCTTCGGATCGCGGTGGCGCAGGTGCCGCACGGTGCCGCGGATGTTCTGGAGCGCGACCCCGGTGTCGAGAAAGCGCCGCACGATCTTGAGGACAACGACGTCGTGGAAGCTGTAGAGGCGCTGGGTCCCCGAGCCCTGCGCGGCGCGCACGCTCGGCTCCACGAGCCCGGTGCGCGCCCAGTAGTCGAGCTGGCGGTACGTGATACCGGCCGCCACGCACGCCGTCGGCCCCCGGTATCCCACCGCGGGCGCGGGAACGACCGCCTGCGGCCCCGGTCCACCCCCGCGCAGCGGCAGGGGAGCCTCGCCGTTCGGGCGTCGCCCGGGGACGCCCCCCACCCTGCTGTCGCCGCTGCTTCTCACGCCGACCTCCGTCCTCGACCTGGCACATGACGGTAGGCAGTCACCCGGGGTGCGTCAACGATCGCCACGCTGGGCACGCCGGGTGATATTCCCCTGGAGAGTGGTTTGCCGCGCGGTTCGCCGGGGTAAGGCTAGCCGAATGCCCGCTCGTCCCCCGGTCCCCGGCGGGGGATCGGGGGCCCGGAGCGGGCCTCACTGGCTGTTGGTCCCGAAGTCCTCGGGAGAGATCTGGTCGAGGAACTCGCGGAACTTCTCCACCTCGTCCTCCTGCTCGTCGGGGATCGCGATCCCCGCGCTGTCGAGCAGTTCCTCCGCACCGTAGATCGGCGAGCCGGTGCGCAGCGCGAGCGCTATGGCGTCGGAGGGACGAGCGCTGACCTCGATACCACTGGCGAAGACGAGTTCCGCGTGGAAGATGCCGTCCTTGAGGCCGGTGATACGGACCTCGGTCAGCTCTTGACCGACGGCTTCGAGCACGTTCTTGAAGAGGTCGTGCGTCAGCGGCCTGGCAGGGGTCATCCCCTGCTGGGCGAAGGCGATGGCCGTCGCCTCGCCGGCACCGATCCAGATGGGAAGGTACCGGTCGCCTCCCACTTCTCGCAGGAGCACGATCGGCTGGTTGGAGGGCATTTCGACCCGGACACCTACGACGTCGAGCTCATTCACACACCAACCCTAGGTCGTCCCCGGCCGGTTTGGGTAGTCGGGGGCGTACGAGCAGGGACGCACAGGGCCGAAAGGCGCACATCACACGGGGAAACCCGCGAACGGACCGGGTCCGCGCCCCGCCGGCCCGGCCTCGCTCAGGACCGCAGGTCGAGAGCCAGCTCGACCAGCGCGCTGTGCAGCCCCGTCGCCAGGTCGGCCAGCTCGCGGGTGCGTTCCTCCGCCTGCGCCCGCGTCTGCGGGTTGCGGTGGCGGACGAGGGGGGCGACCACCTGTTCGACGAGGCCCGCCTCGCGGTCGGCGGCGGCCTTGGTCGCCCGCAGATGCCGGGGCTCGATGCCGTGCCGCCCCAGCTCCGAGACGAGCCGGGCGATCCGCACGAGGCGGGCGTCGTAGTGCCCGTCGGGGAGCGGGGCGACGAGGCCGTACGACTCCCAGTCGGTCAGCTCCGCCTCGTCCACACCGGCCGCGGCGAGCAGTTCGGCGCGGCCGAGGCGGCTCACGGTCACCTCGTCACGCGGTGGGGGTCCGCTCTGCCGCCCGACGAGCGGTGCCGTCGGGCGCTCACCGCGTTCGACGGCGTCCAGGTACTCGCGGATCGCCTTGAGCGGCAGGTAGTGGTCGCGCTGCATCCGCAGGACGTGGCCGAGGCGCTCCACGTCGCGCGGGGTGAATTTCCGGTACCCGGAGGGGGTGCGCTGGGGCTCGATGAGCCCCTCGGCCTCCAGGAAGCGGATCTTGGAGATGGTGACCTCGGGGAACTCCTCGCGGAGGATGTTGAGCACCGCCCCGATACTCACCGGACGGGTCCGCCCGGCAGCGGTGCCCGTCGGGCGAGTCCGCTCGGCGGCGGTGCCGTCAAGACCGGCACCGCCCCTCGCTCTGTCCACCATGGCCCCTGCTCTCGCGGGTCAGAGTGCCTGCTGGCTCGCGTAGAAGACCAGCCGGTACTTGCCGATCTGCACCTCGTCGCCGTTGGCGAGCACGACCGAGTCGATGCGCTCACGGTTGACGTAGGTGCCGTTGAGACTGCCGACGTCCGCGACGGTGAAGGTGCCGTCGGCCTCGCGCCGGAACTCCACGTGCCGCCGGGAGACGGTCACGTCGTCGAGGAAGATGTCGCTCTGCGGGTGACGGCCCGCCGTGGTCAGCTCCCCGTCGAGCAGGAAGCGGCTGCCCGAGTTGGGGCCGCGCCGCACGATCAGGAGCGCCGAGCCGAGCGGCAGGGCGTCCACGGCCGCCTGGGCCTCCGGCGAGAGCGCGGGCAGCGCCGTCTGTCCGGTGGCCTCGGGGTCGTACGCCTCAAGACCCGAGATGGAGATGGTCGACGTGGTCTCCGAGGCACGCTCGGGCACCGCGCCGGGGCGCAGCGGGGCCCCGCAGTTGGAGCAGAAGCGGCCCGTCTGTGGGTTCTGATGACCGCACCTGCCACACACCAGAAAGCCCATGGACGAGTCCTCCTGACCCTGCTGTCCCGCGGAAGCGTTCGGCGCATACGAGTCGCGGGCGAACCCTCCACCCGTACTTGAGGTTGACGGTTCCCCGAAACCTATGCGGCCCGCGGTGGCCGGGTCAACAGCCGACGCGCCCTGTCCACCCTGCGTACCACCAGCCGGACCAGCGACTTCGTCACGGAACAGCGGGCGCTCCCCCTCCTCGCCGGGACGGGCGCGGTGCCGCGCGGCGGCACCGTCCTCGCGCTTGCTCCTGCCGAACAACTTCGAAAAAAAACTCACGGGCGATTCCCCTTGACCGAAACAGACCCGCCCGTGGGGCAGGACGAACCCTCATTGCTCTCACTGACTGTCCGGGACATCTCCACGAGGCCCACGACCACCGGACAGTTTTCCCTACGCGCCGGTCTGACGACGCGTCGACCCCCCGCTTCCTCCTGCCCTCGCACGGTAATCGTCATGCGCACCGCTTCACCGCGAGGACGACTGAGCGTAATCGGGCGTCTTCGCGGGCCGCAAGGCGTCCACGACGATCTTCTTCTCCTCCTGCACCACGACGGTGGCCTGCTCCTTCTCCAGAGTCTGCACGACCCCGCCCGGGATGCTGAGCGCGGGCGTCAGGTCCTGCGACTTGCCGATGACCTTGAACCGGAACGGCGCTTCGACCTTGTGCCCGTCGATCCGCACGCTCTGGCCCTCGTCGGTCAGATACGTGCTCGCGACGACCCGGACGTCACCGATCTGGATGGCTTCGGCACCCGCCGCGCGCAGCTCCTGGATGGTGTCGAGGAGCATGTCGGCCTTGACCCGGTGCTTCGGGTCGTCGACCGTCACCGTGATCCCGGGGCCCTGCGCGGCCACCGTGCCGGCCAGGATGCCGAGCTGGCGTTCCTTCTCCACGGTCTGCTTCCGCGCCTCCTCCGCCTGGTCCGAGCTGTTCTCCAGCTCCGTGCGCTGGCCCTCCAGACTCTGCTTCTCGTCTTCCAGACGCTGAGTACGGTCATCCAGTTCATCGAGGATACGAACAAGATCTTCCTGACGTGCCCCGCGCAGCGCGCTGCTGTCGTTGTGGGAGCGCACCTGGATGGCGAGACCGAGGCCGAGGACGAAGAGCAGCAGCGCGACGATGAGCTGCGCGCGGGTGACGCGCGGCGGCCACAGACCCTTGACGAGCCGCTGACGGCCCGTCAGGGCCTTACCGTCCCCCGCGGGGGTGCGCGACGGCTCCGGGCGCGCCTGGGCGTGCTGTCCTCCCGTGCGCCGCTCGTCACCGCCGTCGGCCTGGGGCCGCGGCCGCTCCTCGGGCAGTTCGCGGGACCGCTCCTGCGGCAGTTCGCCGGGGTGCTCGTCGGGCGTTTCGCTCATGGTGCGCTCACGCCCTGAACACGTGTCGGCGGATCGCTGCCGCGTTGGAGAAGATGCGGATGCCGAGGACGACGACGACTCCCGTGGAGAGCTGGGCGCCGACGCCGAGTTTGTCGCCGAGGAAGACGATGAGCGCGGCGACGACGACGTTGGAGAGGAAGGAGACGACGAAGACCTTGTCGTCGAATATGCCGTCGAGCATCGCGCGCAGGCCGCCGAAGACGGCGTCGAGCGCCGCGACGACGGCGATGGGCAGATAAGGCTCGACGACGGCGGGCACCTCGGGGCGGACGAAGAGGCCCACCACCACCCCCACGACGAGGCCCAGTACGGCGATCACGATGTGCCCTTCTCTGCTGGATTCGCTGTGTACGACTGCGTCTTCGGCTGTGCCCCGGGCTGCTTACCGGCCGGCGCGTCCGGCCGGGCGGACCGCACCCGTACCGCCGGAGCCGCGGGAACTCGCAGGGAGTCCTCGGCGGAGAGCTTCACCCGGATGTCGTAGTCCTTGTGGAGGCGGTTCAGGTACTGACCGTCCACGCTCCGCCCGAACCGGTCCTTCAGCCGCGGTCCGTCCCCGAGGGCGAGGACCGTGTACGGCGGCGCGAGCGGCTTGTTGTCGACGAGCACGGCCTCCCCGGCCGCGCGGATCGCCGAGAGCGCCGTGAGGCGCTGCCCGTTGACCGCGACGGCCTCGGCGCCGGACTCCCACAGGCCGTTGACGACGCGTTGCAGATCGCGGTCCCGTACGCGCCCGATGTCGGAGAAGTCGGTGGTCTGCCGGGGGCCGTCGCCGGTGCTGCTCTGCGCGGAGGCCGCGTCGTCCACGACGAGCCGCACCCCGGGGCCCTGTGCCGCGCTCGCCCCGGAGAGCAGGCCGAGCAGCCGCACCCGGTCCGTGCCGTTGTCCTTGAGCGCCGCGTCCTGGCGGCGACCGACCTCGTCGCGCAGGGACTCGACGTGTTTCTCCAGGCGGTCGGCCGCGTCGCTCTCGTCGTTGATGCGGTCGATGAGTTCCTCGCGCTCCTTGGCGAGCACCGGGGCGCTCTCCCGCGCCTGCGAGGCGCCGACCGTGACGACGAGGGCGGCGAGAACGAGACCGAGACCGAGGAGCAGCCGCCCGCGCAGGGTGCGCGGGAGTCCCGCAGCTCCTCCTGCCGCGCGTTTGCGGGCGGCGGCCTCGGCGTACCCGTCGTCGAGGCTGTGGTCCATGACGTTCGTCAGCAGCGACATGGAGGCGTCCGGGCGCCGGGAGGGGGCGCCGCCTCGGGTGGGGGGCTGCTGCGACATGCCGCACATCGTCGCATGTCGGGGGCCGTTCCTCCGAATGGCCCCACCGGCGATGCGCCCGGGTGTCCTCTTTCACCCGCAAGAGTGAGTCCCGGCCCGCCCCACCGGGCTGTTCACGAGGTGTCAGTGCGTGCCGGAACGACGGCGGAGGCCGCACGACGCCCGGGACGCCTCGCGTCCGGGTGGTGCGGCCTCCGCCGGGTGCGGCTCCGTCAGTTGCCCGCGCTGTCCACGACGCTCGCCCACTCGTCGAGCAGCGCCTGCGCCGACTCGTCGTCGGGGCCCTCGGCCCACAGGTGGGTGACCGCCTCGGCGGGGTCGGGGAGGACCATGACCCAGCGTCCGTCGGACTCGACGACGCGTACCCCGTCGGTCACGTCGACGGACCGCCCCGCCGCGGCCTCGACGACGGTCCGCATGACGAGCCCCTTGACCGCCCAGGGAGTGGCGAGGTCGCGCTTGATGACGTGGGCCCGGGGGATGCGCGCGTCGATCTGGCTCAGGGTGAGCTGGGTGCGGGCGACGAGCCCGATGAGCCGTACGAAGGCGGCGGTGCCGTCGAAGACGCTGCTGAACTCGGGGATGATGAAGCCGCCCCGGCCGTCCCCGCCGAAGATCGTGCCGTCCTCGCGGCCCACCCGGGTGAGGTCGTCGGGCGAGGTCATCGTCCACTCGACCTGGGTGCCGTGGTAGGCGGCGACCTGCTCGGCGATCCGGGTCGTCGTCACCGGCAGCGCGACGCGCCCGCTGCGCCGCTCGGCGGCGACGAGGTCGAGCATCACGAGCAGCGCGCGGTCGTCCTCGACGATGCGCCCCTTCTCGTCGACGAGCGAGAGCCGCTCCCCCACCGGGTCGAAGCGCACCCCGAAGGCGGCTCCGGCGGAGGCCACGATCTCACCGAGCCGGACCAGGCCCGCGCGCCGCGTGTCGGCGGTCTCGGTGGGCCTGGACTCGTCGAGCCCGGGGTTGATGGTGAGCGAGTCGACGCCGAGCTTGCCGAGCAGGCTCGGCAGTACGAGCCCGGCGCTCCCGTTGGACGCGTCCACGACGACCTTGAGCCCGGATTCGCTGATGCCGCTGGTGTCGATGTTGCGGAGCAGCGAGCCGGTGTAGGAGTCGAAGACGCTGGAGGGAAAGTGCAGGTCGCCGATCTCGCCGGGGAAGGCCCGGCGGTACTCCTGGCGGGCGTAGACGCGGTCGAGCTTGCGCTGGCTGGCCTGGGAGAGGTCGGCCCCGTTCCCGTCGAAGAACATGATGTCGACGGAGTCGGGCACGCCCGGGGTGGTACGGATCATGAGGCCGCCCGCGCTGCCGCGCGCGGTCTGCTGCCTTGCCACGGGCAGGGGCACGTTCTCCAGGTCGCGTACGTCGATGGCGCTCGCCTGGAGCGCGGAGATCACGGCGCGCTTGAGGGCGCGGGCGCCGCGGGAGTGGTCGCGCGCCGTAGTGACCGTGGAGCCCTTCTTGAGCGTGGTGGCGTAGGCACCGGCGAGGCGGACGGCGAGTTCGGGGGTGATCTCGACGTTGAGAATCCCGGAGACGCCGCGGGCACCGAAGAGGTGCGCCTGGCCGCGTGACTCCCAGATGACGGAGTTGTTGACGAAGGCGCCGGCCTCGATGGTCTTGAACGGGTAGACCCGCACATTGCCCTGGATGATCGATTCCTCGCCGACGAGGCACTCGTCGCCGATGACGGCGCCGTCCTCGATGCGGGCCGCGCGCATGATGTCGGTGTTCTTGCCGATGACGCAGCCGCGCAGGTTGCTGTGCTCGCCGATGTAGACGTTGTCGTGGAGGACGGCCTTGTGGAGGAAGGCGCCGCTCTTGACGACGACGTTGGAGCCCACGACGGTGTGCTCGCGCAGCTCGGCGCCGGCCTCGACCTTGGCGTAGTCGCCGATGTAGAGGGGTCCGCGCAGCACGGCGTCCGGGTGGACGTCGGCTCCTTCGGCCACCCAGACGCCGGGGGAGATCTCGAAGCCGTCGAGTTCGACGTCGACCTTGCCGTCGAGCACGTCCGCCTGGGCCTTGACGTAGCTCTCGTGGGTGCCGACGTCCTCCCAGTAGCCCTCGGCGATGTAGCCGTAGACGGGCTTGCCTTCCTTCATGAGCTGCGGGAAGACGTCACCGGACCAGTCGACGGAGGTGTCGGCCTCGACGTAGTCGAAGACCTCGGGCTCCATGACGTAGATCCCGGTGTTCACCGTGTCCGAGAAGACCTGTCCCCAGGTCGGCTTCTCCAGGAAGCGCTCGACCTTTCCCTCGTCGTCGACGATGGTGATGCCGAATTCGAGCGGATTGGGGACCCGGGTGAGGCAGACCGTGACGAGGGCGCCTTTTTCCTTGTGGAAATTGATGAGGTCGGTCAGGTCGAAGTCGGTGAGCGCGTCGCCGGAGATGACAAGGAAAGCGTCGTCCTTGAGTGCCTCCTCGGCGTTCTTCACACTCCCCGCCGTGCCGAGCGGCTTCTCCTCGTTGGCGTAACTCAGCTCCATACCGAGTTCTTCGCCGTCGCCGAAGTAGTTCTTGACCAGCGAGGCCAGGAATTGCACGGTGACGACGGTCTCGGTGAGACCGTGCCGCTTGAGCAGCCGCAGCACGTGCTCCATGATCGGCCGGTTGGCGACCGGGAGCAGTGGTTTGGGCATGCTGGAGGTCATGGGGCGAAGCCGGGTGCCCTCACCACCGGCCATCACAACGGCCTTCATATCGGGAGTGTCCTCCTCGAAGAGACGGATCGAATACCGAACAGGCCGCCTCTTCAGGAGAACGGCTTCAGTCGGCCGTGGCCGCCGCCTTGATGACCCGGCGGACCTGCACCACGTACAAGATTCCTGCCCACCAATACAGAGTTGTACCCCATCCTGCGAACGCCCATCCGAAAATCGCCGCCAGCGAGGCGAGCCATCCGCTTCCGTCACTGAGCAGCAGCAGCGGGAAGGCGTACATCAGGTTGAACGTAGCCGCCTTCCCGAGAAAGTTCACCTGGGGCGGCGGGAATCCGTGCCTGCGCAGGATCAGCACCATGACAGCGAGAAGCAGCTCACGGGCGAGGAGGACGCAGGTGACCCAGAGCGGAAGAATCTCGCGCCAGGTGAGGCCGACCAGGGTGGACAGGATGTAGAGCCGGTCGGCCGCAGGGTCGAGTACCCGGCCGAGGCTGCTGATCTGGTTCCACCGCCGGGCGAGTTTCCCGTCGAGGTAGTCACTGATTCCGCTCAGTGCGAGTACGAGGAGTGCCCAGCCGTCGCTCTTCGGCCCCCCGAACTCCGGGCGGAGAATCAGCCACAGAAACAGCGGAACGCCGACAAGCCTCGCCGCGCTGAGGATGTTGGGAATGGTGAGTACCCGATCCGTCTGGACCGCGGTCTCCTGGACCTCCACCCGGGGGCCTCCTGAGGGGAACCGTCAACAGTGCAGCCCGACTTTACCGGGTGGCCCGGGTGGCACCGCGCGAGGGGTCCCGCTCCCGGCGGGGCGGCACCGGCCGGCCTGCCCGTGAACGCGGAAAAGCCCCGCACCAAGTGAATGGTGCGGGGCTTCCCGACAATAATTGTTCGGCGGCGTCCTACTCTCCCACAAGGTCCCCCTTGCAGTACCATCGGCGCTACGCAGCTTAGCTTCCGGGTTCGGAATGTAACCGGGCGTTTCCCACGCGCTATGACCACCGAAACACTATAAAACCGTCAACCACCCCGCCACACCGCACAAAAGGCGGGGGCAGTGTGTGGTTGTTCGTGGTTTCAGAACCAACACAGTGGACGCGAGCAACTGAGGACAAGCCCTCGGCCTATTAGTACCGGTCAACTCCACCCCTTACAGGGCTTCCATATCCGGCCTATCAACCCAGTCGTCTACTGGGAGCCTTACCCTCTCAAGGAGGTGGGAATACTCATCTCGAAGCAGGCTTCCCGCTTAGATGCTTTCAGCGGTTATCCCTCCCGAACGTAGCCAACCAGCCATGCCCTTGGCAGAACAACTGGCACACCAGAGGTTCGTCCGTCCCGGTCCTCTCGTACTAGGGACAGCCCTTCTCAATATTCCTACGCGCACAGCGGATAGGGACCGAACTGTCTCACGACGTTCTAAACCCAGCTCGCGTACCGCTTTAATGGGCGAACAGCCCAACCCTTGGGACCGACTCCAGCCCCAGGATGCGACGAGCCGACATCGAGGTGCCAAACCATCCCGTCGATATGGACTCTTGGGGAAGATCAGCCTGTTATCCCCGGGGTACCTTTTATCCGTTGAGCGACGGCGCTTCCACAAGCCACCGCCGGATCACTAGTCCCGACTTTCGTCCCTGCTCGACCCGTCGGTCTCACAGTCAAGCTCCCTTGTGCACTTACACTCACCACCTGATTACCAACCAGGCTGAGGGAACCTTTGGGCGCCTCCGTTACTCTTTAGGAGGCAACCGCCCCAGTTAAACTACCCATCAGACACTGTCCCCGATCCGGATCACGGACCCGGGTTAGACATCCAGCACGACCAGAGTGGTATTTCAACAACGACTCCACAACCACTGGCGTGGCCGCTTCACAGTCTCCCACCTATCCTACACAAGCCGAACCGAACACCAATATCAAACTGTAGTAAAGGTCCCGGGGTCTTTCCGTCCTGCTGCGCGAAACGAGCATCTTTACTCGTAATGCAATTTCACCGGGCCTATGGTTGAGACAGTCGAGAAGTCGTTACGCCATTCGTGCAGGTCGGAACTTACCCGACAAGGAATTTCGCTACCTTAGGATGGTTATAGTTACCACCGCCGTTTACTGGCGCTTAAGTTCTCAGCTTCGCCAACCCGAAAGTCAGCTAACCGGTCCCCTTAACGTTCCAGCACCGGGCAGGCGTCAGTCCGTATACATCGCCTTACGGCTTCGCACGGACCTGTGTTTTTAGTAAACAGTCGCTTCTCGCTGGTCTCTGCGGCCACCCCCAGCTCACACTGCAAAAGTGATCACCAAGCGTGGCCCCCCTTCTCCCGAAGTTACGGGGGCATTTTGCCGAGTTCCTTAACCATAGTTCACCCGAACGCCTCGGTATTCTCTACCAGACCACCTGAGTCGGTTTAGGGTACGGGCCGCCATGAAACTCGCTAGAGGCTTTTCTCGACAGCATAGGATCATCCACTTCACCACAATCGGCTCGGCATCAGGTCTCAGACTATGTGCCAGGCGGATTTACCTACCCAACGTCCTACACCCTTACCCCGGGACAACCACCGCCCGGGATGGACTACCTTCCTGCGTCACCCCATCACTCACCTACTACCAGCCTGGGTCACCGGCTCCACCACTCCCCTCAACTCCGAAGAGATCAGGGCGGCTTCACGGGCTTAGCATCACTGGATTCAATGTTTGACGCTTCACAGCGGGTACCGGAATATCAACCGGTTATCCATCGACTACGCCTGTCGGCCTCGCCTTAGGTCCCGACTTACCCTGGGCAGATCAGCTTGACCCAGGAACCCTTAGTCAATCGGCGCACACGTTTCTCACGTGTGAATCGCTACTCATGCCTGCATTCTCACTCGTGAACCGTCCACCACTCGCTTACGCGGCAGCTTCACCCGGCACACGACGCTCCCCTACCCATCACAGCCTCCGTTGGGGACGTTCACGCTGCAATGACACGACTTCGGCGGTACGCTTGAGCCCCGCTACATTGTCGGCGCGGAATCACTAGACCAGTGAGCTATTACGCACTCTTTCAAGGGTGGCTGCTTCTAAGCCAACCTCCTGGTTGTCTCTGCGACTCCACATCCTTTCCCACTTAGCGTACGCTTAGGGGCCTTAGTCGATGCTCTGGGCTGTTTCCCTCTCGACCATGGAGCTTATCCCCCACAGTCTCACTGCCGTGCTCTCACTTACCGGCATTCGGAGTTTGGCTAAGGTCAGTAACCCGGTAAGGCCCATCGCCTATCCAGTGCTCTACCTCCGGCAAGAAACACACGACGCTGCACCTAAATGCATTTCGGGGAGAACCAGCTATCACGGAGTTTGATTGGCCTTTCACCCCTAACCACAGGTCATCCCCCAGGTTTTCAACCCTGGTGGGTTCGGTCCTCCACGACCTCTTACAGCCGCTTCAACCTGCCCATGGCTAGATCACTCCGCTTCGGGTCTTGAGCGTGCTACTACAGCGCCCTGTTCGGACTCGCTTTCGCTACGGCTTCCCCACACGGGTTAACCTCGCAACACACCGCAAACTCGCAGGCTCATTCTTCAAAAGGCACGCAGTCACGAGACACCAGCAAGCTGATGTCCGACGCTCCCACGGCTTGTAGGCACACGGTTTCAGGTACTATTTCACTCCGCTCCCGCGGTACTTTTCACCATTCCCTCACGGTACTATCCGCTATCGGTCACCAGGGAATATTTAGGCTTAGCGGGTGGTCCCGCCAGATTCACACAGGATTTCTCGGGCCCCGTGCTACTTGGGAATAACGCAAGTGAGCCACCACAATTTCAGCTACGGGGGTCTTACCCTCTACGCCGGACCTTTCGCATGTCCTTCGCCTATCATGATGGTTTCTGACTCACCCAGCCGCCGGCAGACGACTGAAGCGCAATCCCACAACCCCGTACATGCAACCCCTGCCGGGTATCACACACATACGGTTTGGCCTCATCCGGTTTCGCTCGCCACTACTCCCGGAATCACGGTTGTTTTCTCTTCCTGCGGGTACTGAGATGTTTCACTTCCCCGCGTTCCCTCCACACTGCCTATACATTCAGCAGCGGGTGACAGCCCATGACGACTGCCGGGTTTCCCCATTCGGACACCCCCGGATCAAAGCTCGGTTGACAGCTCCCCGGGGCCTATCGCGGCCTCCCACGTCCTTCATCGGTTCCTGGTACCAAGGCATCCACCGTGCGCCCTTAAAAACTTGGCCACAGATGCTCGCGTCCACTGTGCAGTTCTCAAACAACGACCAACCACCCATCACACACCACTCACGCGATGCTTCACTGGGGTCGGCAAGAAGGCTAGCCATACGGCCGTACCCTCAGACACCCAACAACGTGCCCGGCACCCTCCATCCCCCTGAACCCACGTTCCACGCCGAAGCAGTACTAGTGACCCAAGAATCAGAGAGTGCCGAATAGTCAACGTTCCACCCATGAGCTAACCACCGTCGAACATTCGCCGACGTTATGGCTCTGGACCCCACCGGCCGAAACCGAGAGAGTCAGATGCTCCTTAGAAAGGAGGTGATCCAGCCGCACCTTCCGGTACGGCTACCTTGTTACGACTTCGTCCCAATCGCTGGTCCCACCTTCGACAGCTCCCTCCCACAAGGGGTTGGGCCACCGGCTTCGGGTGTTACCGACTTTCGTGACGTGACGGGCGGTGTGTACAAGGCCCGGGAACGTATTCACCGCAGCAATGCTGATCTGCGATTACTAGCAACTCCGACTTCATGGGGTCGAGTTGCAGACCCCAATCCGAACTGAGACCGGCTTTTTGAGATTCGCTCCACCTCGCGGTATCGCAGCTCATTGTACCGGCCATTGTAGCACGTGTGCAGCCCAAGACATAAGGGGCATGATGACTTGACGTCGTCCCCACCTTCCTCCGAGTTGACCCCGGCGGTCTCCCGTGAGTCCCCAACACCCCGAAGGGCTTGCTGGCAACACGGGACAAGGGTTGCGCTCGTTGCGGGACTTAACCCAACATCTCACGACACGAGCTGACGACAGCCATGCACCACCTGTACACCGACCACAAGGGGGCGACCATCTCTGGCCGTTTCCGGTGTATGTCAAGCCTTGGTAAGGTTCTTCGCGTTGCGTCGAATTAAGCCACATGCTCCGCTGCTTGTGCGGGCCCCCGTCAATTCCTTTGAGTTTTAGCCTTGCGGCCGTACTCCCCAGGCGGGGCACTTAATGCGTTAGCTGCGGCACGGACAACGTGGAATGTTGCCCACACCTAGTGCCCACCGTTTACGGCGTGGACTACCAGGGTATCTAATCCTGTTCGCTCCCCACGCTTTCGCTCCTCAGCGTCAGTATCGGCCCAGAGATCCGCCTTCGCCACCGGTGTTCCTCCTGATATCTGCGCATTTCACCGCTACACCAGGAATTCCGATCTCCCCTACCGAACTCTAGCCTGCCCGTATCGACTGCAGACCCGGGGTTAAGCCCCGGGCTTTCACAACCGACGTGACAAGCCGCCTACGAGCTCTTTACGCCCAATAATTCCGGACAACGCTTGCGCCCTACGTATTACCGCGGCTGCTGGCACGTAGTTAGCCGGCGCTTCTTCTGCAGGTACCGTCACTCTCGCTTCTTCCCTGCTGAAAGAGGTTTACAACCCGAAGGCCGTCATCCCTCACGCGGCGTCGCTGCATCAGGCTTTCGCCCATTGTGCAATATTCCCCACTGCTGCCTCCCGTAGGAGTCTGGGCCGTGTCTCAGTCCCAGTGTGGCCGGTCGCCCTCTCAGGCCGGCTACCCGTCGTCGCCTTGGTGAGCCATTACCTCACCAACTAGCTGATAGGCCGCGGGCTCATCCTGCACCGCCGGAGCTTTCCACCACCAAGGATGCCCAAGGCAGTGAGTATCCGGTATTAGACCCCGTTTCCAGGGCTTGTCCCAGAGTGCAGGGCAGATTGCCCACGTGTTACTCACCCGTTCGCCACTAATCCCCGCCCGAAAGCGGTTCATCGTTCGACTTGCATGTGTTAAGCACGCCGCCAGCGTTCGTCCTGAGCCAGGATCAAACTCTCCGTGAATGTTTTCCCGTCATCGGGAGACACCACGAGAGCGGAACCGGGAGAGGAATAATCTCCCAGGTTCACAGCGTCCTCGCTGTGTTTATTTCAAAGGAACCTCAACCTCAGGCCATGAAGACCATCGGTCGGGGTATCAACATATCTGGCGTTGACTTTTGGCACGCTGTTGAGTTCTCAAGGAACGGACGCTTCCCTCGTACTCACCCTCTCGGGCTTTCCTCCGGGCGTTTTCCCTTCGGTATTCGGTATTTCGTGTTTCCGACTCTACCAGATCCTCGCGGACCCGATTTCCTCGGTGCCTTCCGGTTCCCGGCCCGACCTTTCGGCCTTTCCGTTTCCCTTTCGGCGTTTCCGACTCTATCAGTTCCTTTTCGCTGTTCTGACCGGGGCCTCGGACATGAGGGTTCCCCGCCGGAATGAAAGGGATTCGACTTCATCGGATTACCTGGAACTGCCGCCTCGTGAGGCGTGCCCGGTCCCAGGCAGGATGACGACTGTACAGCTCTGCTCCCTACGGGTGCAAATCGATTCCGCGGTGCCCTCGCGAGGACGCCTCGGCCCGGCCCGCTCAAAACGGCACAGACGGTGACTTAGTCTGACGATCTCCGTGCCGTTCCCGCCCAGTGGGGCGGCCCAGGACCTCGCCGCCCAGGGAGGCAAGTCATGACCGTCGTGACCTCACCGCTTGCTGGTACCGCCATCGGACTCGCGAACGTCCCCGACCCGGTCTTCTCCGGTGCCATGGTCGGCCCGGGAACGGCCGTCGACCCCGAACGGAAGCCGATCGAGGCCGTCGCCCCCGTCGACGGCGTGCTCGTCTCCCTCCACCCGCACGCCTATGTCGTGGTCGACGAGCAGGGCCACGGCGTCCTGACCCACCTCGGCATCGACACCGTGCAGCTCAACGGGGAAGGCTTCGAGTTGCTCGTCAGCAAGGGGGACACCGTGCGGCGGGGGCAGGCGCTCGTGCGCTGGGATCCCTCGGCCATCGAAGCGAAGGGCAAGTCACCGGTCTGTCCCGTCATCGCCCTGGAGGCGACGATGGACGCGCTCTCCGATGTGCGGGAGAGCGACGCCGTACAGCCCGGCGACACACTCTTCGGCTGGGAGTGAGGGCCGCGGGGCGGTACGGGCAGGGGACGGGCACGGAACCCGAGCGAGCGGAGACGGTGGGCATGGAGACGAGGCTGCGGGGCGTCGGGGTGAGCCACGGGGTGGCGATCGGCGCGGTACGGCACATGGGCACGGCGGTACTCGAACCGCCGGCCAAGCAGATCCCCGAGCAGGAGGCCGAGCGCGAGCAGGCCCGTGCGCGGCAGGCCATGGACGCCGTCGCCGCCGACCTGACCGCGCGCGGTCACCTCGCCGGGGGCGAGGCGCAGGACGTCCTGGAGGCCCAGTCGCTCATGGCGCAGGATCCCGAACTCCTCGCCGACGTCGAGCGCAGGATCGCCGTCGGCTCCACGGCGGAACGCGCCGTCTACGACGCCTTCGCCTCCTACCGCGCACTGCTCGCGGGAGCCGGCGAATACCTCGCCGGGCGCGTCGCCGACCTCGACGACGTGCGCAATCGCATCGTGGCGCGACTCCTCGGTGTGCCGATGCCAGGGGTTCCCGACAGCGACGAGCCCTATGTACTCGTCGCCCGGGACCTCGCGCCCGCCGACACGGCGCTGCTCGACCCGGCACTCGTGCTCGGCTTCATCACCGAGGAGGGCGGCCCGACGAGCCACAGCGCCATCCTCGCCCGCGCCCTCGGCGTACCGGCCGTCGTGGCGCTCCCGGGCGCGACGGAACTCGCCGAGGGGACGACGGTGGCCGTGGACGGGAGCGCCGGGGAGGTGTTCGTCTCCCCCGGGCCGCGCAAGCGCGAGGAGTTGGAGGCCCTGGCCGCCGAGCGGAAGGCGGCCCTGGCCGCGAGCACGGGTCCCGGCGTCACCTCGGACGGCCACCGGGTGCCGCTGCTCGCCAATATCGGGGGGCCCTCCGACGTGGCCGCCGCCGTCGAGGCAGGTGCGGAGGGGGTGGGGTTGTTCCGTACCGAGTTCCTCTATCTCGACGACAGCGAGCGGGCGCCCTCCGTGGAGCAGCAGACGGCGGTGTACCGCTCCGTGCTGGAGGCGTTCCCGGACCGGCGGGTCGTGGTCCGCGTCCTGGACGCGGGCGCGGACAAGCCGCTGGCGTTCCTCCACCCCTCGGACGAGCCCAATCCCGCGCTGGGTGTGCGGGGGCTGCGGGCGCTCCTCGACCGTCCCGAGGTGCTGCGGGACCAACTGACCGCGCTGGCGAGTGCGGCCGAAGGACTCCCCGTGCACCTGGAGGTCATGGCTCCGATGGTGGCCGACCGGGCGGACGCGCGGGCCTTCGCCGAGGCGTGCCGGGCGGCGGGGCTGCACGCGAAGTCCGGGGCCATGGTGGAGATTCCCGCCGCCGCGCTGCGGACCGGGGCGATCCTGCGGGAGGTGGAGTTCGTCTCGCTCGGCACCAACGATCTCGCCCAGTACACCTTCGCGGCGGACCGGCAGGTGGGCGCCGTGGCCCGCTGGCAGGACCCGTGGCAGCCCGCGCTGCTCGATTTGATCGCCGCCTCCGCCCGTGCGGCGGCCGAGGCGGGGAAGACGTGCGGGGTGTGCGGCGAGGCCGCGGCCGATCCGCTCCTCGCGTGTGTGCTGACGGGGCTTGGCGTCACCTCCTTGTCGATGAGTCCCACGGCGCTCCCCTACGTCCGTTCCACCCTGGCGAAGTACACGCGCGCCCAGTGCGAGCGGGCGGCGGGCGCGGCGCGGGCCGAGGACGGGGCCGAGGAGGCGCGGCGGGCGGCGGGGGCCGTGCTCTCCGGCGAGTAGGCGGTCGCCGGAGAACCGCGGCCTCATGCGTGTGCGTGGTTCATTCCTGTGCGTCCTCCCCGTCGCGGCCGTGGTCGTGAGAGGGAGTGCGCGGGGGCGTCAGGACGGGCGCCGCGCGGTAGTCGACGCCCGGCTCCGGCGGGATGGGCTCGCCGGTCTCGGTGTCCGTGCAGTAGGCGTCGAAGACCTCGGCGGCGGTGAGGGGGCGCAGGGTGTGCTCGCGCAGCCGCCAGCCGCGCACGGCGTCACTGGCGTCGGGTCCGCTCGTGCGGGCGACGAGCCCGCAGGGCAGCCCCGCCGCGAGTGCGGCGGCGAGAACGGTGGTGAGGTCCAGGGCCGCGGACTCCTCCGGGTGCGGCCACGTGCCCGGGACCGTGTCGATGTCGAACTCGGCGAGAAGGGGGCCCGCTTGCGTGCTCGTACTGCACACCAGGTGGTGGCGGCCCGCGCCGAGGGCGTGGCAGGCCGCCGTGAGCAGTTCCGAGGCGCGGTCGAAGGCGGCTCTCGCGAGGATCTCGCCGCACTCCTCGCAGCGTCCCGCCGCGTCGAGGAGTTCGCCCGCGTAGGCGAACGTGGCCCGGCGCAGAGCGAGGTGGGCGAGGTCGGGCAGGAGGTCGGCGAGGGGACGGCCCTCGTACGGCAGGGTCGCGCCGGTCTCGACGAGGTGCTCGGTGAAGCGCTGTCGGCTCTCCGGGACACCGGGGTCGAGTCCTGAGCCGGCGCAATAGGCCGCGTACTCCTCGGGGTCGAGGAGACCGACGCGGGTGCGGCGGCCCCCTGTCCTGCGGGATCTGAGGACCGTGTCGACGGAGTCGAGGTACTGCGTGTGGTCGTGGAAGCGGGGGGCTCCGTAGCGGGTCATGCCGTGGTAGTCCTCCTCCTCCGCGAGGAGGGCGAGGGCGCCGACGAGTTCGCGGTCGACGCGGTCGAGCCGCCGGCCGTGGCGGTCGGGGCGGGGGCGGTGCGTTGGCGGGCCATGGGGGCCTCCTGGTGCGTCGTCGAGGCGCTCCCTCACGGAGTGCCTTCACTTGATCGCACACCGTAGGCGGCGGCACTGACAACGCCCCTCGGCGACCGTCGCGGGCCCGCCGCCCCGGGGCTGTTCCGGGGCGGCGGCGAGCGATTCAGGAGTGTGCGCGCCCCAAACGTTCATAGCCGCGCAGGAGTTCCACATCGTCAACCGAGCCGGGGTTGACTGCCTTCTCCAGAGGGGTTCCCTGCAGCAGTCGCTTGACGGGGACCTCCAGGCGCTTGCCGGTGAGGGTGTGCGGGATCGCCGGTACCGCGATGACCTCGTCCGGTACGTGGCGCGGGGACAGCTCGGTGCGCAGTGCGGTGGCGAGACGGGTGCGGAGGGCGTCGTCGAGCACGGCGCCCTCGGCGAGCTGGACGAAGAGGGGCATCCAGTAGCCGCCGTCGGGCTGTTCGACGCCGACGACGAGCGATTCGCGGATCTCCGGGAGCCGTTCGACGACCTCGTAGATGTCGGCGGAGCCCATGCGGACGCCGCCGCGGTTGAGGGTCGAGTCCGAGCGGCCGTGGATGATCACGGAGCCGTGTCCGGTCAGGGTGATCCAGTCGCCGTGCCGCCAGACGCCGGGGTAGGTGTCGAAGTAGCTGTCGTGGTAGCGAGTCCCGTCCGGGTCGTTCCAGAAGCGGATGGGCATGGAGGGCATGGGCCGGGTGACGACGAGTTCCCCGACCTCGTCCACGAGCGGCCTGCCCCCGGGGTCCCATGCCTGGAGGTCGACGCCGAGGGCGGGGGCCTGGAGTTCCCCGATGTGCACGGGGAGGGTGGGGACGGCTCCGGCGAAGCAGCTGCACACGTCGGTGCCGCCGCTGACGGAGGCGATCCACACGTCCTCCCCCGCCTCGTCGTGGAGCCAGCGGAAGCCGTCCGGGGGCAGCGGGGAGCCGGTGGTGGCGACGCAGCGGACGCGGCTGAGGTCGAAGTCGCGGGCGGGGTGCAGGCCCGCCTTGCGCGAGGCCATGACGTAGGCGGCCGAGGTGCCGAAGAGGGTCGCGCCCGTGGTCTCGGCGACGCGCCACTGGGCGGCCGTGTCCGGGAAGGCCGGGCTGCCGTCGTACAGGACGAGGGTCGATCCGGTCAGGAGGCCCGAGACGAGGAAGTTCCACATCATCCAGCCGGTGGACGTGTACCAGAAGAAGCGGTCGCCGGTGCTCAGGTCGCAGTGGAGTCCGAGCTGTTTGAGGTGTTCGACGAGGATGCCGCCCTGGGACTGGACGATCGCCTTCGGCAGTCCGGTGGTGCCGGAGGAGTAGAGGACCCACAGGGGGTGGTCGAAGGGGACCTGTTCGAAGACGGGCTCCTCGTCGCCGGCGACGACGTCGGCCCAGGTCTCGGCGCCCTCGGGGGCGGGGGTGCCGAGAAGCGGGACGTGGACGAAGGTGCGGACGGTGGGAAGTTCGGCGCGCAGTTCGGCGACCACGTCCGTACGGTCGTGCTCCTTGCCCCCGTAGCGGTAGCCGTCGACGGCGATGAGGACGACGGGTTCGACCTGGCGGAAGCGGTCGAGGACGCTGCGGGCGCCGAAGTCGGGGGCGCAGGAGGTCCAGACGGCGCCGACGGCGGCGGTGGCGAGGACGGAGACGATGGCCTGCGGGACGTTGGGCAGGTAGCCGCTGACGCGGTCGCCCGGCCGCACTCCCCGCGCGCGCAGGGCCGCGGCGAGGGAGCCGACCTGGCGGCGCAGTTCGGCCCACGTCATCGGCTCGGGGCCGTGGGTCTCGTCGACGTGCAGGAGGGCGGCCTCGCCCGCGAGGAAGGGCTCCTCGGCGGTGCGCAGGGCGTGTTCGGCGTAGTTGAGGCGGGAGCCGGTGAACCAGCGGGCGCCGGGCATCGAGCGGTCGGCGAGCACGTCCTCGTACGGTGTCGAGAAACGGACGTCGAACCACTCGGCGACGGACTGCCAGAAGGTGTCGAGGTGCTCGACCGACCAGCGGTGCAGGGCCGGGTAGCCCCCCTCGGCGGGGGCGCCGTGGTGCTCGGCCGCCCAGGTCTGGAACCGGGTGACGGCGGCGCTCGCCGCGCGGTCCTGTCCTGGTTCCCACAGGGGCTGGGGCGGCTGGGCTGCGGTGCTCACGGGGCGGCTCCAAGGGGCGGTACGCGGCGGCTGTGCCGCGTCGGGGTCGGTGAGGGGCCCGGTGCCGGCCTCGGCGGACCGCGCCGGGCCGGCGGACCGGGCGCTGCGAAGGACGATGCCACGGACGCGGTCCCGGCACCAGGGTGGGAGAGGGACGAGGTGCTGGTGGGAAGGGGTGCCGCGGGACATGGACAACAGGGGGCCGGTGTGCTCCGGCACGTGGGACGGCTGGTCGTGCGGAGGGTTTTCCGCCAGGTGGGAGGACGGGGCCCCCGGGGAGGTCGTACGGGTTTTCGGGGCGCTCGGCGAGGGTTGGGTGGCGTGGGGAGGACACCTGAGTGAACGGACGTCGAACGAGGTCACCGGTCGGCCGGGTGGATGACACCCTTGCTTCATGATCGCTCGTGACCTGGTGCGTTGGCTGACGGCTGCGCGGGGAGACGACGCCGGTGGCGGCCGGTCCGGCGCGCTGTCGCCGGGAGTCGCTCGACGGCCGGTACGGGGCGGGCGCGCGGCGTGTCGCGGGGGTGGGGTGGCGCCGGTGCGGGCGCGGGTGCCAGGGGTGCTGACGGCGCTGGAGCCCGCGCCGGGGGGCGGTCTCGTGCGGTTCGCGCGCTCGGAACTGTACGTCCGGGTGACGGTGCGCGGGGCGCTCTTCCTGGGCTGGGACGGTGCCGCGCCGCTGCCCTCGTACGCGTTGACGGGTGCGGAGGCGGTGGCGCCGGACGAGCGGGTCGTGCTGGAGCCGGACACCGAGGGCGGGGTGCGGCTGGTCTCGGAGCGGCTCGGCCTGACGGTGGCGCGGGACGGCACCGTGGAGGTGCGGACCCCGGGCGGCGTGATGTTGCGCAGGCAGGCGCCGCCGCGGTGGTGGGAGGCGGCGGGGTCGGTGCGGGGCGGCGGGCGCTGGGTGTCGCGCGCGGAGGTGGCCGCCGACGCCGTGTTCCTGGGCGCGGGGCGGGACGGGGCGGTCCTGGCGGAGGGCGCGTACACGGTGGGCGGGGTGCGGCCCGGTCTGCGGATGCCGGTGCAGGTGGTGCAGGCGGACGCGGGGTGCCATCTCGTCTTCCACGACGCGGAGGAGGAGGGGGAATGGCTGCTGCGGCCCGGCCGGGAGGGCGCGGGTTCGGGGCATGACCGGGTGGGGGTCGCGGAACTGCGGATGAGTGGGGGCCCGGTGCGGTCCTGGGTCGTGGTCGGCTCGCCGCAGCGGCTCGCCTACGGCTGGGCCTCGCTGACAGGGGCTCCGGTGCCGCCGCCGGGGGACGCTCTGGGCGGCGCGGGGCGGGAGCTCGTGGTGGTACGCGGCGGGGGCGCGCCCGGGGCGGTGGAGGGGTGCCTGACCACGGGGCGGAGGCGCGGGTTCGGCGGGGGTGCGGGGCCCGGGGGGCGGTTCGGTGGGAGCGGGGAGGTGACGCGGGGGTTCGGCGCGGGCGCGGGGCTGACTCGGGGCTTCCGCTCGGGCGCGGGGCTGACGCGGCGGTTCGGCGGGGACGGGGGGCTGACGCGGCGGTTCGGCGGGAGCGCGGGCCGGGATGCGGGGCCCGGGGTGCCGGAGTGGACGGACTCGGAGGTGCGGGCGCGGGAGGGTGAGCGGTACGTCGCGCTCGCTGGTCAGGGACGGCACGGCTTCGTTCACTCGTTCGAAGGAATGGGGGGCGTTCTGGAACTGTGCAGGGCTCGGGCTGTGTTCCACTCATTGCGCGGGGCCTTCCCCGGCGAGCGGCCCTTGCAGCTGGCGGTGGGCGTGTGGGCCGGGCAGCAGCGGTACGGCGGGGTGTGCCTGCCGGGCCCCGAGGCGGGCGACTGGGCGGAGTTGCCGCGCGCGGTGGAGCGGGTGCTGGGGCTGGGACTGTGCGGGGTGCCGTTCTGCGGGCCGGGCGTGCCGGGGACGGGTGACGGCGGGCGAGGCGCGCGGGGTGGGGAAGTGCGGACACCCGGAGTGCGGACACCGGGAGTTCGAACGCGCGGGGTGCGGGCGTCAGAGGTGAGGAGGTCGAAGGGAAGCCTTTCGGACGAAGGCGTGGAATGGGCGGTGCGGTGGGAGCAGTTGGTGCGGTGGTTGCCGTGGAGTGATGGGGCGGAGGGAGGGAGTGCGGGAGGGGCCGCTTCGGGCGAGCGCGAACGGTGGGGTCCCTATTGGACGACGCTGGCGCGGCACGCGGGTTTGTGGGGCGGCCCGTGGGTGCGCCCGGTGTGGTGGTTCACGCCGGAGGACCGGGCGCTGCGCGGGGTGGGCGACGCGTTCCTGGTGGGCGAGGCGCTGTTGGTGGCGCCGGTGTGCGAGCCGGGAGTACGGAGCAGGCGGGTGCGGCTGCCGAAGGGGCAGTGGTACGACACGGCGACGGAGGTGGTGTACGAGGGGGAACGCACGGTCGAGGTCGCGGCACCGCTCGACCGGGTCCCGGTCCTGGTCCGTGCGGGAGCGGTGGTCCCGGTGCGGGAGGCGGGCGACACGGTACTCGACGTGTGGGCGCCGCTGCCGGAGAGCGGGCCGGGAGCGGGGTTGTACATCCCCGACGAGGAGGGGGGCTGGTCGCCTCCCCTCGTCGAGCGGTACACGAGCAGGCTGGGGGCGGACGGGGAGGTGGTCGTGGAGCGGAGCGGAGGTCCGGGCGCGGGACCGGGCGGGGCGTCGGCCGCGGGACGGCCCGTGCGGGTGAGGGGCTTGGGGGCCGCGGAGGCGGTGGGGCCCGCGTGAGCGCGGGGGTTACTGGTAGCGGCCCTCGAACCAGGCGCGGACGGCGAGGGTGTGGAGGGGGAAACCGAGACGGGCCGGCTCGCGCAGGATGTGGCGGCCGTCGGTCTCGTCGGTGGGGACGGAACTGGGGAGTTCGGCGGCGGGACGGGTCGGCAGGACGCCGAAGAGGAGGAGGTGGCCGTCGGGCGAGCTGAGGGCATCGGCGAGGCGGACGTCCCGTGATTCCGCGTCGATGCCGGTCTCCTCGCGGAGTTCGCGTACGACGGCGTGGCGCCAGTCCTCGGCGTGGTCGACGAAGCCGCCGGGGAGGGCGACCGTGCCCTTCGCGGGTTCGATGGCACGCGTGATGACGACGAGTCCGGTACCGGCGCGGTCGTACACGGGCTGGAGGGCGACCGCGACCGGCAGCGGGTTGCCGTAGGCGGTGGCTCCGCAGACGGCGCAGGTGCGCGGCCAGGAGCGGGCCTCGGCGTAAGGGGCCCCGCAGCTCGCGCAGTGCGAGTAGGGCTGCGGACCGGCGGGGGCCGGGGCATCGGCGGAGCCGTCGGGGTGGGAGTGGGTCCGGGACACGCGCGGACTTTATCCGATCCCTGGGGTGAGGGTGACAGGAGGGTGTGGGCGGGTCCGGGGAGTTGAGGGGGTGTCAGTGGTGGGAGGTCAGGGAGCGGCGGCTGACGGGGAAGTCGAAGTAGGTGTCGGGGTACTGCTCGGGCTGGTGGGTGAAGTGCCACCACTCCTCGGGGAGGTTGGTGAAGCCCTCGTGTTCCAGGGTGGTGGTGAGGAGGTCGCGGTGGGCGCGCTGGACGCCGGTGATCCGGGGATCGTCGGTGTGGGCGAGGGTGTCGAAGCAGTCGAAGCCGGTGCCGGTGTCGACGGCGGCGTCGGGGAAGCGCTCGGCCTTGGGGCCGTAGCAGGAGGTGAGGGTCTCGCCGGGGACGTAGGGGCGGGTGGGGTGCGCGGGGAGGCGGACGAAGCTGAGGTCGAGGGTGGAGCCGCGGCTGTGGCCGGACTTCTCCGCGATGTAACCGTCGGCGAAGAGACGGGTCTTGTCGACGCGGGGGTAGAACTCCGCCTTCATGCGCTGGTCCGAGAGGTCCTCTGCCCAGCGGACGAAGTGGTCGACGGCGCGTTGGGGGCGGAAGCAGTCGTACACCTTCAGCGAGTAGCCACGGCGCAGGAGGTGGCGCTGGGCGCGGTGGAGGGCCTCGGCCGTGGAGCGGGTGAGGAGGCAGAGCGGCTGGGTGTAGCCGGTGACGGGGACGCCGGTGAAGTTGTGGGGGGTGGCGTAGCGGATGTCCTCGATGATCGTCGGATCGATGTCGCGGAGTTCCACGAAGGAGGTGGGGGCCTTTGGGTCGCGGTGGGGGGTGCGGGGGGTCGGGGACGCCTGGGCGGTGACGGTCGCGAAGGTGAGGGAGAGGAGGACGGCGAGGAGGAGGGAACGGAGCGCTGTGGGGGTGCGTCGTCTCATGGGGTACGGGTTTAGCAGTGGGGGGCGGGGATTCCCAGGGGGCGCCCGCGGATCGCATACGAGCGGGGGCGTTCCGTACGGCCCGGGGAGCCGTTACCGTGCCCGGTATGAGCGACGAGGCGCGGGAGTTCGGGAGCTACGAGGAGTTCTGGCCGTACTACGTGGCCATGCACTCCAGGGCGGCGACGCGCTGGGTGCACCTGGCGGGCACGCTGACGGGGCTCGCGGTGAGCGCGTACGGGCTGGCGCGGGGGCGGCCCAGGTATCTCGCCGCGCTGCCCGTGATCGGCTACGGGACCGCGTGGCCGGCGCACTTCCTCATCGAGCGGAACAACCCGGCGACCTTCGGGCACCCGGCGTGGTCGCTGAGGGGGGACGCGGCGATGATCCGGATGATGCTCGCCGGCCGGGACGCCGAGCTGGGCGAGATCGCCCGGAAGTGGCTCGCGGAGCACCGTACGACCGGCTCCTGAGCCGCCGCCGGAGCGGCGCTCCGGCTCGGTCCGCGCGGTGCCGGTTCAGTGGGCGGTGTGGCTCTCGCGCTGGGCCACGGCGTGGCGGCGGGCGTGTTCGACGACCTCGATGAGGACCGCTTTGACGGAGTCGCGGGCCCGGGCGTCGCAGGGCACGAGGGGAACGTGCGGGTCGAGATCGAGGGCGGCGCGGATCTCGGTGAGCGGGTGGTCCTCCGCTCCGTCGAAGCGGTTGACGGCGACGACGAAGGGGATGCCGCGCCGCTCGAAGTAGTCGACGGCCGCGAAGGAGTCCGCGAGGCGGCGGGTGTCGACGAGGACGACTGCGCCGAGCGCGCCCTGGGCGAGTTCGTCCCACAGGAACCAGAAGCGGTCCTGGCCCGGGGTGCCGAAGAGGTAGAGGACGAGTTCCTCGCGCAGGGTGATGCGGCCGAAGTCCACCGCGACCGTCGTGGTGCGCTTCTGCTCGACCCCGCGCATGTCGTCCACCGGGCGGGACGCCTCGGTGAGGATCTCCTCGGTGCGCAGCGGCCTGATCTCGCTGACCGCGCCGACGAGGGTCGTCTTGCCGACCCCGAACCCCCCGGCGACGAGGAGTTTGAGGGTGAGCGGCCGGTCGGTCCGGCCACTGAGGGCGTTCATTCGGTCTCTTCTCCTGCGGCCCCGCCGGGCGGCGGGCGTGGGGGGGTGGACGGGGGGTGCGCGAGGCGGCGGCGGGCGCCGCTTTCTCACAGGGCGCGCAATCCTTCGATGACGTCCCGCAGCACGCTCTCGTCGGGGAGTTCGGCGGGGGGCACGGGGCGGGTGACCGTGACGAGCTCGGCTTCGGCGAGGTCGCTGACGAGGACCCGGACGACGCCGATCGCGAGGTCGAGTCCCGCGGCGATCTCGGCGACGGACTGCGGGGCGCCGCCGCACAGGGCGAGGATCTCGACGTGCTCGGGGGTCAGCAGGGCGTCCTGCTCGGGAGGGAGGGGCCAGGGAGGGGCGGCGGGGGCGGTTGTCGCGGCGGACTCCCCCGGGTCCGCGCCGCCGGTCCCCACGTCCGGGCCGGTGCGGACCCCCACGTCCGGGCCGGTGCGGACCCCCACGTCCGAGCTGGTGCGGACCCCCTCGTCCGGGCCGGTGCGGGGGCCGCCGCCCCTGTCCGCCGCCGTGCCGCGCGGTCGGTCGGGTTCCCGCGCTCCGGCCGGTCCGCCCGGTCCGGGGTCACCGGGGGGCGGAACGGCGGAGACGAGGGCGATGAGGTCGAGCCGGTGGCCGCCGGTGGCGCTCGTGCGGCCCCGGGTCATCGCGTAGGGGCGTACGACGGGTCCCGCCTCGTCGTCGTACCAGCGGGCTGTCTCGTGACCGGCGTCGCTCATCATGGCCTGCCTCTATCCCCCGGCGGAGATGTCGGTGCGGGGGGCCTGGCCGAGGTGGACGCCGACCCGCTTGACGAGGAGCGTCATCTCGTAGGCGATCTGGCCGATGTCCGCGTCGGGTCCGGCGAGGACGGCGAGGCAGCTTCCGTCGCCCGCCGCCGAGACGAAGAGGAAGGCGTCGTCGAGTTCGACGAGTGTCTGCCGGACGCTGCCCGCGTCGAAGTGGCGTCCGACGCCCTTGGCGAGGCTGTGGAAGCCGGAGGCGACGGCGGCGAGGTGTTCGCTGTCCTCGCGGCTGATGTCCTCGGACATCCCGGTGGGCAAGCCGTCGCTGGAGAGGATGATCGCCTTGCGGATGCTGGCGACCCGGGCGACGAGGTCGTCGAGCAGCCAGTTGAGTTCGTGGGTGCCACCGGGGGCTCCCGGAGTTGACGCGGCGGTCCTTGGCGCAGTCATCGACCGTCCCTTTCCGGAGTGTTTCCTTGCGCTGTGCTGTGCGGGGCGGGCCCGGTGGCTTCCGGTCCGTCCTCGTCCTCGGTGGCGCGGGCCCGGGCGGGCCCGGCGTCCGCCGCGGCTTCCTCCTCGCGGCCCCGGAGCCAGCCCCGCTGGAGCGAGGCCATCCGGGTCCGTACGGCGTCCGCGTCCCGCTCCGGTTCGGGCCCGGTGGGCGCGCTCGGCTCGGGCTGCTCGCGCAGTTGGCGGGCGAGGCTTGCCTGTCGTACGCGGCGGGGCAGGCCCGTGGGGCCCCCGGCGGGGGCCGCCTCGGCCCCCGTACCGCCCCCGCCCCGCCCTGCGGGCGAGGTGCCCGACGCGTTCCGTTCGGTCTCTGCCGGAGCGCTCGCGGGCGCGGGGGCGCTCGCCGACGCCGTCCTCGCACCTGGCCTCGCGCCGGGCTTCTGGCCGGACGTGTCACCGGACCCGTCGCCGGACGTGTCACCGGCCCTCTCGCCGGTCCGCGCGCGGGGGCGGCGGGACGGGAGCGCGCCGGGGGCCGGGGTGGGGCGGCTGTGCTCGGCGTCGGGCTCGGGCGCCTCGTCCGCCTGCGCGTGGTCGCCGACCGGGCGGCCGTGCGAGGTGACGAGCTTGGGCACCGGACGGCGGGGCAGCGCGCCGAGCTGGGTGAGCGGGCCGCGCGGTCCCTCGTCGGCGCCCGCGGGCACCGGCTCCCGTACCGCCGTGCGCCCCGGCGCGGCGACGGGGGCCTCCAGTTCGACGGGCCCGTCCGGGGAGACCGCGGGGAGACCCGCGCCGTCGGTACCGGGCACGTCGGTGAGGAGCTTCTCGGGCAGGACGACGACAGCGGTCGTGCCACCGTACGGGGAGGGCTGGAGCGAGACCTTGACGCCCTGGCGGCGGGCGATGCGGCTCACGACGAAGAGGCCGAGCCTGTCGGTGTCGGAGAGCTCGAACTCGGGCGTCTCGGCGAGGCGCTGGTTCGCCGCGAGGAGCGCTTCCTTGGTCATGCCGAGGCCGCGGTCGTGGATCTCCAGGAGGAAGCCCTGGCCGACGCGTTCGCCGAGCACCTGCACGGCGGTGTGCGGCGGCGAGAACACAGCGGCGTTCTCCATGAGTTCGGCGAGGAGGTGGGTGAGGTCGCCGACGGCCGCGCCCGTGACGGCGACACGGGGCAGGCGGCGCACCTCGACGCGTTCGTAGTCCTCCACCTCGGAGACGGCCGCGCGCACGACGTCCATGAGCGGCACGGGGCGGCGCCACTGGCGGGCCGGGGCGGCGCCGGAGAGGATGACGAGGCCCTCGGCGTGGCGGCGCATACGGGTCGTGAGGTGGTCGAGGCGGAAGAGGTCGGCGAGTTCGTCGGTGTCCTCGGTGCGGCGTTCCATCGTGTCGAGCAGGGTGAGCTGCTTGTGGAGCAGGACCTGACTGCGGCGGGCGAGGTTGACGAAGACCTCGGAGACGCCCTTGCGCATGTCGGCTTGGCGCACGGCGGCCTCGACGGCGGCGCGCTGGAGCGTCTCCAGGGCCTGGGCGACCTGTCCCATCTCGTCGCGGTCGTGGGCGAGACGCGGCGCCTCGGTCTCGATGTCGATCTCCTCGCCCGCGGCGAGCCTGCGCATGACCTCGGGCAGGCGGACCCCGGCGGTCTCGTTGGCGCGGCGGCGCAGCCCGGAGAGGTCGCGGACGAGGGAGCGACCGATGCGCACCGAGAGGTAGAGGGAGAGGAGCAGCGCGACGAGGCCGAGGAAGCCCGCGCCGCCGGTACGGAGCAGGACGCCGTGCGCGTACGGGGTCACGGCGTCGCGGTAGGCGCTCTCGATCGCGTCGTCGCGCGCGGCGAGGTCGGCGAGGACCTTCGTGGCGGCCTTGGTCCACGTCGCGGCGTCGACGACGGCCACGGCGCTGGGTGTCGACTGGCTGACCCCGTACTCGGCGTCGGTGAGGACGGAGGTGCCGGGCTTCTTCCAGTACGCCTCGAAGTCCTTGCGTTCCTCGTCGGGCAGCAGGGCGAGGTTGGTGTCGTAGAGCAGTTCGCGCTGGGCGATGAGGTCGGAGACCTTCTGGATCTCGTCGCGGCCGAGGCGGTGCCCGGTGAGGGCGGCGCTTACTACGGCGTCCTCCTGGGTGAGGAGTTCGCGGGCGCGGTCGACGCCGACGACCCCGCGCCCCCGCTTGTCGAGCGCGACGTCCTTGACGGAGCGCAGGTCGGTGAGGAAGCCGAAGCAGGGCTCGACGAGGTCGGAGTAGAGCTTGAGCGCGGAGGTGCGCGAGAGGCGGTTGTCCTCGGCGCTGCGGCGCAGCGCGGTCAGGTCCGTGAACGAGCCGACGAGGGCATCGAGTTCGCGGCGCGATGTGGCGTTCATGCGGTTGCGGAGGCCGTTGTCGCGGGCTACGCCGCGGACCTTCTCGACCGCTTCGTCGGTGGTGGAGTAGCTGCGGCGCATCGCCGCGAACACGTCGGAGCCGCGCGGGTCGGCGAGGTAGACGAGGGTGCGGGTGCGTTCCTGCTGGAGGGCGCGGGTCGCTTCCTTGACGGGCTGGCCGGCGCGGTCGATGAGCCGGCTCACGCCGAGGACCTGGTACGCCTCCTGGCCGCTGATGACGGTCGCGTAGGCCCAGACCACGCCGAGTGAGAGGAGGGGCACGAGCAGCAGGGCCACGATCTTCCGGCGGATGGATTTCCCGCGAAAGCGCATGGTGTCGTCCCCCTGTGGTGTCCCCGTCGGCCGGTTCCCGAGGCTCCGCCCACCGCCGGTGGACGGGTCGGGCGCCCGCTCCCGGGCCGTGCGCGCCGCTGGGCGCGAGCGGCCACGGGCGGCCCCTGCGGGGGCGCGCGCGTGCCTCGTGAATCGGCGTGACTCTACTACTGCCTCAGCTACAACTCGAAGACATGTCCGGATAGTTTTCTTGTTGAGGGGGTACGGGGCGGCTTTCACCACAGGGTGCGGAGTCGCGCGGACGGTACGCGCGGGGGCATCGCGGGACGGCCCGGTGAATTCCGGCGGATCAGGGGTCAATCACGGGCGAGGGGAGGAAACCCTCGCGGGTACTTCTTCGTCTGTAGGGGTGGGAAGCGGGCCGGTGCCCGCGTGGTCCCGCGCGCGTGTGCGGCCCCTCGGGGCCGACTAAAGCGGCGTGGGGCGGGCAGCGAAAAGGAGAGCCGCTCGTGTCCCCCGGGTGGTGGTCCGTTCGGCGAGTGGTGGGGAGTTGGCTGCGTGATGAGCACCGTGGAGCGCGGTATCGAGGACGAGAGGCGGACGGCGGAGCGCGCCGCCGCCGGGGAGCCGGCCGCCTGGGAGACCCCGCTGCCGCAGTGGAGCATCGAGGAGTACGGCGAGGAGGCGGCCGAGGACGCGGACTTCGCGCGGCGGCGGCGCGAGGCGGTGCGGCGGGACTCCTTGTGGAGGGAGGAGCCCGCGGTACGGCGCCGCCTCCCCGACGCGGTGCGCACCTCGGCGGTCCGGGCCGTCATCATCGTGGCGCTCACGCTGTGCCAGGCGGTGACCGCCTTCCTGTGCACGCTCGCCGGTTCCTGGCTCGCCTTCCCGATGGTGCTGAGCAGCGTGGCGAGCACGGTGGTGGCGACGTGGGGCGTCCTCGACGTGTGGGTCACCCGGCAGGTGTGGGTGCAGCGCAACGGGGTCGTGTCCCAGCCGGGCAGCACCGCGCGGCAGTTGCGCAGGGAGCGCCGCCAGGCGCTGAAGGCGGCGAGGCTCGCGGCGCGGGCGGAGCGGCGCTCCGTCACCGAGCCCCCCTCGCCCCGTACCGCCGCGACGCCGCCCGCTCCCGGCGCTCCCGCTCAGGAGGCGGGCCGCTCCCCCCGTTCCGCCTCCGGCACGGCCGGGCGCGGGACGGACGCGGCGGCGGCCTGAGAGCCGGGGCCCCCGACGGGGTCGGGCGACTCGGCACGCTTCCGGGAACGGGGGGCGGCGTCCCGCGAGCGCTCCGCAGACTCCTGCGGACGCGAGGCACGTCTCTCCTGGCGGTCCGCGGACTCCTGCGAACGCTCGGCGGGTTCCTGCGCACGCTCGGTGGGTTCCTGCGGGCGCTCGAAGAAGCGCGTGGCCTGGATCTGGGCGTGCACTCCCTCGGCGTCCGGCTCCTTGGGCAGGCCGGGGCGCAGGTGCTCCTCGACGCTGATGTACTTCAGCCCGGCCCGCAGGTCCGCGTCGTTGCGCAGCCGGATGACGAGCGGGAACTCGGAGAGCGCCGTCGTGTCGAAGAGCCCGGTCGTGTAGAGGAGCTGGACGCCGAGCGCGTCGGCCACGGCCCGCTGGAGTTCGAGCAGGTACGTGGCGTTGGCGCGGCCGATGGGGTTGTCGAGGAAGAGCGTGCCCGCGTGGCGGCGCCTGTCGTGGCCCCGGTCGTTGGAGCGCAGCGCCGCCATCGTGCAGTACAGCGCGATCGCGGCGGTGAGCAGCTGCCCACCCGAGAAGACGTCGCCCATCTGGCCCACCGGCACGCGTTCCGCGCGCAGTACCGCGTCCGGCTTGAGGATCTCGACGGCGATGCCGCGTGGTTCCAGGGCGGCCTGTACGCCGCGCAGGAGCAGGCTCATGCCGTCGCGGCGCAGGTCGGCGTTCTTGCGGACGGCGGCGCGGGTGGCCTCGTCGATCACCTCGCCGAGCCGTTCGGTGAGGCTCGCGTGATCGGGTTCGTCGAAGCGGATGCGGAGGAACTCCTGGCCCGACCACTCCCCCAGCCCCTCGGGCAGGCGGGAGAGGCGCTGGGCGGCGCGGAGCGTGGCGAGCGAGGACTCGACGAGGCCCCGCAGTCGGTCGACGATCGAGTCGCGGTTGCGTTCGAGCTGTTCCAGTTCGTCGGTGAGGACCCGCAGGCGGGGGGCGAACGCCTCGGCCCAGCGGGCCGCGTGCTCGGGCAGCGCGGCGGCGGGCAGTTCCCTGATCTGCTGACGCGCGAGGGTGCGAACCTGCTCGTAACGCGTGGAGTTGGCGTGCCGGACGAGGATGTCGCTCGCCTCGCGGACGGCGGCATCGGCCGCCGCGAGGTCGGCGGCGCAGCCGCGCAGTGAACGGCGGGCCTCGGCGGTGGCGGTACGGGCCTCGGTGAGCGTTCCCGCGAAGGGCTCGGTCTCCTCGGGCGCCGGGGTGCCGGGCTCGGTTTCGGTGCTCTCGCGGGCGAGGTTGTCGCGGAGCAGGTCGCGCAGGAGCGCCGTCGTCTCCTCGAAGCCCGCCGCCGCCTCTTCCGCCGCGCGGTGGTCGTGGCCAAGGGCGGTGTGGGTCGCGCGGGCGGCGTCCAGGGCCTCGGCGCGGGCGGCGAGTTCGGCGCTCGCGGTGCGCAGGAGAGTCTGGGCCTGCTCGGCGTCGGCGGGGGCGAGGTCGTCGGGGAGCGCGGTGTGGGCCTCGCCCTCCTCGGGGGCGAGGCGTTCGGCCTCGCCGCGCAGCCGGCCGAGCTGTTCGCTCGCGGCGTTGGCGCGGGCCTCCAGCATCTGCACGAGTTCCTCGGCGCGCCCGGCGGCGGCCTGCCGCGAGGGCCCGTCCGCGCCGTCGGGGCCTTCGAGGAGGCCGGAGGCGCGGGTGCGGACCTTGTTGCTGAGGCGTTCGAGTTCGGCGAGGGCGGAGGTCTCCTCGCTCTCGGCGCGGGCCTGTTCGGCGCGCAGGTCGGCGCCGACGCCGACTTTCTCGTAGAGCTGGGACGCCGCGCGGTACGCCTCGCGCAGGGTGGGCAGGGCCGCGCTGCGGGCCTCGTCGGAGGGGGCGGGCAGTTCCTCGGGGGCGCCCGCGATCTCGGCGCGTTCGGCGCGCAGGGTGCGGGCGGTGCGGCGGGCGTCGTCGGCGGCGCGCTGGGCGGCGCGGCGGTCCTCGTCGGCGGCGCGGGCGCGTTCGAGGCAGGTCTGGGCGCGGGCCTCGGCCTCGGCGGCCTCCTCGGCGAGTTCGCGCAGGCGGCTGGTCCACCGGCCGCGTTCGCGCAGGCGGTGGGCGAGTCCCGCGAGGGCGTCGGCGGCGCGGCGGGCGCGCTGCGCGGCCTCGCCGCGTTCCTCGCGGGCGAGGGCGGCGGCGCTCGCGGTCTCCTCGGTCTCGACCCGGTGGGCGCGGGCCTCTTCGAGGGCGGCTGCGGCCTCGGTCGCCGCGGTACGGGCTTCGGCCGCCGCGGCGGCGAGTTCGCCGAGCCGTCCGGCGGGGCAGCCGGAGCGCCAGGAGCCGAGGCGGGCGCCGAGTTCGCGGTCCTTGCCGAGGCGGGCGGCGAGGGTGCGGATCTCCTCCTCGCGGGCGGTGGCGCGGGCGCGCAGGTGCTGCCGCTCCTCGTCGGCCGCGTTCTCGTCGTGCATCGCCGGGTTCGGCGGGACGAGGAAGACGGACTCCTCCTCGTCCGCGTCGCGCGGGGAGGGGGCGAGGAGGGCCGAGGAGGTGCCCACGGCGACGGTGGAGCGGGGCAGCAGGGCGGCCTGGGCGAGGACTTCGCGGGCGCGGCGGTGGGTGCCCGGGTCGGTGATGACGACGCCATCGACGAGTTCGGGGCGGGCCGCGAGGACGCGGTGGTGCTCGGCGGGGTCGACGGACTGGGCGAGGTAGCGCCAGCCGGGCAGGGCGGGGATGCCCTGTTCGCCGAGGTACTCGACGGTGGCGAGGACGTCCGGGCCCGGGGGCAGGAGCCCGCCGTCGCCGAGGGCGCCGAGGATGCGGGCGTCGTCCTGGGCCGCCGTGCGCAGGGCGAAGAGGCGGCGCTCGGCCTCGGTGACGGCGTCGTCGAGGAGGGTGCGCAGGGTCTCGGCGCTCTGGTCGAGCGTCTCGGCGTCGAGCCCGGCGGGGGTGCTGTGCCCGGCGTCCGTGAGGGGGTCGGCGCCCGCGCCTGTCCCGTCGTCCGCGCCCGTGCCGCTGCCGGGGCCGCGCTGCTGGGGCACCGCGGTGCCGCTCGCGGTGGGGAGGCCCAGGAGGGCCGCGAGGCGGTCCTCGCGGGCGAGGCTCGCGGCGGTGGCGTACTCGGCCTGGTGGGCGAGTTCGGCGGCGCGCGCGGCGTCCGAGGCGCGGGCGGCGGTGAGTTCGGCGCCGGACGCGGTACGGGCCGCCTCGGCGGCCTCGTCGGAGGCGTGGGCCGCGCGCCTGCGGGCCTCGGCCCAGGCGGCGGTGGCCTCCTTCTCGGCGTCGCTCGCGGCGAGCGCGGCGCGGGCCGGGTCGGCGTCGGGCGAGGAGCCGTCGAGCCAGCCGGCCCGTACGGCCTCCTCGGTCTCCTGCTCGACTTCGGCGAGGCGCTGGCGCAGGTGCCCGGCGTCGCTGCGGGCGCGCTGGGCGTCGGTGGCCGCCGCCGTGGCGTCGCGGTGGGCGCTCTCGCCCGCGGACTGGAGGTGTGCGGAGCGCTCCTCCTCCTCGGTCGCGTGGCTCTCGGCGCGTTCGGCGGCGTCCTGGAGGGCGCGGACGAGGTCGGCGGCGGCTGCCGCGCGGGCGGCGAGCGCGGGCGCGGCGTCGCGCTCGGCCTCGCGGATGGCGGTGGCGACGCGCGCCGAGCGGTCGGCGGCGGCGCGGGCGCGCAGCACGGTCTCGGCGGCCTGCCACGCGGAGTGCAGGGTGCGGGCCTCGGTGAGTTCGCGGCGCTGGGCCGTCGCGGCCTTCTCCCCGGCGGCGAGGGCGAGCGAGGCGTGCCGGTAGGCGAGTTCGGCGGCGACGAGGGCGGCGCGGTCGCGGGCGGTGCCCGCCTCGGTGACGGCTTCGGCGGCGGCGCCGAGCCGGCCGGACAGCTCGGCGGAGCGGGTGCGTTCACCGGCGGCGCGCGCCGCGAGGCGGCGGCCGAGCGCGCGGGTGCGGCGGGCGGCGGCGCCGTGGATGTCGCGGGCGCGTTCGCGGTGCGCGGTGGCGTCGACGATGCGGCCGAGGAGGTCGACGGAGCCCGCGGTGAAGTCGCGTTCTGCGAGGAGTTCGGAGCGGCGGCCGAGCTTGCCGCCGAAGTTGTGGACGAGGTCGGCGAGGCCGTCCGTGTCGCGGGTGTCGGTGACGGCGCGCAGCAGGAGGTCGGTGAAGTCGGAGTCCTTCTTGACCGCGAAGAGCCCGGCGGCCTCGCCCTCGTCGGCGTTCATCTCGCGCTGGTAGCGGAACAGCTCGGGGTCGAGGCCGAGTTCGCCGAGGTGCTCGGTCCAGCGCTCGTGGGTCTCCTCCCAGTGCACGTCGAGGTGGGTGTAGAACTTCCCGGCCTCGACGAGTGCGTCCCTGAAGCCCTTCATGGTGCGGCGGCGGCCCCGCGCGGCGGAGATGCCCTCGGCGATCGGGCGGACCGCGTTGGACTCGGCGACGGGCAGCGAGTCGAGGCTGAGGCCGGGGCCCGGCCGGAAGGAGTACCACGCCTCGGCGAATTTGCGCGGGTCGTTGGAGACCTGGCGACCGCGCCACTCGCTGACCTTGCCGACGACGACGCACTCGCCGGTCCGCGTGTGCTGCCACTCCAGGACGACGTGGCCGCAGTCCTCGGCGAGCAGGAACTTGCGGAGCACGCCGGAGCTGGCGCCGCCGAGGGTGTTGCGGTGGCCGGGGAGCATGACCGAGAAGATCAGCTTGAGCAGGACGGATTTGCCGCCGCCGTTCTCCAGGAAGAGGACCCCGGCGGGGGCGGGCCTGCGGGGCGGTCCGCTGGGTTCGTCCGCGAAGAACTCCGTCTGGGTCGGCGCGGGTTCGGGGACCGGGGCGCCGACCGAGCGCAGATCGAGCACGGTGTCGGCGTACCGGGCCCCGGCGGGGCCGATCGAGTAGAGGCGGACCCGGGACAGCTCGTACATGGTGCGGACTTTCGGCAGCGGTGGAGTGGCGACAAGGGAAGTATCGACCGGGATCGGGCGGTCGGGACCATCTCGGTCAGCGGACGGGGTGACGTGGCGGCGGGCCGCCCGCCACGGTGGCGTGCCCCGGGACGGCCCGTCACCCGTGGAAGGGGAGCCCGGCCTCCGCGACGAGGTCGAGGTCGTCCGTGTCCTCGGCCGGGACGAGGCTCGGGCTGCCGTCGCCGACGGGGACGACGCCGAGTTCGAGGAGTTCGGCCATCGCGGCGGAGCCCGCGAGGTCGCGCACCTGGAGCTGGTAGCGCGGAGTCGTGCGGTAGGTGCCGCCGCCGTCGTCCCCGGTGCGCTGGAGGAAGCCGGAGTCGGTGAGGAAGCCGACGGCCTTGGCGACGATGCCGGTCGTGGACCCGGCGAGGCGGCGGGCGTCCTTGGTGGCGCCCGTGGCGCTGCGGCGCGCCCAGACCCGCCAGGCGGCTTCGAGCCCCGGGGCCTCGGTGGCGGGGTCGGTGTTCTCGCCCGCGCTCTCGGCGCGCTCCTCGATGCGGCGGCACGCCTGCCGGACGAAGGCGTCCACGCCGTTGACGCTGATCCGTCCGATGTAGCCGTCGTCGGCGAGGTCCTCGGGGCGCGGGAAGGCGAGCGCGGCGACGCTGAGGTGGGCGAGGCCGTGCAGGAAGCGGTCGGCGGTGTCCGTGGAGGCGCGGCGCGCGTACTCGCCCATGCGGACGGCGAAGACGGAGTCCTCGGCCGCGGCGGTGGCCATCCCCGCGCGTGCGGAGACTTCGAGGACGACGAGGCCGAGCCCGGTGGCGACGGCGTCGGCGAGGCGCGCGAAGGCGGGGTCCTCGCGGTAGCGCCGCAGCAGGGCGGTGTACTCGCCGTCGCGGGCGGGCTGGAGCTTGGGCTGGAGGCCGAAGGCGACGAGCCGGGCGGCGTCGGCGGCGTCGGCCGGGGTGACAGGCGCTGCCGCCGCGGAGCGCGGCTCGGCGGCCTGCTCCTCGCCGTACGGGGGTTCTGCGGCGTACTCGGTCACGGTCGTGCTTCCTTCGGGGACGGGACTGCGGCGCGGTGTGCGGGGGAGGTACGGGGCCGGGCCGCCGTCGCGGCGCGGCCCGGACGGACGCCTTCGCTCATGAGGCCGCCTCCGTCGCCGCGCCCGCGGCCTCCAGGAGCGCGGTGCCGACGATGAGGTCGGCGCCGCCGAAGTCGGGGTCGTCGAGTTCCGTGCCGTCGTCCACGGCGAACAGGACGCCGGGCTCGCCCTGGCGGTGCGCGGTGCCGACCGGTGGGCTCGCGGCGTGGAAGGCGAGGAGGGTGACGAGGCGGGCGAGTTCCCGTGCCTCGTGGTCGCCGCCGCCGTTCTCGCGGGCCTTCCCGCGGGCCTCGGCGAGCAGCCCGGAGAGCCGGCGCGGGGCCTCGGGTTCCAGGCGGAGCAGCCCGGTGGCGAGGGCGAGTTGTTCCTCGCTGAAGCGGCTGTCGTCGGGGGTCGCCACGAGGTCGGGCTCGGGCAGCTCGGCGCCGAGGTGCTCGCGCTCGGCGGGCGGGGTGAACAGCAGCTCGACGAGGTCGCCGACGCGTACGGCCCCGGGGGTGCGCAGCCCCGTACCGCGGGCGAACCACGCGTCCGTGACGCGCAGCGCGTCCTCGACCGGGAGAGCGATGACGGGCGCGAGGAGCTGCCCGTACAGGTCGAGCCCCGGGCGTCCCGAGTGGTCGGCGAAGGCTTGCCGGTCCTGCTCGGCGCGGAAGAGCGGGCCTGCTTCGAGGAGGCGGGACTGGAGCTGGGTGTGGCGGCGGATGCAGTCCTTGACGATGTCGACGAGTTCGGCGGCGCGGCGCTTGTTCTCGGGCTCCTCGGACTCGTCGCGGGCCTTGCGGATGTTGGTGAGGATCGCGTTCTCGTGCCGGTAGCGGTCGGCGACGTGGCCGAGTGCTTCGTCGATGAGGTCGGGAACGGTGTGCAGCCAGTCGACGGCGCGGACGTCGCGGCGCGTGGACTCCAGGGCGCGGCGCAGCGATTCGGCGTACTGGACGGTGCGGTAGCGGGCCTGTTCGGCGGCGAGTTGCGCGTCGGCGAGGCGCCCCCGGCTGATGAGGACCTCCAGCTTGACCTCGGCGGCGATCTGCGCGCTCGTCACGTCCGTGTCGAGGGCGCCGACGAGGACGTTGACCGCCTCGTCGGTCGCGCGCAGAAAGACGGTGCCTCCGGCGGCGGGGACCTCCTCGATGAGCTTGAAGTCGTAGTCCCGGCGCACGTAGCTGCCGTCGGGCGCGAAGGTGCCGTAGACGGCGCGGAATCCGCGGTCGGCGCTACCGACGTTGATGAGGTTCTCCAGGACCCAGCGGGCGACCCGTTCGTGCTCGGCGACGGGACGTCCCGGGGCCTGCGCGCCGACCCTCGGCAGGAGTCTGGCCACTATCTGCTCGTGGTCCGCGCCGGTGTCGAAGTCCATGTGAAGGGTGACGAGATCGATCGCGGCGAGGGCGACCTCGGCCATCGCGTAGCGCGTGTACTCGCCCGCGAGGTTGGCCTTCCGGGTGTCGAGGTCGTGCAGGGGCGCGGTGCAGGCGAGGGCGCGCAGGCGACGGGCGAGTCCTTCGTCGGCGGCGGGGCCGGGAGCGGGGCGCGGGCCCGCGCTGAGCTGCGCGTAAGCGGGTTCCGGGAGGGCGGGCGAGGTCACGGGGAACAGCGTAGAGGGTGGGGGCGACAACGGTGTATCGCGGGGCGTTGCGCAGAAGGCGCCGTTTCGCCCGGTTGGGCCCCGGGGCTCCGCCCCACCCCGGCCCCCGCTCCTCAATATCCCCCAGCCTTCGGCCGGGAGGAGCCCGAGAGGGGCTTGATTCCGGCGTGCGCGGGATTTTCGGCCTGCGCGGGCTTTTGGGCGTGCGCGGGCTTTTGGGCGTGCGCGGGCTTTTGGGCGTGCGCGGGCTTTTGGGCGTGCGCGGGCTTTTGGGCGTGCGCGAGATTTTTGGCCGCCCTCATCCCCGCCCTCAGAACTGGATCTCCGGTTTCAGGCGGCTCATGCTCCAGCGCCGCCTGCGCGCCAGCACCAGTCCCGTCGCGAGCAGCGCCGCCGCCCCGTACGCCGCCAGGACGCCGAAGGAGAGGCCCAGCGTGGAGCCCTGGCCGCCGGAGATGGTGACGCGGAGGCCGTCGACGAGGTAGGTCATCGGCATGACGGGGTGCAGGGCGCGGAAGAAGGCCGGGGTGGTCTCGACGGGGTAGAGGCCGCCGCAGGAGGTGAGCTGGAGCATCAGCAGGACGAGGAGGATCAGGTCGCCCGTGGAGCCGAGGAGCGTGCGGAAGAACTGGGCGAGGGCGACGAAGGAGAGCGCGGCGAGGCACACGAGGGCGACCAGGAGCCAGGGGCTCTCGGCGTCGAGGTCCAGCCCGAGTTGGACGACCGCGTACAGGACGAGGCCCCCGAGGACGCCGAGGAGGGCGGTGGGCAGCCAGCCCGCGAGGGTCGCCGTCGCCGGTCTGCCCTCGTCGACGGCGCGCGGGTTGTAGGGGCGCAGCACGAGGTAGCCGACGAGGCCGAAGACCCACAGCGCGATCGAGAAGAAGAACGGGGTCATGCCGCGGCCGTAGAGGTGTGCGGGGTGGAGGTTGGCCGAGGTGACGTCGACGGGCGAGGCGAGGAGCCGGGCTTGTTCCTTCGCGGCCTGGCCCTCGGGGGCCTGGGGGACGGCGGAGGAGAGCTGGGCGAGCTGCTGGGAGAGCTTCTGGAGCCCCGGCCCGGTCGCGGAGGGGTCTCCGGACTGCCCGGCGAGTTCCTTCGCGGAGTCGGCGGACTTGTCGAGTCCGTCCTTGAGTTCCTTGCCCTGCCCGAAGACCTGCCGGAGTTCGACCTCCTGGGCGGCGGCGGAGAGCTGGTTCTGGAGTTCGAGGCGTGCCTGGTCGGCGGCTTTGCCGATGATGAAGCCGTTGGCGTCGTTGAGTTCGAGGTGGACGGTGGCGCGGCGCGGTTTCCGGCTCAGGCTGCTGGCGAGGTCGGCGCTGAAGCCGCGCGGCACGGTGACGGTGAAGAAGTAGTCGCCGGTCCTGAGCTTGTCGCGGGCGGTGGCGGCGTCGCTCGTGTGCCAGTCGAAGTTCCCGCTCTCGCGCACGGCCCGGACAAGGCGCGCGCCGCCGTCGACGGTGCGGCCCTGGACCTCGACGGGCTTGTCCTCGTTGACGATCGCGACGGGGACGCGGTGCAGGAGTCCGTACGGGTCCCAGTTGGACCACAGGTAGAGCGAGCCGTAGAGCAGCGGGACGAGCGCGAGCACCCACGGCACGAGGCGTGAGAGCGGGCCCCGGAAGCGGCGGAATTCGAGCTGGGCGAGGCGCAGGACGCGCATCACGGCCTCCTCGCGGCGTCGGCGGCGGCGGTCCTCGGGGACAGGGTGGTGTACGCGGCGAGCGGGACGGCCCAGTCGGGGGGCGGGGGTGCGGCGGCGGTCGCGAGCACGGTGATCCCGGCCCCGGCGAGCCGGGCGAGGCGCAGCCACACCTCGCGGAGGTCGGTGCCGCCGAGCCCGGCGTCGACGTCGTCGACGAGGACGGCGGGGCGGCGTGCGGCGACGGCGAGGGCGACGGCGAAGAGGAGTCGGTCGCGGGCGGGGAGGCGGCCCACGACGGTGCGGGCGGGGGGTGCGCAGTCGAGGAGTTCACCGGCCGCTTCGAGGGTCGCCGTGCTGAACGTACGCGTGGTCGCGGCCCGTTCGGCCCGGTGCTCGTGGACCGTCCACTGCGGTACGAGAGCGACACCGGGTGTGGCGCGGGCGAGGGCGGAGTGCCGGAGCGGGTCCACGGGCGTGTCCCCGAGCCGGGCGGTGACGGTGCCGCCGCTGGTGCGGAAGCGGCCCCCGAGCGCGAGGAGCAGGCTCGTGCGCCCCGTACCGCCCTGCCCGGCGACGACGGTGAGCCCGGCGGGCCGGACGAGGAGGTCCACGCCCTTGAAGACGGTCCCGAGCGGCCCGCGCGCCCGCAGCCCGCGCGCCTCGATCTCCAGCCCCTCGCCGTCGTTGACCAGCGCGGTCGGGACCCCTGGCGGCACCTGCCGCGCGCCCTCGCCGTCTCCCGGCATCTCCGCCACCGCCGACCACCCCTTCTGCTCCGACCGGCCGCCACCCTGGCGCGCGAGCGGGGCGGGGCGCGGCAACGACGCTGCGGGGCGGGGGCGGATCACCCGGTCGGGGGCGGGCCGGGTGGCGGGCCTGCCTTGGGCGACGTGTCCGGTGGCGCGGCCCCTGACCCGTGGGCCGGGTCGCCTTCCGGCACCCGTTGTCAGACCCCCGTGGCATGCTCGGCGCAGCCGGATCGAGCAGGTCGTGGGGGGCAGTCATGAGTGTGCGTCAGTACCGGGCGGTCAGTGGGAGCGGGCGGGTCGACGATCCGTCGGAGGAGGCGCTGTTCCGGATGGTCAGCGGGCTCGAAGGGGCGCGGAGCGGCTTCGTCGTGCTCGCTCCCGAGGAGCCCGATCCGCGGTGGTGGGCGGCCGTGAGCCGGCTCGGGGACGGGCGGTACGAGGTGGTGCGGCGCGAGCGGGTGCGGGGCGGCCCGGAGATCAGCGTGACGCGTGACGCGCAGGGCCTGGTGCGGGAGCTGACGGGGTGGGCGGGGGCGCGGGGGGCGGTGCGCGGCGGCTCGTCAAGCTGACGCGGGCGGGCCGGGCGCCCCGCCCACCGTGACCGCCGCCGGGCGGGAAGCCCCGCCCCTCGTCGTACGCGCGCGAGCGGCCGTGCGAGCGGGCGCGGCGTGTCGGGCCCGGCGGGTCACACCGGTGCGAGGTGCGGGGGCCACTGCGCGATGCCCCGGGCCGGCGTCGCCCGGCGGCGGCCTCGCCGAGCGGGCGCGGCGCCTCCGCCGTGCCGGCGGGCCGGGCCCCGGCGAGGGAGCGCTCCGCGAAGTCCCTCACGCCGCCGCCGTGTCCGGGCCGATCCGGCCGCGTACGGCTGTCTGCACCTCGTCCTCCTCGGCCGGGTCGGCGGCGAGGCGGCGGAGCTGGGTGACGACGCGGCTGTCGGCGGTCTCGGCGTGGCGGGCGCCGAGTTCGCGCGTGGACTCCTCGCAGTCCCACAGGCATTCGACGGCGAAGCCGGCCGCGAAGCGCGGGTCGATGGCGGCGAGGGCGCGGGCGGCGCGGCCTCGCAGGTGCGAGGAGGAGGTCTCGCGGTAGACGTGGCGGACGACGGGGGCGGCGCAGACGATGCCGAGCCTGCCGGTGCCGTCGAGGAGCGGGGCGAGGGCGGGGTCGGCGGTGCCCTGGTCGCGTACGGCGGTGCGGAGGGCGGTGAGGACGAGGTGCGTGTCGCGGGTCGCGCCGCGCAGGGCGAGCAGTCGTCCCGCGGCGGCGCCGAGCCTGCCCGGGGCGCGGGCGAAGTCGCGGGCGCGTTCGACGGCGGCGACGGAGGGGGTGCCCTCGAAGAGCGCCGCCGCCGTGTCGGCGACGAGCGAGGACGTGCTCGCGGTGGCTTCGGCGAGCAGGTCGAGGGCGAGCGGGTCGGCGCTGTCGCGCAGGTGGCGCAGTGCGGCGAGGCGTGGCGCGTCGGCGCCCTCGCGTGCCGTGGCGAGGAGCAGTTCGCGGTCCTCGGGTCCGGCGACGGCGGCGAGGCAGCGGGCGGCGGGGGCGTGCAGGTCGTTCCCGTTCTCCTCCAGGCCGCGCCGGGCCCAGTCCAGGATCTCGGGGACGCTCCAGCCGGGCCGCGGCCCGGTGGGGGTCAGTTGTCGCTGCCAGCGGTCGAAGGAGCCCCGTTCGAGGGCGGCGCGGACGCGTTCGGCGTGGGGTGAGGCGGGGTCGGAGGCCCACAGGTGCCAGGGGCGCGGCTCGTAGGCGCCGCGCGCTGCGGCGGTGAGTTCGGCCTCGCCCTCGGGGGTCTCGGAGAAGCGGGCGAGGACGGGCGCGGCGAGGGTGCGCAGGGCGCGGTCGTCCTCGCGGACGGCGAGTTCGTCGAGCGCCCAGGCCCAGTTGGCGCCGCTCGCCACGTACCGGCGCAGCAGCGCGAGCGCCTCGGGGCGTCCGTAGGAGCCGAGGTGGCCGAGGACGGCGAGGGCGAGTCCGGTGCGGGACTCCTCGGGGTCGAGGAGGTCGTCGGCGCCGAAGAGGTGGTCCTCGATGCCGCCGAGGGGGCCATCGAGTTCGCGGTAGAGGCGTGCGTAGTAGAGGGAGCGGTTCTCCAGGTGCCAGTCGCCGCGCGGGTCCTGGCGGACGCACGTGTCGAGGGCCGCGAGCGCTTCCTCGCGGGGGGCGGTGAGGGCGTGCAGGGTGCCGTCGCCGCGCCCGCGCTGGAGCAGGCCGAGCAGGGTGCCGCTGGGCGCTATGACCGGATCGAACATGACAGGGGCCTCACATCAAGCTGTGGGTACGAACGGGGGGCGGACGGTCACCTGTGGCGCCGACACGTCCGTGGACCCGTCGTGTGCCGCTTGCGCTCAGCCATCTTCCTCTGCCTCTCGATCGGTGGCCCGGGGCGGGCCTTTGCGCGGCCCGGGCGGTGGGCCACTTCTTCCCGTGGCGTCCGGACCCGAACCATGTGGCCATGATGGCGCAGGCGTCGATGCTCAGGCGAGCGCATTTACGGCGGGGGGACAAAACGCGCGGAAACACCCCGGGATTCCGGGCGTTCGCGCAGGTGGGAGCGGTGGGGCGGGCGTTGACACCGGGGCCGCGCGCGGGGGGCGGCGGGGGTGACCCGGGGGCGGGTGGGCGCCTCATCTGTCGCGCGGGCCCCACCCGTGGGGGTGGAGCGGGTGCCCGCGAGGCTAGGCCGCTCCGAAGCGGGCGAGCAGGTCGTGCTTCCCGAAGATCGCGGCCGTGTCGACGGCGGAGGGGCTGCCGGCGCGGGGGTCGGCGCCGGCCGCGAGGAGCGCCTCCATCACCTCGTCCTCGCCCTTGAAGACCGCGCCCGCGAGCGGGGTCTGGTGGCGGTCGTTGGGCCGGTCGGGCTCGGCGCCGCGCTCCAGGAGCGCGCGGACGGTCGCGGGGTGGCCGTGGTAGGCGGCGAGCATGAGGAGCGTGTCGCCCTTGTCGTTGGCGAGGTTCACCGGGACGCCCGCGTCGACGTAGGCGGCGAGCGCTTCCGTTTCGCCGGAGCGGGCGAGGCCGAAGAGGCGCGTGGCGAGTTCCACGACCTCCGGGTCCGGCGCCTCGGGGGTGCCCGCGGGGTGGGGCTCCGGGTGCTCGTCCTGGGTCGTTCCGGGAGTGGGGTTCACGGGGTGGCCGCCTTGCGGGAGGGGGAGGGGACAGGGCAGCTCACCCGGCCCGGCGGACCCTGCCGCCGTCCGGGTGAATCGCCAGCGTACTGCCCTCAGGCGTACACGAGCCGAGGGGCGCCGGGCAAAGATCGACGCGGACCGGCGAGGCGCGCAATCAGGGGGCGGGGAGAGGTTCCGCGGCGGCCGGGGCAGGGGGAACCCCGCACGACATAAAGACGAAATGAGCGCTTGATCACTCATTTGCACCTTTTGTCGTATAGATACATGCTGTGAGCCTGGAAGAACTCATGGTGACTGTCCCCTCAACCAGGAGAACCTCATGATCCTGTCCATCTCCGGCGTCATCCTGCTCGGCATCATCGTCTTCCTCTTCTGCCGGAAGGACGGCCTGAAGCCGATGCACATGGTCGTGTGCGCCCTCTTCGGCTTCTACCTCGCCGGTACGGCGATCGCCCCGAGCATCAAGGCCGGGGGCGCGAGCCTCGCCTCGCTCCTCGGCGGCCTGAAGTTCTGAGGCGCCGCGCCCGCTCCCGCACGCCGGGGCCCAGGTCCCGGCGTGTTCCCCGTGCGCGGCGCCGCGCACGGCCCGGCCGGCAGTCCTCCGTACGACTCTCCAGGAGACCCGACGTGGTGCAGCGACCACTCCCCCGCATCCTCCGCGACGGCGGCGCGTCCCTCACGCGCGGCCGGGACCTGGCACGTTCGGCGGCGGACGGCGCCTCCGACGTCCTGCGCCCCCTGATCGTCCTGTCCCGGGGCCTGGTCCGGCTCCTCGCCGCGGGGCGCCGCCGCTGGACCGCGACGCCCAGGGAGCGGCGCGGGGCGCTGCTCTTCCTCGCCGCCGCGGCCGTCCTCGCCGTGGCGCTCGCGCCGTACGGGCCGGTCTCCGCGCTCGTCGCCGTGCTCGCCGCCGCCGCGTGGCTGGGCCGCGACCGGGCGCGAGCGCCCGAGGAGAGCGGACCGAGCGAGGAGCAGGCGGCGCGCCTCGCCTCGCTGTACGAGGCGCTCGTCCCGTACTTCTCCGTGCCCGAGGCCCCCGAGCCGCTCTACGCGCACGGCGGCGAGTGGCAGCGGGCGCTCAGCGACTTCGGCTTCGACGAGCGAGGGCGGCTCGCGGCGCTCACGGTCGCCTACCCGGCGTACTTCGCGGACGGGGACCCGGAGTCGCGCGCGCGGGTCGAGCGGCTGCTCCACGCGAAGTGCGGGCGGGGCCGCGAGTACCACTTCGCGTGGGACGAGGAGGCGAACCGGCTCACTCTCACCGCGCTCCCGCCGCTGCCCACCGACATCCCCGCGCAGCCCTTCGTGACGAGTCCGGGCGAGGTGGTCCTCGGGCTCACGGACGCGCTCGCGGTGCGGCGCACGGTGCCGCTCGTGGACGCGGGGGGCGCGGCGCTCGACGTGCCGCCCGTGGTGTGGCGCACCGGTGCGCGCTCGCCCGAGCCGCACCTCCTGGTCGCCGGGCGTCCCGGGAGCGGGACGAGCACGCTGCTGCGCGCGATCGCGCTCCAGGCGCTGCGCGGCGGTGACGTGCTCGTCGTGGACGGCGGCGGGACGGGCGACTACACGTGCTTCGTGGGGCGCGACGGGGTGCTCGGGGTCGAGTGCGGACTCACGGGAGCGCTGGGCTCCCTGGAGTGGGCCGCGCGCGAGACGGAGCGCAGGCTCGTCGCCGCGAACCGGGCGCGGCAGGCGGGCGAGGCCCCGCCCGAGGACGTGCGCCGGCCGCTGTGGGTGCTCGTGGACCGGCCCGCCGTGCTCGGGCACCTGGCCCGCGCGGAAGGGCTCGCCGACCCGCAGAGCCACCTGCGGGTCCCGCTGCGGCACGGCAGGGCGGCGCAGGTCACGGTCGTCGTGGCCGAGCAGTACGACTGCCTCGACGGGCTCGACCCGGTGGTCGCCCAGTACGCGAAGGCGCGCGTCGCGCTCGCCCCGGCCGGCGCGCGGCAGGCCGCGGAGATCCTCGGCGCGGCCCCGCAGTCCGCCCCGGCGGGCGAACTGCCCCCGGGACGCGGGTACGCCCGGCTCGGCACGGGCCCCGTCCTGCGCCTCCAGGTCCCGGCGACCCCCGACCCGTACGACGACTCGGCGGCCGACACCCACCGCGAGGCGGTCCTCGCGCTCCTCCCGCGCCGCGGCGGCTCCGGCCTCGCGAAGCAGGCGGGCCCGGCGGGCGAGGAGGTCCCGGTCGAGACGGCGGGTGCGGAGCCCGACGAGGAGCCGACGACGCAGCCGGTGCGGGTGTCGGTGGCGGACGCCTGAGCGCGCGGGGGCGGCGGTCCGGGGCGGGCCGCGCCCCCTCAGGCGATCAGCCCCCGCTGCACCGCCGTGTGCGCCCCCGCCCCCGCCCGTACGAGGGCGGTCGCGCGGGCCAGGCGGTCGGCGGCCTCCCCGGCCAGGGCGCCGCCGACGGTGAAGGGGAGGCGGAGGTAGCCCTCGAAGGCGCCGTCGACGCCGAAGCGGGGGCCCGAGGGGACCCGTACGCCCGCCTCCTCGCCCGCCGCGGCGATGCGCGAGCCCGAGAGGCCGCCCGCGCGCACCCACAGGGTCAGGCCGCCGCGCGGCACCGTGAACTCCCAGTCGGGCAGCCGCTCGCGGATCGCCGTCACGAGCGCGGCGCGGTTCGCCGCCGCCTGCGCGCGGCGCAGCGCGACCGCCTCCTCCCAGCCGCCCGTCGTGAGGAGCCAGTTGAGCGCGAGCTGTTCGAGCACGGGGGTGCCGAGGTCGGCGTACGCGCGGGCCGCGACGAGCCGTCGGACCGTCTCGGGCGCCGCCCGTACCCAGCCGATCCGCAGCCCCGCCCAGAACGCCTTGCTCGCCGAGCCGACCGTGATGACCGTCGAGCCCGCCGGGTCGAAGGCGCACACGGGCCGGGGCATCGCGCCCGGCGCGTCGAGGTCCGCGTCGAGCCGCAGCTCGGCCATCGTCTCGTCGACGAGCAGCACCGTGCCCGCCGCGCGCGCCGCCGTCGTGAGCGCGCGGCGGCTCTCCTCGTCGGCGAGCGCGCCCGTCGGGTTGTGGAAGTCGGCGACGACGTACGCGAGCCGGGGCACCGCCTCGCGGAGCACCTGCCGCCAGCGCGCCACGTCCCAGCCGCCGGTCCCCTCGGCCATCGCGACGGGCACGAGGCGGGCGCCCGCGTCGCGCAGGAGCTGGAGGATGTTGGCGTAGCTCGGGGACTCGACGGCGACGCGTTCGCCGCGCGGCGCGAAGAGGCTGATGATCGCGTCGGTCGCGCCCATCGCGCCGGTCGTGACCATGATCTGCTCGGGCATCGTCGGGACGCCGCGCGCGGTGTAGCGCTCGGCGATGGTCTGGCGCAGCGCGGGCAGCCCCGCCGGGTAGTCGCCGTGGGTCAGGGCGTACGGCGGCAGCGCCTCCGTGGCGCCGCGCACGGCCCGGGTGAGCCAGGGCTCGGGGGCGGGCAGCGACGCGTACCCGAGGTCGATGAGCTGCCCGGCGCGCTCGGGGGGCAGCGGGCCGAGACCACGCGCGGGCAGCGGGGCCCCGGCGGGGAAGGCGATCCAGCTCCCCGCGCCGCGGCGGGACTCCAGGAAGCCCGCCTCGCGCAGCGCCTCGAAGGCCGTGGCGACGGTGGTGCGGCTGACGGCGAGGGCGCTCGCGAGTTCCCGCTCGGCGGGCAGCCGGGCGCCGACCGGGACCCTGCCCTCCAGGACGAGGACCCGGATGCCGTCGGCGAGCGCCTGGTAGGCGGGGGTGTGCCGGGCACGCTCACGGCCGCTCCCCCGCGCGACCCGGTTCGCCCCGGCGATCCCGTTCCTCCCGGCGGTCGTGGCCGCCTCGCTCGTCCCGCCGCCGTCCGCGCCCGCCGTGTCCCGCTGCGAGGCGAGCAGCCGGGCCAACTGGGCCGGTCGCATGACCGCGATACCCCGCTCCGCCATCGAAATCAGTCCACTTCTCTCCGATTGGCCCTGTTGAGGACCCTGCCACGGCTTCCAGGGTGGCACGGACCAGTCCACTCCGATATCCCGGGGGCCTCATGACCACCGCTTCCCCGCCGCGGGCCGCCGCCTCGCTGCCGCGCCGCCTCGTCCATCTCTACGCGGGGCTGCTCCTCTACGGCTTCAGCGACGGGCTCCTGGTGCTCGCGGGCCTCGGTGTCGAGCCGTGGAACCTCTTCCACCAGGGGATATCCCGCCGCACGGGGCTGAGCATCGGGACGGTGGCGATCATCGCGGGGGCGCTCGTGCTGCTCCTGTGGTGGCCGCTGCGCCAGCGTCCCGGGCTCGGCACCGTGTCGAACGTCTTCCTCGTCGGCCTCTCGATGGACTGGACGCTCGCCGTCCTGCCCTCCGCGCACTCCTGGCCCGCGCGCACCGGCCTGCTCCTCGCGGGGATCGTGCTCAACGGAGCGGCCACCGGCCTCTACCTCTCGGCGCGCTTCGGCCCCGGCCCTCGCGACGGCCTGATGACCGGGCTGCACCGGCGCACGGGCCGCTCGCTGCGACTGTGCCGGACTTTCGTGGAGGCCGCGGTGGGCCTCGTCGGCATCGCGCTCGGCGGGACGCTGGGGATCGGCACCGTCCTGTACGCGCTGACGATCGGCCCCCTCGCGCAGTTCTTCCTCGGCGTCTTCGCGCTCCCCGCCACCCGCCCCGTCCCGCCCCCGGACCCCGCGCGGGCATGATCACGCGCGGTGCCATACTGCGCGCGTGAACACCCCGGCCGCTCCCCCGCACCCGTTCCTCGACCACCCGCTCCCCCTGGCCTTCGCCCATCGCGGCGGCGCGGCGGACGGCCTGGAGAACACGGAGACGGCGTTCCGGCGCGCGGTCGGCCTCGGGTACACGTACCTGGAGACGGACGTCCACACGACGGCCGACGGGGAACTGCTCGCCTTCCACGACGCGACGCTCGACCGTGTGACGGACAGCCGCGGCGCGCTCGCGGAACTGCCGTGGGCGGCGGTGCGCGAGGCGCGCGTGGGCGGCACGGAGCGGGTGCCGCGCTTCGCCGACCTCCTGGACGCCTTCCCCGCCGCGCGCTGGAACGTGGACGTCAAGACGGAGTCCGCGCTCCGGCCGCTCATCGAGCTGATCCGGCACCGGGACGCCTGGGACCGGGTCTGCCTCGGCTCGTTCAGCGAGCGGCGGGTCGCGCGGGCGCGGCGGCTCGCGGGGCCCCGGCTCGCCACCTCGCTCGGCACCGGGGGCGCGCTCGCGGTGCGCCTGCGTGCCTGGGGCCTGCCCTGCGTCCCGCCGCGCGGCGCGCTCGCCGCGCAGGTGCCCGTGCGGCACGGGCGGCTGACCGTCGTCGACCGCTCCTTCGTCCGGAGCGCGCACGCGCGGGGACTCCAGGTGCACGTGTGGACGGTGAACGAGGAGGCGGAGATGGAAAGGCTCCTGGACCTCGGTGTTGATGGCATCATGACCGACCACATCGAGGCGCTGCGCACGGTGCTGCGGGCCCGGGGGCAGTGGCCGGAGTCCTGAGGGCGCGCGCGGGACGAGGCGAGGGAGCGGGATGGGCGCGGAGACCGCGGGGGCGATGATCGCCACGGGGGCGGCGGACGAGGCGGGGGCGCGCAAACGGGAGCAGCGCGGCTGGTACTTCTACGACTGGGCCTGCTCGGTGTACTCGACGAGCGTGCTCACGGTCTTCCTCGGCCCGTACCTCACCGAGGTGGCGAAGAGCGCGGCCGACGCGGACGGTTACGTGCACCCGCTGGGCCTGCCGGTGCGCGCGGGCTCCTTCTTCGCGTACAGCGTCTCGCTCTCGGTGATCGTCTCGGTCCTGGTGATGCCGCTCGCGGGCGCGCTCGCCGACCGTACGGGCCGCAAGAAGCCGCTGCTCGGGGCCGCCGCCTACCTCGGCGCCGCGGCGACGGCCGGGATGTTCTTCCTCGGCGGGGACCGCTATCTCCTCGGCGGGGTGCTGCTCGTCGTCGCGAACGCCTCGATCGCGGTCTCGACCGTCGTCTACAACGCCTTCCTGCCGCAGATAGCCGCGCCGGACGAGCGCGACGCGGTCTCCTCGCGCGGCTGGGCCTTCGGGTACGCGGCGGGGGCGCTCGTCCTCGTCCTCAACCTCGTCCTCTATCTCGGGCACGACTCCTTCGGCGTGAGCGAGTCGACGGCGGTGCGGATCTGCCTGTCGTCGGCGGGCCTGTGGTGGGGCGTGTTCACGCTCGTCCCGCTGCGGCGGCTGCGCGAGCGCCCGGCCGCGGCGGCGGGCGCGGGCGGCGTCGGGGGGAGCTGGCGGCAGCTCGGCGCGACGCTCAAGGACATGCGCCGCCGCCCGGTCACGCTGTGGTTCCTGCTCGCGTACCTCCTCTACAACGACGGCATCCAGACGGTCATCTCGCAGGCGTCCGTCTTCGGCTCCGAGGAGCTGGGGCTGAGCCAGTCGACGCTGATCGTCGCGATCCTGCTCGTGCAGGTGCTCGCCGTGGCCGGGGCGCTCGGGATGGGGCGGCTCGCGTTGCGGTACGGGACGAAGCGGACGGTGCTCGCCTCGCTCGGTGCCTGGACGGTCATCGTCGCCTGCGGCTACTTCCTGCCCGCCGGGGCCCCCGTGTGGTTCTTCGTCCTCGCCGCGGGCATCGGGCTGATCATGGGCGGCAGCCAGGCGCTCTCGCGCTCGCTCTTCTCCCATCTGGTGCCCGCGGGCAAGGAGGCCGAGTACTTCTCCGCGTACGAGATGAGCGACCGCGGCATGAGCTGGCTCGGCCCGCTGCTCTTCGGGGTCACCTACCAGGTCACGGGGAGCTACCGGGACGCGATCATCTCGCTGGTGATCTTCTTCGTGCTCGGTTTCGGCGTGCTGCTGCGGGTGCCGCTCGCGCGTGGGATGCGCGAGGCGGGGAACACCGTTCCCGAGGGCGTGGCGGGCCGTTCCCTCGCCTGAGGACGATCTGCGCGGATTTCGCACGGGGGCACGAAGGGCGGTAGTGTACGCGTTTGACCATCCGGATGTACCGTTCCTGCGCCTCTGAACAGCGAAGACAGCCCCAGATTTTCGGTGCGTACGTCGCCAGATGTGACAAAGCGGGCACTGGTGGGTAGAAATGGGGCGGCTACGACGGCGACGCTTTGACCCTGCACGGGAATCTTCACCGCCGACCGGACGTTGACCGGATGACGACGACAGCGACGACTGTCCTGTGGGCGAGCAAGCCCGGGAGGCACGATTCATGAGTGAGCGAGCGCTTCGCGGCACACGCCTTGTGGTGACCAGCTACGAGACGGACCGCGGCATCGACCTGGCCCCGCGCCAGGCCGTCGAATACGCATGCCAGAACGGACACCGCTTCGAGATGCCGTTCTCGGTCGAGGCGGAGATCCCCGCGGAGTGGGAGTGCAAGGTGTGCGGTGCACAGGCACTCCTTGTCGACGGGGACGGGCCGGAGGAGAAGAAGACCAAGCCCGCGCGCACGCACTGGGACATGCTCATGGAGCGGCGTACGCGGGAGGAGCTGGAGGAGGTCCTGGCCGAGCGCCTGGCCGTCCTGCGTTCCGGTGCGATGAACATCGCGGTGCACCCGCGCGACAGCCGTAAGTCCGCCTGAGTCCTGGGCGGCGGGTTCGCCGTACACAAGGGCCGTGGGCCGGACACCTCCGAGGTGTCCGGCCCACGGCCCTTCGCCGTACCCCGCGCGGGGAGTTCAGGGGGCGAGGGGCGGGCGCGAGCCCCCGTCCTCGTCGCGCGGCTTCGTCGGGGTGTCCTCGTGGACGACCTCGCCCCGCACGACCTTGCCGTCGGGGCGCTGGGTACGGGCCCGGGTGTACGCGGTGCCGAAGGCGCCGCCCGTCGCCTCGTCGAGCTTGCGCTGCATCGCGCGCTCGACGCGGCGCGAGAGCGCGCCCCGTATCCCGGGGACGAGGAGGACGAGCCCGGCAACGTCGGAGAGCAGCCCGGGGATCATGAGGAGCAGCCCGGCGAGCATGAGGAAGCCGTTGCCCTCGGCACGGCCTTCGGGGACCGCTTCCGCGGCCGGCTGCTGGAGGGTCCGGGTGAGCGCGCCGAAGGCCCGGCGGCCCGCGCGCTTGACGACCGCGCCGCCGCCGATGATCCCGGCGGCGAGCAGCACGACGACCACGAGGCCGCCGGCCGCCTCGCCGACGAGGATCAGCAGCCAGATCTCGATCACGATCCAGGCGGCGACCCCGAGGGGCAGCCATCTGCGGAGGCCGCTGCGGGTGGCGGGGGCGGGGGTGTGCTGGGCGTCATACGTCCAGTGTGCCCTTGAAGGGGGGCGGGGGCGTGGCTGGGCCTCGCCCCGGGTCCGATCCCGCGCCGGGCCGGCCTCGCGGGGGCTCCGCCCCGGACCCCGCTCCTCACACGCCGGAGGGGCTCGATCTCTCTGTCTCGGGAGCGGACGGCTTCACCCTTCCGAGCGCCTTGTCGACCCGGGAGGTGACACCCCAGGCCGTCACGCGCCACAGGGCCTCGGCGACGATGTTGCGGCTCATCTTGCTGCTGCCCAGTTCGCGTTCGACGAAGGTGATGGGCACCTCGACGACGCGGTAGCCGGAGCGGACGGCGCGGCGGGCCAGGTCGACCTGGAAGCAGTAGCCCTGCGACTCGACGTGCGCGAGGCCGAGGCCGCGCAGGGTCGCGGCGCGGAAGGCGCGGAAACCGCCGGTGACGTCGCGCAGCGGGACATCGAGCAGGAGGCGGGAGTACGTGGAGCCGCCGCGCGAGAGGAGTTCGCGGGACTTGGGCCAGTTGACGACGCGACCGCCCGCGATCCAGCGGGAGCCGAGGACGAGGTCGGCGTCGCGCAGGGCGGTCAGGAGCCGGGGAAGCTCCTCGGGCTGGTGCGAGCCGTCCGCGTCCATCTCGACGAGGACGTCGAAGCCGTGGTCGAGGCCCCAGGCGAAACCGGCGAGGTAGGCGGCGCCGAGCCCTTCCTTGCCCTTGCGGTGCAGCACCTGGACGTGGTCGTCCTCGGCGGCGAGTCCGTCGGCGAGCGCGCCCGTGCCGTCCGGGCTGTTGTCGTCCGCGACGAGGACGTGCGCCGCGGGCACCGCCTCGCGCGTCCGGCCGACGATCGCCCGGACGTTCTCCGCCTCGTTGTACGTCGGGATGATCACCAGTGCCTCGCCCAGTGGCGGGCGCTGTCCGTTCCGGCTGCCCGGCAGACCCTCGCCTGCGTTCACTGCTGCCCCTTACGTGCCGATCCGTGCGAGTGACCACCTTAGTTGCCCACACGGGCGCGCGTGGCCACGGCGGCGACACGGGGAGGCGGGGGCGGGATACGACGACCACACGTCCGGGGGATGCGCGGGGCGAGGCTGACGCGGGCGTGCGGGAGCGCTGCGGATGAGGGCCCGGCGCCCTTCGGGCCGGCCAGGGACCCGCTGGCTGCGGATCGACCGTGAACCGTTGTCTACTGAGCGGCCGGGCCCCACCCGGGTCACACCGTCCCCCACGCCACTGGCGGGGAGGGACCCCTTCCTCGTACGAATCGTTCCCGTGTCCGGTGGACGCGGACGCTGGACCTGGCTCGCGTGGGGAGGAACTCCGGCGCGTTCCCCCCGTGGCCCAGTCGCGCCCAGCGGATGCGCGGGACGTCGCCGATCGGTTGTCCGGTGGTGGACCCGGCCGAACCTACCCGCCGACCGCCGCACCCTGTCAACACCCGTGGCCCCGGGGCCCGGGCGGAGTGTCGCGCGATCCCGCAGGTCAGCGGCGAGCCCCGGGGCCGCCGGGAGCCGGTGGGCCCCGCAGACCGGGGCCCGTACGGGCACCGGGGCACATCACCCCAGCGGCCGTACGCGCCGCCCCGGGTCCACCCGGACGGCCCCGCCGTGCCCTCAGGCCCCGGCCCGGAAGACCTCCCGGCCGCCCACGACCGTCACGAGACACTCGGGAAGGGGGCCGCCCGGGGTGAGGTCCGGCAGGCCGGGGGTGCCGGAGCGGGGGTCCGTGGACCAGCGGGCGACGCGGTCGTCGGGGGCCTGCACGACGAGGGCGCCCGTGCGCCAGACGGCGTAGTCCGCGGGGGCGCCGGGGACCAGCGTGCCCGCGTCGTCGCGGCCGGCGGCGCGCCAGCCGCCGCGCGTGTGGGCGGTGAAGGCGGCCCGTACCGAGACGCGGTGCTCGGGCGTGTGGTGGAAGGCCGCGGCCCGCACCGCGCCCCAGGGGTCGAGCGGGGTCACCGGGGCGTCCGAGCCGAGCGCGAGCGGGACACCGGCCCGCAGGAGGGCCGCGAAGGGGTTGAGAGTCCGGGCCCGCTCGACGCCGAGCCGCGCCGCGTACATGCCGTCCTCGCCGCCCCACAGCGCGTCGAAGGCCGGCTGCACCGAGGCGGTGAGGCCGAGTTCGGCGAAGGCCGCGATCGCGTCGGCGTCGAGCATCTCGGCGTGCTCCACGCGGTGGCGCAGCGCGCGCACCCGCTCCAGGCCCGTCTTCTCGGCCGCCGCGCGGAAGCCCGCGACGACCGCGCCGAGCGCCGCGTCCCCGATCGCGTGGAAACCGGCCTGGAGCCCGGCCTCGGTGCACGCCGTGACATGCTCGGCGACGGCCTCGGCGTCGAGGTAGGGGGTGCCGCGGTGACCGCTCGCCCCGTCCTCGTACGGCGTGTGCAGGCACGCGGTGTGCGAGCCGAGCGCGCCGTCGGCGAAGAGGTCGCCCGCCGCGCCGCGCGCGCCGAGGGCGCGGACCCGCTCCGCGTCCCGCTCCCCCGCGACCGCCTCGGCCCAGTAGCCGACGACGCGCGGCCCGTTGCCCTCCTCCGCGAGGCGCAGCAGCCCGGTGAAGTCCTCCTCGTCGGAGATCTCCGGACCGCCGCACTCGTGGACCTGCCCGATGCCGCGCGAGGCCGCGTGCGCGAGCGCGGTGCGCTGCGCCTCCTCGCGCAGCGCGGGCGTCACCGCGCCGTACGCGGCGGCGCGGACGGCGTGGTGCGCGTCGGCGGTGAGGGGGGCCTCGGGGTGGTGGCCGCGCAGGGTCGCGGCGTGCGGGACGAGGTCGAGGAGCGCGGTGGTGACCTGCGCGGAGTGCACGTCGATGCGCGAGAGGTAGAGCGGGCGGCCCCCCGTGGCGCGGTCGAGTTCGGCGCGCGTCGGGGGACGGCCGCCGGGCCAGCGCGACGCGTCCCAGCCGTGGCCGAGCAGGACGCGGTCCCCGGCGCGGGTACGGGCGTGCGCCGCGACGCGGTCGAGCGCCTCCTCCAGGCTCGTGGCCTCGCTCAGGTCGAGCCCGGTGAGGGCGAGTCCGGTGCCGGTCGCGTGCACGTGCGCGTCCACGAACGCCGGGGTGACGAGGGCGCCTTCGAGGTGGACGACCTCGTCGACGCCGTCCGCGAAGGCGTCCGCCGCGCCTTCGGAGCCGACCCAGGCGACGTGGCCGCGCTCGACGACCATGGCGGTCGCGAAGGGGTCGGCGGGGCTGTGCACCTCGCCACCGCGGAGCAGGACGGTGGGGGGTGGCGGGGGTGTCGTGCGGTTCATGGGGACAGTGTGGCGCGTGCGCATGGGGAGCGGGTGCGGCGGGGCGGCCCTCCGGGGACGCCGCCCGCCGGGGGTTGCGCCACGCCCACCCGTACCGCCCCCGCGGAACGCGTGCCCGCGGCGGAACACGTGTCAGATGTGCGGGGGCCTGGACTCGTACGGGGTGGAGAGGACGACCGTCGTGCGGGTGGAGACGCCGGCCAGGGAGCGGACCCTGGCGAGGAGGTTCTCCAGGTCGTAGGGACTCTGGACGCGGACCTTGAGGATGTAGTTCTCGTCGCCCGCGACGCTGTGGCACGCCTCGATCTCCTCGACGGGGGCGAGGCGTTCGGCGATGTCGTCGGGGGCCGAGGGGTCGAAGGGCTTGACGGAGATGAACGCCGTCATGGCGAGGCCGACCGCCTCCGGGTCCACGACGGCCGCGTACCCGCGGATCACGCCGCGCTGTTCGAGCCGCCGCACCCGCTGGTGCACCGCCGAGGTGGACAGGCCCGTGGCCTTGCCCAGGTCGGTGTAGCTCATCCGCCCGTCAGCGACGAGCAACCGCACGATCTGCCGGTCGAGGTCCTCCATGCCGCTGAACCTACCGCCCGGGGCAGGCTCTGGACAGGCACGGGTGCCTCGTCTCGCACCGTGGACAGCGCGGGCGCGCATGCCCCCGTACGCCCCCCGAACGCCTCCTCACCCCCACTTTCACACCCTCGTGTGACGAAGACCACACCCGGGGAGCCGTGTCCGCACAGGTGTCGCGATTACCGGGGGTGGCCCGGGGGAAGTGCTTGCTGTGGTCGAGGCCGCAGCGCCTTGTCGGCCCACCCGAGGGGGAGAAACCCGAATGCAGAATCCCAAGCGGTCCAGCCGCGCCCGTGCCGCCCGCCGCCAGCTCGCCGAGCCGCCGGCCCCGGAGGGCGTCGAACCCGTCGAGTCCGCCGAGGAGGACGAGTTCGACGCGTACGACACCTTCGAGATCTACCGGGTCGTGTGCCCGGACTGCGCCCAGCCCATCGCGCTGCTCGCGGACGAGGACGTCCTGCCGGAGCACGCGCTGTGCGCCTCGCCGTGGAACCCCTTCGGGCTCACCGTCTGCGCCGGTACGGGACGCGCCGCCGCGAGTGCCCGCCCGGCCGACGAGGGCGGCGCCGAGGAGCAGGAGATCGGTGTGCTCCTGACGCTCCCGCAGGGCCTGGACTGGCGCACACAGCCCTTCTCGCACGTCGGCGGCCCCGGCTCGCGCCCCATCAAGGCCCCCCGCCGCCCGCTGAGCGCCTACCACCGGGCCGCCTGAGGCCGCACCCGCCCCGCGGCACCCGTGCCGCGCTCCCGACCCCGGTGCCGCACCGCCGGGGCGAGTCGTCCCGCCCGGGGCACCCGCCGGGTTCCCCGGGCACGGCCAGAACACATGCGCGAACCGCCACTCCGGTGACCCGGCCGCGCGCCCCGCGTTGGGCCGGGCATGACGTCCCCTCACCCGCCCCTGGACCAGCCCAGCGGGCGGCGCCGTCAGCCGGAGGCGCCGACCCACGGCTACGCGCTGCTCGCCCCGCCGCGCGAGAGCGCGAGACCCCGTACCGCCGAGCCGCGGCCCGCGCGCGCGGATGTCCCGCCGCCCCCGCGCGCGGGTGCCTGGGTACGCGCCGACGCGGCCCCCTCGCGCCGTGAAGAATCGGTTCGGCACGGCACGTACCCGCCGGGTCCGCAGCGACGCGCCGGCTTCCGGCCCCCGGGCCCCGGCCCCGGTCCCGCGGACGGCCAGGACCCGCCCATCTACCGCGCCCTGCTCGCCCGCTGGGCCGAGCGGGGGGCGGCGCTCCCGCTGGGCGGGGACGCGGAGTGGGAGCGCCTCGCGGCCCCGCCCGTGCCCTGGTTCAGCGGCCCTCGGGACCGAGCAGGTGGCGGCCGATGACCATGCGCTGCACCTGGTTGGTGCCCTCGACGATCTGGAGCACCTTCGCCTCGCGCAGGTAACGCTCGACGGGGAAGTCGCTCGTGTAGCCGTAGCCGCCGAAGACCTGCACGGCGTCCGTGGTGACCTTCATGGCGTTGTCGGTGCAGAGCAGCTTCGCCATCGCCGCCTGGCGTGCGTAGGGCAGTCCGGCGTCCTTGCGGCGCGCCGCGGCGAGGTAGAGGGCGCGCCCGGCCTCGACGGCGGTGGCCATGTCGGCGAGGAGGAAGCGCAGGCCCTGGAAGTCGCCGATCGCGCGGCCGAACTGGCGCCGCTCGGCGGCCCAGTCGAGCGCGGCGTCGAGCGCCGCCTGGGCGAGGCCGACCGCGCAGGCCGCGATGCCGAGGCGGCCCGCGTCGAGGGCGTCGAGCGCGAGCGAGAAGCCCTCGCCCTCCGCGCCGATGCGGCGTTCGTCGCCGACCCGTACGCCGTCGAAGTGGAGCTGCGCGGTCGGGGAGCCCTTGAGGCCCATCTTCCGCTCGGGCGGGGCCGCGCTCAGTCCGGGCGCGTCGGCCGGGACGAGGTAGGCGGTGACGCCCTTGGCGCCGGGGCCGCCGCTGCGCGCGAGGACGGTGCAGAAGTCCGAGACGCCGCCGTGCGTGATCCACGCCTTCGTTCCGCTCAGAACCCAGTCCCCGCCGTCGCGGACGGCCTTCATGCTGAGCGCGGCGGCGTCGGAGCCCGCGGTGGGCTCCGAGAGGCAGTACGAGCCGAGCAGGCCGCCGCCGAGCATGCCCGGGAGCCAGGCGGCACGCTGCTCCTTCGTGCCGTGGAGGGCGAGGGCGTGGCAGGACAGGACGTGCACGCTGACGCCGATGCCGACGGTGAGGCGGGCCGAGGCGAGTTCTTCGAGGGCCTGGAGGTACACGCTGTAGGGCTGCTCGCCGCCGCCGTACTCGGCGGCATACGGCAGGCCGAGGAGGCCCGCATCGGACAGGAGCCGCAAGGCGGCGCGCGGAAAGGTGCCGCTCTCCTCCTCGGCCGCCGCGTGCGGGGCGATCTCCTTGCGCGCGATGTCGCGCACGAGAGCGATCAGTTCCCTGGACTCCTCGGTGGACAGGTCCCGTTCGACGGACCGCCGGATGTCTGCGGGCATGCGTGTCATCCCTCCCTGTGGGGCGCGGGCAGCGCTCACCAGGGGTGGAGGCGGCGCTGCCTCGTAAGTGCCCGTACCGCGCGCCCGCCGCGGGTCTCGCGGGGGCGCGTCCCCGCCGGTGGAACCGGACGGGATGTGGCCGGGCGGTCGCAGTATGCCGGAAGAATCGCCGCACGTCACCGGTGCCTTTGACGCCCGGAACCGCCGCGCGGGCGAGGGCGGTTCGGCCCCGTACGCGGGCGAGGCGCGCCCGGGGGCCGGGCGCGCCTCGTACCGCCGGGAGCGTGCCGGGGCGCGCCCGCCACGCCCGCGGTCAGCGCACCCCGACCGCCGCGAGGGCCTTGCGCTGGCGCGGACTCGGCTCGGCGGGGAAGTACAGGTAGCAGACCCCGCCCGTGCCGCTCGCGTCGGCGCCCGTGGCGGTCTTGCGCTTGGTGCGCAGCCAGATCGTTTCCCACTCGGCGCGCTGGTAGACGCGCCGCACGGCGGCGTCGTCCGCGGAGGCGGGGTCGTTGGCGATGACGTCCCCGTCGGCGGTGAAGCCGATGACCGTCATGAGGTGGCCCGACGTGCCGTACCCGGCGCCGGTCAGCTCGGTCTTGAGGAAGGACTGCGAGGTGATGACCGGGATGCCGGCGGCGACGAGCGTCTCGATGTCGGTGAGCGAGCCGAGGCGGGTCACGACGCCCTGGAGGTCGGGGTACGTCGCGGCGTAGGCGGCGTTGAAGGGCCAGTTGCCGCAGCCGTCGTACTGGTAGTCGAAGGTCTGCCTGGCCGCGTTGCACACCTGCGGGTCGGCGTAGGAGGGGTCGACCCACGCGAGCTGTTCGGCGCTCGGCCTGCGGCCCCAGTACTCGATGATCATCTGCGAGGAGGTGGGGCTGCACCACGCCTCGCCGCCGTTGTCGTACTGCGGGTACTGCCCGGCGTGGATCTCCTGGGAGTAGCGCGGGACGGGGAGTTCGGCCGTGAGCCCCGGCGTGGAGGCGGGCACGGTGTAGCGGTCGGGCACGTCGGAGCCCATCGCGCCGAGGCGCCAGACGGTGGGCGCGGGGCCGGTGCCGGGACGGCGGTAGAGGCTCAGGCGCAGGCGGTACGAGGCGAGGCGGAGCCCGGAGGCCGCGTCGTCGATGGCGAAGGTGTCGGTCCACACGCTGCTGCGCCCGTCGCCCTGGTCGTCGACGGAGGTGCGGCGGATGTCCCGCTCGGGGTCGTCCCCGGCCGTCCAGCGGCCCATGACGTACCACGGGGTCTCGGCGCCGTCCGAGTACGTGCCCGACAGCTCCACCTCGATCCAGGTGCCGGTGGGGGTGCGGGCGTTCCAGGAGGCGATGACCTCGGTCGCGGGGACCGTGAGGCGGTGGCGCGGCGAGGTCCAGCGCGCGTACTCGTAGCGCGTCGTGGTCCCGAGGTGCGGGTCGGCGTAGTCGCGCTCGCCGATGGCGTGCGCGAGGGTCAGGCCGGGGCGGCGCCCGGCGAGGACGCGGACGCCCTCGGCGCGGCCCGCGCGCCAGTCGGCGGCGCTCGTGAAGCCGTGGTACTCGGCTGTTCTCGCCGGGGCGGCGTGGTGCCCGCGGCCGGTGCGGGGCGCCGCGAGGGCGGGGCCGGAGGCGGCGGCGCCCGCGGCGACGGCGACGGCCGCGGTGAGGACGGTGCGACGGGATGTGGAGCCGGTCATGGGCGGGGGTCCCCCATCTGTGTGGGTCCATCTCGGTGGTCGGTGCGGCCCGCCGTACGGGCGCGGAGCTGGGGAAGGCCCGGACGGACAGGTGCACGTCAGGGGCCACTATCACCCCCGGGGACCCTCGGGACCAGCTTTTCCGGCTCCGGTGCGGGCACCAATATTGGCCTGGACCTCTGAGGGGTACGGGGCTGCTCCGAGCGGCGGAACGGACGGGCCCGCGCGGGGCTCCCCGCGCGGTGGGGCGCGAGAGGCGCGGGGCGGGTGGTGGAGTGCGTGCGCCCCCGGCGCGCGCTCCCCGTAGGCTTGCCGCCGTGAACGCCCAGGACGAGACGGCGAAGCCGTCCGACCCCCCGTCCCCGGCCGCCGACGGCGCCGTCAGCGCGGCCGTGCTCGCGGAGCGGCTGCGCGGCCTCGCTCCGTCCTGCGGCCCCGTACGGCTCGTCGGGATCGACGGGCACGCGGGCTCGGGCAAGTCGACGCTCGCGCTCCGGGTCGCGGAGGCGCTCGGCGGAGTGCCCGTGCTGCGCCTGGACGACTTCGCCTCGCACGAGCACCCCTTCGGCTGGACGGGCCGCTTCGCCGCACAGGTGCTCGAACCCTTCGCGCACGGGGAGTCCGCCGTCTTCCGGCCGTACGACTGGCACGCGCGCCGCCCGGGGCGCACCCGTACCGCCGCCCCGGCGCCCGTCGTGCTCGTCGAGGGCGTCGGGGCGGGGCGACGGGCACTGCGGCCGTGGCTTTCGCTGCTGTGGTGGATGGATCTGGCCAGGGAGGCGGCCTGGGAACGCGGGCGCGAAAGGGACGGTCCTGACCTCGCGGACTTCTGGGACGGCTGGGAGCGGGCGGAGGCCGCGCACTTCCGCGCCGACCCGTCCCGCCCCTTCGCGGACGCGCTGGTACAGGAGTGCGGCGAGGGGTACGTGCTGCGGAAGTGAACCGGGACGGAGCGCGCGACCCCCTCTTCGGTGACGGAGCGTCAACCTCCGCCGACGAAGCGGAAAGAAGCCGAAAGCAGCCCCCGTGACTTCCCCGGAGCGTCTTGACCCGGGGCCCGCCCTGGTCTTACGTTCACGGTGTGCGGCCCGGCGGGCCGCACCGCAGACACGAAGCCCCCGGTTGTTCCCCCGTGACCGGGGGCTTCGTTCTGTCCCGCACCCCCCGCTTTAGGCCCACTTGACGCATTCGTCCACTCACGGCGAGTGACCGTCCGTGGACGCCTCCCCGTGCGCCCCGTGCGCCCGGCGCTGCCTCCGCGGCGCCCGCGACACCCTTCGGCCGGACACGTCCCCGCAGGTACGATGCCGCAGTGCGGCCCGTCCCCTGGCGGGCGGCATCCGCACGGGGGAGCAAGAGCCGCTCGCGGCGCGGCGGTTCGGCCGCGCGGCCGACGGCGGGTCCGGCGGCAAGGCCACGGGGGCACGGTTTGTGGGGGACGTGATGGACTTCGGCACGCACGGCGCACCGGGCCCGGCCGATCTCGCCTGGTTGCGCGGCGTCGACGCCTACACGATGGGCGCGTATCCACAGGCGGAGGAGGAGTTCCGCACCGCGGTGCGCCTCGATCCGGGCATGGCGGACGGCTGGCTCGGCCTGCACGCCCTGCGCATCGACACCCCGGCCGCGCTGCTGCGCATGTTCCAGCACCGCGACCGATTCGGCGAGCAGCGCGCCAGGCACCGGCGCCCGCTCAACTCCTGGTACTGGCTGGGCTGGTGGGTGCAGCCGGTGCTGGAGACGACGCGCGACCTGCTGCTCGCGCACGCCTCGCACTGGCTCGACGGGCGCCATGTCCCCGACCTCGACCGGGCACTCGGCGCGCTGCCGCCGCCCGAGAGCGACCGGCAGGTGCGCTTCCTGCACGCCTGCCGCGCCTATCTCGTGAAGGACTGGGAGCAACTGGCCCGGCACACCGATCCCCTGCTCGACGACCCGCTCCTCGGCATCGAGGCAGGGCTCTTCGGCGGGATGGCACGGGTCCGCCTGGAGATGTACGGGCAGGCGGAGCCGCTGCTCTCGGCGGCGCTCATGCGCTGCCGCAGCGAGCAGCCGCAGCGCAAGGAGCTGCGGTACTGGCTGGCGCGGGCCCGCGAGGGCAGCGGGCGCAGCGCGGCGGCGCTGCCGCTGTACCGCGCGGTGCACCGGGTCGACGCGGGCTTCATGGACACGGCGGCGCGGCTCGCCGCGATCTCCGAGGGCGACGGCTACCAGGACCTCGCCTCGCCGCTCGACTACGCGGCGGTGAGCCTGGGCGGCGCGGGCCAGGACACGGCGGCGGCGCGGGACGGCGGCGAGCCGCTCTTCGGCCCGGACCCGGCCGCGGCCGAGCCGCCGCACCTGGGCGGGGAGCCGCCGGTCGGCGGCCCCGCCGACGACGTGCGCGAGAAGGCGGTGCTGCCCGCGCAGCCCGGCCCGCAGCGGATGCCCGCGGGACCGGCCGATCCCGCGCTCCTGGAGGCGGCGCTCGCCGAGCTGGAGCAGATGGTCGGCCTGGAACCGGTGAAGCGTCAGGTACGGGCGCTGTCGGCGCAGTTGAACATGGCGCGGCTGCGCGCGGAGCAGGGCCTGCCGGTGCAGCCGCCGAAGCGGCACTTCATCTTCTCGGGCCCCTCGGGCACCGGGAAGACAACGGTCGCGCGCATCCTCGGACGGGTCTTCTACGCGCTGGGGCTGCTCGGCGGGGACCACCTCGTGGAGGCGCAGCGCTCCGACCTCGTGGGCGAGTACCTGGGGCAGACGGCGGTCAAGGCGAACGAGCTGATCGACTCGGCCCTCGGCGGGGTCCTCTTCGTCGACGAGGCGTACAGCCTCTCCAACTCCGGCTACGGGCGCGGGGACGCGTACGGGGACGAGGCGCTGCAGGTGCTCCTCAAGCGCGCGGAGGACAACCGGGGCCACCTCGTGGTGATCCTCGCGGGCTACCCGGAGGGCATGGACCGGCTCCTCGCCGCCAACCCGGGGCTCGGTTCGCGCTTCACGAGCCGCGTCGACTTCCCCTCGTACCGCCCGGCGGAGCTGACCCGCATCGGCGAGGTGCTGGCGAGCGCGAACGGGGACCACTGGGACGAGGAGGCGCGCGAGGAACTCGCCTCGATCGCGGGGCACGTCGTCGAGGAGGGCTGGATCGACGAGCTGGGCAACGGCCGCTTCCTGCGCACGCTGTACGAGAAGTCCTGCGCCTACCGGGACCTGCGCCTGATGGGCTACCCGGACCCGCCGAGCCGCGACGACCTCGCGACGCTGCGCCTGCCGGACCTGATGCAGGCGTACGGGGAGGTCCTGTCGGGGCGCAGCCCGGGGCCGCACGAGCCGACCGCCGAGGACGACTTCTGAGGCACGGGCACACGTGTGCCGCCGCCCCGGTCCGGGAACGGCGGCACACCGTGCGGGGCCTAGCCGGTCAGGGCCTCCTCGCCGGGGCCGGGCTGCCGCTGGACCGTGACGGGCTCGACCTGCACGCGGGCGCGCGTGGGGGCGGTCGCCCGCCCGGGTTCCGGGAGGCGGTGGGCCGGGTCGGTGACCTCGCCGACGAGGAGTTCGAGCGCGTCCTCCAGCGTGACGAGGCCGAGGACACGGCCGCTCGCGTCGGCGACCTGCGCGAGGTGCGTCGCCGCGCGGCGCATCACGGTGAGGGCGTCGTCGAGCGGCAGCTCGGCGCGCAGCGTGATCATGCGGTGCCACAGGCGCTGCGGCACCGCGCGGTCGGGCTCGTCGAGGTCGAGCACGTCCTTGACGTGCAGGTATCCCATGAAGACGCCGCCCGTGCCGAGGACCGGGAAGCGGCTGTAGCCGGTGGCGACGGTCAGCTCCTCGATGCGGCGCGGGGTGACGGCGGGGTCGACCGTGACGAGCTGGGAACGGTCGAGGAGGACGTCGGTGACGGGGCGGGTGCCGAGTTCGAGCGCGTCCTCCAGGCGTTCCTGGGCCTCCGCGTCGAGCAGTCCCGCCTGGCCGGCGTCCTCGACGAGGTGGCTGAGCTGGTCGCTCGTGAAGACGGCCTCGACCTCGTCCTTCGGCTCGACGCGGAAGGCGCGCAGGACGAGCCTGGCGCACGCGGCGAGGAAGAGGGTGACGGGGCCGCAGACGCGGGCGAAGGCGATGAGCCCCGGTCCGAACCACAGCGCGGCCTTCTCGGGCGCCGCCATCGCGAGGTTCTTCGGGACCATCTCGCCGATGACGAGGTGGAGGAAGACGACGAGGAGCAGCGCGATAACGTAGCCGAGCGGGTGCACGAGCCCCTCGGGCAGGTGCGCGGCGGTGAAGAGCGGCTCCAGGAGGTGCGCGACGGTCGGCTCGGCGACGGCGCCGAGGGTCAGGGAGCACAGGGTGATCCCGAACTGGGCCGCCGCCATCATCTTCGGCAGGTGTTCGAGGCCGTGCAGGACCCGGCGGGCGCGCGCGGAGTCCGCCGCGAGCGGCTCGATCTGGCTGCGCCGTACGGAGACGAGGGCGAACTCGGCGCCGACGAAGAAGCCGTTGGCGAGGATCAGGACGGCGGCGAGGAGGAGTTGCAGCACGCTCATCGGGCCGCCTCCAGGACGGGCGCGGTGCGCACGAGGCGGACGCGCTCGGCGCGGTAGTGGCCGACCTGGCGCACGTCGAGCCGCCAGCCCGGCAGCTCGGCGCGGTCGCCGGGGGCCGGGATGCGGCCGAGCAGGTCGGCGACGAGGCCCGCGACGGTCTCGTAGGGGCCCTCGGGGACGTCGAGGCCGATGGCGCGGAGCTGGTCGACGCGGATGCCGCCGTCGGCCTCCCAGGCGGGGCGGCCGTCCTCGGCGGGGAGGGCGGCCAGCTCGGGCAGGTCCTGCCCGTCGTGCTCGTCGCGCACCTCGCCGACGACCTCCTCGATGATGTCCTCCAGGGTGACGACCCCGGCGGTACCGCCGTACTCGTCGATGACGACGGCCATCGGCTGCTCGGTGCGCAGGAGCGCGAGCAGGGTGCGCACGGGCATCGTCTCGGGGACGCGCAGCGGGGTGCGGGCGATGCGGCTGACGGGGGTGCGCAGCCGCTCGTGCGAGGGCACGGCGAGCGCGTCCTTGAGGTGGACGGTGCCGGTGATCTCGTCGATGCGCTCGCGGTAGACCGGGAAGCGCGAGAGGCCCGTGGCCCGGGTGAGGTTGACGACGTCCTCGGCGGTGGCGGAGGACTGGAGGGTGCTGAGCCGCACGCGCGGGGTCATGACCTGCTGGGCGGTGAGGTCCTCCAGCGAGAGGGTGCGCACGAAGAGGTCGGCGGTGTCCTTCTCCAGGGCGCCCGCGAGCGCCGAGTGCCGGGCGAGGGAGACGAGTTCGCCCGGAGTGCGGGCGGAGGCCATCTCGTCGGCGGGCTCGACGCCGAAGCGCCGTACGAGGCCGTTCGCGGCGGTGTTGAGGAGCGCGATCACGGGGCGGAGCAGGCGCGCGAAGGCGTACTGCGGCCCGGCGACGAAGCGCGCGACCTGGAGCGGCTTGGCGACGGCCCAGTTCTTCGGGACCAGCTCGCCGATGACCATCTGCACGGCCGAGGCGAGGAGCATGCCGAGCACGACGCAGACGCCCGGCGCGGCGGCCTCGGGCAGACCGAGCGCGGTGAGCGGCTCTTCGAGGAGGTCGGCGAGCGCCGGTTCGGCGAGCATGCCGACGACGAGCGAGGTGACGGTGATGCCGAGCTGGGTGCCGGAGAGCTGGAAGGAGAGTTCCTTCAGGGAGCGGGCGACGGCGCCGGCCCGGCGGTCCCCTGCCTCGGCGGCGCGCTCGGCCTCGGCGCGTTCCACGGTGACGAGCCCGAACTCGGCGGCGACGAAGAAGCCGTTGGCGAGAATGAGCAGGAAAGCCGCCCCGAGGAGCAGCAGTGATGTGGTCATGCCGCCGCCTCCGTGCCGTGAGGGAAGGGGGCGGCGCAAGTACTACCGGACGATCCGTCCATTGCCGGAGAGGTTCACTCCTCTATTCGATGGGTCACCCGCGCCGGAAGGGGCGCGGGCGGCGGCGGCACTCGGCGTGTGCCGCCCTACCAGATTAATCACGATGCGGCCGTGACGGGCAGGCCCGTGGGCCCGGATCGCTCCGGGCCGCGGCAGGGCGTGCGGTCGGGGCGCTCAGTCGTGTACGGGGGCGTGCGCGTCGACGAGCGCGCTGAGGGCCCTGGCGTCGCTGACGGCCTTCTCGCGGGCGAGACCGGGCTGGATGCCGAGCACGGGCAGGCTGGTGCCGTCGCTGAGGTCGAGGAAGGCCCAGGGGTCTCCGCCGCGCAGCGTCACCCGGACGATCTGCGCCCAGCCGAGGGTACGGCGCGTGGTGAGGTTCACGACGGTCACGCCGTCGGCGGTGGCGACGACCTTGGGGCGCGCGAGGAGGAAGCACACCCCGGCGAGCAGCACGGCGGTGAGCACGAAGCTCGCCGCCTCCCCGCCGCCGATCCCGAGCAGGAAGGCGATCGCCGTGATGACGACGAAGATCCCGATCCCGCACCCGATGAGGATTCCGCGGGTGAGGGAAGGCCGGAAGGTCGCCGGAAGCGGAACGGTGGCGGCGGGGGCGCTCATGCGGGGTACTCGTCTTTCAGGGGAGAACTGGCGCTGCGAGCATACGGCACCGCAAATCCGGCCCCTCCGGCTTTTGAGAAGCGGGGTGCCGGGCGGAGCCGCGCGATCCGGTCAGAGCCGGCAGGCGTGAATCGCCGTCGTCAGGATGGCGCGCGCGCCGAGCCCGTACAGGTCGTCCATGACCTGCTGCGCCCCCTTCGTCGGCACCATCGCCCGCACCGCCACCCACCCTTCGTGGTGCAGCGGCGAGACGGTCGGCGACTCCAGCCCCGGCGTGAGCGCCACCGCCCGCTCCAGGTGCTCGACGCGGCAGTCGTAGTCCATCATCACGTAGCCGCGGGCGACGAGGACGCCCTGGAGGCGGCGCAGGAAGCGCTGCACGCGCGCGTCGTCGGTCTCCGCGCCGGTGCGGCGGATGACGACGGCCTCGGAGGTGAGGATCGGTTCGCCGATGACTTCGAGGCCCGCGTTGCGCAGCGACGTGCCCGTCTCGACGACGTCGGCGATGACCTGGGCGACACCGAGCTCGATGGCGGTCTCGACGGCGCCGTCGAGGTGGACGACGGAGGCGTCGATCCCGGCCTCTTCGAGGTGCTTGGCGACGATGCCCTCGTACGAGGTCGCGATGGTGAGCCCGGGGAAGTCCTCGGGGCCCTTCGCGGTGCCGGGGCGGGTCGCGAAGCGGAAGGTGGAGCGGGCGAAGCCGAGCGGCAGGATCTCCTCGGCGTCGGCGCCCGAGTCGAGGAGGAGGTCGCGCCCGGTGATGCCGATGTCGAGACGGCCCGCACTCACGTAGAGGGCGATGTCGCGGGGGCGCAGGTAGAAGAACTCGACCTCGTTGGCCGGGTCGACCAGGACGAGTTCCTTCTGCTCGGTGCGCTGGCGGTAGCCGGCCTCATGGAGCATCGCCGACGCAGGTCCGGCGAGGGAACCCTTGTTGGGCAGGGCGATGCGCAGCATGACGGTGACGTCCTTCTGTGGGTGACAAAGGGGGGCGGGCCCGCTTCGGGCGGACCGTGTCGAGTGAGCCCGCTTCGCGCGGATTCGTTTCGGGTGGGCCCGCTTCGCGCCGGAACGCGGGGGCCGTGCGGGAGAAGGGGAGCGGGAGTGCGGCTCAGAGGTGCGCGTAGACCTCGTCGAGGGAGATGCCGCGCGCGACCATCATGACCTGCACGTGGTAGAGGAGCTGGGAGATCTCCTCGGCCGCGGCGTCCTTGCTCTCGTGCTCGGCGGCCATCCAGACCTCGGCGGCCTCCTCGACGACCTTCTTGCCGATGGCATGGACCCCCTTCTCCACCAGTTCGGCGGTGCGGGAGGTGGCCGGGTCGGCGTGCGCGGCCTTGTGCTGGAGCTCGGAGAACAGCTCTTCGAAGGTCTTCTGGGACATGGTTTCCTCACCATACGCGCCGCGGCGGCCCCGGAGCGAAGCCGGGGCCGCCGTCTCTCATCATGCGGACGCGTACGTCTCGTGACGGCGCGGGGGGGGCTCAGCGCCAGGGCTCGACGACGCCGCGCAGCACGGTCGCGGTGGCGACGGCGGCGGTGACGGCCTCGTGGCCCTTGTCCTCGGTGGACCCGGGCAGGCCCGCGCGGTCGAGCGCCTGCTCCTCGGTGTCGACGGTGAGGACGCCGAAGCCGACGGGGACGCCGGTGTCGACGGCGACCTGGGTGAGGCCCTGGGTGACGCCCTGGCACACGTACTCGAAGTGCGGGGTGCCGCCGCGCAGGACGACGCCGAGAGCCACGACGGCGTCGTAGCCGCGCGAGGCCATCGCCTTGGCGGCGACGGGGAGTTCGAAGCTCCCGGGGACGCGGAGCAGCGTCGGCTCGCTGATGCCGAGCTCGGCGAGCGCGCGCAGGGCCCCGTCCGTGAGGCCCTTCATGATCTGCTCGTGCCACTGCGAGGCGATGACGGCGACGCGGAGGTCGCCGCAGTTCTTGACATTCAGCTCGGGTGCGCCTTTACCGCTCACGCGCTGCTCCTCGGTAGATGGGTTCGATGGGGATGTACGGGTGTCCGGTCACTGCTGGGCGCAGGTGGCCGGGGCCTGGTCGAGCCAGGGCAGGTCGTGGCCCATGCGGTCGCGCTTGGTGCGCAGGTAGCGGAGGTTGTACTCGCCGGCCTGGACGGGCATGGGTTCGCGGGCGAGGACGGAGAGGCCGTAGTGGGCGAGGGCCTCGCTCTTGTCCGGGTTGTTGGTGAGCAGCCGCAGCGAGCGCACGCCGAGGTCGTCGAGGATGCGCGCCCCGGCGCCGTAGTCGCGGGCGTCGGCGGGCAGGCCGAGTTCGAGGTTGGCGTCGAGGGTGTCGCGCCCGCGCTCCTGGAGTTCGTACGCGCGCAGCTTGGAGAGCAGCCCGATGCCGCGTCCCTCGTGGCCGCGCAGGTAGACGACGACGCCGCGGCCCTCCTCTGTGACGCGCCGCATGGAGGCTTCGAGCTGCGGACCGCAGTCGCAGCGCAGCGAGCCGAAGACGTCGCCGGTGAGGCACTCGGAGTGGACGCGGACGAGGACGTTCTCGCCGTCGCCGATGTCCCCGTGGACGAGCGCCACGTGCTCGACGCCGTCGGCGGTGGAGCGGTAGCCGTACGCGGTGAAGTCCCCGTACGCCGTGGGGAGGCGCACCTCGGCCTCGCGGCGCACGACGGGCTCGGCCTCCAGGGGCGCGGCCTCGATGTCGCGGCGGTAGGCGATGAGGTCGGCGATCGAGATGATGCTCAGCCCGTGCTTGCGGGCGAAGGGGACGAGTTCGGGCAGGCGCAGCATGACGCCGTCCTCGCCCGCGATCTCGACGATGGCGCCCGCGGGGCGCAATCCGGCGAGGCGGGCGAGGTCGACGGCGGCCTCGGTGTGGCCGTTGCGCGTGAGGACGCCGCCGGGGCGGGCGCGGAGCGGGAAGACGTGCCCGGGGCGGACGAAGTCGTCGGGCTCGCTGCTCGCGGTGGCCAGGAGGCGCAGGGTCGTGGCGCGGTCGGCCGCGGAGATGCCGGTGGTGACGCCGTGCTCGCGGCTCGCGTCGACCGAGACGGTGAAGGCGGTGCCCATGGACTCGGTGTTGCGGCGGACCATCTGGGGCAGGTCGAGGCGGTCGAGCTCGGGGCCTTCGAGGGGCGCGCAGATGAGGCCGCGGCACTCGCTCATCATGAAGGCGACGATCTCGGGGGTCGCCTTCTCCGCGGCGATCACGAGGTCGCCCTCGTTCTCGCGGTCCTCGTCGTCCACGACGACGACGGGGCGGCCCGCGGCGATGTCGGCGACGGCGCGGGCGACGGGGTCGAGGGCGAGGGAGAGTTCCTCCTCGTGCGGCCAGGGGCCCTCGTGGGGGGTCCAGGGGGTGCTGCCGGGCGTGGGTTCGTGGCTGCCGCTCATGCGGGGGCTCCTTCCGGGGCGACTTCCGGGGCCGCGTTCGCGCGGGAGCGCAGCCACCAGTCGCGCAGGCCCCACAGGACGAGCGCGAGGTAGATCACGTAGACGAGGCCGGAGAAGGCGAGCCCGCTGGTGAAGGCGAGCGGGACGCCGACGACGTCGACGAGCAGCCAGGCGGCCCAGAACTCGACGAGTCCCTTCGCCTGGGCGACCATCGCGGCGAGGGTGCCGACGAAGATGTAGGCGTCCGGCCAGGGGTTCCAGGAGAGGTCGGGCACGGCGACGAAGAGGCCGCCGACCGCGAGGGTGCCGAGCGCGGTGCCGCCCAGGAGCAGTCCGCGTTCGCGCCAGGTGGCGAAGCGCACGGCGAGGCTGCCGTCCTGCGCGGCCCTGCTGCCCTTCGTCCACTGCCGCCAGCCCCACAGGGCGACGACGATGACGAGGAGCTGTTTGCCGACGCCTCCGCTGAGGTGCGCGGAGAGGTAGGCGGCGACGAGGACGACGCCGGAGAGGAACTGGGCGGGCCAGGTCCACACGGAGCGGCGCCAGCCGAGGGCGAGGGCGAGCAGGCCGATGGTGTTGCCGACCGCGTCGGACCAGATGACGTGCTGTCCGAAGACGGTGAACGCCTCGGCGTTGAGCTGGTCGAACATCACCCCTCCTGTGCGGGCTGTTCGGGGGCCGTCCCGTACCGGAGCATCCGCTCGACGTACTTCGCGAGGACGTCGACCTCCAGGTTGACGGGCGCGCCCGGCTGCTTGTGGCCGAGCGTGGTGAGGGCGAGCGTGGTCGGGATGAGGCTCACGCTGAAGGTGTCGTCGGTGGCCTCGACGACGGTGAGGCTGATGCCGTCGACGGTGATGGAGCCCTTCTCGACGACGTAGCGGGCGAGGTCGCCGGGCAGGGAGACGGTGACGAGTTCCCAGTGCTCGGAGGGCTCGCGGCGCAGGATCGTCCCGGTGCCGTCGACGTGGCCCTGCACGACGTGCCCGCCGAGGCGACCGCCCACCGGGGTGGGGCGTTCGAGGTTGACGCGGGAGCCGGGGGCGAGGGCGCCGAGGCTGGAGCGCTTGAGTGTCTCGGCCATGACGTCGGCGGTGAACTCGGCGCCCTCGTGCTCGACGACGGTGAGACAGACGCCGTTGACGGCGATGGAGTCGCCGTGGCGGGCGCCCTCGGTGACGACGGGGCCGCGCAGCCGGAAGCGGGAGGCGTCGGCGAGTTCCTCGACGGCGACGACTTCACCCAGTTCTTCGACGATTCCGGTGAACACTTCAGCGCTCCTTGGGTGCGGTGGTGGGAACGGCGGTGATCCGCAGGTCGGGCCCGAGCCGCGTGCTGTCGCGCACGTCGAGCCGCAACGCGGCGGTGAGGGTGGGGATTCCCGCGTCGGTGAGGGCGGCGGGCCCGGCGCCGAGCAGGACGGGGGCGAGGTAGCCGACGACGCGGTCGGTGTACCCGGCGGCGACGAAGGCCCCGGCGAGGCGGGCGCCGCCCTCCAGGAGGACGCCGCGCACGTCGCGGGCGTACAGGGCGGCGAGGAGCGCGGTGAGGTCGAGCCCGCCGCGCGCGGCGCGCGGCAGACGCAGCAGCTCGGCGCCGTGGGCGGGCGCCGGGGCGTCGTCGGCGAGGGCGACGAGGGTGGGCGCGGCGTCGTCGAGGACGCGCGCTCCGCCCCGTACCGCCGTGCCCTCGGTGTCGAGGACGACGCGCAGCGGCTGGGGCGCCCCGGGGATGCCGCGGACGGCGAGGTGGGGGTCGTCGGTGCGGGCGGTGCCGGAGCCGACGAGGACGGCGTCGCACGTGGCGCGCAGGCGGTGGACGTCAGCGCGGGCCTCGGGCGAGGTGATCCAGCGGCTCGTGCCGTCGGCGGCGGCGGTGCGGCCGTCGAGGCTCGCGGCGTACTTCCAGGTGACGTGCGGGCGGCCGAGGCGGGCCGCGGTGAGCCAGGCGGCGTTGACGTCGGCGGCCTCGCGCTCCAGGAGGCCGTGCTCGACGTCGACGCCCGCGGCGCGGAGGGTGTCGGCCCCGCCGGTGGCCTGGTCGGTGGGGTCGGCGACGGCGTGGACGACGCGGCGGACACCCGCCTCGATCAGGGCGCGCGAGCAGGGGCCCGTGCGGCCGGTGTGGTCGCAGGGTTCGAGGGTGACGAGCGCGGTGCCGCCCCGGGCCCGCTCCCCCGCCGCGCGCAGCGCGTGGATCTCGGCGTGGGGACCGCCCGCGCGCTGGTGCCACCCGCGGCCCGCGACCTCGCCGGAGGCGTCGAGCACGACGCAGCCGACGACGGGGTTGGGGCGGGTGCGGCCGAGGCCGCGGGCGGCGAGGGCGATCGCCTCGCGCATGGCGGCGGTTTCGGCTGCGGTGGCCACCGGGTCCTCCTGCCTCTCGGGCACGGACTCCGGGGCGCTGTCGCGAGGACAGGCTTGGTACGGGCGCACACGGGCAGAGGGAACGCCGGACGCGGACCGGGGGACGCCGACGTGCGGCGGCCCGGCCTACGGCGGCGCACTGCTGCGTGCGACCCGCCGCGCACTGCCTCCCATCCGGACTTTCACCGTCGGTCCAGGAATTCCACCTGGTCAACCGCTCGCTGGAAGCGAGCGGGTCGCGGACTGTAACCGCCGGTTCGGAATTACACCGACCCCGGAGTGCGCTGTTGCTGGTACGCGCACCAGTGTGCCACGCCGGGAAGAGGAGCGCGGGGTGGGATGACTCACAGCGAGTTCGGGATTACGGGACGCGGGGACCGCGCGGTGGCACGCTGTGCGCTGTGATCACGGATTCTGTACGGGAGTTCGAGACGGAGCGGCCCCGCTTGTTCGGGCTCGCCTACCGGATGCTGGGTTCGGCGCAGGAGGCCGAGGACGTGGTGCAGGACGCGTACCTGCGCTGGGCGGGCACGGACCGCGCGGCGGTGCGCACGCCCGGCGCCTGGCTCACCACGACGGTGACGCGTCTGTGCCTGACGGTGCTCGACTCGGCGCGCGTGCGCCGCGAGCGGTACGTGGGCCCGTGGCTGCCGGAGCCGGTGCTGACCTCGGGCGGGGCGCTCGGGCCGATGGAGAGCGCGGAGCAGCGGGAGGAGGTGTCCTCGGCGCTGCTGCTCCTGCTCGAACGGCTGAGCCCGCCGGAGCGCGCGGTGTACGTGCTGCACCACGCCTTCGGCTACGGGCACCGCGAGATCGCCGGGATACTCGGCCTCTCCGAGTCGGGTGCCCGCCAGCACCTGCGGCGCGCGCGGGCGCGGCTCGCGGAGGAGCGGGCCAGGTACGCGGTGGAGAGCGAGCGGCAGCGGGCCCTCGTGGAGACCTTCCTCGCCGCCTCACGCGCGGGCGACGTGAGCGAGCTGGTGTCGCTGCTCGCCGAGGACGTGAGCTGGTGGTCGGACGGCGGCGGCAGGGTCCCGGCGGCCCGGAAGATCGTCGTGGGCCGCGAGCCGGTGGCGGGGCTGATCCGGATGGCGCTGGAGAAGTGGCTCGTGGACGCGGAGTTCCGGCCCGCGCAGATCAACGGGGCGCCCGCGCTGCTCTTCTTCGCGGACGGGCGGCTCGGCGGGGTCATGGAGGTCTCGGGCGGGGCGGAGGGGATCACGCAGATCCGGGCGGTCCTGAACCCGGAGAAACTGGGCTATCTGGCCGAGCAGTTGGGGGCCGGGGAGGCGAGCTGACGGGGGCCGGGGGCAGCCGCCCGGCTTCCGGGCCGGGCGTCGCCGCCCGCCGTCCGAGCCGGGGACGTGAGCCCCCTCCCCCGCCCCCTCACCCCCCGAACAGCTCCTGCTGGGCGTGGTCCAGCGCCATCAGCAGCGCGCCTCGCAGGACCGCCCCGCCCCCCAGCGCCGTCGGGCGCACCTCCGTCGCCAGTGGGGTGAGGCGGGCGAGGCGGCGCGCGACGCGGGCGGCCAGGACCGCGCCGCCCGCGCGGCCCGTCTCGCCGCCGAGGAGGACGCAGCCGGGATCGAGGATCGCGACGACGGAGGCCGCGCCGAGGACGACCTGGTCGGCGAGGGCGTCGAGGAAGGCGTCCGCCCGGGTCCGTACCGCCGTCGCGGGTGACTCCGTGTCGCGGACCGCGCGCCGGACGAGGGCGGCGGCGGGCGGTTCGTGCGGGGCGGGGGCCGCCACCAGCCCGTGCGCGGCGGCGAGTTCCTCGATCGCCGCCGACGAGGCGAGGGAGTGGTAGCCGCCCTCGCAGCTGTCCCGCCCGGGGAGCACCCGCGTGCCGGGGACGGGGAGGAAGCCGATCTCGCCCGTGCCGCCCGAGGCGCCCCGGCGGAGCGCGCCGTCGAGCACGACCGCCGCGCCGACGCCGTGGCCGAGCCAGAGGAGCACGAAGGTGTCGCGGTCGCGGGCCGCGCCCGCGCGCAGTTCGGCGACGGCGGCGAGGTTGGTCTCGTTCTCGACCAGGACGGTGCCCGCGAAGCGCTCGCGCAGGACGGGCACGAGCGCGCGGTGCCAGGGCGGCAGCCCCGAGCTGTCGCGCAGCTCGCCCGTGCCCGGCGTGACGAGTCCGGGCGCGCCGACGCCCACGGCACGCAGTTCGGGGACCCCCGCGCGGGCCGCCGTGTCCGCGAGGAGGTCCACCGCGCGGGCGACGGCCGCCCCGGTGCTCGCGGCGGGGTCGACGGGCGCGGAGGACTCGGCGAGGGTCGCGCCGAGCAGGTCCGTGACGAGCACGGAGACGCTGTGGGTGCGCACGTCGAGCCCCGCGAGGTGGGCGCGGTCCGCGACGATCCCGTAGATCCGGGCGTTGGGGCCGCGTCTGCGCTGTTCCGAGGCGCCGACGACCTCGATGAGCCCGGCGGCCCCGAGCCGTTCGACGAGGTCGGCGACGCTCGGGCGGGAGAGCCCGGTGAGTTCCTTGAGGCGCGCGGCGGTGAGCGGGCCGTGCTCCTGGAGGAGGCGCAGCGCGAGCCGGTCGTTGAGGGCGCGGGCGGTGCTGGGCGAGGCGGGCGCGGGGCGCTTCGCCTCCCCGGGCAGGTCCGATACGTGTGTCGAGGCGGTCACGGGCTGGTCCCCCTTCCCTCGCGGGTCGGCCTGCATCATAATCATTCACTATCAGGAAGGCTTCCTGATAGTTTCACGTCTGGCACACAGGAAGTGTTCGACAGCCCTCCGCACCAGCGGTGCGGCGCGGTGCGGGAGGGGCCACATGAGCGAGACGGCGGGAGAGCGGGCCACGGGCGCCGCGATGGCGGCGGCCGGGGGCGCGGGCGCGGTCCCGGCCGGCGGTTTCGACCGGGGGGCGGTGCGGCGCGCGCGCTGGGCGATCGCCGCGGTCTTCTGCGTGCACGGGAGCGTGACGGGCTCCTTCGCGACCCGGGTGCCCTGGATCAAGGACCACGCGGACCTCGGGGCGGGGCAGCTCGGTCTCGCGCTCGCCTTCCCCGCGCTCGGCGCGGCGCTCGCGATGCCGCTCGCGGGCCGGATCAGCCACCGCCTCGGCTCGCGGACCGCGCTGCGGCTCCTGCTCGCCGGGTGGACGCTCGCCCTCGTCCTGCCCTCGCTCGCGCCGAACCTCGCCGTGCTGTGCCTCGCGCTCTTCGTGTACGGGGCCTGCTCGGGCATGTCGGACGTCGCGATGAACGCGCTCGGCGTCGAGACGGAGAACCGCTGGGGCAAGTCGATCATGTCGGGACTGCACGGCATGTGGAGCACGGGGGCGCTGCTCGGCTCGGCGGCGGGGACGCTCGCCGCGCACCTGGGTTCGGACGCGCGGCTGCACCACCTCGTGACGGCGCTCGTGCTGACGGCGGCGGGGCTCGTGCTGTGCCGGTGGGTCCTCGACCTGCGCAGCGAGGAGGACGAGCCGGCGCCGCCGCGCTTCGCGCTGCCGCCGCGTTCGGCGCTGCTCATCGGCGCGGTGGGTTTCTGCGCGGTCTTCGCGGAGGGCGCCAGCCTGGACTGGTCGGCGGTCTTCCTGCACGGCGAACTCGACACGTCGGCCGGGATCGCCGCCGCGTCCACGACGGCGTTCACCGCGACGATGGCGCTCGCGCGCTTCGCGGGGGACGGGCTCGTGGACCGCTTCGGCGCGAGGCGTGTGGTGCGGGTCGGCGGGGTGATGGCCACGGCGGGCGGTCTGCTCGTGGTCCTCGCGGGGAACCCGGTGGCGGCGATGGGCGGCTTCGCGCTCATGGGCCTCGGCATCGCCGTCGTGGTGCCGCTGTGCTTCGCCGCCGCGGGGCGCAGCGGACCGAACCCGAGCCAGGCGATCGCGGGTGTCGCCACGATCACGTACACGGCGGGACTCATCGCCCCCTCGGCGATCGGCGTGGTCGCCGACGCGACGAGCCTGGTCGGCTCCTTCGTCCTGGTGACGGTCCTCGCCTTCGGCCTCGTGGCGGGCGCGAACGTCCTCAGGGCGGCGGGCCGCAAGGGCTGAGGCGGGGGCGGGACGGGTACGGGGCGGACCGCACGCGGAGTCCGCCCCGTACCCGTCCCGCCCCCGGGCCGCTCACGCCGCCCGCAGCAGCGCCCGCGCCTTCGCGCGGAAGTCCTCGCTCCACGGGCGGGGGCGCAGCGTGTCGGGGTCGAGGCGGACGAGGACGCGGTGGCCGCGGGCGTGGGTGACGATGCCGTCCGCCGAGCAGTAGCGGAAGCCGTAGGTGAGCCCGGTGGTGCCGAGGCGGTCGAGCCAGAGGTGGACGGCGTACTCGCCGGTGAGGGTGACGGGGTTCTCGTAGCCGATGGTGAACTCGCGGACGGCGTTGCAGGCGTCCGCGGCCTCGTGCCAGTCGCCGCGGTAGGCGAGGCCGTGCTCGCGCCAGTACGCCGTCCAGGCCCGTTCGACGAGGAGCGGGTAGCGGCCGTTGTGGAGCAGGCCGAGCGCGTCGAGGTCGTCGAAGTGCACGTACGAGGGGACGAGCACCCCGTACGGGAGGGGGCCGGTTTCGGCCGGGGCGGGGGCTGCGAGCGACATGCGGGAGCGCCTGTTCTGCCAGGGAATCGAACGCTTCATCGTAAGCGGGCGTCAGACGCCGCCCACCAGCGGGTTTACCTCGACAAGCGCCCCCTTGCGGCCACTCCTCCCCCACTCCCGGACGCCTCCCCCACGGCGCGCGGGGCCCCGCGCCGCGTACCGCGCATGGCGCGAAGGCACCCTTACCTGCCATTAACATGTGCCGGAATCCGGTACGGGAACATCCGTGCGGTCCGTCGCGTGTCCGGCTCGTGCACCGGCGGGGACTGAGGCGACGAGGAGCGAGAACAGATGGACTTCGGCGTGCGCTGGAAACTGCACGGGGACGGGCGGACCCCGGCCCCGGGTGCCGTGGTCCGGCCCGACGAGCGGCTGAGCTGGCCGCGCACGATCGGGCTCGGCGCGCAGCACGTCGTCGCGATGTTCGGCGCGTCCTTCGTCGCCCCGGTACTCATGGGTCTCGACCCGAACCTCGCGATCATGATGTCCGGCGTCTCGACGGCGATCTTCCTGCTCGCGACGCGCGGCAAGGTGCCGAGCTACCTCGGCTGCTCGCTCTCCTTCGTCGGCGTGGCGGCGGTGATCCGCGCCCAGGGCGGCTCCAGCGCGGTCGTGACGGGCGCGGTCTTCGCCGTCGGCGTGCTGCTCTTCCTCGTGGGGCTCGCGGTGCGGCACTTCGGGGCGCGGATCATCCACGCGGCGATGCCGCCGGTGGTGACGGGCGCGGTCGTGATGCTCATCGGCTTCAACCTGGCCCCTGTCACGGCGTCCACCTACTGGCCGCAGGACCAGTGGGTCGCGCTGCTCACGATGCTCTTCACGGGGCTCGCGGTCGTGTGCCTGCGCGGCTTCTGGTCGCGGATCGCGATCTTCCTGGGGCTCGTCTTCGGGTACGTCGTCTCGTGGGGCTTCGACCGGATCTTCGGCCGTATCCACTCGGCGGACGGCAGCGGCAAGACCGTCGACCACTGGCGGCTGAACCTGGACGCGGTGGGCAAGGCGGACTGGATCGGCCTGCCCGACTTCCACGGACCGCACTTCCAGTGGTCGGCGATCCTCGTCGCGCTGCCCGTCGTGATCGCGCTCATCGCGGAGAACGCGGGGCACGTCAAGGCGGTCGGCGAGATGACGGGCGAGAACCTGGACGGCAAGCTCGGCACGGCGATCTCGGCGGACGGCTTCGGCTCGATGCTCTCGACCGCCGTGGGCGGCCCGCCGAACACGACCTACTCCGAGAACATCGGCGTCATGGCGGCGACGCGCGTCTACTCGACGGCCGCGTACTGGGCGGCCGCCGGTTTCGCGCTCCTCTTCGGCCTGTGCCCCAAGTTCGGCGCGGTCGTCGCGGCGGTGCCCGGCGGGGTGCTCGGCGGGATCACCGTGATCCTCTACGGCATGATCGGGCTGCTCGGCGCGCAGATCTGGCTCAGCGCCAAGGTCGACCTGCGCAATCCGCTCAACCTCGTGCCGACGGCGGCGGGCATCATCATCGGCGTCGGCGGCGTCTCGCTGAAGATCTCGGACAACTTCGAGCTGAGCGGCATCGCGCTCGGCACGCTCGTGGTCATCACCGGCTACCACGCGCTGCGGGCCCTCGCGCCGGCCCACCTCAAGACGCAGGAGCCGCTGCTCGACTCGGGGACGTCGTCGTACGACACGTCGGAGGCGGGCGACGGGCGGTCCGCCGAGGCCCGCAAGGGCGAGTAGCGCGAGCGGACGGAGGGCGGCCCCGTACGGGAACTCGTACGGGGCCGCCGTCCGTCCCGGGGGCGCCCTCATCCCCGGACGAGCGCGTAGGCCGCCTCCGGGCTGAAGGTGCCGGGGGCCGCCGTGCAGCCGTCGGACTCGCCGGGGAGCTTCACCCACAGGTAGGCGTCGATGCGCGCCTGCCCGGTGCGCAGGGTCGGCGGGGTGCCGAGGGCGCGTCCGGCCGGGTCGCACCACGCGCCGCCGGGCGGGGCGCCGTTGCCGTTGCGGCTCGTGTCGACGACGGCGCCGAGGCCGGGCGGTCCGCCGAGCGCGTCGAGCACGGCGCGGGCGTAGGCGGTCTCGTCGGCGGTGCGGTGGAAGTGGGAGACGTTGGTGAAGATCCCGTCCCCGGCACGGGCCGCGCCCGCCTGCCGCAGGAGGGCCGCGGCGCGGTCCGGCTCCAGCCAGCCGGAGTGCCCGGCGTCGAAGTAGACGCGGGTACGGGGCCCGGCGGCCTTGAGGACCCGCGCGGCGCGCTCCAGCGAGGCGAAGCGGGCGGCGCGGTCCGCGGCCGGGAGGCAGTCGGACTGGGCGATCGCGTCCGGTTCGAGGATCACGATGTTCTCACCGTCGCCGAGGCCGCGCGCGAAGCGCGTGATCCAGTCGTCGTACGCCGCGAGGTCGGGCGCCCCGCCCTGCGAGGCACCGCCGCAGTCCCGGCCGGGAACGTCGTACGCGACGAGGACGGGCACGGCGTCCGCGCGCGCGGCGGCGCGCGTCACGGCGGTGACGCGCGCGGTGATCGTCCCGGGGCTGTGGTCGGCGAACCAGACGGCGGCGGGGCGGCGCGCGATGCCGTCCTCGATGGCGTCGGCGCGCGGGTCGGCCGGGTGGTCATCGACCCAGTCGGCCACCTGCGAGTCGGGGAAGCGGAAGAGCCTCCCCGCACCCGCCCCCGCCCCTGTCCCGCTCGCGGCGCTCTTGCCGTCGCCGTCCGGCCCCGCGGGCGACGTGGGCGCGCCCGGGAGCGCGGAGGGGCCCGCCGCGGGGGTGCGGGACGCGGGGGCGGCGCGCGAGGGGGCGGGTGCCGTCGTACGGGGCGAGGGGGCGCGGGACGGCAGGGTCGCCGCGGGGGACGAGGGCTCGGGGGCCACGGCGAGGGAGGGCGCGGGCGCGGTGGCCACGCGTTCGCCGCCGTGCTCCCCGCCACCCGCCGTGAGCAGGCCCGTCAGGCCGCCCGCGAGGGCGACGCAGGAGGCGGCGGCGACCATCGCGCCGCGCAGCGGCGCCGGGGCCCCGCGCGGGGCCCCGCCCCTGCCGGGCACGCCGGGCGCCGGGCCGCCGGGCGCGGGCCCGCCCCGCCCGTACCGTCCCTCGCCCCGCGAAGAGCCCCCTCCGTACCGCCCGGTGCCTCGCCCGTTTCCCGCCCACGTGTCCTCCTCCCCCGCCGCGCCCCGTCCCCCGTGTCCCCCGATGCGGGGACGTGCCCGGCACGGCGGCACGCGCCACAGGCTAGGGCTGCGAGCCTGCTCCCATGGGCCACTCCTCGCAGCCGACCGAAGTGCTCGGCGGCGCCGCGCGCCGCGTCGACGCGGGAGTGGACGGTGTCCTCGCCCGGATACGGGGGCTCGGGGCCGGGTGGCCGGAGCGGGACGGCGTCGCGGTCTTCCACCGGGTCTACACGCGCGTCACGGAGGAGGTCGGGCACCTCGTGGACCGGGGCGGATTCCCCGACCGGCGGGCCGCCGTGACGCTCGACGTGCTCTTCGCCGAGCGGTACCTGGACGCCGTCGAGACCTTCGAGCGGGGCGGGCGCGCCCCCGCCTGCTGGCGACCGCTCCTGCACGCCCGCGACCGGCGCGGCGTACGTCCCGTGCAGTTCGCGCTGTGCGGCGTCAACGCGCACATCGGGCACGATCTCGCGCTCGCCGTCGTGGACACCTGCCGTACGCTCGCCTGCGCCCCCGAGGACCTGCGCGACGAGTTCGATCAGGTCGGGGAGCTGCTCACGGCGCTGGAGGAGCGTGTGCGCGAGGACCTCATGCCGGGCCCCGACTTCCTCGAACGCGCCGAGCCGCTCACGCACCTCGCGGGCGCGTGGAGCATCGAGCGGGCCAGGGAAGCCGCGTGGGTGACGGCGCGGGCGCTGTGGGCGGTGCGGGGCCTGCCGGTGGTGGCGGAGGAGATGCGGGGGCGGCTGGACGCGGGCGTCGGGCACGTGGGGCGCCTCCTGGTGACGCCCCTCGTGCCCGTGCGGCTCCGCCGAGGCGCCCGTCCGCCGGGCGGTGTCAGTCCTCCGGCAGCTCCACCGGCGCCAGTTCCTCGAAGCGGTCGCCCGGCCCGGGGTTCGTCGGGTCCGTCGTGCCGCCGAGGTGGCGCATGACGCCCCACACCGCGTTGAGCGCCGTCTGCACCGCGCCCTCCGCCCAGCCCGCCGTCCAGGAGATGTCGTCGCCCGCGAGGAAGAGGCCGCGGCGGTCGGCGGGCAGGTGCTCCTGCGCGAAGTGCGTGAACAGGCGGCGCTGGTAGCGGTAGTGGCCGGGCAGGTTCGCCTTGAAGGCGCCCATGAAGTACGGCTCGTCCTCCCAGGAGACCGTCACCGGGTCGCCGATGATGTGCCCCCGGATGTCGACGTTCGGGTAGATCTCGCCGAGCGACTTCAGCATGACCTCCATGCGCGCGTGGGCGCTCAGCGGCAGCCACTTGAGGCTGTCGTCGCACCACGTGTACGAGAGGCAGATCGCGGCCGGGCGGTCCGGGCCGTTGTCGAGGAGGTAGGTGCCGCGCGTCATGCGGTCGGTGAGCGTCATCGACATGACGTCGCGGCCGGTCGCCGGGTCCTTGTCCTTCCAGAAGGGGCGGTCGACGGGCACGAACAGCTTGCTGGACTCCATGTAGTGGGTGCGCTCGATCGCCGTCCAGTGGTCGATCGGGAAGAGGTCGTCGTCGCAGGCGATCTGCGAGAGCAGCATCCAGGACTGCGCGGTGAAGACGGCGGCCTTGTACGTGCGGATGCGGCCGTCCGCGTCGGTCACGGTGATCCTGTTGCCCGCCGTGCGGTGCAGCCGGGTGACGGCGGGGCGCGGGGTCCCGCCGTGCAGCGAGGAGAGCGAGGTGCCGCGCGGCCAGTGGACGAGCTTGTCCGGCTCGCGCTCCCACAGCCGCAGCGGGAGCTGCTGGCTGCCGCCCTTGATGCCCCGGTGGTGGTCGTCGGCCTCGGTGTAGACGACGCGGAGTATCTCCAGGATCGAGTTGGGGAAGTCGGTGTCCCAGCCGCCCGTGCCGAAGCCGACCTGCCCGAAGATCTCGCGGTGCCGGAAGGAGGCGAAGGCCGGGGACTGGCAGAGGAAGCCGTAGAAGGTCTGGTCGTCCAGCTCGCGCACGAGCCGCCCCCACAGCTCGCGGACGCGCGGGACGTCGCGGCTGCGCAGCGCCTCGTTCATCGCCGTGTGGTCGGCGCCCTCCTCCAGGCAGCGGCGCCACGCCTCGGCGACGTCCCGGTAGACCTGCGGCAGGTCCTCGATGGTGCGCGCGTAGTGCGACTCTCCCTTGAGGTCGACGACGGTGGACGGCGTGACCGGCGCGAGGGGGTTCGGGAAGTCCTCGGTCTCCAGTCCGACGAGGTCGATGTAGTGCTGGAGCGCGGTGGAGGAGGGCGGGAAGCGCATCGCGCCGAGTTCGGCGGTCAGCTCCGGGTCGCAGCCGTCGAAGCCGACGGTGCGCAGCCGGCCGCCGAGCTGGTCGGCCTCGTAGACGACGGGGCGCAGGCCCATCTTCATCAGCTCGTAGGCGGTGACGAGGCCGGAGAGGCCGCCGCCGATGACGGCGACCTCGGTGCCGTGCTCGGTGGCGGGGACCTGGCCGAGCCCGGCGGGGTGCGCGAGGTGCTCGTCGTAGGGGAAGGGGAAGTCCGGGCCGCACATGGTGATGGGCGGGCGCGCGTCGCCGCCGGGCACGGCGGTGGGCACGGTGGAGGTCATGCGGGGGCTCCCAGGGTGATGCGAGGGGGTCAGCGGTAGAGATCGGTGCGCCGGTCGGCGAGGTACGGGTTGGCCGCGCGCGAGGCGGCGAGGAGCGCCGGATCGGCCTCGGCGAGCAGCAGTTCGGGGCCCGCCCCGGCGCGCGCGGGCGCGGTCCCGTCGGGCGCGGCGAGGCAGCTCAGCCCGACGAAGTCGAAGCCGCCCTCGGGCCCGGTGCGGTTCACGTAGGCGATGTGGAGCTGGCTCTCGAAGGCGCGCACGGGCACGAGGGAGCGGGCGACGAAGTCGTACGGGGCGAGCAGCGCGGTCGGCACGAGCAGCACCTCGGTCCCGGCGTCGGCGTGCGCCCGCACGTTCTCGGGGAACTCGACGTCGTAGCAGATCAGCACCCCGAGCCGGACCCCGCGCAGCTCCGCCTGCACGACGGCGCGGTCGCCCGCCGTGAAGACGGCCCGCTCGTACGGGCCGTAGAGGTGCGTCTTGCGGTACGCGGCGAGCGGGGCGCCGTCCGGGCCGACGAGGAGCGCGGAGTTGTACGTGGCGGAGCCGGCGCGCTCGGGGTAGCCGGCTAGGACGGCGAGGCCGTGGCGGCGGGCGAGGGCGCCGAGTTCCGCCGCGGCCTCGGCCTCCTCCAGGGCGAGGGCGGCCAGCGGAGGCGCGTCGGGCGTGGACCGGCTGCCCGCGACACCCGCGTCCGGAGAGCGGTGCTCCGGCGCGTACCCGCTCAGGAACAGCTCGGGGGCGACGAGGAGGTGCGCGCCGGAGGAGGCGGCGCGGGCCGCGAGCGCGTCGAGCGCGTCGAGGTTGGCACGGACGTCGCCGGGGGTGCCCGAGGACTGGGCGAGCGCGAGGCGCAGGGGCGGCGCGGGCGGGACGGAAGGGGACATGCGGGGCCTTGCGGGAAAAGGGGCCGGGACGCCTAGACGCTACGGGCGCCCGGCCCGGCGCAACAAGACACCATCGACGCCGTCATCGCGGCAGGATCTTGCGTCTGCGGGCCCCTGAGCGGTGATTCGTTGCGCCGGGCTCCCTGCGGGGTTCCATCGGGGGTCCGGGGACGCCTCCCTGCCCCCGGTCGGCGGTCTCCGGGCTCCGCGAGGCACCCTGCGCGGCGAGGAGTTTCGCCTTGCCCTGGAGCTTGAGGGCGGCCCGCCGGAACTCCGGCAGCAGGTCCATGAGCGCCTGCCCGGGGCAGTCCGTCTCGTACGCCTCGATGTGGCCGAGGACGGTGGGGAGGTTGACGGAGGTGTCCTTCGGGAAGCGGGACTTGCTGTTGGTGGAGACGAGCTGGGTGCGCGCGGACGGGCTGATCTCGGTGAGGCCGAGCTTCCACGCGATGATCCGCTCGATGGAGCGCCGCATGGGCGCGGGCACGGGGACCCCGGCGGTGTACGTGCCGATCGCGGCGATCCCCGTCGTGCCCTTGTTGAGGCCGACCGTGTGGGCGCCGATGACGGGCCTGTCGACGCCGCCGAGGCGGCCCTCGAAGATCGTGCCGCAGCGGTCGACGAGGAAGTTGTAGCCGATGTCGCCCCAGCCGCGCGCCGTCGCGTGGGCCTGGTAGATGTCGCGGACGTAGGAGGCGCTGTCCGCGCAGGAGTAGCCGTTGGGCGTGTCGGTGTGGTGGATGACGATGGCGCGCACCGAGTCCGCGTAGTGCGGCTTCTGGTCGAGCAGGCGCGGATCGGCGCCCCACTTCGCCCGGCTCACGAAGCGGGGGCGCAGCGCCGCGGCGGCCGGGGGCGGGGTGCTCGCCGCCCGCTCGCTCCCGGTCTCGCGGTGTCCCCCGCCGCCGCTGTCGAAGGCCCCGGAGAGCGCGAGACCCAGCACGACGGCCGCCACCACGAGGACCGCGGCGGCGGCGACAAGAGCGGAACGAGGCTTCGTGATCATCTCCCGACCACCTTGCGCGCCCGCATCGGCTCCGGCGCGCATTAATGGTCCGAGAGTGAACAAAACCCCCCGAAAAGAGGCCGGGAGGGCGTGCGGGGCTCAGCCCGCGCGGCGCAGCAGCGGCGAGAGCACGAGCACCGACTTGGTCCGCTCGACGAAGGGCTCGCCCGCGATCCGCTCCAGCACCCGCTCGAAGTGCTCCATGTCGGCGGCGAAGACCTGCACGACGGCGTCCGCCTCGCCGGTCACGGTCGAGGCGGAGACGACCTCCGCGTAGCCTTCGAGACCCTTGCGGATCATCTCGGGCGTCGTCTGCCTGCGGCAGTACAGCTCGATGAGTCCCTCGGTGCGCCGCCCCCGTACGGCGGGGTCCACGCGCACCGTGAAGCCCTGGATCGCGCCGCTCGCCCGCAGCCGGTCGACGCGGCGTTTGACGGCGGGGGCGGAGAGCCCCACGCGCTGCCCGATGTCGGCGTAGCTGCGCCGTGCGTCCGAGGTCAGCTCCCGCACAATCCGTTCGTCGAGTTCGTCGAGCACCGTGCTTCGTTCACTTCTTCTCGGGGGGTGTGGCGGTGGCGAGCCGGGAGTGCCGGACGCCGTACCCGAAGTAGACCACGAGGCCCAGGATCATCCAGCAGCCGAAGACGAGCCAGGTCACGGGCGACAGGCTCGTCATGAGCCACAGGCACAGCCCGAGCCCCACGGCGGGCAGGAGGGGCGAGAGGGGGACGCGGAAGGTGCGTCGCATCCCCGGCCTGATCCGGCGCAGCACGACCACGGCGACGTTGACGAGCCCGAAGGCGAAGAGGGTCCCGATGCTCGTGGCGTCGGCGAGCTGACCGAGCGGGACGACGGCGGCGAGCAGCCCGCAGAACGCGGCGACGAGCAGCGTGCACGCGCGCGGGGTGCCGCTCGCGGCGTGGACGCGCGAGAAGACGCGGGGGACGAGGCCGTCGCGGGACATCGCGAAGAGGATGCGCGTCTGCCCGTACAGCACCGTGAGGACGACGGAGGCGATGGCGACAACGGCGCCCAGCGAGAGCAGGACGGGCCACACGTCCTGCCCGGTGAGGTCGCGCGTGATCCCCGCGAGGCTCGCCTCCGAGCCCGCGAAGTCGCGCCAGGGACGCGCCCCCACGGCGACGAGCGCGACGAGCACGTACAGCGCCGTGACGAGCCCGAGCGAGAGGATGATCGCGCGCGGCAGGTCGCGCCGCGCGTCGCGCGCCTCCTCGCCCGCCGTCGACGCGGCGTCGAAGCCGATGTACGAGAAGAAGAGCGTGCCGGCCGCCGCGCTGATCCCGCTGACGCCGTACGGGGCGAAATCGGCGAAGTTCGCCGAGCGGAAGCCCGTGACGCCGATGCCGCAGAAGAGCAGGAGCGCGGCGATCTTCACGCACACCATGACGGTGTTGGCGCGCGCCGACTCACGGGCGCCGCCGAGGAGGAAGGCGAGGGCGAGGAGCACGACGGCGAGCGCGGCCACGTTGACGACGCCACCGTCCCCCGGAGGGGCCGAGAGCGCGGCGGGCAGCGTGACGCCGAGGGTGCCGTCGAGGAACTCGTTGACGTACTGGCCCCAGCCGACCGCGACGGCGGCCACCGAGACCCCGTACTCCAGGATCAGGCACCAGCCGCACACCCACGCGACCAGCTCCCCGAGCGTCGCGTAGGCGTACGTGTACGAGGACCCGGCGACGGGGATCGCGCCCGCGAGCTCGGCGTAGCTCAGCGCGGAGAAGAGCGCCGTGAACCCCGCGAGGACGAAGGAGACGACGACGGCGGGCCCGGCCTTGGGCACCGCCTCGCCGAGCACGACGAAGATGCCGGTGCCGAGCGTCGCGCCGACGCTGATCATGGTGAGCTGCCACAGGCCCAGCGAGCGGCGCAGGCCGCTGTCGTCCCCACCGAGCCGGTCGACGGGCGTGCGGCGGGCCAGGGCGGCCGCTTCGGGCAGGGGCACAGGGGCTCTCCTCGGGTGAAGCGAGCGGCGCAGGCCGCTGTCGTCCCCACCGAGCCGGTCGACGGGCGTGCGGCGGGCCAGGGCGGCCGCTTCGGGCAGGGGCACAGGGGCTCTCCTCGGGTGGGAACGCGGGGCGCACTCGCGCAGGGGGACGGTACGGCGCCGGGGGCGGCCCGCCGCCGAAGGCGCTCCGTGGTGCCGCGAAGGCACCCCGCGGTACCGTCCACGCGCGCCGCCCTCGCCCGAAGGCGCTCCGCGGTCCTCCGAAGGTGGGAGCATGGAGGCGAGAGGCGCGGGGTAGCCGCTGACGCGGGTCAGTCGCCGAAACGGGAAGAAGTCGGGTGAGCGAGAAGGTGAGCGAGACGAGCGGCGGCGAACAGCACACGGCCGGTACCCGCGCACGGGTGCCGGCCTCGCGGCGCGCCGCGCACGGCCCGCGTTCCACGCACCGCTCGCTGCCGGAGCTGGAGGACGCCCTGCGGCTGCTCGCCCAGGAGTGGCGGCTGCCCGTGGAGCTGCGCGGCAGGCTCACGCAGTCGGTCGCGGCGCTCGCCGGACCGCCGCTGCGCGAGGGCCGCAGCGTGACACTCGCGGCGCGGCGCGGGGCGCGCGAGCTGACGGTCGAGCTGCGGCCCGCGGCGGTCGCCCCCGACGAGACCCCGGCGCTGCCTCCCGAGGCCGCCGGTCGCGGCGCCCGCTGGCGCCTCACCCGCCCCTGCGAGGAGGACCCCCGCGAGGAGGACGCCCACGAGGAGGACGCCCACGGGGAAGGCCCCCAAGAGGAGGGCCGACGTGAGGGTGACACCCGCGAGAAAGGCGCTCGTGAGGACGGTCCCCGTCGGAAGTCCCCCCGCGAGGAGGACGCCGACGACAAGGCCCCCCACGCGGGCGACAGCCCCGCGGGCGGGGCCGCCGCGGGGAGCGCGCGCGAGCTGCTGGCCGAGGAGCTGCGCGAGGCGCGGGCGCGGATCGCCGAGCTGACCGACGACCGGCAGCGGCTCACGCAGGAGCTGGCCGAGACGAACAGCGGCGTCCTCGCCCTCTACGTGCAGCTGGAGGAGCGCGACGAGCAGTTGCGGCGGGCGCACGGGCAGATGCTCCGCGAGCTGGAGGACGCGCTGCGCCCACCGCCCGTCGCCGTCCCCGGCCTGGAGATGGCGATCCACTACGCGCCCGCCGACACGGACGCGCCGACCGGGGGCGACCTCTACGACTGGTTCCGGCTGCCGGACGGCACCGTGCACATCACGGTCGTGGACGCGCTCGGGCACGGTGTGACGAGTACGCGCAGCGCGCTCAACGTGACGCACGCGGTGCGCACCCTCGCCCTGGAGGGCCACCCCCTCGGCCAGATCGTGGCCCGTACGGACGAGATCCTGCTGCCCTTCGACCGCGAGCTGATGGCGACGGTGCAGCTCGTGCGGATCGACCCCGTGACCGGCGTCGTGCGCATCGCGAACGGCAGCCACCCCCCGGCGCTCGTGGCGCGGGCGGGCGGCGCGACGGAGTACCTGGAGGTGCGCGGCAGGGGCATCGGCTACCCGCTCCCCGGCAGCGAGCGCGTGCGCGAGGACGCGCTCGGCCCCGGGGACCTGCTCGTCCTCTACACGGACGGTCTCACCGAGTCGCGCCGCGACCCGCGCGACGGCGAGCGCCGCCTCGCCCTCGCCGCCGCGCGGCACCGGGGGCTGCCCACCGAGGAGGTCCCCGGCGCGCTCGCCGCCGAGATGCACACGGTGATCCTGCACCCCGACGACACCCTCGCCCTGACGGTTCGGAGGACCGGCGCATGAACGACCCCCTCGCCGGTACGGAACCGGCGCCCGCGGAACCGGCGCCCGAGGTGCCCGACCCCGTCGGGACGCGGCCGGAGCCCGTGCTCCCCGCCGCCGAAGGGCCCCCCGCCACCACGCGCCCCGCCGAAGCACCCCCCGCCGAGGGCCCCGTGCGCCTGCGGGTCGCGCTGAGCGAGCGCCCCGAGCGGGTGCTCGTCGAGATCGACGGGGTGCTCGACTACGAGACCGAGGGCCGCCTGCGCGGCGCGCTCGACGGGGTCGCGGCGAAGCCGGGACGGCGCTTCGTGCTCGACCTCTCGCGCGTCGGCTTCCTCGACTCGGGCGGGATCGGCGCCCTGCTCGCGATACGCCGGGGCCTGCTCTCGCGAGGCGCGGAACTCGCCGTCACGGAGGTCTCCCCGATGGTCGCGCGGCTGCTGCGGATGACCGGCCTGGACGAGGTGCTGCTCCCAGGGACCGGCTGCTGATGCCCGCGACGCCGCGCCTGCTCGTCCTGGAGGGCCCGCACGTGAGCAGTGCGGCGGCCAGGGAGGCCGCGAGCGGATTCGTCGCCGGGGTGTGCCCGTGGGCGGATGTCGAAGCGGTCGTTCTGGTCGTCGCCGAACTCGTCGCGAACGCCTCGCGCCACACCGAGGGCCCCTGGCGCCTGTCCCTGTGGGCCTACCACGGCGAGCTGCGGGTCGGCGTGGAGGACACGAGCAGCACCCCGCCGGTCCCCCGCGCCCCGGACCTCGCGGGCGGCGGCGGCTTCGGCTGGCACCTGGTGCAGAAGCTCGCCGGGGGCGTGAGCGTCCTGCCGCTGCCCGAGGGCAAGCGCGTCGAGGCCCGTTGGCAGCGCGGGGGCTCCGAAGTGGCGTAGGAACGGGTACGGGACGGGGCGGCCCCCGTGAGGAGGGCCGCCCCGTCCCGTACTTCCCTGCCTCAGCTCCAGCTGGAGTGGAGCGGCTGGCCCTCCGCGTACCCGGCCGCACTCTGGATGCCGACGACGGCGCGCTCGGCGAACTCGGCGAGGTTGGCGGCGCCCGCGTAGGTGAAGGCGGAGCGGACCCCGGCGATGATCGAGTCGATGAGGTCCTCGACGCCGGGCCGCGCCGGGTCGAGGAACATGCGCGAGGTGGAGATGCCCTCCTCGAAGAGCGCCTTGCGGGCGCGGTCGTAGGCGGACTCCTCGGAGGTGCGGTTGCGCACGGCACGGGCCGAGGCCATGCCGAAGGACTCCTTGTACAGGCGCCCGTCGGCGGCCTGCTGGAGGTCGCCGGGGGACTCGTACGTCCCGGCGAACCAGGAGCCGATCATGACGTTGGAGGCACCGGCCGCGAGGGCCATGGCGACGTCGCGCGGGTGGCGGACACCGCCGTCGGCCCACACGTGGCGGCCGTACTTGGCGGCCTCGGCGGCGCATTCGAGCACGGCGGAGAACTGCGGACGGCCGACGCCCGTGGCCATCCGGGTCGTGCACATCGCGCCGGGGCCCACACCGACCTTGATGATGTCGGCGCCCGCCTCGACGAGGTCGCGCACGCCCTCGGCGGCGACGATGTTGCCCGCGACGATCGGGACCTGCGGGTCCAGGGCGCGCACGGCGCGCAGCGCGGCGATCATCGACTCCTGGTGACCGTGCGCGGTGTCGACGACGAGCGTGTCGATCCCGGCGTCGAGGAGCTGCTTGGCCTTGCCCGCGACATCGCCGTTGATGCCGACGGCGGCGGCGACACGGAGGCGGCCCGAGGCGTCGGTGTTCGGCGTGTAGAGGGTGGCGCGCAGGGCGCCGGTACGGGTGAGGATGCCGGTGAGGCGGCCCTCGGTGTCGACGGCGGGGGCGTAGCGCCGGTTGGCGGCGTCGAGCTTGTGGAAGGCGTCGCGCGGGGCGATCGCGTCGTCCAGCAGCAGGAGGTCGCGGGACATGACCTCGGAGAGCTGCGTGAAGCGGTCCACGCCGTTGAGGTCCTGGTCGGTGACGACGCCGACGGGGCGGCGCTCGGCGTCCACGACGACGCCCGCGTTGTGCGCGCGCTTGGGCAGCAGCGACAGGGCCTCGCCCACGGTCTGGTGGGGTTCGAGGACGATCGGCGTGTCCAGGACGAGGTGGCGCCGCTTGACCCAGGAGGTGACGTCGGCGACGACCTCGATCGGGATGTCCTGCGGGATGACGGTGAGGCCGCCGCGCCGGGCGACGGTCTCGGCCATGCGGCGGCCCGCGATGGCGGTCATGTTCGCGACGACGAGGGGGATGGTCGTGCCGGTCCCGTCGGGGGCCGCGAGGTCGACGGCCATCCGGGAGCCGACCGCCGAACGGCGCGGCACCATGAAGACGTCGTCGTACGTGAGGTCGTGGCTCGGCCCGAGGTCGTTGAGGAATCGCATTCTGGCTCTCTCACCTGCTGTTCGTCCGCTGCCGACAGTGGTCGGCGGGGTGGGGAGTATGCGCAGTGCGTGGCGGCCGGGCAGTGGCTCCTCTGTCCATTCTCGCTGATCAGAGGGGGCACTGACCAATGACGGCCACCGAGTGTGGAGCTTTCCCCGAAGCCGGGGGCGGTATGCGGGCGGCGGCGTGGTGGCTTCGTACGAGGTGCGGAACGCCGGTACGGAGGGGCGGGACGCCGGTACGGCGGCGCGCTGCCGGTACGGGGTGCCGCCGCGCCCCGTACGGCGCGAGCCGGGGCCGTACGCCGGAAGCCGGCCGCCCCGAGGGGTGACCGGCTTCCCTGCCGCGACCTCCGGACTCAGTCGTCCGGGTCGGCCCGGTCGAGTGCCGGGCGGGGCGGCTCGCCCGCCGTGAGGAGGTAGTCGGCGGCGGCCGTGTCCGTGACGAGGCTCGTGACGAGACCGGAGCGCAGGACGGCGTCGATCGCCGCCGCCTTGCGGTGCCCGCCCGCGATCGCGACGACCTCGGGGATACGCCGCAGCCGCTCCGGCTCGACGGTGATGCACCGCTCGCCGAGGTCGCGGCCCACGCGCCGCCCGCGCGCGTCGAAGAGGTGCGCGGACATCTCCGCCGCGACGCCGAGCGAGGCGTAGTGGCGGCGCTCCTCCTCGCCGAGCATGTCGTGCACGGTCGACACACCCGGCTCCCAGGAGCCGATCGAGACGGCCGCGACGGTGACCTTGTCGAAGTAGTCGAAGGCCCGCGAGATGCCGGTCTGGCTGCGCAGCGCGGCGGCGGTCGCCGGGTCGGGCAGCAGCATCGGCGCGTAGATGGGGTGCGCCTCGCCGCCGGAGACCTGCGCGGCGCGCCGTACCGCCTCGACGGAGCCGCGCTCGGCGGTGCCCGCGTCGTAGACCCCGGTGAGCTGCACGACGGTGCACGGGGGCAGCGTGTGCAGCGCGGTCGCCATGTGGATGGTGGAGCGTCCCCAGGCGAGGCCGAGGACGTCGCCCTCGTGGACGAGTTCGCCGAGGAGGTCGGCGGCGACCTCGCCGAGGTTCTCCGGGTCGGGCGAGTCGTCGGCCTCGGCCGGTGACTCCACCACGACGGCGTGCCGCAGCCCGTAACGGGCCCGCAGGGCGTCCGAGCGCTCGGCGTCGAGCTCGGCGGGGACGCGGATCTCGATACGGACGAGATCCCGGTCGAGGGCGGTCTCCAGGACCCGGGCCACCTTGAAGCGGCTGACGCCGAACTCCTCGGCGATCTGGATCTTGGACTTGCCCTCCAGGTAGAAGCGGCGGGCCATGGCCGCCGCCTGGACCAGCTCTGCGGGTCCCATCCGCATGGCTGCCCGACCCGCCGACATCGCGGACACGGCGCTCTCCTCACTGCTGTACATACTCCGGACTCGCCGTTCATCCTCGCAGACGCGGCGGTGCGTGCTCAGCCCCGCGGCGCCCGGTTCACGGAGCCGATGCCCAGTCGTATCCCGGTGTCCGCCCGGATCGATTCCCGGGCGGCGCCTTTCTCCTCTGTGTCCGGGTGTGCGGTCCCGGACGTGGTGTCCGGGACGCGGTCCCGGACGGCTCTCCTCTCGCGGCCCGGTCGCCGACCGGTCCCTCTCGCGGCCGGTCCCCGTGCGCGGGGCCCGGTGTCTCGCGCGGCTCAGGCGCCCGCGGCCCACCCGGCCTTCGCGTGCGCCGCCTCGGCCTGGCCGCGCAGGCCCCGTACCGCCGAGGCCGGGTCCTTCGCCCCGTAGACGGCGGAACCGGCGACGAAGACGTCGGCGCCCGCCTCGGCGCAGCGCTCGACGGTCTCGGCCGAGACGCCGCCGTCGACCTGCACCCACAGGTCGAGGCCGTGCTTGGCGACGAGCTGACGGGTGCGGCGGATCTTGGGCAGCATGATGTCGAGGAACGCTTGCCCGCCGAAGCCCGGCTCGACCGTCATGATCAGCAGCATGTCCAGCTCGGGGAGCAGGTCCTCGTACTGTTCCACGGGCGTCGCGGGCTTGAGCGCCATGGAGGCGCGGGCGCCCTTGGCGCGGATCTCACGGGCGAGGCGGACCGGCGCGGCGGCGGCCTCGGCGTGGAAGGTGACCGAGCCCGCGCCCGCCTCGACGTAGGCGGGGGCCCAGCGGTCGGGCTCCTCGATCATCAGGTGGCAGTCCAGCGGGGTGTCCGTGGCCTTCGCGAGCGCCTCGACGATCGGGGTGCCGAGGGTCAGGTTCGGGACGAAGTGGTTGTCCATGACGTCGACGTGGAGCCAGTCGGCGCCCTCGACGGCCTTGGCCTCGTCGGCGAGGCGCGCGAAGTCCGCGGACAGGATGCTGGGGTTGATCTGCACGGCCATGGCTCAAGCCTGCCATGGTTTCGTGCCGTGGCTCACACCCGGGCCCCTCTTGTCCCGCTTCGCCCCGCCGCGAGCCCGCGCGCCGATGAGTTTCCCGCGCCACGCTGGTCCTCAGGCCGTACACCCACGGACGGAAGGCTGGGCCATGCGGAAACTGGTCTACGGCATGAACATGACCCTGGACGGCTACGTCTCCGCGGTCGGCGACGACCTCGGCTGGAGCGGTCCGCCGGGCCGCGAGCTGTTTCAGTGGTGGCTCGACCACGAGCGGGCGACCGGCCTGTCGCTGTACGGGCGCAAGCTGTGGGAGACGATGAGTTCCCACTGGCCGACCGCCGACCGGCAGCCGGGTGTCACCCCGGCGGAGAGCGAGTTCGCAAGGATCTGGCGGGACACGCCGAGGGTGGTGTTCTCCTCGACGCTCGGCGAGGTCGCCGGGAACGCCCGGCTCGTCAGGGGCGACGCGGTCGCCGAGATCACCCGGCTCAAGTCCGGGGACGGCGGCCCGATGAGCATCGGCGGCGCGACGCTCGCCGGGGCGGCGATGCGCGCCGGGCTGATCGACGAGTACGTGATCGCCGCCCACCCGGTCCTGGTGGGCGGCGGCACGCCGTTCTTCACCGCGCTGGACAGCTGGGTGAACCTGCACCTGGTGGAGACGCGGACGTTTCCCGGCGGCGTGGTCCTGTCGCGGTACGAGACGAGGCGCTGAGCACGGGCGCCCCGCCGCCCCCGACGCGTGCCGGAGGTGCCTCACCCGGCCGTCGCCCGCGGGCTCCGGCCTCGAGGACCGGGACCCGCGGCGCGGCGCGCTCTCACGCGGTGCGTCGCAGCAGGGCGAGGTACATCGCGTCCGTGCCGTGCACGTGCGGCCAGAGCTGGAGGTCGGGGCCCTCGCCCGTGAGCGGGACCTCGGGGAGCAGCGCGGGGGCGTCGAGGAGTTCGGCGTCACCGCCCCACTCGTCGAGGATGTCCGCGACGACGGCGCGGGTCTCGGCGAGGTGCGGCGAGCAGGTCGCGTAGCCGACGACGCCGCCGACCCGCACGGAGCGCAGCGCCTCGTGGAGCAGCGCGCGCTGGAGCGGCGCGAAGCTGTCGAGGTCCTCGGGGCGGCGCCGCCAGCGGGCCTCCGGGCGGCGGCGCAGCGCGCCGAGCCCGGTGCACGGCACGTCGACGAGGACGCGGTCGAAGGTCCCGGGGCGCCAGGGCGGGCGGGTGCCGTCGGCGGTGACGACCTGGTACGGGCCCGGGGTGCCCGCGAGGGCGCGGGCGACGAGCCCGGCGCGGTGCGGCTGCTTCTCGGCGGCGACGAGACGCGCGCCGCGCTGGGCGGCGAGCCCGGCGAGGAGCGCGGCCTTGCCCCCGGGACCGGCGCAGGCGTCGAGCCACAGTGCGTCGCGGCCCTCGACGGGGGCCTTGGCGAGGGCGAGGGCGACGAGCTGGCTGCCCTCGTCCTGGACCCCGGCCTCGCCGTCGCGCACGGCGGGCACGGCGCCCGGCTCGCCGCCCTCGGTGAGCCGGACGGCGTACGGGGACCAGCGGCCCGGGAGCGCGCGCTCCTCGCCGAGCGCGTCGAGCAGCGCCTCGGCGTCGGTACGGCCGGGGCGGGCGACGAGGGTGACCTCGGGGCGTTCGTTGTCGGCGGTGAGGAGGTCCTCGATGCCGCCGCGCGGGCCGCCGAGCGAGTCCCACAGCGCGGAGACGACCCAGCGCGGGTGCGAGTGGACGACGGAGAGGTGTTCCTCGGGGTCGTCCTCGAAGGGCGGGGCGACCTCGGCGAGCCAGGCGTCGAGGTCGTTGCGCGAGATGCGGCGCAGGACGGCGTTGACGAAGCGCGAGCGGCCGTCGCCGAGGACGACGCGGGCGAGTTCGACGGTCGCCGAGACGGCGGCGTGCGTGGGGATGCGGGTGCCGAGGAGCTGGTGGGCGCCGAGGCTGAGCACGTCGAGCACGGGCGGGTCGACCTCGCGCAGCGGGCGGTCCACGCACGCGGCGATGATCGCGTCGTACGTACCGCGCCCGCGCAGCGTGCCGTAGACGAGTTCGGTGGCGAGCGCGGCGTCGCGCGCGTCGAAGCCGCCCTTCTCGCGGGCCTCGCGCAGGAGCGCGGGCAGGACGAGGTTGGCGTAGGCGTCGCGCTCGTCGACGGCGCGCAGGGCGTCGAAGGCGAGGACGCGGACGGGGTCCTTGCGCGGCGCCCGGTGCGGGCGGCCCCGGCGCCGGCTGCTGTCGGCGGGGGCCGCCACGGTCTGGTCGTTCAAAGGTGCGTGCTCCACTGCGTGCTGCGGGACGGCTGACTCTTCAGGGTACGGCCGCGCAACGGGTCCACACATGCCAGCCCCTCCGGCGATCGAGGAGCGGTGCGGGGTGGAGTCCCGCCAGCGCGGGCGGCGCGCCTCAGCGCCCCAGCGTCTCCCCCGGCGCGAGCCGGACCCCGCGCGCCCAGTCCGCCGCCCGCATCGGCTTCTTGCCCTGCGGCTGGATCCAGCCGAGTTCCACGGGGTGCGAGCCGGTGCCGGCGTGGACGCTGTTCTTGCCCGCGCGGATCTCGCCGGGCGCGAGGTGCGGGACCTCCGGGGCGAGGGCGAGCGAGACGAGCTTGAGGCGTTCGCCGCGGAAGAGGGTCCAGGGCCCCGGGGCCGGGGTGCAGCCGCGCACGACGCGGTCGACGCGCAGCGCGGGCGCCGTCCAGTCGACGCGCGCGTCCTCGACGGTGAGCTTGGGGGCGAGCGAGACGCCCTCGGCGGGCTGCGGCACCGGCTTGAGGCTGCCGTCCTCGATGCCGTCCATCGTGGCGGCGAGGAGCCCGGAGCCCGCGAAGGCGAGGCGCGTGAGGAGGTCACCGCTCGTGTCGGTGGGGCGGACGGTCTCGGTCACGGTGCCGTAGACGGGCCCCGAGTCGAGCCCTTCCTCGATGAGGAAGGTGGAGGCCCCGGTGATCTCGTCGCCCGCGAGCACCGCGTGCTGCACGGGCGCGGCGCCGCGCCAGGCGGGCAGGAGCGAGAAGTGCAGGTTGACCCAGCCGTGCGCCGGGACGTCGAGCGCGACGCGGGGCAGCAGCGCCCCGTAGGCGACGACGGGGCAGCAGTCGGGGGCGATCTCGCGCAGCCGGTCGAGGAAGGACTCCTCGCGCGGCCTCGCGGGCCGCAGGATCTCGATCCCGGCCTCCTCCGCGCGCTGCGCGACGGGGCTCGCGACGAGCCGCCGCCCGCGCCCCGCGGGCGCGTCGGGGCGGGTCACGACGGCCACCACCTCGTGGCGCTCCGAAGCGATCAGCGCGTCGAGCGCGGGTACGGCGACCTCCGGCGTCCCTGCGAACACAAGCCTCATGAATCCTGAACTTCCCTCACACCCCGGCCCGACAAGAGCCCCCATCCTAGGCACCGGCCCGGCCCTCGCTCGCGGGCGCTCGCCCCGTACGAGCCGTAAACCCCGCACATCCTGACGAAACGTCCCCAATTCCCCGCGCACTCGTGGTTAGCGGGGAGCGCGCGCGGCGACGTCCCGCGCCCTCCCCCGTGACCCCTTCCGGCGCGGCGCGTTGTCAAAGCAGCGTTGACCGTGGGCGGACGCAACGACCCGCCCAGGACGGCGTCCCCTCAGTCTCAGCAGTCCTTCCCTCACAGTCCGATGCGGGCCCGCGGGCCCGTCAACGCCGGTTCGAGAGGCTTGCACATGGCCGACCACGCCACCCACGACGCCCAGGCACGGGCCAGCCTGCACCTGTTGGTACGGGACATCGAGCGGGTCCGCAGGCAGGTGGACGCGCTCCGCACGCTCACCGCCCAGCTCGGCAACGTCTACCGTCCGCGCCGCACGGGACCCTCCACCGGTTTCGTGGTCTACGGGCGCGCTCCCGCCCCGACCGTGCGGCTCGCCCAGGAGCTGCGGGACAGCGTCGAGAGCCTCGTGACCGCCGCCGTCGACTTCGACCGCTCGCTCGGCTTCTCCTGGGATGCCGTGGGCTCGGCGCTCGGGGTGACGAAGCAGGCCGTGCACCGCAGGTACGGCACCCGCCGGGCCACCCCGGCGCCCGCCCCGGCCGAGGAGCACCCCGAGCGGGGACCCGCCGCCGTGCCGGAGCGTACGGCGACCCCCACCGTTCCCGCCGCCCGTGCCATGCCGACGCAGCCGACGGCGTCGCGCCAGGACGTGCGCGAGGAGCCGCGCCAGAAGGCGCTCCCCGGCCCGCGCCAGGCATAGACCCCTCCCCCGCCCCGTCCCCTGAGCCCCTTCCCTCCCCGGACCCGGGGGAAGGGGCTCAGCCGATGTCGGGCGGGTCGATGCGGACGAGCACCTGCTCCACCCCGGCCCCGCGCCGCGCCGTACGGGCCGCGCGGGCGGCCTTGAGGGCCTGCGCGAGGCGGGTGCCGCCGCCGAGCGGGACCCGGACGAGAGCCCGGTTCCACTGCTCCCCCGGCGGCGGGCCGCCCGGACGGCGCGGGCGGCCCGGCGGGGTGACGGGGAGCGGCACCGGGCCCAGGATCTCCGCCTCCGGGGGCAGTTCGGCCTCGGCGAGGAACGCGGAGACCGCCGTGGGCGGCCCGGAGACGGCGGCCATGCGCGAGACGGGCGGGAAGTGCCGCTCGGCCCGCTCCTCCAGCTCGCGCAGCGCGTGCCCCACGGGGTCCCAGCGCACGAGGGCCTGCACGGGCCGCAGCGTCGGCTCGGCGACGACCACGACGGTGCCGCCCGCGCCCTGCCCCCGGACCAGCGCCGCCGCGCCCAGCCAGCGGCGCAGCGCCTCCTCCTCGGCGCGCAGGTCGGGCCGCGCGAGCTGCGCCCAGCCGTCGAGGAGCAGCGCCGCCGCGTACCCGCCGTCAGCGACCGGTTCGGCCCCCGGTGTCGAGACGACGAGGGCGGGACCGCCGGGCACGGTGTCGAGCACCTGCTCGCGCCCCGAGGTGCGCACCGGGACCGCCGGGAAGGCGCGTCCCAGCTCCTCGGCGGTGCGGCGGGCGCCGACGACGCGTGCGCGCAGCCTGGCGCCCCCGCACGCCTCGCAGTGCCAGTCGGTCTCGGTGCGCCCGCACCAGCCGCACGTGAGCCGCTCGGCGTCGGGTGCCTCCAGAGGACCCGAGCAGTTCCGGCAGCGGGCGGGCTCGCGACAGCGGTCGCAGGCGAGGCGGGGCGCGTACCCGCGCCGCGGCACCTGGACGAGCACCGGGCCGTGCCGCAGCCCCTCGCGCGCGGTCTCCCACGCGAGCGAGGGCAACCGGGCGGCGCGGGCCGCGGGGTCGCGGGCTACCTCGGTGTCGCCGATCGTGCGCACGCGCGGGGCGAGGGCGCGGGTGGTGTCGCGCGGCGCGGCGAGCGGGTGCGCCCAGCCGCCGCGTACGAGCTGGGCGGCCTCGACGGTGCAGCCCACGGAGCCGAGCAGGAAGGCGGGGGCGGGCGGCCCCTCGGCACCGGCCTCACGGGTCGCCCGCAGGACGAGCACTTCGCGGGCGTGCGGCTGGGGCGCGTGGTCCTCGCTGTGGCCGCTGTCGCCGTCCTCCCACAGGGCGACGAGGCCGAGGTCGCGGACGGGGGCGAACATCGCGGCGCGGGTGCCGATCGCGGCGCGGACGGCGCCGCGGTGGACGGCGAGCCAGGAGCGGTAGCGCTGTTCGGGCCCGGCGTCGGCGGTGAGCACGGCGTGCTGTCCGGGGCCGACGAGCCGGGTGAGGGCCGCGTCGAGGCGGGCGGTGGTGCGGCCGTCGGGGAGGACGACGAGGGCGCCGCGCCCCGAGGCGAGGGTCGCCGCGACGGCGCGGGCCAGCTCGTCGGCCCACTGGGGTCCGGGCAGCGCGGTCCACACGGCGCGCGGGGACTCGCCCCGCGCGAGGGCCGCGAGGAAGCCGGGGCCCTGCGGGTAGCGCTCCCAGTCGCCGGGCCCGGGCGCGGGGGGCGGAGGCGGCGGGGCGGGCGAGGCGGCGGCCTCGGCCTTCGCGTGGCGGGGCGGGACGGCGAGCTGGAGGACGTCGGCGAGGCTGCCCGCGTAGCGCTCGGCGACCTGGCGGGCGAGCGTGAGGAGCGCGGGCGACAGGACGGGCTCGGGCGAGACGACCTGGGCGAGCGCGGCGAGCGGGCCCTGGTAGTCGGAGGTGGCGACGCGCTCGACGAGGAACCCGTCGACGAGTCCCCCGCCCTCCCTGCGCCCGCCCCGTACCTGGCCCTTGCCGGCCCCGAAGCGCACGCGCACCCGCACCCCGGGGCGGGCCTCGGCGTCGAGTTCGGCGGGCACGGCGTAGTCGAAGGTGCGGTCGAGGTGGACGACGCCCTTGTTGACGAGCACGCGGGCCACCGGCAGGTGCTCCGCCATGGCGGCGTCCCGCCAGGTGCGCGGCTTGGCGCGCGGCGGCCGTGCCTTGCGCACGGTCTCCCGGATCAGGGCCAGCTGCTCCGCCCCGTTCGGCTGATCGTCACTGCTCACGCCTTCAGATGTACCAGACCCCTCGGACAAGCGGATCGCCCGGACGGCCGAGCGGCCCGGCTCCCCCGCCACGACGGGGGACCCGGGCCGCGTACGGCGGAAGCGGCGTCGCCTAGAGGCCCGCGGCCTTCCGCAGCGCGTCCACGCGGTCCGTCTTCTCCCAGGTGAACTCCGGCTCCGGCCGGCCGAAGTGGCCGTAGGCGGCGGTCTTGGAGTAGATCGGGCGCAGCAGGTCGAGGTCGCGGATGATCGCGGCCGGGCGGAGGTCGAAGACCTCGGCGATGGCGTGCTCGATCTTGTCGACCTCGGTCTTGGCGGTGCCGAAGGTCTCGACGAAGAGGCCCACGGGCTCGGCCTTGCCGATCGCGTAGGCGACCTGAACCTCGCAGCGCGCGGCGAGACCGGCGGCGACGACGTTCTTCGCGACCCAGCGCATCGCGTAGGCGGCCGAGCGGTCGACCTTGGACGGGTCCTTGCCGGAGAAGGCGCCACCGCCGTGGCGGGCCATGCCGCCGTACGTGTCGATGATGATCTTGCGGCCGGTGAGCCCGGCGTCGCCCATGGGGCCGCCGATCTCGAAGCGGCCGGTCGGGTTGACGAGGAGGCGGTAGCCCTCGGTCTCCAGCTTGATGCCGTCGTCGAGGAGCGCCTTCAGCTCGGGCTCCACGACGAACTCGCGGATGTCCGGGGTGAGGAGCTGGTCGAGGTCGATGTCGGAGGCGTGCTGCGAGGAGAGGACCACGGTGTCGAGGCGGACGGCCTTGTCGCCGTCGTACTCGATCGTGACCTGGGTCTTGCCGTCGGGGCGCAGGTAGGGGATGGTCCCGTTCTTGCGCACCTCGGAGAGCCGCCGCGAGAGGCGGTGCGCGAGGTGGATCGGGAGCGGCATGAGGTCGGGGGTCTCGTCGCACGCGTAGCCGAACATGAGGCCCTGGTCCCCGGCGCCCTGCCGGTCCAGCTCGTCGACGGCGTCGCCCGCGGCGGAACCCTCGACCCGGCTCTCGTAGGCGGTGTCGACGCCCTGCGCGATGTCGGGCGACTGCGAGCCGATGGAGACCGAGACCCCGCAGGAGGCGCCGTCGAAGCCCTTCTTCGAGGAGTCGTAGCCGATCTCCAGGATCTTCTCGCGCACGAGCTGGGCGATCGGGGCGTACGCCTTGGTGGTCACCTCCCCGGCCACGTGCACGAGACCGGTGGTGATGAGGGTCTCGACGGCGACGCGCGAGGTGGGGTCCTCGCGCAGCAAGGCGTCCAGAATGGTGTCGCTGATCTGGTCAGCGATCTTGTCGGGGTGCCCCTCGGTGACGGACTCCGAGGTGAACAGGCGACGGGACACAACGCTCCCTGGGGTTGCAGCGGCTGCTGGCTGATCATGGGTGAACCGTCCGGGAGCTGCACCCGGGACGGTTCCCCGCCAGTTTATCGGTCACGCCGTGCCGCCGGTCGGGGTGTCTCGCCTTTCGGGAGCGCTGTGATCTGCGGCACCACGTCTGTCGGGGCATTGTCGGCTGCTGGCCACGCGGGGCGCCAGAGGCCGCGCCGCATTCGGCGGCCGGCTGTCGCACGACCGCAATACACGACAAGGCCCCGGGGCGCGGGCCCCGGTCACCCCAGTCGTGCGGCGACGAGGTCCCACACGGTGTGCGCGAGGCCCTCCTTCGGGCCGTAGGGCACCGGGGTCTCGCTGCCGTCGGCGCCGAGGACGACGGCCTCGCTGGACTCGGCGCCGAAGGTCTTCGTCTCGCCGACCTCGTTGACGACGAGGAGGTCGCAGCCCTTGCGGGCGAGCTTGGCGCGACCGTGCGCGAGGACGTCGTCGGTCTCGGCGGCGAAGCCGACGACGAGCTGGCCCGCGCGGGCGCGGTGGGCGGACAGCTCGGCGAGGATGTCGGGGTTGCGGACGAGGGCGAGCGGCTCGGGCTCGGCGTCGTCCTTCTTCTTGATCTTCCCGGTGGCGTACGTGGCGGGGCGGAAGTCGGCGACGGCGGCGGCCATCACGACGGCGTCCGCCTCGGGGGCGGCGGCGAGCAGCGCCTCGCGCAGCTCCGCGGTGCTCGACACGGGGACGACGTCGACGCCGGCCGGGGCGGCGAGCGCGGTGTTCGCGGCGACGAGCGTGACGCGGGCGCCCCGCGCGGCGGCGGTCCGCGCGAGCGCGTACCCCTGCTTGCCCGAGGAGCGGTTGCCGAGGAAGCGGACCGGGTCGAGGGCCTCGCGGGTGCCGCCCGCGCTGATGAGGACGTTCCGTCCGGCGAGGTCCTGGGGCGCGTCGGGGCGGGCGAGCACCTGGCGGCAGTACGCGAAGATCTCGGCCGGGTCGGGGAAGCGGCCCTTGCCGGTGTCGGTGCCGGTGAGGCGGCCGGAGGCGGGCTCGATGACGTGGACGCCGCGGCGGCGCAGGGTCGCCACGTTCTCCCGCGTCGCGGGGTGCTCCCACATCTCGGTGTGCATCGCCGGGGCGAGGACGACGGGGCAGCGGGCGGTGAGGAGGGTGTTGGTGAGGAGGTCGTCGGCGAGGCCGTGCGCGGCCTTGGCGAGGAGGTCGGTCGTGGCGGGCGCGACGACCACGAGGTCGGCCTCCTGGCCGAGGCGGACGTGCGGGACCTCGTGGACGCTCTCCCACACCTCGGTGCTCACCGGCTGCCCGGACAGGGCGGCCCAGGTGGCGGCGCCGACGAAGTGGAGGGCCGCCTCGGTCGGCACGACCCGTACCTCGTGGCCGCTCTCGGTGAGCCGCCGCAGCAGCTCACAGGCTTTGTACGCGGCGATCCCGCCGCTCACGCCCAGCACTACCCTCGGCTTCGTCACCGCTCACTCCCGGCTCGGTCGGGTACGCGTCCAGGAGCGCACCACCTGATCGCGGCGCCCGTGGTGTGCGCGCCGCGTGATCACTCTGACCCATCACACACCACGGGCCCGGCAGCGGTGCTGCCGGGCCCGTGGTGGAGGCCGTCCGGTCGCGCCGGACGGCCGGGGGCTCACTGGACCGGGTTCTCCGTGGCCTCGGAGGTGAGCAGGCCCGCGTTGATCTCGCGGAGAGCGATCGAGAGCGGCTTCTCGTGGACGTGGGTGTCCACGAGGGGGCCGACGTACTCCAGCAGGCCCTCGCCGAGCTGGGAGTAGTACGCGTTGATCTGGCGAGCACGCTTGGCCGCGTAGATCACGAGGCTGTACTTCGAGTCCGTGGCTTCGAGCAGCTCGTCGATCGGCGGGTTGATGATGCCCTCGGGCGTGGTGATGGAAGAGGACACGCTCTGCCTTCCGACGGGGGAAAAAGAAATCATGAGACGGATGTCAAGGCTAGCAGCTCGCGGGAGACGTCCTCGACCGCCGTGTTGACAAGGGTGACGTCGAACTCGGATTCCGCCGCGAGTTCGACCCGGGCGGCGGCCAGGCGGCGCTCGATGACCTCGGGCTCCTCGGTGCCGCGCCCGGTGAGGCGGCGGACCAGTTCCTCCCAGCTCGGCGGGGCGAGGAAGACGAGCCGCGCCTCGGGCATGGAGGCGCGCACGAGGCGGGCGCCCTGGAGGTCGATCTCCAGGAGGACCGGTTCGCCGCGCTCCAGTCGCTCGGTGACGGCGGCGCGCGGGGTGCCGTAGCGGTTGCCCGCGAACTCGGCCCATTCGAGCAGCTCACCGTTGGCGACGAGCTTGTCGAACTCCTCGTCCGAGACGAAGAAGTACTGCACCCCGTGCTGCTCCCCGGGGCGGGGCCTGCGGGTCGTGGCCGAGACGGAGAGCCAGATCTCGGGGTGTTCCTTGCGCAGGTGCGCGACGACCGTGCTCTTGCCGACCCCGGAGGGCCCTGAGAGCACGGTCAGCCGTGGACGAGCGTCCGGGGGTACTGCGGGGGACGTCCCCGGGGTTGAAGCAGCCATGAAGCGATTATTCCAGCCCCGGCAGGCTGCCGGGGACGGAGGTGCCGGAGTGCCGGGGACCGGGGCCCCCGGCACACCGGCGCGCTCAGGCCGCGGTGCTGCCGAACTCGCGCTCCAGGGAAGCGATCTGGTTGGAGCCGAGACCCCGCACGCGACGGCTCTTGGAGATGCCGAGACGCTCCATGATCTGGTTGGCGCGGACCTTGCCGACGCCGGGAAGCGACTCGAGGAGGGCGGAGACCTTCATCTTGCCGATGACGTCGTTCTCCTGGCCCTGCTTGATGACCTCGTGGAGGGAGGCACCGGAGTGCTTGAGCCGGTTCTTGACCTCGGCCCGCTCCCGGCGAGCCGCGGCGGCCTTTTCGAGCGCGGCTGCGCGCTGTTCAGGGGTAAGGGGCGGAAGAGCCACGCCTACGTCACCTCGGATGTCGAACTTGTCGGATACGGACCGGTGCGACCGCGGGCGGTCTCTCCACCGGGTGAGCGGGCGAACCGGAATCGGCGCTCGTCCGCTCTCGACGGAGACTAGCGGCACAGAGGGCCCGAGTCAGCGAGAACAGCGGAAAAGTCCAGGTCAGCTGAGGTTGGCGGGGATATTTAGGGCAAAACATGCCACTTTTCGGGGTGTGACGCCAAGATTTCCTGGCGCGGACACCGAAGTGCGGAGCCTCGGAAGCGGGAAATGAGGGCCCCCGGCACCGAAGTCGCAGGGCCCGGAGGGTGGATGGCGCGCCCCGCGCCCCTCCTTCCCCGCTCCCCGCGCCCTCGCGCCGGGAGCGCCGGGAGCGGCGCGGGGACGGGACCCGCTCGCGCCCCGGCCCCGCCCCCGCGCCCCCGCGCCCCGCCCTCAGGCGAGGGCTGTCCGGATCTCGTCGGTCAGCCGTTCCGCCGCCTCGCGCAGACCGGCCGGAGAGGGCCCCGCGCGCAGGATGCCGCGGCTCACGCTCGGCACGACGTTCCGCGCCTGCTCGCCGAAGAGCGCCGGGAGGTCGGCGGGGGTCGCGCCCTGCGCCCCGATGCCGGGGGCGAGGAGCGGCCCGTTGATCGCGAGGTCCGCCTCCGTGTGCCCCAGCGTCGCGCCGACGACCGCGCCGTACGAGCCGAGCGGGCTCGCCCCGGCGTTCTCGGCGGCGAGGTGGTCGAGCATGACCTGCGCGAGGCTGCGGCCGTCCGCGGCGCGCGCGCCCTGCACCTCGGCGCCCTCCGGGTTGGAGGTGAGCGCGAGGACGAAGACGCCCGCCCCGGAGGCGGCGGCGGCGTCGAGCGCGGGGCGCAGCGAGCCGTAGCCGAGGTAGGGCGAGACGGTGACGGCGTCCGAGAAGAGCGGCGAGGCCGGGTCGAGGTAGGTCGCGGCGTAGGCGGCCATCGTCGAGCCGATGTCGCCGCGCTTGGCGTCGAGCAGGACGAGCGCCCCGGCGGCGCGCGCGTCGGCGACGGCGCGTTCGAGGACGGCGAGGCCGCGCGAGCCGAAGCGCTCGAAGAACGCGGACTGCGGCTTGAGGACGGCGACGCGGTCGGCGAGGGCCTCGACGACGGTGTGGGTGAAGCGCTCCAGGCCCGCGAGGTCGTCGTTCAGGCCCCACTCGCGCAGGAGGGCCGCGTGCGGGTCGATGCCCGCGCACAGGGCGCCGCGGGTGTCCATGGCGTGGCGCAGGCGCGTGCCGAAGGGCTCGGGGGTGGTCATGCGCGGGCCTTCCGGGTGTCGGCGCCCACCGCTTCGGCGAGCGTGGCGTACGGGCTCGCGGCGAGGCGCGCCGCGAGGCCCTTCTTGATGCCCCGGGCCCAGAAGGGGCCCCGGTAGAGGAACGCGGTGTAGCCCTGGACGAGGGTCGCCCCGGCGAGGACGCGTTCCCAGGCGTCGTCGGCGGTGTCGACGCCGCCCACGCCGACCAGCACGAGGCGGTCGCCGACGCGCGCGTACAGGCGTCGCAGGACGTCGAGGGAGCGGGCCTTGACCGGCGCGCCCGACAGGCCGCCGGTCTCCTGGACGAGGGCGGGCGCGGAGCGCAGGCCGAGGCCCTCGCGGGCGATCGTGGTGTTGGTCGCGATGATGCCGTCGAGGCCGAGTTCGACGGCGAGGTCGGCGACGGCGTCGACGTCCTCGTCCGCGAGGTCGGGGGCGATCTTGACGAGGAGCGGCACGCGGCGGTCCGGGACCGCGCGGTCGGCCTCGGCGCGTACCGCGCCGAGCAGGGGGCGCAGCGCCTCGGTGGCCTGGAGGTCGCGCAGGCCCGGGGTGTTGGGCGAGGAGACGTTGACGACGAGGTAGTCCGCGTGGGCGGCGAGGCGGCGCGTGGACGCGACGTAGTCGGCGACGGCCTCCGCCTCGGGGACGACCTTCGTCTTGCCGATGTTGACGCCGACCGTCGTGCGCAGGACGGGGCGGCGCGCCGCGAGCCGCGCGGCGACGGCGGCGGAGCCCTCGTTGTTGAAGCCCATGCGGTTGATGACGGCGCGGTCGGCGACGAGGCGGAAGAGCCGCTTTTTCGGGTTGCCGGGCTGCGGCTCGGCGGTGACGGTGCCGATCTCGACGTGGTCGAAGCCGAGCATCGCCATGCCGTCGATGCCGACGGCGTTCTTGTCGAAGCCCGCGGCGAGGCCGAAGGGGCTGTGCAGGCGCAGGCCGAGGGCCTCGGTGCGCAGGTTCCGCGGGTGCGGGTCGAGCACAGCGGCGGCGAAGGTGCGCAGGACCGGGACGCGGGCGGCGAGGCGGATCCAGCGGAAGGCGAGGTGGTGGGCGCGTTCGGGGTCCATGCGCCGGAAGAGGAGGCGGAAGAGGAGTGCGTACACGGGAGGGTCCGTCCGGGTCGGCGGGGTGGCGGGGCGTCGGGAGGGCGGGGTGCGGGGCGGTGGGCATGGAGAGGGGGACACCGCCCGAAAAACGATGTCCCCCTCGTACCGCTTCAGGGACCTACGACTCCTCGCGGGCCGCCGTCAGGCGCTCCGCGTGCTCCTGGAGCGAGGCGACGCCCGTCGCGCCCCTGCCGAGCGCCTCGATGCCCTGGACGGCGGCGGCGAGCGCCTGGACCGTGGTGAGGCAGGGCACGGCGCGCGCGACGGCGGCGGTGCGGATCTCGTAGCCGTCGAGGCGCCCGCTGGTGCCGTAGGGCGTGTTGACGATGAGGTCGACGCCGCCCTCGTGGATGAGCTGGACGATCGTCTTCTCGCCCGCCGGGCCCTCGCCCTCGTACTGCTTGCGCACGACCGTCGCGGGGATGCCGTGGCGCTGGAGGACCTCGGCGGTGCCGGAGGTCGCGAGCAGTTCGAAGCCGTGCTGCGCGAGTTCGCGGGCGGGGAAGATCATCGCGCGCTTGTCGCGGTTGGCGACCGAGATGAACGCGCGGCCCTTGGTGGGCAGCGGCCCGTACGCCCCGGCCTGCGACTTCGCGTACGCGGTGCCGAAGACCGCGTCGATGCCCATGACCTCGCCCGTGGAGCGCATCTCCGGGCCGAGGACGGTGTCCACGCCGCGCCCCGAGGGGTCGCGGAAGCGCGACCAGGGCATCACGGCCTCCTTGACGGAGATCGGCGCGTCGAGCGGCAGCGTGCCGCCGTCCCCGGTGGCGGGGAGGAGCCCTTCGGCGCGCAGCTCGGCGACGGTCGCGCCGAGCGAGATGCGCGCGGCGGCCTTCGCGAGCGGGACCGCGGTGGCCTTCGAGGTGAAGGGCACGGTCCGCGAGGCGCGCGGGTTGGCCTCCAGGACGTAGAGGATGTCGCCGGAGAGCGCGAACTGGATGTTGATGAGCCCGCGCACGCCGACGCCCTTGGCGATCGCCTCGGTGGAGGTGCGCAGCCGCTTGATGTCGTAGCCGCCGAGCGTGATGGGCGGCAGGGCGCACGCCGAGTCGCCGGAGTGGATACCGGCCTCCTCGATGTGCTCCATGACGCCGCCGAGGTACAGCTCCTCGCCGTCGTAGAGCGCGTCGACGTCGATCTCGATCGTGTCGTCGAGGAAGCGGTCGACGAGGACCGGGCGGGAGGGGCTGATCTCGGTGGACTCCTCGATGTACGAGGCGAGCCGGGTCTCGTCGTAGACGATCTCCATACCGCGTCCGCCGAGCACGTACGAGGGCCGTACGAGGACGGGGTAGCCGATCTCGTCGGCGATGGCCTTGGCCCCGGCGAAGGTCGTGGCCGTGCCGTGCTTGGGCGCGGGCAGTCCGGCCTCGGCGAGGACGCGGCCGAAGGCGCCGCGGTCCTCGGCGGCGTCGATCGCCTCGGGCGAGGTGCCGACGATGGGCACGCCGTTGTCCTTGAGCGCCTGCGCGAGACCGAGCGGGGTCTGCCCGCCGAGCTGGACGAGGACACCGGCGACGGGCCCGGCCTGCTGCTCGGCGTGGACGATCTCCAGGACGTCCTCCAGGGTGAGCGGCTCGAAGTAGAGCCGGTCGGAGGTGTCGTAGTCGGTGGAGACGGTCTCGGGGTTGCAGTTGACCATGACGGTCTCGTAGCCGGCGTCGCTGAGCGCGAATGAGGCGTGCACGCAGGAGTAGTCGAACTCGATGCCCTGGCCGATGCGGTTGGGCCCCGAGCCGAGGATGATCACGGCGGGCTTCTCACGCGGCGCGACCTCGCTCTCCTCGTCGTAGGAGGAGTAGAAGTACGGGGTCCTCGCGGCGAACTCGGCGGCGCAGGTGTCGACGGTCTTGTACACGGGCCGCAGCGCGAGGGCGTGGCGGACCTCGCGCACGACGTCCTCGCGCAGGCCGCGCACGGCGGCGATCTGCTGGTCCGAGAAGCCGTGGTGCTTGGCCTCGGCGAGGAGTTCACGGGTCAGCTCGGGGGCCTCGGCGAGTTCGTCGGCGACCTCCTTGAGGAGGAAGAGCTGGTCGACGAACCAGGGGTCGATCCGGGTGTGGTCGAAGACCTCCTCGGGGGTGGCCCCGGCGCGGATCGCGGCCATGACGGTGTTGACGCGGCCGTCGGTGGGGCGCTCGGCGACGCGGAGCAGTTCGTCCTTGTCGCCGGTGGGCCCGGCGAAGTCGAACTGGCTGCCCTTCTTCTCCAGGGAGCGCAGCGCCTTCTGGAACGCCTCGGTGAAGTTGCGGCCGATCGCCATGGCCTCGCCGACCGACTTCATGGTCGTGGTGAGGGTGGAGTCGGCGGAGGGGAACTTCTCGAAGGCGAAGCGGGGGGCCTTGACGACGACGTAGTCGAGCGTGGGCTCGAAGGAGGCCGGGGTCTGCTCGGTGATGTCGTTGGGGATCTCGTCGAGCGTGTAGCCGACGGCGAGCTTCGCGGCGATCTTGGCGATCGGGAAGCCGGTGGCCTTGGAGGCGAGGGCGGAGGAGCGGGAGACGCGCGGGTTCATCTCGATGACGATGATCCGGCCGTCCTCGGGGTTCACCGCGAACTGGATGTTGCAGCCGCCGGTGTCGACGCCGACCTCGCGGATGATCGCGATGCCGATGTCGCGCAGGCGCTGGTACTCGCGGTCGGTGAGGGTCATGGCCGGGGCGACGGTGATCGAGTCCCCGGTGTGCACGCCCATGGGGTCGAAGTTCTCGATGGAGCAGACGACCACGACGTTGTCGTTGCGGTCGCGCATCAGCTCCAGCTCGTACTCCTTCCAGCCGAGGATGGACTCCTCCAGGAGGACCTCGGTGGTCGGCGAGAGGGTGAGGCCCTGACCGGCGATGCGGCGCAGTTCCTCCTCGTCGTGCGCGAAGCCCGAGCCGGCGCCGCCCATCGTGAAGGAGGGGCGGACGACGACGGGGTAGCCGCCGAGGGTGTCGACGCCGGCGAGGACGTCGTCCATGGAGTGGCAGATGACCGAGCGGGCGGACTCGCCGTGGCCGATCTTCTTGCGGACCTCCTCGACCACGCCCTTGAACAGGTCGCGGTCCTCGCCCTTGTTGATCGCCTCGACGTTGGCGCCGATCAGCTCGACGCCGTACTTCTCCAGCGTCCCCGCGTCGTGCAGGGAGATCGCCGTGTTGAGCGCGGTCTGCCCGCCGAGGGTCGGCAGGAGGACGTCGGGGCGCTCCTTGGCGATGATCTTCTCGACGTACTCGGGGGTGATCGGCTCGACGTACGTGGCGTCGGCGATCTCCGGGTCGGTCATGATCGTCGCCGGGTTGGAGTTGACGAGGATCACGCGCAGGCCCTCGGCGCGCAGGACGCGGCACGCCTGGGTGCCGGAGTAGTCGAACTCGGCGGCCTGGCCGATGACGATCGGGCCGGAGCCGATGACCAGGACGGACTGGATATCGGTGCGCTTAGGCACGCTGGCCCTCCATCAAAGACGTGAAGCGGTCGAAGAGGTACGCGGCGTCGTGCGGACCCGCGGCGGCTTCGGGGTGGTACTGGACACTGAAAGCGGGCCGGTCGAGGAGCTGGAGCCCTTCGACGACGTTGTCGTTGAGGCACACGTGGGAGACCTCGACGCGCCCGTAGGGGGTCTCGGAGACCTTGTCGAGGGGCGCGTCGACGGCGAAGCCGTGGTTGTGCGCGGTGACCTCGACCTTGCCGGTGGCGCGGTCCTGGACGGGCTGGTTGATGCCGCGGTGGCCGTACTTGAGCTTGTACGTGCCGAAGCCGAGCGCGCGCCCGAGGATCTGGTTGCCGAAGCAGATGCCGAAGAGCGGCGTGCGGCGCTCCAGGACCTCGCGCATGAGGGCGACGGGGTGCTCGGCGGTCCCGGGGTCGCCGGGGCCGTTGGAGAAGAAGACGCCGTCGGGGCTCACCGCGTAGATGTCCTCGGCGGTCGCCGTGGCGGGCAGGACGTGCACCTCGATGCCGCGCTCGGCCATGCGGTGCGGGGTCATGCCCTTGATGCCGAGGTCGATCGCGGCGACGGTGAACTTCTTGGTGCCGACCGCGGGGACGACGTACGCCTGCTCGGTCGCGACCTCGGCGGAGAGGTCGGCGCCCTTCATCTCGGGGGCCTGCCGGACCCGCTCCAGGGCCTCGGCGTCGCTCGGGAGCGACTCGCCGCTGAAGATGCCGACGCGCATCGCGCCGCGCTCGCGCAGGTGGCGGGTGAGGGCGCGGGTGTCGATCCCCGCGATCCCGACGACGCCCTGCTGGTCCAGTTCCTCGTCCAGGGTGCGCCGGGAGCGCCAGCTGGAGGGGCGCCGCGCGGGGTCGCGGACGACGTAGCCGGCGACCCAGATGCGGCGGGACTCGGGGTCCTCGTCGTTGACTCCGGTGTTGCCGATGTGCGGGGCCGTCATGACGACGACCTGGCGGTGGTACGAGGGGTCGGTGAGGGTTTCCTGGTAGCCGGTCATGCCGGTGGAGAAGACGGCTTCGCCGAAGGTCTCCCCCACGGCCCCGTAGGCGCGACCGCGAAAGACGCGGCCGTCCTCCAGGACGAGTACGGCAGCGGGCGTCTGCTGGCGCCCCTGAGTGGAGGTCGTCATCGTGCGGCGCCTTCCGTCGTGGTGGTCGGGTGGTTCTGCGCGTGGGTGCCGCTCGCGGCGTTGAGGGCGGCGACCCACGCGGGGTGCTCGGCGGCCCGTTCGGAGCGGAAGCCGGAGTCGATGAGGGTGTCCCCGTGGGCCCAGGTGACGACGAGGAGGCCGTTCTCGGTGAGGACCTTCCCGGCGATGCCCTTGTCGAGGCGGGCGCCGCGCAGGGCGGCGGCGGGGACGAAGAAGCCGGGGGCGCCCCGGCGCTCGACGGTGAGCCCGGCGGGGCGCAGGCTCAGCTCGGCGCGGCTGCGGGTGCCGAGGCCGTGCGCGACGATCCGGTCGAGCCACTGCCCGGCGGTCGTGGAGCCGTGGTACCTGCCGCTGAGCGTGAGGCTCGGCTCCGCGGGGTCCTCGGGGGCTTCGGGGAGCGCGGGCAGCCCGGACTGGAGGGTGCCGCGCCACTTCCAGCCCTCGCGCATGAGCCAGTACACGAGGGTGACGAAGAGCAGCAGTCCGACGATCCAGCCGACGCGGCCGGCCCAGTCGGTCACGTCGGCGGACTTCTGCCCGTCCGCGAGCAGGGTGTCCGCCGTGGCGGTGAGGTAGGTCACGCGAGGGTCCCGTCGACGAGGGTCGCGCGGCCCCGCAGGAAGGTGTGGGTGACGCGTCCCGGCAGGTCCAGGCCCCGGTAGGGGGTGTTCCTGCTGCGGGAGGCGAACCCGGCGGGGTCCACCGTTCCACGGTAGCCGGGGTCGAGCAGGGTCAGGTTCGCGGGCTCACCGGCGGCGACCGGGCGGCCGTGGCCCTCGAGGCGGCCGATGCGGGCCGGGCGGAAGGACATCCGCTCGGCGACGCCGGCCCAGTCGAGGAGGCCGGTGTCGACCATGGCGTGCTGGACGACGGAGAGCGCGGTCTCCAGGCCGACCATGCCCATCGCGGCGGCGGCCCACTCGCAGTCCTTGTCCTCCTGCGGGTGCGGGGCGTGGTCGGTGGCGACGCAGTCGATGGTGCCGTCAGCGAGCCCGGCGCGCAGGGCCCGGACGTCGGCCTCGGTGCGCAGCGGCGGGTTGACCTTGTAGACGGGGTCGTAGCCGCGGACCAGCTCGTCGGTGAGGAGGAGGTGGTGCGGGGTGACCTCGGCGGTGACGTCCCAGCCCTTGGACTTGGCCCAGCGGACGATCTCGACGGACCCGGCGGTGGAGACGTGGCACACGTGGAGGCGGGAGCCGACGTGGGCGGCGAGGAGGACGTCGCGGGCGATGACGGACTCCTCGGCGACGGCGGGCCAGCCGCCGAGGCCGAGTTCGGCGGAGACGACGCCCTCGTTCATCTGGGCGCCCTCGGTGAGGCGCGGCTCCTGCGCGTGCTGCGCGACGACGCCGCCGAACGCCTTCACGTACTCCAGGGCGCGCCGCATGATCACGGCGTCGTCCACGCACTTGCCGTCGTCCGAGAAGACCTTCACGGCGGCGGCGGAGTCGTGCATCGCGCCGAGTTCGGCGAGCTTCTTGCCCTCCAGGCCGACGGTGACGGCGCCGACGGGCTGGACGTCGCAGTAGCCGGACTCGCGGCCGAGCCGCCACACCTGCTCGACGACCCCGGCGGTGTCGGCGACGGGGAAGGTGTTCGCCATGGCGTGGACGGCGGTGTAGCCGCCCTTCGCGGCGGCGCGGGTGCCGGTGAGGACCGTCTCGGAGTCCTCGCGGCCCGGCTCGCGCAGGTGGGTGTGGAGGTCGACGAGGCCGGGGAGGAGCACGCGCCCGGCGGCCTCGACCACGGTCGCGTCGCCCGCCTCGATGCCGGGGCCGACCCGGGCGATCGTGTCGCCGTCGATGAGGACGTCGGCGCTTTCGCCGCCGAGGACGCGGGCGCCGCGGATCAGGGTCTTGTTCACGGAGGTCATGTGCTTACTTCTCCTCGGCCTGGACGGCGGCGGGTCGGCTGTGGGTGGGGGCGGGTTCCTGGCCGCCGAGCAGCAGGTAGAGCACGGCCATGCGGACGGAGACGCCGTTGGCGACCTGCTCGATCACGGTGCAGCGCGGCGAGTCGGCGACCTCGGCGGTGATCTCCATGCCGCGCACCATCGGCCCGGGGTGCATGACGACGGCGTGCTCCGGCATCCGCGCCATGCGCTGCCCGTCGAGCCCGTAGCGCCGCGCGTACTCGCGCTCGGTCGGGAAGTACGCGGCGTTCATCCGCTCGCGCTGGACGCGCAGCATCATGACGGCGTCCGCCCCGCCCAGGGCCGCGTCGAGGTCGTAGGAGATCTCGCAGGGCCACGTCTCCACGCCGACCGGGAGCAGGGTCGGCGGGGCGACGAGGGTGACGTGGGCGCCGAGGGTGTGGAGCAGGTCCACGTTGGAGCGGGCGACGCGGCTGTGCAGGATGTCGCCGACGAGGGTGACGCGGCGGCCCTTGAGGTCCGCGCCCATCGGCTCGGGGCCGAGGAGCCTGCGGCGGAGCGTGAAGGCGTCCAGGAGGGCCTGCGTGGGGTGCTGGTGGGTGCCGTCGCCCGCGTTGATGACGGCGGCGTCGATCCAGCCCGTCGTGGCGAGGCGCTGCGGGGCGCCCGAGGCGCCGTGCCGGACGACGACGGCGTCGACGCCCATCGCCTCCAGGGTCTGCGCGGTGTCCTTGAGCGATTCGCCCTTGGAGACGCTGGAGCCCTTGGCGGCGAAGTTGATGACGTCGGCGGAGAGGCGCTTCTCGGCGACCTCGAAGGAGGTGCGGGTGCGCGTGGAGTCCTCGAAGAAGAGGTTGACCACGGTACGGCCGCGCAGGGTCGGCAGTTTCTTGATGGGCCGGTCGGCCACCCGCGCCATTTCCTCGGCGGTGTCGAGGATCTGGACGGCTTCGTCGCGGGAGAGGTCGGCGGCCGAGATGAGGTGTCGCATCATCCGGGGCTCCTGGAGTACGGCTCGGTGAGGTGTGGGGGTACGGCGGCGGGGCGGCGCTCGGCGCGGCGGGACCGCTCACGGGCGTGCGGGCACACCGGCTCACCCGTTCGGGCGAGCGGGGGTCTGCGGGTGCGCGCTAGCGCGGGGCGGTGCCGCCGAGCAGCACGGCGTCGCGGCCGTCCTCCTCGGTGAGCTGCACCTTGACGGTCTCGCGCAGCGAGGTGGGGAGGTTCTTTCCGACGTAGTCGGCGCGGATCGGCAGCTCGCGGTGGCCCCGGTCGACGAGGACGGCGAGCTGGACGGCGCGGGGGCGGCCGATGTCGCCGAGGGCGTCGAGCGCGGCGCGGATGGTGCGGCCGGAGAAGAGCACGTCGTCGACGAGGACGACGAGGCGTCCGTCGAGCCCTTCGGCGGGGATCTCGGTGCGACCGAGGGCGCGGGCGGGCTTGAGGCGCAGGTCGTCGCGGTACATCGTGATGTCGAGCGAGCCGGTGGGGACCGGGCGTCCGGTGATCGCGGCGAGTTTCGCGGCGAGCCGCTCCGCGAGGTGCACCCCGCGGGTGGGGATGCCGAGCAGCACCACGTCGTCGGCGCCCTTGGCGCGTTCGACGATCTCGTGGGCGATGCGGGTGAGCACCCGGGCGATGTCGGGGCCTTCGAGCACGGGCCGGGGCCCGCCGGGCTCCTCGTCGAGGGGGTGGTCCTGGGTGTGGCTGTCCATCGAGGGACCTCCTTCTCCGCCTCACGGGACGGCTCTTAAAGGACGTCTGAATTGCGCCACCCACGCTACCAGGGGCAAGAATGAGGACGGGAACCCCCCTGCCCCCGGGCCCGGTGACGCCTGTCACCACGCGGGCAACGGGGTGTGGGGGTCCCCCGGGCGGAAGCCTGGGGGGCGGAGGTCCACCGGTTCCGCTTGACGCAGGCAAATCACGCTGCGTAACCTCACCGTGAGTCACCAGCCTTCTCGGCTGGGCCGCACATTGTCACAGTGTCCGGGGAGCTATATGTCCAGCGAATACGCCAAACAGCTCGGGGCCAAGCTCCGGGCCATCCGCACCCAGCAGGGCCTCTCCCTCCACGGTGTCGAGGAGAAGTCCCAGGGGCGCTGGAAGGCGGTCGTGGTCGGTTCGTACGAGCGGGGCGACCGCGCGGTCACCGTCCAGCGTCTCGCCGAGCTGGCCGACTTCTACGGGGTTCCCGTCCAGGAGCTGCTGCCGGGCACCACGCCCGGCGGTGCCGCCGAGCCGCCGCCCAAGCTCGTCCTCGACCTGGAGCGTCTGGCCACCGTCCCCGCGGAGAAGGCGGGCCCGCTCCAGCGGTACGCGGCGACCATCCAGTCCCAGCGCGGGGACTACAACGGCAAGGTCCTCTCGATCCGCCAGGACGACCTGCGCACCCTCGCCGTGATCTACGACCAGTCCCCCTCGGTCCTGACCGAGCAGCTCATCAGCTGGGGAGTGCTGGACGCGGACGCGCGCCGGGCGGTGGCGCACGAGGAGGGCTGAGTCCCGCCTCGACAGCGCGCGTGAAGGGTGAGCCGGATTGACCGGCTCACCCTTTCGGCGTAATCGCGGGCAGGCAGTCGGGAGCCGCGCGCGGGCCGGGGCCTCTCAGGCCGCCGCCACGCCCGGGTAGAGCCGCCCGATCACCTCCGGCAGGAGGCGGGCCGCGAGGCGCGGGGGCAGCGCCTGGAGGACGGCGAGGACGGGGGCCATGCGGTCCGGGAGGGCGCCGTCGCCGATGCCCGCGAGGTCGAGGGCGAGGGCGACCTCGGCGGGGCCGACACGGTCCGGGTCCAGGGCCGCCGCGGCCTCGGCGATCGCCGGGTCCACCGTGACCGGGCCGTGCGCGTGGGCGCGTACCACCGCCTCCGCGAGGTCCTTCAGGAGCTGTTCCACGGTCTCGGGGGCCGCGACGGCCGCCGTGACGGTCAGGTGCACGTTGGCGGGCGAGCCCGCCGCCGCGGGCTGCGGCTGGAGGTACCAGCCGGCCGTCCGCATCTCGTCGGCGACGACGAAGGGGTCCGGGCCGCCCGGCGCGGCGGCCACCGCGAGGAGCGAGGCGGCGGGCGTGCCGAGGACCCGCAGCCCCGGGACGCGCGCGACGCCGTCCGCGAGGGCGGTACGGGCGTGGTGCACGCGGACCGCGAGATCCGTGTACCCCTCGGTGCCGATCCGCTCGGTGACCGCCCAGGCGGCGGCGAGCGGCCCCGCCGACTTGGTGCCCTGGAGCGTCGCGTTGACGACCGGGTAGCCGGGCCAGTCGGCGTGCGCGAACCACCCGTGGCGGCGCAGTTCCGCGTCCCGGAAGAGCAGCAGCGAGGCGCCCTTGGGGGTGTAGCCGTACTTGTGCAGGTCGACGGAGAGCGAGGTCACGCCCGGCACGGAGAGGTCGAAGGGCGCGAGGTCCGCTCCCTCGGGCGCGCGACGCAGGTGGCCGAGGTACCAGCCGCCGATGCACGCGTCCACGTGGCACAGCACTCCGCGCGCGGCGGCCTCCCCGGCGATCTCGGCGACGGGGTCGAGGACGCCGTGCGCGTACGAGGGCGCGGAGGCGACGACGAGCGCGGTGTCCCCGGTGAGGGCCGCGCGCACGGCGGCGGGGTCGGGGCGGAAGCTCTCCGGGTCGACGGGGACGGTGACGACCTCCAGGCCGAAGAGGTGCGCGGCCTTGTGGAAGGCGGCGTGCGCGGTGGCGGGCAGCACGAGCCGAGGGCGCGTCACGCCCCGTACCGCGCGGGCGTGTTCGCGTGCCGTGAGGACGGCGAGGAGGCAGGACTCGGTGCCGCCGCTCGTGAAGGTCCCGGCCGTGCCGGGGGTCCCGCCGAGGAGCGCCGCGGCGCGGGCGACGAGGTCGTTCTCCAGGCGGACGACGCTCGGGAAGACGGTCATGTCGAGCCCGTTGACCCCGGCGAAGGCGCCGTGCGCGGCGGCGGCGAGCGCGTCGAGTCCGCTGTCGGCGGCGTCGTACACGTACGCGAGCGTGCGACCGCCCTTGACGGGGACGTCGCCCGCGCGCAGGGCGGCGAGGCGCGCGAGGATCGCCGCCTCGGGCGCGGGGAGCGCGGCGGGGCGGGGCAGTCCGAACGGGCTCATGCGGCTCCTTCCGGTCCGGGGCCCGCGCGGGGCGTGCTCCCGGGGAACGACAAGATCGGCGCTCACATGGTGTCCCCCGCGCCCCGCGCGCACAGCCCCTGCGGCGCGAATCCGGCCACGCCCCGCGCCGCCCGCCACGCCACGCGCCGCCCACCGGGCCCCCGTACGCCGACGGGCCCGTGCGTACGAGGTCCGGTCAGTCGACCGGGCCGCGCAGTTCGGGCTTGAGGTTCTTGAAGCGTCCGAGCAGACCGTTGACGAAGGCCGGGGAGTCGTCGGTGGAGAACTCCTTGGCGAGTTCCACCGCCTCGTCCATCACGACCGCGTCCGGCGTCCCGTCGACCCACACGAGTTCGTGCGCGCCGAGCCGCACGATGTTGCGGTCGACGACCGGCATGCGGTCCAGCGGCCAGTCCACCGAGTACTTCGCGATGACCTCGTCGATGCGGCGCGCGTGCTCCGCGTACCCCTCGACGAGCTCCATCGTGTACTCGCTGACCGGGGGCTGCTGGGTGTCGCCGCGGGAGTGGCGCACCCAGTCCGCGAGCACCGTGAGGACGTCGGTGCCGCGCTGGTCGGCCTCGAAAAGGATCTGGAAGGCGCGCTTGCGTGCCGTATTGCGAGCAGCCACAATCAGCCGTTCACTCGGCCGAGGTAGTCGCCGGTACGGGTGTCGACCTTGATCTTCTCGCCGGTCGTGATGAAGAGCGGGACCTGGATGGTGTGCCCGGTCTCCAGCTCGGCCGGCTTGGTGCCGCCGGTGGAGCGGTCGCCCTGGACGCCCGGCTCGGTGTTGGCGATGACCAGCTCGACGGCGGCGGGCAGCTCGATGTACAGCGGGTTGCCCTCGTACATCGCGACGACGGCCTCGAAGCCCTCCAGGAGGTAGTTGGCGGCGTCGCCGACGACCTTCGGGTCCACGTGGATCTGGTCGAACGTGTCCATGTCCATGAACACGAAGTACTCGCCGTCCTTGTACGAGAACTGCATCCCGCGCTTGTCGACGTTGGCCGTCTCGACCTTGACGCCGGCGTTGAAGGTCTTGTCGACGACCTTGCCGGAGAGCACGTTCTTCAGCTTGGTGCGCACGAAGGCGGGGCCCTTGCCGGGCTTGACGTGCTGGAACTCGACGACGGACCAGAGCTGGTCGTTGTCGAGCTTGAGCACCAGGCCGTTCTTGAGGTCGTTCGTGGAAGCCACGGTTGCGGAATCTCCTGGACGATGGGTCCTCTCCCCCAGGTCCTTGGGACCTCGGGAAGAGCTGGTGGACGACCGCGGCGCCGCCCCGGCCCGAGGGCCGTCTGCCCTAGAGCGCGAGCAGCTCCTTGGTCGTGATGGTGAGTAGCTCGGGCCCGCCGTCCGCCTCGGGGCGCACGACGAGTGTGTCATCGATCCGGACCCCGCCCCTGCCCGGGAGGTGGACCCCCGGTTCGACGGTGACCGGCACACAAGCGTCCAGTTTACCCATGGCGGACGGGGCGAGCTGCGGGTCCTCGTCGTTTTCCAGCCCGACCCCGTGTCCGGTGAGCGCGGGCAGGTCCGCTCCGTGCCCCGCCGACTCCAGCGCCTGGCGCACCGCGCGGTCCACGTCGCGGCAGGCCGCGCCGGGCAACAGGGCCTCGCGACCGGCCCGCTGGGCGGCGAAGACCGCGTCGTACAGCTCGATCTGCCACTCCTCGGGCGCCGTCCCGATGACGAACGTCCGCCCGATCTCGCTGCGGTAGCCGCGGTACGTGGCCCCCAGGCACACGGAGAGGAAGTCGCCCTCCTCGACACGGCGGTCCGTGGGCCGGTGCCCGGCGAGCCCGGCGTGCGGCCCGGTGGCGACGGAGGTGGCGAAGGCGGCGCCGTCCGCGCCGTGGTCGACGAGGCGGCGCTCCAGCTCCAGGGCGAGGTGGCGCTCGGTGCGCCCGACGAGGATCGACTCCAGGAGTTCGCCGAGTGCCTGGTCGGCGATCTCGGCGGCGATCCGCAGTGCCCCGATCTCCTCCTCGTCCTTGACGAGCCGCAGTTGCTCGACACCGCGCCCGAGGTCGCCCAGGCGCAGGCGCGGCGCCGTGTCGGCGAGGGTGCGGTGGCGGGCGACGGTGAGGTGGTGCTCCTCGACGGCGAGGATCTCGGCGCCGTTGGCCGCCGCGGTCTCGGCGGCGGCGACGGCGGGGTCCGAGGCCGGGCAGGCGAGGACGTGGACGCGCAGCGCCTCGTCCGCGAGGCCGCCGGGCGGGCTCGCGGCGAAGAGGATGTCGGGGCCGCCGCGCTCGGCGCCGAGCAGCAGGACGGAGCCCTCGGGGGCCTCGCCGCCGAGATAGCGGACGTTGGCGGGGCGGGAGACGAGCGCCGCCGTCTGGCCCGCTCCCGCGGACAACTGCCTCAGCCGGTCCCTGCGTGCCGCGTGCGCCTCAGCCATGGCCCGAGCCTAAGGGTGCCTGGCGGAGGCCGCCGGAGTTGTGCGTCCGACCGGGTAGCGGGCCCCGGGACGGCGTGCGCGCGGGGCGGCGGCGGGGGTCGGGGGCGGCGCGCTCACCGCGGGGCGGGGGCGCTCACCACGGCGGCGGGCTGGCTATCGCGCGGGCGAGGACGTCGTCGAGGCGCTGCGCCGTGGCGGGCACGTCGAGGTGCGAGTTGTCGATGATCGGCAGCCCCGAGCCGTACCAGCCCGCCATGCGGCCGTGGATGCTCGCGACCTCCTCGTCGCTGAGCCTGCGGTTGCCCGTGCGCGCGGCGTTGCGCTCCAGGACGACGTCGAGTCCGGGCAGGAGCACGACGGGCAGCAGCCCCGGGCCCACGTGCCGCTTCCAGCCGCCGAGCCCGACGACGGGCCGGTCGGGGAAGACGGCGTCGTCGATGACGCAGGAGATGCCGTTGGCGAGGAAGTTGCGCGCCGCGAAGCCGCAGGTGCGCCGGGCGAGCCGGTACTGCACCTCGGAATTGTCGTTCCACCCGGCCTGCGGATCGGCGAAGCCCGCGTGCACCCACTCGCGCACGTCGTCGAGGCTGATGTGCGCGGTCGGCACGGGCCGCCGGGCCGCCCAGTACCGCGCGACGGTCGTCTTGCCGGCCCCGGCGGGCCCGATGAGCAGTACGGCGAGGATCGTCGAGCCCGTCCCCGCCTGCGGCCCCGGCGCGACGCTCGGCGCGGCCACGGGCGCGTCCGGGGGCAGTGCGACGTGTCCGGTGGTGTCGGGCGGCAGCGTCCGCCCGCCGGGGTGCGGCGGGGGGACGTGGCCCGAGCCGGCCGGGAGCGGGACGGGGCCGGGGAACGGCGGGACGAGGCCGGGCGGCGGCGCGGGGGCGTCGATTCCCGGCACGGGTCCCGTGGCCGGGGTCGGCCGCAGCGGGAGGGTCGGCGGACCGCCGTGGTGCCCGTCGCCGTGCGCGGGGGCCCCCTGCTGCGGGCCGCCGTGCGACGAGGTCCCGTGCTGCGGAGCCCCGTGCCGCGGGCCGCCGTGCGGGGTGCCCCCGTGGGCCGGGCCCTCGGGGACGTGCCCGTGCGGGGGCCAGGAATCGTGAGGCGGGGTCGATCCCGCGGAATGCCGCATCCCGTGCCAACTCCGTCTCGTACCGGCTGCTTGCGGGCCCCTCGCGCGGAAAACCGCACGCGATGCCCGGTGCACGGTACCGTTCCCCGACCTCGCGCGGGAAAGCGTGACGGGCCGGAAGACGTCCGTACTCACCCCGTACGACGGCCTCCGGCCCGTGTGCGCTCCCCGACCGCTCAGTCCTTCGCGATCTCCCCGTACGCCGCCAGGAGCACCGCCGGGTCGGGGCCCTCCAGGACGGCCGGCTTGGCGAGGCCGTCGAGGACGATGAAGCGCAGGAGGTTGCCGCGCGACTTCTTGTCGAGCTTCATGTTCTCCAGGAGGCGCGGCCACTGGTCGCCGCGGTAGCCCAGCGGGAGGCCCACCGCTTCGAGGACGGCGCGGTGGCGGTCGGCGGTGGCGTCGTCGAGACGTCCCGCGAGGCGGCCGAGTTCGGCGGCGAAGTGCATGCCGACCGAGACGGCGGCGCCGTGGCGCCACGCGTAGCGCTCGTTCTTCTCGATCGCGTGGCCCAGCGTGTGCCCGTAGTTGAGGATCTCGCGGCGCCCGGCCTCCTTGAGGTCACCCGAGACGACCTCGGCCTTCACCCGGATCGAGCGCACGATCAGCTCGGCGGTGTGCGGGCCCTCGGGGCTGCGCGCGGCGACCGGGTCGGACTCGATGAGATCGAGAATGACCGGATCGGCGATGAATCCCGCCTTGATGACCTCCGCGAGTCCGCTCACGAAGTCGTGCACGGGCAGCGAGGCGAGCGCGGCGAGGTCGCACAGGACCCCGGCGGGCGGGTGGAAGGAGCCGACGAGGTTCTTCCCCTCGGCGGTGTTGATGCCGGTCTTGCCGCCGACCGCCGCGTCGACCATGCCGAGCACGGTCGTCGGCACCGCGATCCAGCGCACGCCGCGCAGCCACGTCGCCGCGACGAAGCCGGCGAGGTCGGTCGTCGCGCCGCCGCCGACACCGACGACGACGTCGGTGCGCGTGAACCCGGACTGCCCGAGCGCCGTCCAGCAGTAGGCGGCGACCTCGGCGGTCTTCGCCTCCTCGGCGTTCGGCACCTGGATCGCGATCGCCTCGTAGCCCTGCTCCGCGAGGTCGGCGCGGAGCGCCTCGCCCGTCTCGGCGAGCGCCTCGGGGTGGATCACGGCGACGCGCTGGGCCTTCTCGCCGATGAGGGCGGGGAGTTCGCCGAGCAGGTGGTGGCCGACGAGGACCTCGTAGGGCGCGGTGCCCTCGGTGCCGCCGATGGCGATACGGGTCGGGGCGGGCACCCGCCCGGTCTCCGGCGTGCTGTTCTCGCTCACGCTTTCCTCAGCTCCAGTGCGTCGAGGACCGCGAGCGCGACCTCTTCGGGGGTGCGGTCGTCGGTGGCCACGGTGGCGCGGGCGACCTCGGTGTACAGGGGGCGGCGGGCCTCCATCAGCTCGCGCCACGTGCGGCGCGGGTTGACGGCGAGCAGCGGGCGCGCGGTGGCGAGCCCGGTGCGGCGCACGGCCTCGTCGATGTCCATCGTGAGGAAGACGACGGGGTGGTCGCGGAGCAGGGCGCGGGTGCCCGGATCGAGGACCGCTCCCCCGCCGAGCGCGAGGACGCCCTCGTGCTCGGCCAGCGCGGTGCGCACCGCCGCGCGTTCGAGCGCGCGGAAGTGCTCCTCGCCGTCGTCCACGAAGATGTCGGAGATCTCGCGGCCCTCCGCGGTGACGATGTCGTCGTCCGTGTCGCGGTACACGAGGCCGAGCCGCTCCGCCACGAGGTGGCCGATCGTGGACTTGCCGACGCCCATCGGTCCGACGAGGACGAGCCGGGGGCCGGTCACCGGATCGGGAGGTTGTCGAGGTACGCGCGGACGTTGCGGCGGGTCTCGGGGACGCTGTCGCCGCCGAACTTCTCGGCGACGGCGTCGGCCAGGACGAGCGCGACCATGGCCTCGGCGACGATGCCCGCGGCGGGCACGGCGCACACGTCGGAGCGCTGGTGGTGGGCCTTGGTGGCCTCGCCGGTGGCCACGTCGACGGTGGCGAGGGCGCGGGGAACGGTCGCGATGGGCTTCATCGCGGCGCGGACGCGCAGGAGTTCGCCGGTCGTGAGGCCGCCCTCGGTGCCGCCCGAGCGCCCGGTGACGCGGCGGATGCCCTCGTCGGTGTTGACGATCTCGTCGTGCGCCTGCGAGCCGGGCACGCGGGCGAGCCCGAAGCCGTCGCCGACCTCGACACCCTTGATCGCCTGGATGCCCATGAGCGCCCCGGCGAGCCGTGCGTCGAGCCTGCGGTCCCAGTGCACGTGCGAGCCGAGCCCCACGGGGACGTCGTAGGCGAGGACCTCGACGACGCCGCCGAGCGTGTCGCCGTCCTTGTGGGCCTGGTCGATCTCGGCGACCATCGCCTTGCTCGCGTCGGCGTCGAGGCAGCGGACCGGGTCGGCGTCGAGCCTGTCGACGTCGGCGGGGGTCGGTACGAGGCCGTAGGGGGCCTTCGCCGCGGCGATCTCGACGACGTGACTGACGATCTCGATGCCCGCCGTCTCCTTGAGGTAGGAGCGGGCGACGGCGCCGAGCGCGACGCGCGCGGCGGTCTCGCGGGCCGAGGCGCGTTCCAGGATCGGGCGGGCCTCGTCGAAGCCGTACTTCTGCATCCCGGCGAGGTCGGCATGGCCGGGGCGGGGGCGGGTGAGGGGCGCGTTGCGGGCCGATTCCGCGAGGACCCCGGGGTCGACCGGGTCGGCGGCCATGACCTGTTCCCACTTGGGCCACTCGGTGTTGCCGACCATGACGGCGACGGGCGAGCCGAGGGTCAGCCCGTGCCGGACGCCGCCGAGGAAGGTCACCTCGTCGCGCTCGAACTTCATCCGCGCCCCGCGCCCGTAGCCGAGGCGCCGCCTGGCGAGGTGGTCGGCGACCAGATCGGTGGTGACGGGGACACCGGCGGGAAGTCCCTCCAGCGTCGCCACGAGTGCGGGGCCGTGCGACTCTCCCGCGGTCAGCCAACGCAGCCTGCTCAACGGTGCTCCTCCTGCTCGCGCGTGGAACTGCGGCGCGACCGGGTGCGCGGCCCTGGCCGGCCGCCTCCGATCCTCCCACGAAGCGGGGCGCGGATCGGAGCGGGTCCACGGAGCGGACCCGGGCGTGGCGGGCGGCGGCCCCGCCGGGCGGGGAGCGGTCCCGCACGCGGCGGGGAGCCGTCCCGCACTCGGCGGGGAGCCGTCCCGCACGCGGCGGGAAGCCGTCACCGGGCCGCGAGCGCCGCCTCCCCCGCTTCGCGCATCGCCGCGAGCGGCACCGGGCGGCGGCCCGTCATCCGCTCGACCTGGAGGACGGCCTGGTGGACGAGGAGGTCGAGCCCTCCGAGCACCTGGCCGCCGCGTGCCGCCCAGCGCGCGGCGAGCGGCGTCGGCCAGGGCTCGTACAGGACGTCGAAGAGCGTCCCCGGCGCCTCGGGCACGGCGTCCGCGAGTGCGTCCGTGCTGCCCGCCGGGGTCGTCGCGACGACGAGCGGCGCGCGCAGTCCCTCGGCCGCCTCGTCCCAGGGCGCCGTGCGGACGTCGACGCCGAGCCTCTCGCCCCAGCCGCGCATCTCGGCCGCGCGCGCCGCGCTGCGCACGTAGGCGACGACCTCGCCGTCGCAGACGCGGGAGAGCGCGGCGAGCGCCGAGGAGGCGGTGGCGCCCGCGCCGAGCACGGCCGCCGCGGGAACGCGTGTGACGCCGCGCTCGGCGAGGGCGGCGAGCAGCCCGGGGATGTCGGTGTTGTCGCCGCTGCGGCTGCCGTCGGCCTCGAACACGACGGTGTTGACGGCGTCGACGGACGCCGCGGTGTCGCTGATCCGGTCGAGGAGCGGCAGCACGGCCCGCTTGAGCGGCATGGTCAGCGAGAGCCCGGCCCACTCGGGCCCGAGCCCGTCGACGAAGCCGGGCAGGGCGGCCTCGTCGGTCTCGATCCGCTCGTACGTCCAGCCGCTCAGGCCGAGCGCGCGGTAGGCGGCGAGGTGGAGCTGCGGGGAGAGCGAGTGCGCGACGGGCGAGCCGAGCACGGCGGCGCGGCGGACGGCTCCGGTGCCGGGCCCCGCGCCCTCGTCAGCCTGTGGAGGCATCGAACTTGGCCTTCAGTTTCTGGAAATCGGCGTTGGTCTTCGCGAACTGGGTGTCCTTCTCGCCGTCCACGGCGACGAAGTACATCCAGCCCTCCTTCGTCGGGTTGAGCGCGGCGGCGAACGCTTCTTCCCCGGGGTTCCCGATCGGTCCGGGCGGCAGGCCCTTGTTGGTGTACGTGTTGTACGGGTCGTGATCGCTCAGGATCTCCTTGGTGGAAATCTTGATGTTGCTTCGCCCGGTGAGGTAGTTGTACGTTGAATCGAACTGGATGAGTCCGTTCGTCTCGGTGTTGCCGGGCTTGATGCGGTTGTAGATCACTTCCGCCATCTTGCGGAAGTCGTCGTGCGTCTTGCCCTCGGCGTTGACCATGCTCGCGACCGTGACGAGGTCGAGCGGACTGCCGAGTTCGAGCTTCTTCGCCTGTCCGACGACGTCGATCTTCTCGTACTGCTTATTGGCCTGGGCGACCATTTTCCGGAGCACGTCAGCGGGTTTCTGCCCCTTGCTGACGGAATACGTCGAGGGATAGAGGAAGCCCTCCAGCGGGTCCTTTATGTCCTTGTCGTCATCGGCCCACTTCGGCAGCCCGAGCTTTTTCCTGTCGCTCTTCGCGACGTCGGCCGTGGTGCCCTTCTTGAGGCCGAGACGGCCGTCGATCTGCGCGTAGATCCAGGCGTTGCGGTATCCCTCGGGAATGACGAGGGTCTTCCGGCTCTTGGGGTCCAGCATGAGCTCCACGGCGCTCTTGCCGGACATGCCCTTGTGGAGCGTGTAGAAGCCGGACTGGAGCGTGGTGCCCTTGTCGTTCGCCTTCTGCGCCGCCGTGAACGCCTCGACGCTCTTCACGACGCCCTTGTCCTTGAGCAGGTTGCCCATCGCGATACCGGTGGACCCGTCGGGGATCTCGATCACGACGGTGCCGCTGCCCTCGCCCGCGTAGTCCGGCGGCGGCCCGAAGCGGTCCTGGTAGAGCCCGTAGCCGTAGTACGCGGCCCCGCCGCCTCCGCCGATCAGGACGACGGCGACCACGAGGCAGGCGCAGCCGCCCCGGCGCTTCTTCGGTCTCTCGCCACCGCGCCGTCCCGCGCGACCGTCCCCGTCGCCGTCCTCGTCGTCGGCGAGGTCGTCGCGGTCGTCGTCGCGGCCCTTGGTGCGGCGCCCGGTGGCGCGGCCCGCGTCGCCGTCGCTCGCGAAGAAGGGGTGCTCGGGCTCGTCCGGGTCGGGGTCCCACTCCCCGCGCTCGGGCGCGGGGGCCTGCGTCTGGGCCTGCGCGACCTGGGCGGTCGGCGCCTGCGGCGGCTGGGGCCCGCGCTCGCCCGGAGGCTGCGGCGGCGGGTACGCCTCGGGGGTGGCGTAGGGGTCCTGGCCCTGGGGGTAAGCGGGCTGCCGCACCGCACCGTAGGGGTCGTGCGGGTCGGCTCCGTAGGGCACCTGCTGCTGCCCCGTGTCCCAGCCGTTGCCGTAGGACTGCGGGCCCTGCTGCTGGGGGTAGCCCTGCTGCTCGTAGCCCTGGGGCGGGAGGGGTTGCTGCGGCTGGCCCGCGTAGCCGGGCTGCTGGCCGTACTGCTGCTGGTCGTACTGCTGCTGCTCGTAGCCCTGCGGGGGCTGCTGCTGCGCCTGGGGGTCCTGCTGTCCGTAGCCCTGCTGCGGATACTGCTGCTGCCCGTAGCCCTGCGGGGGGGCCTGCGGGATCGGGCGGCCCCAGGCGTCGTACTGCTGCTGAGGCTGGGGCGGAGTGGGCTGCTGCGGGGGATACTGCTGTCCCTCGGGGCCGTAGGGGGCCTGCTCCTGCTGCCCCCAGCCCTGGTCCCCGTACAAGGGGTCCTCCGGGTGCCAGGGCTCCTGGCCCTGGCCACGCCCATACTCAGTCATCGGTCCCCTAGGGCCTGTCCGACAGTGACGCCGCGTCCAAGGGTCCCGAGACACGGAACCGGGCGGCCGCGGAACGGAGTCCCGGCGGTCGCCCGGTGGCGTCTTCACGGTCTCCGTCCCCGCTGTGCGTCCGCTGTTCGAATGCGGGCGCACCGCGGGAACGTTACCGTACCGCCATCAGCCAGTGGCCACGACGTCTTCCCCGGGGGGCAGCCCGGTGCGCTGTTCGGATTCGAGCGCGGTCTGAAGGATGATGACCGCGGCTGCCTGATCGATGACCGACCTGCCCTTTTTGGTGTTGACGCCCGAGGCGCGCAAGCCCTGACCGGCTGTCACCGTGGTCATCCGCTCATCGACCAATCTCACCGGAACGGGCGCGACCAGCAGGGCCAGGCCGCCCGCGAAGGCACGCACCTTCTTGGCGGCCGGGCCCTCGCCGCCGCGCAGCGAGCGCGGCAGCCCGACGACCAGCTCGATCGGCTCGTACTCGTCCACGAGGGCCTTGATCCTGCGCCGCGCGGCGGGCACGTCCCGCCCGGGGACGGTCTCGACCGGGGTCGCGAGGATCCCGTCGGGGTCGCAGGAGGCGACCCCGATCCGGGCGTCCCCGACGTCGATCGCGAGGCGGCGTCCTCGTCGCATCGGCGTCAGGCCGTCTCGGCGACGAGCCGCTCGACGGCGGCCACCGCCTCGGCCACGGCCTCGGGGTTCTGCCCGCCGCCCTGCGCCACGTCCGGCTTGCCGCCGCCCCCGCCGCCGAGGGTCTTGGCGGCGGTGCGGACCAGGTCACCGGCCTTGAAGCCGCGCTCGCGGGCCGCCTCGTTGGTCGCGACGACGGTGACGGGGCGCCCGCCCGTCACGGCGAAGAGCGCGACGACCGCCGGGCGGTCGCCCGGGATGCGGCCCCGCACGTCGAGCACGAGCCTGCGCAGGTCGTCGGCGGTCGTGCCGTCGGGGACCTGACCGGTCACGAGCGCGGTCCCGTGCACGTCCTTGGCGCCCGCGGCGAGCCCGGCGGCGGCCTGGAGCACCTTCTCGGCGCGGAACTTTTCGATCTCCTTCTCGGCGTCCTTGAGCTTGCCGAGCATCCCCGCGATCTTCTCGGGCAGTTCCTCGGGGCGGCCCTTGACCAGCTCCTGGAGCTGCGAGACGACCGTGTGCTCCCGGGCGAGGAACTGGTACGCGTCCACGCCGACGAGCGCCTCGATACGGCGCACGCCCGAGCCGATGGAGGACTCGCCGAGCAGCTTCACGAGGCCGAGCTGGGCGGTGTTGCGCACGTGCGTGCCGCCGCACAGCTCCTTGGAGAAGTCGCCGATCGTCACGACGCGCACCCGCTCGCCGTACTTCTCGCCGAACTCGGCGATGGCGCCCTGCTTCTTCGCCTCGTCGATCGACATGACCTCGGCCTGGACGTCCATCTCGTGCGCCAGGACCTCGTTGATGCGCTGCTCGACATCGGTCATGACGGCGGTCGGGACGGCCGCCGGGGAGCCGAAGTCGAAGCGGAAGCGGCCGGGCTGGTTCTCGGAACCGGCCTGGGCGGCCGTGGGGCCGAGCGCGTCGCGCAGCGCTTGGTGGGTGAGGTGGGTCGCGGAGTGGGCGCGCGCGATGGCGCGGCGGCGGCCCTGGTCGATCGCGGCCCACACGGGGGCGTCCACGGTGATCTCGCCGACCTGGACACGGCCCTTGTGGACGTGCACGCCGGGGACGGGCTTCTGCACGTCGCGGATCTCGACGACCGCGCCGTTGTCGAGCCGGATGCGCCCGGTGTCGCCGATCTGGCCGCCGCCCTCCGCGTAGAAGGGGGTGCGGTCGAGGACGACCTCGACCTCGTCGCCCTCGCTCGCGGCGGGGGCGGGCACGCCGTCCACGAGCAGGCCGACGATGCGGGCCTCGCCCTCCAGCTGGACGTAGCCGGTGAAGTCGGTGGCGCCCGCGGCGTCGGCGATCTCGCGGTAGGCGTGCAGGTCGGCGTGGCCGGTCTTCTTCGCCTGCGAGTCGGCCTTGGCCCGCTCGCGCTGCTCCTTCATGAGCCGCCGGAAGCCGTCCTCGTCCACGGACAGGCCCTGTTCGGCGGCCATCTCCAGGGTGAGGTCGATCGGGAAGCCCCACGTGTCGTGGAGGAGGAACGCCTTGTCGCCGGGGAGCACGGTCGAGCCGGTCGCGCGGGTCTCGGTGACGGCGGTGTCGAGGATGTTCGTGCCGGCCTTGAGGGTCTTGAGGAAGGCGGCCTCCTCGGCGAGGGCGACGGTCTCGATGCGCTTGCGGTCGGTGACCAGCTCCGGGTACTGCTGCCCCATCGTGTCGATCACGACGTCCACGAGGTCCTGGACGACCGGGCCCGTGGCGCCGAGGAGGCGCATGTTGCGGATGGCGCGGCGCATGATGCGGCGCAGCACGTAGCCGCGGCCCTCATTGCCGGGGGTCACGCCGTCGCCGATGAGCATGACGGAGGTGCGCATGTGGTCGGAGACGACGCGCAGCGAGACGTCGCTCGCGCCGGACGCGCCGTAGGCGACGCCGGTCAGCTCGGTGGCCTTGTCGATGACGACGCGCAGGGTGTCCGTCTCGTACATGTTCCGGACGCCCTGGAGGATCATCGCGAGGCGTTCCAGGCCGAGACCGGTGTCGATGTTCTGGCTCGGGAGGTCGCCGAGGATCTCGAAGTCGTCCTTGCCGCGCCCGGCGCCGCGCTCGTACTGCATGAAGACCAGGTTCCAGATCTCCACGTATCGCTCGTCGTTGACGGCCGGGCCGCCCTCGACGCCGAACTCGGGGCCGCGGTCGTAGTTGATCTCGGAGCAGGGGCCGCAGGGGCCGGGGACGCCCATGGACCAGAAGTTGTCGGCCTTGCCGAGGCGCTGGATGCGCTCGGCGGGGACGCCGACGACGTCGCGCCAGATCTGCTCGGCCTCGTCGTCGTCCTGGTAGACGGTGATCCACAGCCGCTCGGCCTCCAGGCCGAAGCCGCCGTCGGCGACGGAGGAGGTCAGCAGCTCCCACGCGTACTTGATGGCCCCTTCCTTGAAGTAGTCGCCGAAGGAGAAGTTCCCGCACATCTGGAAGAAGGTCCCGTGCCGGGTGGTCTTGCCGACCTCCTCGATGTCGGGCGTGCGCACGCACTTCTGCACGCTCGTGGCGCGCGGCGCGGGCGGCTTGACCTCGCCGAGGAAGTACGGCTTGAAGGGGACCATGCCCGCGGGGACGAGCAGCAGCGTCGGGTCGTCCGCGATCAGCGACGCCGACGGCACGACCTTGTGCCCGCGCTCCTCGAAGAAGCGCAGCCAGCGGCGGCGGATTTCAGCCGACTCCATCAGTGGTCCTCATTCCGGTTGTTCGGGGTGTTGGGGTGGACGGGGCGCCTCGGGTCCCGGGGGCGCTCCGTGTCCGCGGGCTCGACGCGGCCCTCGATGACGCGGGGTGCCTCGCGCCCCGCCTCGAGTGCCGGGCGGCGCGGGGCGGGAAGGGCGGGCGGCTCGCTCGTGAGGCCGAGCGCCTCGTCGAGTTCGGCCTCGCGCGCGGCCATGCCGTCGCGCACGTCCGCGGCGAAGGCGCGGAGCCTGCCGCCGGCTTCGACGGCGCGGTCCGCGGCCTGGGCAACGAGGGACTCGGGGGCCAGTTTGCGGAGCTTGGCGTGCGCCTTGGAGGTGGCCCAGACCCCCGCGGCCGCTCCGGCGGTGAACCAGAACGTACGGCGGAACATCGCGGCAGCGGTCCTTCCGGTGGTGGTACGGGGCGGGCGGGCGTCAGACGCCCTTGCGCCGGGTGCGGCGCCTGCCCTTGGCGGTACGGCCGACGACGGTGCGCGGCGGCGGCGGTGGTGGTTCGGCGCGGCGGCCGAGGGCGCGGCGCACTCCGTAGCCGAAGGCCGCGACCTTGACGAGGGGGCCGCCGAAGGTCGAGGCGACGGTGGTGGAGAGCGCGGAGGCGTTCGAGGTGACTTCCTGGACGTCCGAGGCGATCGCGTCGACCCGGTCGAGCTGGGTCTGCGCGGAGCGCACGGTCGCGGAGGCGTCGGTGAGCAAGGGGACGGCCTGCTCGGTGACTTCGGCGACCATCTTCGTCGTGGCCCGGAGCGTCTGCGCGAGCCGCGCGAGCGCGACCGCGAGGAAGGAGACGAGAATCGCCCAGAACACGGCCACCAGAAGCCCTGCCACCTCTCCTCCGGACACTGCGCACCGCCCCTTCCGCTCGTTCGTGCCGCTCGTGCGCGCGAGCGCACAGTCGTGGCACCGAGCCTATCGCGACGCGGGGTTGCTCCCGTCCGCGCGGGCCCGGCGGCGCCGGTTCGCGTCCGCTCGCGCGCGAAGGCGGGGGCGCGAACGCGAGCGGCCCGCTCCCCCGGCCGTGCGGACACGGCGGGGAGGCGGGCCGGAGTGCTGCGCGGTGCGCGGCGACCTCGGGGGGTCGTCAGCGGGCGTAGTACTCGACGACGAGCTGCTCGTCGCAGATGACCGGGATTTCCTTGCGGTTCGGGTCGCGGTCCAGGCGGAAGGCGAGGGCCTTCAGGTTGACCTGGAGGTAGCGCGGGGTCTCGCCGTCCGTGTCGTAGCCACCCTCACGGGCGACCTGGAACGGGTGCTTCGAGCGGCTGCGCTCGCGGACCATCACGACGTCGTCGGGACGGACACGGAAGGAGGGCTTGTCGACCTTCGTGCCGTTGACCTCGATGTGGCCGTGGACGACCATCTGGCGGGCCTGGTAGATGGTGCGGGCGATGCCCGAACGCAGGACCAGGGCGTCGAGGCGACGCTCCAGCTCGATGACCAGGGCCTCGCCGGTCTTGCCCTCGGCCTTGCGGGCGCGGTCGTAGGCGCGGGCCATCTGGCGCTCGGAGATGTCGTACTGCGCGCGCAGACGCTGCTTCTCCAGCAGACGGACCTTGTAGTCGCTGTTCTGCTTGCGGCCACGGCCGTGCTCACCCGGCGGGTAGGGACGGGCCTCGAAGTACTTGACGGCCTTCGGCGTCAGCGCGATGCCGAGCGCACGGGACTTCTTGACCTTGGGACGCGACTGGTTAGGCACGTTCTCCAGACCTCCGAAATAGGTTAGGTTAGGCTCACCTTACTCAAGGAGATCGCATGTCTCGCCCTGGGAACACCACGCGCATCACGAACGCCCGTCGCGCTCGAAAAGGCGACGCATCGACGGAGGTCCGATCAGATCGTGGTCAGCCGCGTCCCCGCCCTGACAGCCACGGCGGCCAGGACGCCCACGACGGGAGTCTTGAGGGGGACTCCCACAGGGAAAGGGGGCTTGAATCCACCCGGATGCCGTCAGCAGCCGAGCGCACACGAACTCTCGTACAGGGTACATGCTCCGCGGTGCTGCTCCTGCCGGGCCCCGAGACGGCCGGCTCGCTCCCGCTCGTGCCCGAACTGCGCACCGTGACGCCCGAGGGCGACCTCCACCTCGTCTACTCCGCCACCGCCCCCGTCGTACGGGCCGCCTCGCGCGCGCGGGGGGACGAACTGCCCGTCGTCCTGGAGCTGACCGACGTCGCCCCCGTCTCGGTCCCCCACCGGGTACGGGGCCGGGCCTGGGTCTCCGGCTGGCTCACCCGGCTGCCCGACAACGCGCCCGAGGCCCACGCCGTCGCGGGACCGGCCGGACCCGGGGGCCCCGCCTGGGCGACGCTGCGCCTGGAGCCGTACGAGATCCGCGTCGACGACCTGTGGGACGTCGCCCGCGTCGACGTCGAGGACTTCGCCGCCGCCGCGCCCGACCCGCTGCGCGAGTACGAGGCCGAACTCCTCCAGCACCTGCACGCGGCGCACGCGCCGCAGGTGCGGCAGTTGCGCGGCCTGCTCGGCGAGCGGGCCGCGGCCGACTGCCCCGCGGTGGTGCCGCTCGCGCTCGACCGCTTCGGGCTGCGCGTCCGCTTCACCGGTGTGCGCTGCTTCGACGCGCGCTTCGACTTCCCCGAGCCGGTGAACGACGTGCACGGGCTGCGCCGCGCCATGGCAGCGCTCTTCGACGCGGCGGACGACTTCGCCGCGGCGGACGACTCCGACCGGCCCCGCGGCTGAGCGACGCCCGGGGAGCCCGTACGGACGGGACCACGGCCTCGGGGGAGGGGCCGCCGTCCGAGGGGGGACGGGCCGCGGGCCGGACGCGCGCGTCACGGGTCAGGCCCGGCCGCGCTCCGCCGCCTCGCGCACGTACGCGTTGCGCACCCGGATCAGCCGGGGCATGTACCGCCCGAGCGCGATCCGTTCGGCGATGCGGCCGAGCGGTCCGAGCGGCGCGGCGAAGTCGACGACGTCCCGCATGACGGTGCCGCCCGCGCCGTCCGGGGCGAAGTGGTGCGCGTGGTGCCAGCGTGCGAAGGGGCCGCGCACCTGCTCGTCCACGAAGTACCCGGGCCGCTCGTACGCGCTGATCCGCGAGGTCATCCGCCAGCGCACGCCGTAGTGCCGGGCCAGCCACGTCACCGTGTCCCCCGGGCCCATGCGGCCCGACGTCACCCCCGCGACGGCCCGTTCACCCGATCCGGCCATGGACTCCTGGTGCAGGTCGACGTCGAGCGACACGTCGAAGACCGTCTCGGGCGGCGCGGCGATCCGGGTCGTGAGCGTGAAACCGGCCATCGCCGCTACTCCCCCGTCCCGCGCAGGCGCTCCCGCACCATCTCCACGACGTCCGCGTACCGCGCCTCCGCCCCGTACCGCGTCGGCGTGTAGTACTGCCGGTCCTTGAGCGCGTCCGGGGCGTACTGCTGCGCGGCGATCGCTCCGGGGACGTCGTGCGGGTACACGTACCCCTGCGCGTGGCCGAGCTTCTTGGCGCCCTTGTAGTGGCCGTCGCGCAGGTGCGGCGGGACGGGGCCCGCGAGGCCCTTGCGGACGTCTTCGAGCGCGGCGCCGATCGCGAGCGTCGCCGCGTTGGACTTCGGGGCGAGCGCGAGCGCGATGGTCGCGTGGCTCAGCGTGAGCGCGGCCTCGGGGAAGCCGATCATGGCGACGGCCTGCGCGGCGGCGACGGCGGTGGGGAGCGCGGTCGGGTCGGCGAGGCCGATGTCCTCGCTCGCGGAGATCATGAGGCGCCGCGCGATGAAGCGCGGGTCCTCGCCGGCCTCGATCATGCGGGCCAGGTAGTGCAGCGCCGCGTCCACGTCCGAGCCGCGGATGGACTTGATGAGGGCGCTCGCGACGTCGTAGTGCTGGTCGCCGTCGCGGTCGTACTTCAGCGCCGCCTTGTTGACCGTCTCCTCCAGCGTCCGGAGGGTGATCTCCGGTTCCTTCTTGGCGAGCGCGGCCCCGGCGCCCGCCTCCAGGGCGGTCAGCGCGCGGCGAGCGTCCCCTCCGGCGACCCGCAGCAGGTGCTCCTCGGCGTCGTCGGGGAGCGTGACCGCGCCCTTGAGGCCCCGCTCGTCGGTGAGCGCGCGGTGCAGCAGGGCGCGGATGTCCTCGTCCGTGAGCGGTTCGAGGGTCAGGAGCAGGGAGCGGGACAGGAGCGGGGAGATCACGGAGAAGTACGGGTTCTCCGTCGTGGCCGCGATGAGGGTGACCCAGCGGTTCTCGACGGCGGGCAGCAGGGAGTCCTGCTGGGCCTTGCTGAAGCGGTGGATCTCGTCGAGGAAGAGGACCGTGTCCTTGCCGTAGCCGCCGCTCGCCCGGCGGGCCCCGTCGATGACGGTGCGGACCTCCTTGACCCCGGCGGTGATCGCGGACAGCTCGACGAAGCGGGCGTTGGTCGCCTTGCTCACGACGTACGCGAGTGTCGTCTTGCCGGTCCCCGGCGGGCCCCAGAGGATCACCGAGGAGGCCCCGGCGGGGCCGCCGCCCCCCTCCCCCACGAGCCGCCGCAACGGGGAGCCGGCCCCCAGCAGGTGCTGCTGGCCGACCACCTCGTCCAGGGTGCGCGGGCGCATCCGGACGGCGAGGGGGCTGTTGCTCGGGTCCTTCTCCTGGCGCTCTTCGGCGGCAGCGGTGAACAAGTCGGGTTCCACGCCGAAAGCCTAAAGGACGGCACCGACAGCGCCTCGGGCGCGCTCGGTGCCGTCCTCACCTGGCCGTACGGACCGGCTCAGCTCGTCCAGAAGTCCCACCAGCGCAGCAGGATGAGGAGGCCGATGATCCCGAGGTGCAGGACCGGCAGCACCCAGGGGAACTCGCCGAAGAAGCCGCGCGCCCAGCGGGGGGCCGGGAGGTAGCCGTTGCGGACGTTGTGCGCGGTGACGTACCAGAACATGATGATCGTCCCGACCCAGGCGAGGCAGCACCACAGGCACAGGGCGTTGATGTTGTACAGCGACTGGTACTGGAGCCAGGTGACGAAGCCGACACCGAAGAGCGTGCCGAAGTTGAAGGTGAGCCAGTACCAGCGCGGCATCCGGGCCCCGGCGAGCAGGGTCATGCCGACGCAGATCACCACGGAGTAGGTGGCGAGGCCGAGCATCGGGTTCGGGAAGCCGAAGGCCGCCGCCTGGTCGCTCTTCATGACGCTGCCGCAGGAGACGACCGGGTTGAGGCTGCACCCGGGGGTGAAGCTCGGGTCCTCCAGGAGCTTGAACTTGTCGAGCGTGATGACCCAGGCGGCCAGCAGGCCCGCCGCGCCGGTGAGCACCAGCATCACGGCGAAGGCACGCGAGGCGCCGAGCCGGGAGACCGGGCCCCCGGGGTGCCGGGGGTCGTGCTCGTGGTCGACCTCGTCGCTGACTTCCATCGTGTCGCTCATCACGCCGTTTCCGTCGCTCGGTTGCGGGGGCTTCTGCATTGTGCCCCACCCGCCTGAGAACGGGAGGGCCCAAAGGGGCACCGGAAAAGCCACCACCCCGGCGAGCGGCCCGAGTTCGCCACCCCGCGCGTGAGGCAATCCACTCCGTGGAGTGGTTTCGGGGGCGGCGGGTTGACGATCGGCGGACGCGGAAGGCGGTACGGGGCGGGGCGCCGTACGCGCGTGAGGGCTCGTACGCGTGAGGGCTCAGCCCCTTCCCGTACGCGTGAGGGCTCAGCCCCCTCCCGTACGAGCGCCCCACCCGGGACCGGCGCCCGGCGCCCCGCCGTACCGCCCCGTACCACCGCCCCGCTCAGCCCAGCAGGCGCTGGATCTCCGCGACCGCCTGCGCGAGCGGCACCGCGTGCTGCTCGCCGGACTCCAGGTCCTTGAGCTGGACGCTGCCGTCCACGAGGTCGCGCTCGCCCGCGATGAGGGCGAGGCGGGCGCCCGAGCGGTTCGCGCTCTTCATCGCGCCCTTGAGACCGCGACCGCCGAAGGAGAGATCGGTCGCGATCCCGGACCGGCGCAGCTCGGTGACCTTCTCGAAGAGCGCCCGGCGGGCGGCCTCGCCGAGCGGGATCGCGTACACGCTCGTGACCGGCGGGAGGTCGAGCACGACGCCCTCGGCCTCCAGGGCGAGGACCGTGCGGTCCACCCCGAGCGCCCAGCCGACCGAGGGCAGCTCGGGCCCGCCGAGCATCTCGGAGAGCCCGTCGTAGCGCCCGCCGCCGCCGACCGCGGACTGCGAGCCGAGTCCGTCGTGGACGAACTCGAAGGTCGTGCGCGTGTAGTAGTCCAGGCCGCGGACGAGCTTCGGGTCGTCCTCGTAGCGGACGCCCGCGCCGTCCAGGAGCGCGCGGACCTCCTCGTGGTACGCCTTGCACGCGTCGCACAGGTAGTCGGCGAGGAGCGGGGCCCCGGTGAGCTGGTCCCGGACCTCGGGGCGCTTGTCGTCGAGGACGCGCAGCGGGTTGATCTCGACGCGGCGGCGGGTCTCCTCGTCGAGGTCGAGAGCGCGCAGGAAGTCCTGGAGCGCGGCGCGGTAGACGGGGCGGCACGTGGCGTCGCCGAGCGAGTTGAGCAGGATGCGGTGCCGGGTCAGCCCGAGCGAGCGGTACGCCTGGTCGGCCAGGATGATCAGCTCGGCGTCGAGCAGCGGGTCCTCGGCGCCGATCGCCTCCGCGCCGACCTGCGAGAAGTGACGGTAGCGGCCCTTCTGCGGGCGCTCGTAGCGGTACTGCGAACCCGAGTACCAGACCTTGACGGGCAGGTTCCCCGTCTTGTGGAGGTTCGACTCCAGGACCGCGCGCAGCACGGCCGCCGTGCCCTCGGGGCGCAGCGCCAGTTCGTCGCCGCCCTTGGTCGTGAAGACGTACATCTCCTTGCTGACGATGTCGGTGGACTCACCGACACCGCGCGCGAAGAGCCGCACGTCCTCGAATCCGGGCGTCTCGATGTAGCCGTACCCCGCGTCCCGCAGCGGCGCCGCGATGGCCTCGCGGACGGCGAGGAAGCGGCCGGAGTCGGGGGGCAGGAGGTCGTAGGTGCCCTTGGGTGCCTTGAAGGTGCTCACGGTTGTTCGCTGTCACATTCCTCGTCGGGGGAACGCCTCGGCGGCGCTCCCCTGGCCGGCCGCCACCTGCCGCAGATACGGGTTGGTGGCGCGTTCACGGCCGATGGTCGTCTGGGGACCGTGTCCGGACAGGACCACGGTCGAGTCGTCGAGCGGCAGGCACACACGGGCCAGCGAGCCGAGGATCTCGTCCGGGTCGCCGCCGGGCAGGTCGGTGCGTCCGATGGAGCCGGCGAAGAGCAGGTCCCCGGAGAAGAGCACGGACGGCAGGTCCGCGCCCTCGGGGGTCCTGAAGGTCACCGACCCCTTGGTATGCCCGGGGGCGTGCGCGACGGAGAAGTCGAGCCCGGCGAGGCTCAGGCGGGCCCCGTCGCCCAGCTCCTCGATGTCGGAGGGTTCGCCGACCGTCAGCTCCCCCATGAGCGGCATCCCGATGGAGCGGCCGATGCCGGCCTCGGGGTCGCTCATCATGAAGCGGTCCGCCGGGTGGATCCAGGCGGGGACGTCGTGCGCCCCGCAGACCGGGACGACCGAGGCGACGTGGTCGATGTGGCCGTGGGTGAGGACGACGGCGACGGGCTTGAGCCGATGCTTCGCGAGCGTCTCCTCGACCCCCGCGGTGGCCTGGTGGCCCGGGTCGATGATCACGCATTCCTCACCGGCGGCGGGGGCGACCACGTAGCAGTTGGTCCCCCAGGCCCCGGCGGCGAAACCGGCAATGAGCACGTTCGTCCTTTGTGTCCACGGGTGAGCGGGGCCGCATCGGGCGCGCGGCCGGGTTCGAGACTACCGGCGGTGCCGATTCCACAGCCAACCCGTATACGGTACGGGGCACACACGGCCCCCCGTCCGAACAGGGTTACGGACGAGTAGACGACGAGGAGACACCCGGTGGTCAGCAACGATCAGCGGCGGCGCCAGCTCGCCCGGGAGAAGTTCTTGCGCCAGCAGGAGCGGCGGCAGACGGCACGGCGGCGGTCGCGCCGCCGCAACGCGGTCATCGCCTCGACCGTCGTGGTGGTGCTCGCCGCGGGCGGCGGCGCCTGGGCCGCCGGAGCCTTCGACAAGGACAAGGCGGACGACGGCAAGAAGGCCGAGGCCGCCGCGACACCGAGCGCGAGCCCGAGCAAGGCGCCCGACCCCTGCGACAAGCCCGCGGCCGGTTCGGTCAAGAAGCTGTCGTACAAGAAGGAACCGGCGCTCACCGTCGACAAGTCGGCCGACTACACGATGACGCTCGGGACGACGTGCGGCGACATCGGGATCGCGCTGGACGCGAAGAACGCCCCGCACACCGTGAACTCCTTCGACTACCTCGCGGGCAAGGGCTACTTCGACCACACGAAGTGCCACCGCCTGACGACGGCGGGGATCTACGTCCTCCAGTGCGGCGACCCGTCGGGCAACGGCACGGGCGGGCCCGGCTACACGCTCCCGGACGAGAACCTGAAGTCCAAGAAGCTCAAGGGCAACGTGTACCCGGCGGGCACGGTCGCGATGGCCAACCAGTACAACGCGCAGACGAAGGAGGGGCGGCACACGGGCGGCAGCCAGTTCTTCCTCGTCTACCAGGACAGCCAGCTCCCGCCCGACTACACGCCCTTCGGCACCATCTCGGCGGACGGCATGAAGGTGCTCAAGAAGATCGCCGACGCGGGCGAGAACACCGGGCAGGGCGACGGGGCGCCGAACGCGACCGTGGTGATCGACAAGGCCACCGTGCGCAAGTCCTGATCATGGGGGGCGGCTTTACCGCGCGTACGGGCAAGTCCGCCGCTCAAGAATGCGGACAGCCGCCCCACAGGTCGCCTATGTTGGCCGTGACGAAAATGTGGACGATGCCGAGGGCCCCCCACCAGGGGCCCGGCATCATGTGGATGGAGGCGCTGTGAGCAGCGACCCGTGGGGCCGAGTCGACGAGACCGGGACCGTGTACGTGCGGACCGCCGAGGGTGAGCGGGAGGTCGGTTCCTGGCAGGCCGGTTCGCCCGCCGAGGCCCTCGCGTACTTCGAGCGCAAGTACGAGGGACTCGTCGTCGAGATCGGGCTGTTGGAGCGCCGGGTGCGGACGACGGATCTCTCGGCGAAGGACGCCCAGGCCGCCGTGGAGCACCTGCGCGAGCAGGTGCGCGGCGCGAACGCGGTGGGTGACCTCGAAGCGCTCGACAAGCGGCTCGAAAAGCTCCTGTCGACGGTCCAGGAGCGCCAGGAGGTGCGGAAGGCCGAGCGCGCCAAGCAGAGCGAGGAGAGCCGCAAGGCCAAGGAGGAGCTGGTCGCCGAGGCCGAGCAGCTCGCCGAGAGCGAGCAGTGGCGGGTCGCCGGGGAGCGCCTGCGGGCCCTCGTGGACATCTGGAAGGGGCTGCCGCGTCTGGACCGCAAGTCCGACGACGAGCTGTGGCACCGCTTCTCGCACGCCCGCTCCGCGTTCTCCAAGCGGCGCAAGGCGCACTTCGCGGCGCTCGACGCGCAGCGCGAGGACGCCCGCAAGGTCAAGGAGGGCCTGGTCGCCGAGGCGGAGTCGCTGTCGGGGTCGACCGAGTGGGGCCCGACGGCGGCGCGTTACCGGGATCTGATGACGCGCTGGAAGGCGGCGGGGCGCGCGCAGCGCGAGGCGGAGGACGAGCTGTGGACCCGGTTCCGGGCCGCGCAGGACGTCTTCTTCTCGGCGCGCAACGAGCTGTTCGCCGAGCGCGACGTCGAGCAGGGCGAGAACCTCAAGCTCAAGGAGGTGCTCGCCGACGAGGCCGAGAAGCTGCTCCCGGTCAAGGACCTCAAGGCGGTCCGGGCCGCGTTCCGGGGCATCAACGAGCGCTGGGAGGCCATCGGTCACGTGCCGCGCGACGCGCGGCCGAAGGTCGAGGGCCGTCTGCACGCGGTGGAGCGGGCGATCCAGGAGGCCGAGGAGGCCGAGTGGCGCCGCACCAACCCCGAGGCGCGTGCCCGTGCCGCCGGGCTGACCGGTCAGCTCCAGGGCGCCGTCGACAAGCTGCGCGCGCAGATCGCGCAGGCGGAGTCGGCGGGCAACACGGCCAAGGCCGCGAAGCTGCGCGGTGAGCTGGAGGGCCGCCAGGCCCTGCTCGACCAGGCGCTGAAGGGCCTGGAGGAGTTCGGGGGCTGAGCGGCTCCGTACGGTACGAGGAGGGGCCCACCGGTACGTTCCGGTGGGCCCCTCCTCGTGTGCCCGTTACGGCCGGCGGGCCGAGGTCACGCGGTAGACGTCGTACACGCCCTCCACGCCCCGCACCGCCTTGAGCACGTGCCCGAGGTGCTTCGGGTCGCCCATCTCGAAGGTGAACCGCGAGGTCGCCACGCGGTCGCGCGAGGTCTGCACGGCCGCCGACAGGATGTTGACGTGCTGGTCGGAGAGGACCCGGGTGACGTCCGAGAGGAGCCGCGAGCGGTCCAGTGCCTCGACCTGGATGGCGACGAGGAAGACCGAGGACTGCGTCGGCGCCCACTCGACGTCGAGCATCCGCTCCGGCTGCTTCGAGAGCGAGTCCACGTTGACGCAGTCCTTGCGGTGCACCGAGACGCCGTTGCCGCGCGTCACGAAGCCGACGATCGGGTCGCCGGGGACCGGGGTGCAGCAGCGCGCGAGCTTGACCCACACGTCCTCGACGCCCTTGACGATGACGCCGGGGTCGGACTTCGCGCGGCGCTTGCGGCGGGCGCGCGAGGGCGGCTGGGACTCGGCGAGGTCGTCCTTGGTCTCCTCCTCGCCGCCGTAGGACTGCACGAGCTTCTGGAGCACGGTCTGCGCGGGCACGTGGCCCTCGCCGATCGCCGCGTAGAGCGAGGAGATGTCCGCGTAGCGCATCTCGTGCGCGAGCGTGACGAGGCTGTCGCTCGTGAGGATGCGGTGGATCGGCAGGTTCTGCTTGCGCATCGCGCGGACGATGGCGTCCTTGCCCTGCTCGATCGCCTCCTCGCGCCGCTCCTTGGAGAAGTGGCCGCGGATCTTGTTGCGCGCGCGGGGCGACTTGACGAAGCCGAGCCAGTCGCGCGAGGGGCCCGCGCCCGCGGCCTTGGAGGTGAAGACCTCGACGACGTCGCCGTTGTCGAGCGTCGACTCCAGGGGGACGAGGCGGCCGTTGACACGCGCGCCGATCGTGCGGTTGCCGACCTCGGTGTGCACGGCGTACGCGAAGTCGACGGGCGTCGCCCCGGCGGGCAGCGCGATGACGTCGCCCTTGGGCGTGAAGACGAAGACCTCGTTGCGCGAGAGGTCGAAGCGCAGCGACTCCAGGAACTCGCCGGGGTCCTCGGTCTCCTTCTGCCAGTCGAGGAGCTGACGCAGCCAGGCCATGTCGTTGATGGCGCCGTCGTCCTTGCCGGACTTCTTCGGCGCGTCCGTGCGCACCTTGGAGGCGCCCGCGACGGCCTCCTGCTTGTACTTCCAGTGCGCGGCGATGCCGTACTCGGCGCGGCGGTGCATGTCGAAGGTGCGGATCTGGAGTTCGACGGGCTTGCCGCCGGGCCCGATGACCGTCGTGTGCAGCGACTGGTACATGTTGAACTTGGGCATCGCGATGTAGTCCTTGAACCGGCCGGGGACCGGGTTCCATCGCGCGTGCACGGTGCCGAGTGCCGCGTAGCAGTCGCGGACGGTGTCCACGAGGACGCGGATGCCGACGAGGTCGTAGATCTCCGCGAAATCACGGCCTCGGACGATCATCTTCTGGTAGACGCTGTAGTAGTGCTTCGGGCGGCCCGTGACGGTCGCCTTGATGCGGGCGGCGCGCAGGTCGGACTGGACCTCGTCGGTGACGACCGCGAGGTACTCGTCGCGCTTGGGGGCGCGCTCGGCGACGAGGCGGACGATCTCGTCGTACATCTTCGGGTAGAGGATCGCGAAGGCGAGGTCCTCCAGCTCCCACTTGATGGTGTTCATGCCCAGCCGGTGGGCGAGCGGTGCGTAGATCTCCAGGGTCTCGCGGGCCTTCTTCTCCTGCTTCTCGCGCTTGAGGTAGCGCATCGTGCGCATGTTGTGCAGGCGGTCGGCGAGCTTGATGACGAGGACGCGCGGGTCCTTGGCCATCGCGACGACCATCTTGCGGACCGTCTCGGCCTGCGCGGCCTCGCCGAACTTGACCTTGTCGAGCTTGGTGACCCCGTCCACGAGGAGCGCGACGGTGTCACCGAAGTCCTCACGGAGCGTGTCGAGTCCGTACTCGGTGTCCTCAACGGTGTCGTGAAGCAGCCCGGCCATGAGTGTGGCGGGGTCCATGCCGAGTTCGGCGAGGATCGTGGTGACGGCGAGCGGGTGCGTGATGTACGGGTCGCCGCTCTTGCGCTTCTGTCCGCGGTGCCAGCGCTCGGCGACCTGGTAGGCGTGCTCGATCTGGCGCAGGGTCGCCGTCTCGATCTTCGGGTCGTTGCCGCGCACGGTACGCAGCAGGGGCTCCAGGACCGGGTTGTACGGGTTGGAGCGCTGCACGCCGAGGCGCGCGAGGCGAGCGCGGACGCGGTTGGAGGAGCCGCCGCGGTGCGTCACGGGCGGCGCGGGGCGCGGCTGGGCGCCCGAGGGGCGCCCGGAGGCGCCCTGCGCCGAACCGCCCGGCGCCGGCTTCTTGGCGGGCGGGGCGGGCTTCGGCGCGGCCTCGGGGTCCTGGGCGCCGGTGGTGAGTGACTGGGCCTCGTCTGGCAAGAGCGCTCCTCCTGTAGGCCCCTGGCGACCTGCCCGTGGGCGCGAGCGCGTGGTGCGTGCGTCCCGGACGTGGTCCGGAGGCTGCCATCGTAGCGAGAGCCGGGCGCGCTGCCGCGCGGGCGGGCGGTTCGGCGGGCGGTGCAGGGCCACTGCGCCGCTTGCGGGGAAAACGTCCCCTTCGGGGGCTTTATTTCACTTTCGCCACGCGTCCCATGGTTGATCGCCGGGGGGCCGTGGTCAAGCGGTGCGGCGAAGGGGCCGGTCCGCCGCGGCGGCGGACCGGCCCCTTCGTGTGTCGCTGCGCCCCGCTCAGACCTGGAGGAGTGCCTCCAGGGGCGCCCCGTCGAGTACGGGGGCGAGCCGCGCGCGTCCGTCGAGGAAGCCCAGCTCCATGAGCACGGCGACCCCGGCGACCTGGGCGCCGGCCCGGCGGATGAGGCCGAGGGACGCCTCGGCGGTGCCGCCGGTGGCGAGGACGTCGTCGATGACCATGACGCGGTCGTCGGGGCCGAGGTCCTCGGCGTGCACCTCGATCTCGGCGGTGCCGTACTCCAGGTCGTACCGCTGCGAGAGCGTGGCTCCCGGGAGCTTGCCGGCCTTGCGGACCGGCACGAAGCCGAGCCCGGCGCGGACGGCGGCGGGGGCGCCGAGGATGAATCCGCGGGCCTCCAGGCCGACGACCTTCGTCGCGCCGTGCTTCAGGCACAGCCCGGCGAGGGCCTCGGTGAGGGCCGCGAAGGCGCCCGGATCGGCCAGGAGCGGGGTGATGTCCTTGAACACCACGCCCGGCTCCGGGTAGTCCGGGACGTCCCTGATGCGGCTGAGCAACAGCTCGCTGATGTCGGTCATCGGCGCTTTCCGGTCGTACGTCCGTCCCGGCCGTCACGGCCCCGGGCGGGGGCGACGACCGGTCCGGCCGCCGCGGTGGCCCCCTGGGGTCCGTCGCCGTCCCGCGGGCCGTCGCCGGGGCCCTCGCCCCGCTCGGCGGCGGCGCGCTTGGCGAGCACCCGCTTGGTGAGGGCCTTCATCTGCGGCTCGCGGCTCTTGAGGTCGGAGACCAGCGGGGTCGCGATGAAGATCGACGAGTACGCGCCGGCCGCGAGACCCACGAACAGCGACAGCGAGATGTCGTTGAGCATGCCGGCGCCGAGGAAGCCGCCACCGATGAAGAGCAGCCCGGCGACGGGGAGGAGCGCGACGACCGTGGTGTTGATCGAGCGCACCAGCGTGCCGTTGATGCTCAGGTTGGCGACTTCCGCGTAGGTGTGCCTCGTCTGCTTCGTGATGCCCTTCGACTGTTCCTTGAGACTGTCGAAGACCACCACGGTGTCGTAGAGCGAGTACCCGAGGATCGTGAGCAGACCGATCACGGTGCCGGGGGTGACCTCGAAGCCGACGAGGGCGTAGACCCCGACCGTGATGGTGATGTCGTGGATCAGGGCGACGAGGGCCGCGACGGCCATGCGCCACTCGAAGGCGATCGCCAGGTAGATGACCACGAGCACCATGAAGATGCCGAGGCCGGTCCACGCCTTGTTGGCGACCTGCTCGCCCCAGGAGGGGCCGACGAGGTCGGCGTTGATGTCCTCGGCCTTGACGTCGAGGTCCTGGGCGAGCTTGTCCCTGATCTCGTCGGACTTGCCGGTGTCGATGCCGCTGATCTGGACGCGCATCCCGCCGTTGCCCAGCTCCTGGACGATCGCGTCGTGCCCGGACGCGTCCTCCGCGGACTGCTCGGCGGCGGCTGCCGAGACGCTCGTCTTCGGCGTCGTGAAGACGGCACCGCCCTCGAACTCGATCCCCATGTGCAGGCCGCGCACCGAGAGCCCGACGATCGCGGTGATCGTGATCAGGATGGAGATGCCGTACCAGATCTTGCGCTTGCCGATGAAGTCGTAGCCGATTTCACCGCGGACGAGCCGGGCGCCGAGTGTGCCGAGTCGCGACATGTCACGCCTCCTTGGGGTGATCGGCGTGGACGCGGGGGGTGCGCGTGCGGCGCAGCGGCGGCTTGGCGCCGAGCCGCTTGGGGTCGAACCCGGACCAGGGATGGCCCTGGCTGAAGAACTTCCGGCGGGCCAGGAGCGTCAGCAGCGGCTTCGTGAAGAGGAAGACCGTGACGACGTCGAGGAGCGTGGTGAGACCCAGCGTGAAGGCGAAGCCCTGCACCTTGCCGACCGTGACCACGAAGAGGACCGCGGCGGCGAGGAAGGAGACGAAGTCGGAGACGAGGATGGTGCGGCGGGCACGCGGCCAGCCGCGCTCGACGGCGGGCCGCAGGGTGCGGCCCTCGCGCACTTCGTCCCTGACGCGTTCGAAGAAGACGATGAAGGAGTCCGCGGTGATACCGATCGCGACGATCGCCCCGCAGACGGCCGGGAGGTTGAGCGCGAAGCCGATGCCCGGACCGAGCAGCGTCATGATCGTGTACGTGAGGATGCCGGAGACCACGAGGGACGCGATCGCGATGAGCGCGAGACCCCGGTAGTAGGCGACCAGGTAGATGATGACGAGCGCGAGGCCGACGGCGCCCGCGATGAGCCCGGCGTGCAGCTGCTCACCGCCGAGGGCGGCGGTCACCGTGGTGACGGTCTCCTCGTGGAAGGTGAGCGGCAGGGCGCCGTAGGAGAGGACGTTGGCGAGGTCCTTCGCCGATTCCTGGCTGAAGCTGCCGGAGATCTCGGCGCTGCCGCCGAGGCGCTCGCTGACGCTGGGCGCGGAGACGACGTCGCCGTCGAGGACGATGGCGAACTGGTTCATCGGGGACTGCTGCTGCGCGAGCTTGCCCGTGATCGAGGAGAACTTCTTCTTGCCCTCCCCGTTGAACTTCATCTGCACGATCCACTGGTTGCGCTGCGTGTCCAGCACCGCGTCGGCCTTGGAGACGTTCTTGCCCTCGACCTCGGCCGGGCCGAGGAGGTACTTGGCCCACTGACCGCCCTCGTTGCCGCAGGCGACCATCGACGCGGTCGGCTTGACGCCCGTGGTGGCCTTGACGCGCTGGGCCTTGTTGGAGCAGTCCAGGGAGCCGAAGAGGGCCGTCGTCTTGTCGTCGGGCGCGGCGGAGGCGTCCGGCGAGGGGCTGGCCTTCGCGTCGGCGTCCTTGTCGCTCTTGGCGTTCGCGGACGGCGTGGCGTCGGCCTTGAGGGCCTGCGGGACGGCGCGGCCCTGCGGGGAGGCGTCACCCGAACCGGCGGAGGCGCTCGAACCGGCGCCCGGCGAGGCGGTGGAGCCGCCCGCGCCCGCGCTCGACTTCGGCGAGGGGCTGGTCTTGCCGGAGGGGCTCGACGACGCGGACGGACTCGGGCTCGCCGAGGGGTCGGCGGCCGGGGTCCCCGCGGCGACCTGGAGGACCGGGCGGAAGTAGAGCTGGGCGGTCGTGCCGACCTGCTCCCTCGCCTGCTTCTCGTTGGTCCCGCGCGGGATGTTGACCACGATGTGGTCGTTGCCCTGGGTCTGGACCTCGGCCTCGGAGACACCGAGCCCGTTGACACGGCGGTTGATGATGTCGACCGCCGTGTCCATGTTGGTCTTGTTGACCGCGTTCTTCTGCCCCGGCTCGTTCTGGGCCTTGAGCGTGATGCTCGTGCCGCCCGCGAGGTCGATGCCGAGGCGGGGCGTCGTGTGCCCGGAGAGGAACATCCCGCCCGTGAGCGCCACGAGGGCGACCAGGATCAGAGCGAGTGCGCGGCCAGGCTTGGACTGGCTGCTGCTGCGCCCTCTGCTCTTGTTAGGTGCTGCCACCTTCTCGTTTCTCCCTGTCCAACCGCCCCGCACGGTGTGAAGAACCGGCTGGGGCGGCCCTGAAGTGATGTGGGGAATCCGCGTCCGTCCGCCCACGACCGGGCAAGGTTGTCATGGTCGTGGGCGTCCGGGTGCCACCGTCCGCGCAGGCCCGTGTGCCACGGCATGCCCCGAGCGCGCCGGACCGCTCGCCCGGCGCGGACCTCGGTCCGTGCCTTACTTGCCCTCGGCCTCGCTGTCGGCCTTCTTGGCGGAAGTGTCCTCGGCCTTGTCGGCGAGCGCCTCGGCGGGGGTGGAGTCCTTGGACAGGTCGATGCGCGCGTCCTCGTCCTCGTGCTCGGCCGCCTCGCCCCCGGTGAGCGAGGACGCGTCGTCGGGAACGACGGCGTCGAAGTCCTCGCCGTCGCTCACGATGCGCTCCCACTCCTCGTCGCCGACGACCGAGCCGATGGCGTTCTTGGCGTAGCGGGCGTGGACGCCGGGCGCGACCTCCAGGAGCACGGTGTCCTCACCGACCTCCTTGACCAGCGCGTACATGCCGCCGATCGTGCGCACGCCGGAGCCGGGCTGCATCTCGCTCCGCATGTTGGCAGCGGCCTGCTGCTTGCGCTTCGCGGAGCGGGTCATCAGGAACATCGCCCCGATGATCAGGACGAAGGGGAGGAGGGAGACGAGGGAGGAGGGCACGGTAGGGAGTCCTTAGCACGACCGCGCGATGCTGCGGCCTGTCGGGATCGGGGGGCACGCCGGCCACAAGGGACGGCATCGGCGGAGTCTAGGCGAGTCTCCGTCGAGGGAACAACGTTCAGCATCGCACCGCAGTTCCTTGTGTGGCCACACTCGTGCCGCTCGGGCCGGTAACTCGTGCGGCCCGGGACGGTGACGCGTGCGGCTCAGGCCGGGAAGAGCCCGGCTTGTCCTGGTGCGCCCTGGGGTGGGGCGAGCCCGAGGTGGGCCCACGCCGCGGGAGTGGCGACCCGGCCGCGCGGAGTGCGGGCGAGGAGGCCCTCGCGCACCAGGAAGGGCTCCGCCACTTCCTCCACCGTCTCACGTTCCTCGCCGACGGCGACAGAGAGAGTGGAAAGCCCCACAGGGCCGCCGGAGAAGAGCTTGAGCAGCGCTTCGAGCACGGCGCGGTCGAGGCGGTCGAGCCCGCGCGCGTCGACCTCGTACACGCCGAGGGCCGCCGAGGCGATCTCCACGGTGATGTGTCCGTCCGCCTTGACCTGCGCGTAGTCGCGGACGCGGCGCAGCAGCCGGTTGGCGATACGGGGCGTGCCGCGCGAGCGCCCGGCGATCTCGGCGGCGCCCGCCGCGTCGATCGCGACGTCGAGGAGCCGCGCCGAGCGATGGATCACACGCTCCAGCTCGGCGGGCGCGTAGAACTCCATGTGCGCGGTGAAACCGAAGCGGTCGCGCAACGGCGGGGGCAGGAGCCCGGCCCTGGTCGTGGCGCCGACGAGGGTGAAGGGCGGGAGGTCCAGCGGGATCGCGGTGGCCCCGGGGCCCTTGCCGACGATGACGTCGACGCGGAAGTCCTCCATGGCCATGTACAGCATCTCCTCGGCGGGCCGGGACATGCGGTGGATCTCGTCGAGGAAGAGGACCTCGCCCTCCTGGAGCGAGGAGAGGATCGCGGCGAGGTCGCCCGCGTGCTGGATCGCGGGGCCCGAGGTGATGCGGATCGGGGCGGCCATCTCGGCGGCGATGATCATGGAGAGGGTCGTCTTGCCGAGCCCGGGAGCCCCGCTGAGCAGGACGTGGTCGGCGGTGGCGCCGCGCGCGCGGGCGGCCTTGAGGACGAGGTCGAGCTGCTCGCGCACCTTCTCCTGGCCGATGAACTCGTCCAGGTCCTTGGGGCGCAGGGCCGCCTCGACGGCGGTGTCCTCGGTGTCGGCCCCGGCGTCGACGAGCCGGGGGTCGGCGCCGGGGGCGCTGTCCGGTGTCTCGTCGTCCCAGTTCACGGTGGCCTCTGTTTCTCTCGTCGGTACGCGCGGGATGCGCGTCGGTCGGCGCGTGCTCCGGCGGGCGCGTGCGGCGCGGCGGGCGCGTGTGCCTCGGCGTGCGCGTCCGGCTCGGTCGGCGCGGCATGCGCGCCGGTCGGTGCCGGTCGCGTCCCGTCCGGCGCGTGGGGCGCGTGGGGCACGCCGCCCCGCGTGCCTCAGCGGGGCGTCACTTGGTGCGGTTGAGCGTTTGCAGGGCCGCGCGCAGGAGCGGGCCGATCTCGGGGACGCCCTCCTGTGCCTCGGCCTGCGGGGTGACCGCCTCGACGGCCTCCTCGGCCTCGCGCGGCTGGTAGCCGAGGCCGACGAGTGCGGTGTGCAGTTGCTCGGTCCAGGGCGGCGGACCGGCCGCGGCGCGGCGCTGGGCGCCGAGGGTGCCCGTGCCGAGCGGCTGCCCGAGGCGGTCCTTCAGTTCGAGGATGAGTTTCTGCGCGCCCTTCTTGCCGATGCCCGGCACGGCCGTGAGCGCCTTCTCGTCGGCGGTGGAGACGGCGAGGCGCAGCGCGTCGGGCGAGAGCGTGGCGAGCATCGCCTGGGCGAGCCGGGGGCCCACGCCGCTGGCGGTCTGGAGGAGTTCGAAGGTCTGCCGCTCGTCGTCGTCGGCGAAGCCGTAGAGCGTGAGGGAGTCCTCGCGCACGACGAGCGAGGTGGCGATGCGGGCCTGCTCGCCGATCCGGAGCGTCGAGAGCGTGTGCGGGGTGCACTGCACGGCCATCCCGATCCCGCCGACCTCGACGACGGCGCTCGTGGGGCCGAGGGCCGCGACGGGCCCGCTGACGAAGGCGATCACCGGGCGGCCTCGGCACACTGCGCGGGCCGCGCCCCGCGGGGGCGTGGGGAGTTCATCGCACGACCTTTCGTACGGGGGGCGCGGTGCGGGCCGTGGAGCGGGCCCGTTCGTGCGCCTCCTGGAGCCTGTTCTTGGTGGGGGCACGCCAGATGTGGCAGATGGCGAGGGCGAGGGCATCGGCGGCGTCGGCCGGCTTCGGCGGCGCGGCGAGCCGCAGGAGGCGGGTCACCATCGCGCCGACCTGCGCCTTGTCCGCGCGCCCGCTGCCGGTGACGGCGGCCTTGACCTCGCTCGGCGTGTGCAGCGCCACGGGCAGCCCGCGCCGCGCGGCGCACAGCATCGCGACGGCGCTGGCCTGGGCGGTGCCCATCACGGTGCGCACGTTGTGCTGGCTGAAGACCCGCTCGATCGCCACGTACTCGGGCCGGTGCGTGTCGAGCCACTCCTCGATCCCGGCCTCGACGGCGAGCAGCCGCCGCGACAACTCCGCGTCGGCGGGGGTGCGTACGACACCGACGCCGACCATCGTCAGCGGTCTTCCCGGCACTCCGTCGACGACGCCGACCCCGCAGCGGGTCAGCCCCGGGTCCACCCCGAGCACGCGCACCGCACCACCCCCTCGCTCACCGGTCCGAACGGCCCGTGCCACGTGCGGTGCACGTTACTGGCCGCCACCGACACTAGCCGCCCGCAACGACACGGCGCGGGCCCGGGGCGTGTCGCCCCCGGCCCGCGCCGTGCGCGGCTCGTGCGCGGCTCAGGCGTCGACCTTCTCCATGACCTCGTCGGAGACGTCGAAGTTGGCGAAGACGTTCTGCACGTCGTCGCTGTCCTCCAGCGCGTCGATGAGCTTGAAGATCTTGCGGGCGCCCTCCTCGTCCAGCTCGACCTGCATGGTCGGGACGAAGTTGGCGTCGGCGGAGTCGTAGTCGATGCCGGCCTCCTGGAGCGCGGTGCGCACCGCGACCAGGTCGGTGGCCTCGCTCAGCACCTCGAAGCTGTCACCGAGGTCGTTGACCTCCTCGGCGCCCGCGTCGAGGACCGCGCCGAGGACGTCGTCCTCGCCCAGTTCACCCTTGGGGACGATGACGACGCCCTTGCGGTTGAAGAGGTAGGAGACGGAGCCCGGGTCGGCCATCGAGCCGCCGTTGCGGGTCATCGCGACGCGCACGTCGGAGGCGGCGCGGTTGCGGTTGTCGGTGAGGCACTCGATGAGGACGGCGACACCGTTGGGCCCGTAACCCTCGTACATGATCGTCTCGTAGTCGGCGCCACCGGCTTCGAGACCGGCACCGCGCTTGAGCGCGGAGTCGATGTTCTTGTTGGGGACCGACTGCTTCTTCGCCTTCTGGACGGCGTCGAAGAGCGTCGGGTTGCCGTCGATGTCGGCGCCGCCCATGCGCGCCGCGACCTCGATGTTCTTGATGAGCTTCGCGAAGAGCTTGCCGCGCTTGGCGTCGATCACGGCCTTCTTGTGCTTCGTCGTCGCCCATTTAGAGTGGCCGGACATCTGCCTGTCTCCTTCGCGTTACCCATTCACCTACGAACCCGAGAGATCCTACCGGGACCCGCCGCCGCTCCTCGCCCGCACCATCGCGGTGAAGAGCGCGTGCACGCGGTGGTCGCCGGTCAGCTCCGGGTGGAAGGCGGTGGCGAGGGCGGTGCCCTGCCGGACGGCGACGGGCCGTCCCTCGTACGTGGCGAGCACCTCGACCCCGGCGCCCGTCGACTCGGCCCACGGCGCGCGGATGAAGACCCCGTCGACGGGCGGCCCCTCGACGCCCGCGACGGGCACGGGCGCCTCGAAGGACTCGTTCTGCCTGCCGAAGGCGTTGCGGCGCACGATCATGTCGATGCCGCCGATCGTCTCCTGGCCCGCGCGCGGGTCGAGGATCTTGTCGGCGAGCAGGATCATCCCGGCGCACGTCCCGTAGACGGGGAGCCCGTCGGCGACGGCGGCGCGCAGCGGCTCCAGCAGGCCGAAGAGGCGCGCGAGCTTGGAGATCGTCGTGGACTCGCCGCCGGGCAGGACGAGTCCGTCCACGGCCGCGAGTTCCTCCGGGGTGCGTACGGGCACGGGGCGCGCGCCCGCGGCGGTGAGCGCGGCCGTGTGCTCGCGCACGTCGCCCTGGAGCGCGAGCACCCCGATCAGCGGCTCACCGGCCGGGGCCGCGCCGGTCAGCGGTTCACCAGCCACGGTTGGCGTACCGCTCGGTCTCGGGGAGCGTGTCGCAGTTGATGCCGACCATGGCCTCGCCGAGGTCGCGCGAGGCGTCCGCGATGACCTTGGGGTCGTCGTAGAACGTCGTGGCGCGGACGATCGCGGCGGCGCGCTTGGCGGGGTCGCCGGACTTGAAGATGCCGGAGCCGACGAAGACGCCCTCGGCGCCGAGCTGGCGCATGAGCGCGGCGTCGGCGGGGGTCGCGACGCCGCCCGCGGAGAAGAGCACGACGGGCAGCTTGCCCAGCTCCGCGACCTCCTTGACGAGTTCGTACGGGGCGCGCAGTTCCTTCGCCGCCGCGTACAGCTCGTTGTTGTCGCAGCCGCGCAGCTTCGCGATCTCGCCCTTGATCTGCCGCAGGTGGCGCACGGCCTCGACGACGTTGCCGGTGCCCGCCTCGCCCTTGGAGCGGATCATCGCGGCGCCCTCGGCGATGCGGCGCAGGGCCTCGCCGAGGTTGGTGGCACCGCACACGAAGGGGGTCGTGAAGGCGAACTTGTCGCTGTGGTTGACCTCGTCGGCCGGGGTGAGCACCTCGGACTCGTCGATGTAGTCGACGCCGAGCGCCTGGAGGACCTGCGCCTCGACGAAGTGGCCGATGCGGGACTTGGCCATGACGGGGATCGAGACCGCCTCGATGATGCCCTCGATCATGTCGGGGTCGGACATCCGGGCAACGCCGCCGTCCTTGCGGATGTCGGCGGGGACCCGCTCCAGTGCCATGACGGCGACAGCCCCGGCGTCCTCGGCGATCTTCGCCTGCTCGGGCGTGACGACGTCCATGATGACGCCGCCCTTGAGCTGCTCCGCCATCCCGCGCTTGACGCGCGCGGTACCGGTCACAGGGCTGGTCTCAGTAGTTTCAGGCACGACGAACCTCACAGGAAAACCGCTGGTGGAAGACACCAGAAGCAAACTCCCGGCCACCGTCCGCCGACAAGAGCCAATCCCGAGGTCGTGGCCCCCGCACGCCCCGGACGGGCCGGGACGCCCGCGGGTCCCGCTACGCCGAGACGCGTTCCGCGAGCGGCCCCGGTGGCTCGTCGTCCATCTCGAAGGCCATCGGGAACGGCGCGTGCCCCGCGAGCCGGAACCACCGCACGGTCCGGTGCCGCCGCAGGGACCGCGCGGCGCGTACCGCGTCGTTGTGGAAGCGCCGCGCCATCGGCACCCTGCGTACCGCCTCGGCGAGTTCCTGGAGCGCCGCCTCTCCCCCGGGCGCCTCGCGCACCGCGGCGATGTCCTCCGCGTCCCCGAGCACGGCCCGCAGCGCCTGGCTCAACTCGCTCTCGGCGACCTCCCGTTGCTCCTCCTCGGCCTGGCGCGCCGCGAAGGCGGCCTCGTAGAGCACGAGGGAGGCCGCGGGGTCGAGCAGCCCGGAGGTGGCGAGTTCCTGGGCGACGGAGACGCGCCGCAGCAACTGCGCGTCGAGCCCGGCCCGCGTCGCGTCGATGCGCGCGTGCAGCCGGTCGAGCCGCCCCGCGGTCCAGCTCAGATAGACGGCGATGAGCAGCAGCGCGAGGCCGGCCCACACGAAACTTGTGATCACCGCACCAGCCTAAGGGGAGGCGGCCGGGCCCCGGGGCGCGTTCGGGGAGCGGCCTCCGGCCCGTACGGCACGCGCACGCGGGCTCCGCTCCCCCGGCCCCGCTACTCCCGCGCCAGCCCGAACCGCCGCCGCAGGCCGCGCTGTTCCTCCGGCGCGACCGAGGCCGCGCCGTCCGTGACCGTCTCGTAGACGGCGAGGATGTCCGCGCCGACCGTGGACCAGTCGAAGCGCCGCACGTGCGCGGTCGCCGCCGCGCGCAGCTCCGCGCGCCGCTCCGGGTCGCCGAGCAGGCGGACCGCCGCGTCGGCGAGCGCTTCGGCGTCCTCGTTCGCGAACAGCTCGCCCGCCGCGCCCTGGTCGAGAACCTGGGCGAAGGCGTCGATGTCGCTCGCGAGGACGGGCGCGCCCGCCGACATCGCCTCGACGAGGATGATCCCGAAGCTCTCGCCGCCCGTGTTGGGCGCCACGTAGAGGTCGACGCTGCTCAGGAAGCGCGCCTTGTCCTCGTCGCTCACCATGCCGAGGAACTCGACGCGGTCGCGGTACGCGCGCGGGAGCGGTTCGAGGGCTTCCTCGGCGTCCCCGCGCCCGGCGACGAGCAGCCGCGTGCCGGGGCGCGCCTCGAGGATGCGGGGCAGGGCGCGCATGAGGACCGGGAGTCCCTTGCGGGGCTCGTCGATGCGCCCTATGAAGCCGATCGTGCCGCCCTGCCACTCGGGCTTCGGCTCGGCGTCGGCGAAGAAGGAGACGTCGACGCCGTTGGGGATGACGACCGCGTCGCCGCCGAGGTGTTCCACGAGGGTGCGCCGCGCGTACTCGCTCACGGCGATGCGCGCGCTGATCTTCTCCAGCGCGGCCTGCAGGATGCCGTACGCGGCCGTCATCGCGCGCGAGCGCGGGTTCGACGTGTGGAAGGTCGCGACCATGGGGCCGCGCGCGGCCCAGCAGGTCAGCAGCCCGAGCGAGGGCGAGGAGGGCTCGTGGATGTGGATGACGTCGAAGCGGCCGTTCTGGATCCAGCGGCGGACCCGCGCGGCGGAGAGGATGCCGAAGTTGAGCCTTGCTACCGAGCCGTTGTACGGGACGGGCACGGCGCGGCCCGCCGAGACGACGTAGGGCGGGAGCGGGGTCTCGTCGTCGGCGGGCGCGAGCACGGACACCTCGTGGCCGAGCCGGATGAGGTGCTCGGCGAGATCCCTGATGTGGAACTGGACGCCGCCGGGCACGTCCCAGGAGTACGGGCAGACGATGCCGATCCTCACGGGCCCACCTCGGCGGGCGGCCCCTCGCCCGCGGTCCGGGGCGCTTCGGACGTACGGGGCTCCCCGGGCGTGGCCGCGTCGGCCCCCGTCCCCCCGCGCGCCGGGTCCTTGGCCGGGTCGAGGTCGGCGAGCCAGAACTTCTGGAGCATGTGCCAGTCCTGCGGGTGCGCGGCGACACCGGTCGCGAAGACGTCGGCGAGCGCCTGCGTCATGACGGCGGTCTTCTCGGCCCGCGAGCCCGCCCCGGGCGGCGTGATCTCGGGGTGCACGCGCCCGCGCATGACCGGGGAGTCGTCGTACCAGAGGGTGACGGGCAGGAGCGCGGCCCCGGTGTGCTGCGCGAGCATCGCGGGCCCGGCGGGCATCCGGGTCGCTTCGCCGAGGAAGTCGACGGGGACGCCGGAGGCGGAGAGGTCGCGGTCGGCGACGAGGCACACCATGCCGCCCGAGCGCAGCCGCCGCGCGAGGGTCCCGAAGGCCGCGCCTCCCGTGTGCGGCAGGACCTCCATGCCGAGGCCCTCGCGGTAGGCGACGAAGCGGTCGTAGAGGGACTCGGGCTTGAGCCGCTCGGCGACGGTGGTGAACGGGATGCCCAGCTCGGTCGTGACCCAGGCTCCCGCGAGGTCCCAGTTGGCCAGGTGCGGGAGGGCCAGTATCACGCCGCGTCCCTCGGCGAGGGGCACGTCGAGGTGGTCGAGGCCGTCGGGCGCGAAGCCGAGCCTGACGCGGCGCTCGCTCCAGGCGGGCAGCCGGAAGGACTCCATCCAGTACCGCAGGTACGAGCGCATCCCGGCGCGCGAGAGCCGGGAGATCTCCTCGGGGCTCGCGCCGGGCACGACGCGGCGCAGGTTCGCCTCCAGTTGGCGCACGCCCTTGCCGTGCTTCTTCCAGGTCTGGTCGGCGACGGAGCGGCCGAGCGCGACGGCGGCGGGCTCGGGGAGGGTGCGTACCGTCGCCCAGCCCAGGCCGTAGAGCCGGCCGGCGACGTCGTCCTTGTCCGGCAGGCGGCGGGCGAGTCCGCTCGGCAGTCGGCTCACGAGGTGGCCTCACTCTCCTGGAGGTGCTGGGCCGCGGCGTCGGCCTCGGCCGCCTCGCGGCGCACGGTGACGACCCGCTGGACGATGGTGACGAGGGAACCGGCGGCGACGACCCACAGCGCGATGGGCAGCAGGACGTCGATGTGCGGGACGCCGAAGGTGACGCGGAAGCCCGCGAGACCGGCGAGGACGAGGGTGATGACGAGGCGCTCGGCGCGCTCGACGAGCCCGTTGACGGCGACGGGGAGGCCGATCGCCTCGCCGCGCGCCTTCGTGTACGAGACGACCTGGCCGCTCGCGAGGCAGAAGATGGCGACGGCGGCGAGCATGTCGTTGTCGCCCTTGCCCGCGTACCAGAGCGCGAAGCCGCCGAAGATCGCGGCGTCGGCGACGCGGTCGAGCGTCGAGTCGAGGAACGCGCCCCAGCGGCTGGAGATCTTCGCCTGACGGGCCATGTTGCCGTCCACGAGGTCCGAGAAGACGAACAACGTGATGACGATGGTGCCCCAGAAGAACTCACCGCGCGGGAAGAACACGAGGGCCCCCGCGACGACGCCCGCCGTGCCGATGAGGGTCACGGTGTCCGGGCTCACCCCCCGCCGGAGCAGGAACGCGGCGAACGGCGTGAGGACACGCGTGAAGAACGCACGCGCGTACTTGTTCAGCATGGCCTTTCCAGAGGGTTCGGGTGCCCTGCGGCCACCACGGCCACCGGCTGCCCCATCGTAGTCACGCCCGGCCCCTGCCGTGGGCCCGGACCCGGCCGCCGCACGCCGCGCTCCCTCCACCGTACGAAGAACCGACGGTCCTACCGGCGCGACCTGGCAAGCCCCCGTGCGCCCCCCGGCGCCGCCTCCCGCTTCGCGGAATCGGTGACGTCCCCCGTACGGCCGGATACGCTGATGAACTGATCAACAGGTGTGCGGGCGGCGGGAGTCGGGAAGGCCCGACGAGACGGCCCCGCAAGGCGCCGCAGTGATGGGGGCAGGATGAGCAGCTTCGACTTCAGTCCGGGGGCGCAGGTGCCGCTCGCGGGCGGCGCGGGCCAGACCGCCCCGACGGGCGCGCTCGCCTCCGCCGCGTACCGCGACGGCCCGGTGGACGCGATACTCGGGGCCAACACCGAGTGGCACAAATGCGGCGTCTCGGCGCCGAGGGTCAAGCTGCTGCGGCCCGATCTCGGCGAGGCGTTCGCGCACGCGGTGCAGAACCGGCTGCTCGGCGGCGGGCGCAAGCCGCTCATCCAGTCCTTCGGGATGGAGCCGCAGGTCGTCGTCGAGCACTGCCTCGCGGCGAACAGCATCCGGCGGGCCAGGGACACCAGACTCACCGTGATCATGGTCCTGTTCGGGGTGCTGTTCCTGCCCGGCCTCCTCCTCTACCTGGGGGTCTTCGCGCTGCGCCGCAGCGTCGCCGACTCCACGAACAAGCGCGCCGGGCTCCTCGTGACCCCGCTGCTCATCGCGCTCGGCGTGCTCGGCGTGCTCTTCCTCCTCAAGATGCCCTTCGGCGGCTTCTGGGCCTGGTACCTGCGGGCCTGCGTCGTCGCGCCGCCGGTCGGCTGGTGGTTCGCCAAGCGGGCCTGCGAGGCGACCGCGCGGGATCTGCGGGAGCGCTGGGCGGGGCTGCTCTCGGGCGGCGGCATCGGTGCGAAGATCCCCGAGGCGGTGCCGCGCGACCCGAACCAGAAGGCCGCCGAGGTGCTGCGCCAGTCGCTCGCCAAGCTCTCCGCCGAGCAGCGCTCCAACTCGGTCTTCTACGCCGGACCCAAGGGCATCCTCGGCCTCGGCACCCGGTGGGGCAGCTGGCAGCTCGCCGAGGAGCTGGTCCCGCGCGAGCCCGGCAGCGAGATCCATCCCTTCCGCAGCTACGACGTGATCCGGGCGATCCACGACCAGCTCAAGCTCCTCGCGCGCGGCCCGCTGCACACCGGCGGCTTCCCCGAGCCGGACGTGCGGCACTGGATCGTCACGCCGATCGGCGAGAACGCGGACTCCGTCTCGCGTCCCGAGGGCACCCACGTCGACGACTTCCAGATCCGCGACCACGAGGTCCAGCGGATCTGCAACGAGCAGCAGTTCGACGCCGGTGACCGGCACTACCTCGGGACGCAGTTCACGCTCTGGGACGGGCAGCTCGTCATCACGATGATGACGACGGTGACCGTGCTCCACGAGACGCTGCGCATCGAGGTCACCGGGCACGCGCTCGGCCCCGTGCACTCGCTCTTCATGGGCAAGCCCTCGCCGAAGAAGATCACCAAGCCGAAGGCGGTGCGGTTCTGGGAGACGAAGGACCACATGCTCCCGCTCGTCGACGCGAACGAGGTCGTCCGGCTCGCGGCCCGCGCCCCGCTCACGTGGTACCCGCCGGTGCTGGAACACCTCGGCGGCAAGCTCTCGCTGCCCGAGCCCTTCGGCCTGCGGCATGCCTGGGCGGCGCAGCCCTGGCGGCACCGCTTCATGGCGGACGACGCGCTGCGTGCGGCGACCCCGGTGCTGCGCGTGGTGCACCAGGCGGCGCTGCGGGTGCTCGACGAGCACGGCGTGGACACGACGAAGTTCGGCGCCCGCTCCGGCGCCCTGAGCGGCGGCGTCCAGGAGGCGGCACCGCGCAAGGCGGACGTGTACGACGCCTGAGCCGCCACGCGGAGGGCGGCAGGCGGGACGGACGAGGACGGCCGGCGAGGGGCCGGGCGGTACGGGTACGGGGCGCGCCCCGTACCCGTACCGCCCGGCCCCTCGCCCGTCCCGCCGCCTACGGCCTGTTCTTGCCCGGCCACGCCTCCGCGAGCATCCGCCGGGTCTCGCCGAGGAGTTGCGGCAGCACCTTCGTCTGGCCCACGACGGGCATGAAGTTCGTGTCCCCGCCCCAGCGCGGCACGACGTGCTGGTGCAGGTGCGCGGCGATGCCCGCGCCCGCCACGGTGCCCTGGTTCATCCCGATGTTGAAGCCGTGCGCCCCCGAAGCCGCCCGCAGCGTCTCCATCGCCTGCTTCGTGTGGACGGCGAGTTCGTCCGTCTCCTCGCGGGTCAGCGCGGTGTAGTCGGCGACGTGCCGGTAGGGGACGGCCATGACGTGCCCGCCGTTGTACGGGTAGAGGTTGAGCACCGTGTAGACGTGTGTGCCGCGCGCGACGACGAGCCCGTCCTCGTCGGACTTGCCGGGGATCTCGCAGAAGGGGCAGCCGTCGCCCGCCGCCGGGCCGCTCGGCTTCCCCTCGCCCTGGATGTACGCCATCCGGTGCGGGGTCCACAGCCGCTGGAACGCGTCGGGCGTCCCCACTCCGATCTGCTGCTCCGGGTCACTCGTCATACGACGCAGCATATGGCGTCACCCTCGCGGGGCGTGTCGGCCGTCCCCGGCGGCCGAGTGCCCGCGCCAAGCTGGCCCCGTGCCCCTCTCCCCCGTCTCCGGACACGCCCCGCACCGCGAGGGCCCGCTCACTTTCGCGGCACTGCTCCTGCTCGCGGCCTACTCCGTCCGCGTGCTGGCCACCAGCCTGCCCGGCTGGGCCAAGGACCTCCTCCACGCGGCGATGGCGCTCGCCTGGGCGGTGGCCCTCCTCGACCTCGCGGTGCGCTGGCGCGACTCCCGGCTCGGGGTCGCGTACCCGCGCCACCATCCCCTCTCGGTGGTCGTGGCACTGCTCCCGCTGCTGCGCCCGCTCCAGTTCGTCCCCATCTACGAGGGGGTGCGGCGCAGACGGCGGCGCCCGGCGCTGTCGGTGCCGGCCCGCGTCATCGTCTACACGGGCCTCGCCGTCGTCCTCATCGGCTTCACCGCGGCGCTCACCGTGTACTGGGTGGAGCGGAGCGCGCCCGGCGCCTCGATCCGCTCCTTCGGGACGGCGGTGTGGTGGGCCTGCGCGACGCTCGCGACCGTCGGCTACGGGGACGCGGTGCCGGTCACGCCGGGGGGCCGTGTCGTCGCGGTCGCGCTGATGGCGTGCGGGGTGGCGCTGCTCGGAGCGGTCACGGGCGCCTTCTCGACGTACCTCCTGCGGGTCTTCGACGACGAGAGGGGCCCGCGCGACGAAGGGAACGGGGACGGGCGAGGGCCCTCGCGGGAGTGATCCCCGCGCGGGCCCCCGCCCTGCCGCTTCGCTCAGACCTGGACGCGCCGCTCGACGACGTCGAGGAGCTTGGCGATCGCCTCGTCCTTCGGGATGCCGTTCTCCTGCGAGCCGTCGCGGTGGCGGAAGGAGACGGTGCCCGCGTTCATGTCGTCGTCGCCGACGATGACCATGAACGGCGTCTTCTGCTTCTGGTGGTTGCGGATCTTCTTCTGCATACGGTCCGAGGAGGCGTCCACGTCGACGCGCAGGCCCTTGCGGCGCGCCTCGGCGGCGAACTCCTTGAGGTACGGGACGTGCGCGTCGCCGACCGGGATGCCGACCGCCTGCACGGGGGCGAGCCACGGCGGCATGGCGCCCGCGTAGTGCTCCAGGAGCACGGCGAAGAAGCGCTCGATGGAGCCGAAGAGCGCGCGGTGGATCATGACGGGCCGCTGCCGCGAGCCGTCGGCGGCGGTGTAGGAGAGGTCGAAGCGCTCGGGCAGGTTGAAGTCGAGCTGGACGGTCGACATCTGCCAGGTGCGGCCGATCGCGTCGCGCGCCTGCACGGAGATCTTCGGCCCGTAGAACGCGGCCCCGCCCGGGTCGGGCACGAGCGGCAGGCCCTGCTTCTCGGCGACCTGCTGGAGGGTCGCGGTCGCCTCCTCCCACACCTCGTCGGAGCCGACGAACTTCTTCTCGTCCTTGGTGGACAGCTCCAGGTAGAAGTCGTCGAGGCCGTAGTCGCGGAGCAGGTTGAGGACGAAGGTGAGCGTCTTGTCGAGCTCCTCCGCCATCTGCTCCTTGGTGCAGTAGATGTGCGCGTCGTCCTGCGTGAAGCCGCGCGAGCGGGTCAGCCCGTGCACGACGCCGGACTTCTCGTACCGGTACACGGTCCCGAACTCGAAGAGGCGCAGCGGCAGCTCACGGTAGGAGCGCCCGCGCGCGTCGAAGATCAGGTTGTGCATCGGGCAGTTCATCGGCTTGAGGTAGTAGTCCACGCCCTCGTCGAGCTGCATGGGCGGGTACATGCCGTCCGCGTACCAGTCGAGGTGGCCGCTCTTCTCGAAGAGGGCGCCCTTGGTGGTGTGCGGGCTGTAGACGAACTCGTAGCCCTCCTCCTCGTGCCGGCGGCGCGAGTAGTCCTCCATCGCCCGGCGGATGATGCCGCCCTTGGGGTGGAAGACGGCGAGCCCGGGGCCGACCTCCTCGGGGAAGGAGAAGAGGTCCAGCTCGTTGCCGAGCTTGCGGTGGTCGCGCTTCTCGGCCTCGGCGAGGAAGTCGAGGTGCGCCTTCAGCTCGTCCTTGGAGGGCCAGGCGGTCCCGTAGATGCGCTGGAGCATCGGGTTCTTCTCGCTGCCGCGCCAGTACGCGGCGGCGTTGCGCATGAGCTTGAAGGCGGGGATGAGGCGAGTCGTGGGCAGGTGCGGGCCCCGGCAGAGGTCCTTCCAGCACAGCTCGCCGGTCTTCGCGTCGAGGTTGTCGTAGATCGTCAGCTCGTTGCCGCCGACCTCGACGGCGGAGCCGTCCTCGCTGGTCGAGCCGCCCTTGAGGCCGATCAGCTCCAGCTTGTACGGCTCGTCGGCGAGCTCCGCGCGGGCGTCGTCCTCGCTGACCACGCGGCGCGAGAAGCGCTGGCCGCGCTTCTGGATCTCCTGCATCTTCTTCTCGACGGCCTTGAGGTCCTCGGGCGTGAAGGGCTTCTCGACGTCGAAGTCGTAGTAGAAGCCGTCCTTGACCGGCGGGCCGATGCCGAGCTTGGCCTCGGGGAAGATCTCCTGCACGGCCTGCGCCATGACGTGCGCGGTCGAGTGCCGCAGGATGTTGAGACCGTCCTCGGAGGAGATCTCGACGGGTTCGACGGTCTCGCCCTCGCCCAGCACGTACGCGAGGTCCCTCAGCTCGCCGTCCACGCGGGCGGCGACGACGGTGCGCTCACCGGGGAAGAGGTCGGCGGCCGTCGTCCCCGTCGTCACCACACGCTCGTCCCGCTCGGAATCGCGCTGGATGATCACACGGACGTCTGACACCGGTCTCTCCTGACTGGAAATGGACACGTGCCAAGGCACACGGCACGCGTGGCTCTCATGCTACCGGGCCCCCTGTTCCCGCCCCTCCGGCACTTCTTCCGGCGCTGCCCTCCCCCAGCCCCTCCGGCGATCGAGGAACGGGGTACGGGGCGGGCCACGCGGCCGAGCCTCGGGAAGGGGGCGCGCACACGCGAGGACCCCACTCCCGCACAACGCCCCGCCCCCGACTGACCACCCGGAGGAACGGGTATCCATTCGTCGGCGACAGGGGCGCCAACCACCGACCCGCCAGGAGAGGTTGACAAGAATGAGCTGGTACGAGGGACCACTCGCCGCCTACACCGCGACCCCCACAGGCCCCCGCACCGCGAAGGACCGCGTCCTGTCGGCGGCGGTCGTGGTGCAGGACCACGCGGACGCCCCGCCCCGGTTCGAGCGCTGGCTCGTCTGCCCCGGCGTCCCGGTGCCGCGCTCCGCGCGGGCGGCACTCGGGCTGAGCGAGGACCACATCCGCCGCAACGGCCGCTGGCCGGCCCCCGTGATGGACGAGGTGGCCCGCTCGCTGCACGAGCACGCGCTCACGGGCCGCCCCCTCGTCGTCCTCGACGCCCCCGCCACGCTCGCCCTGCTCGACCGCGAACTGCGCCGTCACCGGGCGACCTCGCTGACGGAGCGGCTCGGCCCGAAGCCGCTGCGGGTCCTGGACCCGGGGCTGCTCGACACACAGCTGGATCGTTTCCGCAAGGGAAGCCGCGAGCTGGAGAGCCTGTGCTCGGTCTACCGGGTGCCGGGCGGTGATCCGCGCGACCCGGCGGCGCGCGCGCTGGCCGCGCTGAACGTCGTACGGGCCCTCGGGCGGCGTTTCGCGGCCCGTCTCGGGCGTCTCAACGCGGCCGAACTCCACGCGCTCCAGGCCACCTGGAGCACACGCGGACCGGCCGCGCCCTGGTTCGGGCTCCAGGCGACGCGCACCACGGGGACGGAGGAGGGCTGGCCGCTCGGCCCCGCGCTGACGGGCGCGGCGTAACACCCCCGGAAAAGAAAGCAGCCGGTCCGTCAACTCGACGGACCGGCTTACCCGGTGGGCGATACTGGGTTCGAACCAGTGACCTCTTCGGTGTGAACGAAGCGCTCTTCCACTGAGCTAATCGCCCGGGACGCAAGGAACCATACAGGGCCCGGAGCCCTTCGTTCAAACCGCTTCCCCGCGCCCCCGGGGGCCCTCGTCCGCCCTGGTGAGCAGGGCGCGCAGCGCGCGCTGTCCCGCGCGCATCATGAGCCGGTGGTTGAGGCGCAGCAGCGGGCGGCCCGGCAGCGACAGGAGCCGCAGCAGGGGCGTCACGACCTCGACCCGCTGCTCGAACTCGGCGAGCGTTCCCGCACCCCGGGGGCTCAGCCGCCACCCCAGCTCCCCGCGGATGTCCCCGTCGACCGCCGCCCGCAGCACCCCGACGCCGTCGGGGCCCGGCGCCCCGGACGGTCCGGGCAGCTCGCGGATCGTCACGCGGAGGTCGTACGGGAGCACGGAGCGGATGCGCGCCGAGCCGCTGCGGCCGTCCGGGGCGGCGCGGGCGGTGCGGACCTGCGGCCACCAGCGCGGGTACTCCTCGGGCCGTGCGAGGACCGCGTACACGCGCCGCGGCTCGGCGGGGAGCAGCCAGCGACTGCGGAAGCGGTAGTGGTACGGGCGCATGGCGTCAGTCTGCCCCTCGGGGCGGCGCGGAACGCCTAAGCGAGCCGGGACGCGCATCCGAGGCCCGGAGGCACCGTCGGGCGGTGGACGGCCTCAAGGGCACGGGCGTGCGTCGCGGTCCGGACATGACCGCGGCCCGGAGGCTTGGAAGCCTCCGGGCCGGTCCCGGGGTGGGCGATACTGGGTTCGAACCAGTGACCTCTTCGGTGTGAACGAAGCGCTCTTCCACTGAGCTAATCGCCCGGACGCAGGGAGAACATTACCCCATGTCAGGGGGTGCTCCGGCCTCCGCGCGTCACGCGGGGGCGCCGGTCGCTCACTCCTTGATGTTCCAGGGCAGCTCCAGGCCGAAGCGGACCACGTACACGAGGACGAGCGCCGCGATGACCACCAGGCCGATGCTGGTCAGGATGATGTTGCGGCGGCGGACCCTGGGGTCGAGCGCCTTGTGCGCGGCCTCGGTGACCTTCCGCTTGGTCCAGCGGAGCACGAGCTGGGCCCAGACGAACTCGGTGGCCCAGATCGCCATGCCGCCGAAGATCACCACCCAGCCCGGTCCGGGCAGGACGAGCATGAGGACGCCGGCGACGACGACCGCGAGCCCGACGACGAAGACGCCGACCTGCCAGCTGAGGTGCAGCGTGCGGCGCTCGCGGACGAAGCGCGGTGCCCGCGAGCCGAGGCCCTTCCCGCCCGGCCCCGGCGCCCCGCCCTCCGACTCCTCCGGCGTGCCGCCCACCGGCATCCCCGGCGCGCCGCCCACCGGCTTCCCCGGCGTCGAGCCCTCCGGCTCGGGCGTCTGCTCCTGCACGTCAGGCTCGCTTCTCGTCTCGCCCATGAACCCCGTCCCCCCGGCCCCGGGCCGCCCCCGAGGTGGGTCCGGACTCTACCCGAGTGGCGCCACAACCGGAACGGAGGTAAGGCGACAAAAAGGACTCACCCGTACGAGTGACGCAAAGCACAAGAAACCGCCCAGAGGGGTTTACAACGGCACTGTAGGTGGCATGTCGATTTCGCCGACGTGCGAATCCCCGAGCGCACACTGAGCGAAAGGCCCTGGCGCTTATGAACACCACGGTGAGCTGCGAGCTGCACCTGCGCCTCGTTGTGTCGAGCGAGTCGTCCCTGCCGGTCCCGGCAGGGCTGCGGTATGACACGGCCGATCCCTACGCCGTGCACGCCACCTTCCACACCGGAGCGGAGGAGACCGTCGAGTGGGTCTTCGCCCGCGATCTCCTCGCCGAGGGCCTGCACCGGCCCACGGGTACCGGCGATGTCCGCGTCTGGCCGTCCCGCAGCCACGGTCAGGGCGTCGTCTGTATCGCCCTCAGCTCGCCCGAGGGCGAGGCGCTGCTGGAGGCCCCCGCGCGGGCCCTGGAGTCCTTCCTCAAGCGGACCGACGCCGCCGTGCCACCCGGCACGGAACACCGTCACTTCGACCTCGACACGGAGCTGTCGCACATCCTGGCCGAGAGCTGAGCGAACCGGGAGCGGCAGCCGCCGGAAGCCCGACGCCAGGAGGCCCACTCGACGACCCGCACCGCCCGACTCGGGGCGGCGGTACGGGTACCGCCCCGCCCACGGTCCGCCGTGGGAGGAGTACGGCACGGCCGCCGTTCCGGTACGACCGGGACGGCGGCCGTGTCGTGTCCGGACCCGGCCGGGACTAGCATCGGCCGTCACCGGCGGGCAGGGGGCCCGCCTCGGGGGCAGGGGTCCACGGTGCTGATCACACACGACACGCGGTGCGCGCTGGAGGCGGTGGTCGACCTGGTCAACAGCGCCCCCGCCGAGGGGCGGGCCGAGTCGCTCGCCTCGGTGGCCGAGCTGGAGGAGTTCGTACGGGCGCACCACCTGAGCGACACCGGGGTGCTCGACACCTCGGACCTGCGGGCGCTGCACCACGTGCGGGCCCGCTTCGCGGAGGTCTTCGCCGCCGCGGACAGCGCGAGCGCGGTACGGATCATCAACGAGCTGGTGGCGACGGCGGGAACCACGCCTCGGCTCACCGACCACGACGGCTACGACTGGCACGTGCACTACTTCGCGCCGGGCGCCTCGCTCGCCGACCACCTCGCCGCCGACTGCGGCATGGCGCTCGCCTTCTTCGTCGTCGCGGACGAACGCGAGCGGCTGCGCCGCTGCGGGGCCCCGGACTGCGGCCGGGCCTTCGTCGACCTCTCGCGCAACCGCTCCCGCCGCTACTGCGACAGCCGCACCTGCGGAAACCGCCTCCACGTCGCCGCCTACCGCGCCCGGCGCAAAGAGGCGACGGCGAAGTAGCCGCCCCGCGCGTAGCCGCCGCCGCGCGCGAGCTCGCCCACGGCGCACAGAGGGCCCACAGGGAGCCCCCAGGGGCGTGACCCGCCGGGGCGGCAGGTTCCGGCGGGACCAGCGGCCCCGGCGGGACTCGGCCCGGCGAGCGGGCAACACCCGGCGCGTGCCCGGACGCCCCCGTACGGTGGCGCCTCAGCTCAGGTAGAGGTCGTGGACCGCGCCCATCAGCAGGAGCAGGCCCACCACCGTCAGGAAGATCATCAGCGGGGGCTGCGAGAGGGCGAAGAGGCACCCCCTCTCGTTGCCGGTGGGAGTGGGGTGCCCCTGCGTCACGGCCTCGGGCTTCTCCTCCGGGGCGGGGGCGTCCGGCTCGGCGGGGACGCGACCGGGCGCGTGGGGAGCCGACCGGACGGGGGCGGGTGTCGTGGCGGCGGACGGTGGGCGGGGAGCGGGAACGGCGACGCCGGGGCACTCTGCGCGGTGCGACGGGACGGGCAGGGGCGGAACGGAGACCGCTGCCGCCTGCCCCTCGTCCAGGGAGGTCTCGGGCATGACGCAGCGATCATGGCCCACCCGCCCCCGCTAGGCGGCCCGAAATGCCCCTCGCACCGCGGAATTCACCGGTTCACGCGTACGAGTTCTATTGACACAGCGTGACGGAGCACCCGGAGCTGCCGTGTTTCCCGGCGATTCGAACAGCCGTGTCTCACTCCTCGGAACGCGCGAACGGGGCCCGCGCGGGCTCAGATCCCGTGCTTCTTCAGGATGGCCTCGATGTCGCTGAAATCCTCGTCCGGCTTGGCGCCGCGCGAGGAGCCCGTCGAGCGGCCCGCGTCGCCGGAGGCCGGCCGGGCGGGGGCACGCCCGGGGAGGGCAGGCCCCGAGGCCGCGGGAGCAGTGGCCTCGTTCTCGCGCGCCGCGCGGGCCGCCGCGCGGCGTTCCTTGCGGGTCCCGTACTTGCGCCGCTCGACCGAGCGCGTCGCGAGGAAGAGCAGCCAGGCCGCCCCGAGCACCACGAAACCGGCCCAGGCCGTGGGGCTGAACGCGGTGTGCGCGAGCCACTTGACCACGCCGGTCATGACCAGGCCGATGGGCACGAGCGAGTAGGCGGCGATGCGCGCCGCGCTCAGGAAGCGCTTGCGGTAGGCGGTGACGGCGGCGATACCCAGGCCGGCCACCGATACGGCGGAACAGATCGTCTCGGCGAGCATCCGGGCCCCTCCAGGCATCTCCGTACGGCATCCACCGGCTCCGCGCCCGCGCGCCTCACCGGTTCTCTCTCCCCTCCATCGTGCACCGTCGCGGAGGCCGACGACATGGGGACAGCCCCACCCCGGGCCGAAATGGGGGACTTCTCAGGGTCGCCGCGCGGCAAGGATCAGGGTTTTCCCAGGGTCGCGCCCGGGAACCCCCGCGTGAGCGGGCGTGGCGCCCGCCGATGGGAAACTGGTCCGATGAACGAACCGACGCCCGCTCCCACCGCCCCCTCCCCCGTCGTCCTCGACGTCTGGTGCGAGCTCCAGTGCCCCGACTGCCGCTCCGCCCTCGCGGACCTGGACGCCCTGCGCGCGCGGTACGGCGACCGCCTGGAGATCCGGCTGCGCCACTTCCCGCTGGAGAAGCACAAGCACGCCTTCGCCGGGGCCCAGGCCGCCGAGGAGGCGTTCGCGCAGGGGCAGGGCTGGCCCTTCGTCGCCGCCGTGCTGCGCCGCGTCGAGGACTTCGCCGCCGCGGGCGAACCGTTCCTCGTCGAGACCGCCGGTGGACTCGGCCTGGACGCAGAGGAGTTCGACACCGCGTTGATCGACGGGCGGCACATCCTGACCGTGGACGCCGACCAGGCCGAGGGCAAGGCGCTGGGCGTGAAGGGCACGCCCACGTACGAGATCGGCGGCACGCTCCTCGACGGCAGCAAGACGCAGGAGGGGCTGCGGGAGCGGATCGAGGAGATCGCGGACGGACTGCTCGCGGACTGAGCGCGGGGGGCGGGTCTCCGCGGGGAACCAGCCGCGCCCGCGCGGAGGCCGGCCCCCCGCCACCCGTGCCGCGCCCGGGACGGGCCTCGGCCACCGGGACCGCGCCCGAGGAGTCGGGACCAGGCACCGCTCCGGACGCCTGGGCCCACCTCGCCCGGGTCACCGGGGAACACCCGTCCCTCCGCCCGGTCCCTCCCCCGCGCCTCCGCCCCGCTCAGATCAGCGGTTTCACGAAGTGGTGCTGGAAGGGCCGGTACCCGAGCGATGCGTAGAGCCGCAGCGCCGGGGTGTTGCGCGTGTGGACGTTGAGTTCCGCCGCGCGGTGGCCCTCCGCGAGGCCGTCCGCCTCGGTCCACCGCAGCAGGGAGCGGCCGTGTCCCCGGCCCCGGTGCTCCTCGGCGACCTCGACGGACATCACGTAGACGTCCGTCTCGCGGTCGGTGACCCACAGGGTGCCCACCGTGGCGCCCTCGTGCTCCAGGACCCAGAGCCGTTGTCCGTGGCCGCGCGGGCCCTCGGGGAAGGCGGCGGCGAGGTCGTGCGCGGAGCGTTCCGCGGCCTGCTCCTCGCCGAGCCCGAGGTGCTCGCGCAGCACTTCGGCGTGCGCGATGCGTTCGTGCTCCCGCCACGCGTCGAACTCGGTGTCGGTCATGCGGCGCGCGACGGAGCCCGCGGGCAGTGCGGGCGCGCTCCCCCGGAGCACCTTGCGCAGCACGCGCGCGTCCTCCGCGTACCCGAGCGAGGCGGCGAGCCGCAGCCCGGCCCCGGACCCGGCGGGCACCACGCCCTCGGAGCGCCGGCAGCCCCAGCCGCGCAGCACCTCCTCGGCGGCGAGCACGGCGACCGCCGCGCGGCCCCTGCCCCGGTCGGGCTCGGCGACGCGGAGGCCGACTATGGACCCCAGCCCGTACTCGGGACGCGCGCTGAGGACGAGCCCGCCCACCGGACGGCTGTTGACGCGGATCTCGTACGCACGGTGACGGGCCCCGCCGGGATCGTGCTGAAGCGGCTCGGTCGGCCGCAGGGTCGTGGTCATCAGGGCCTTTCTACCCCGGCGCCCGGCCGCCCCACCAGGGTGCTCAGGCGGGGTCCTGATCGGCCGCGGCGCGCTCGGCGAAGACACGCATCGCCTTCGCCGTGACGGGGCCGGGGGCCTGCGCGAGCGTGCGGCCGTCGACGCGGTGCACGGCCTGCACGTCGCGCGTCGTGGAGGTCAGGAAGACCTCGTCGGCCCGCTCCAGGACGTCGAGGGGCAGGTCCCGCTCCTCCGCGCCCGTCCACTCGGCGACGAGGGCGCGTGTGATGCCCGCGAGGCAGCCGGAGGCGAGGGGCGGGGTGCACAGGGTCCCGTCGAGCACGACGAAGACGTTGGAGCCGGTGCCCTCGCAGAGCTGTCCGACCGTGTTGGCGAAGAGCGCCTCGGACGCGCCGTGCTCGTGCGCGCGGGCGAGGGCGAGGACGTTCTCGCCGTAGGAGGTCGTCTTGAGGCCGCTCAGCGCGCCGCGCTCGTTGCGCACCCACGGCACCGTGACGGCGGCGGTGGTGTCGGGCCGCGGCGCGATGGCGCCGGCGGCGACGATGAGGGTCGGCGCCTCCGTGCCCCGGTCGGAGCTGAGCGGCGAGACCCCGCCCGTGTACGTGATGCGCAGCCGCCCGAGCGCGACGGGCTCGGCCGCGAGCACCTCCGCGCACGCGCGCCGCACCTCGTCGAGGTCGGGCTCGGGGAGGCCGAGTCCGGCGGCGGAACGGGCGAGCCGGTCGAGGTGGCGGCTGAGCGCGAACGGGGCTCCGTCGACGGCCTTGACGGTCTCGAACACGCCGTCGCCCACGGTGATCCCGTGGTCGAGCGCGGAGACGCGCGCGTCCTCGGCGTCACGCAGTCCACCGTTGATCCAGATGGTGCGCACAGTCATCGGAGACTTCCTTCGCTTTCGGCGGGTTCCACGGGGCGGGTCCGGTCGGGGACGGAGCGGGCCGCGCCCGGTACGGGGGCGTGCTCGTCGTCGGGTCCCGACGCTATCGCGAGCAGCCGGGCCGCCTTGAGTTCGGTCTCGCGCCACTCGCGCTCCGGCTCGGAGCCCCACGTGATGCCCGCCCCGGTGCCGAAGCGCACGACGGGCCCGCCCCGCTCCGCGCGGTCGATCCAGAAGGTACGGATGCCCACGGCGAGTTGCCCCGCGCCGCGATCGGCGTCGACCCAGCCGATGCCGCCGCAGTAGGGGCCGCGCGGCGCGGTCTCCAGCGCGGCGATGAGGCGCAGCGCGCTCGACTTCGGCGCGCCCGTGACGGAGCCGGGCGGGAAGCTCGCCGCGAGCAGTCCGGGCCAGCCGACGCCGGGCGCGAGTTCGCCCCGTACGGTCGAGACGAGGTGCACGAGCCCCGGGTGGCGCTCCACGGCGCACAGGGCGGGAACGGTGACGCTGCCCGTCGCGCAGGCGCGGCCGAGGTCGTTGCGGACGAGGTCCACGATCATGACGTTCTCGGCGTGGTCCTTCTCCAGGAGGTCGTCCGGGGTGCGGCCGGTGCCCTTGATGGGGCCCGACTCGACGGTGCGGCCCGCGCGGCGCAGGAAGAGTTCCGGTGAGGCGCTCGCGATCTCGACGCCGTACCCCGGCAGGCGGATCACGGAGGCGTACGGGGCGGGGTTGTCGCGGGCGAGGAGCGCGCCGAGCGCGTCCGGGTCGGCGGCGTCCGGATCGGGCAGCGGGGCGCTCAGGACGCGGCACAGGTTCGCCTGGTAGACCTCGCCGCGCGCGATGCGGGCGCGGATCTCCCGTACCCCCGCCGTGTAGGCGTCGTGGTCGAGCGAGGAGGTCCACGCGTCCGCGCGCGGGCCGCGCCAGGCGCCGGGGCGCACGGGCGGGGCCGGGGCGCGGCGCACGTCGGCGAAGCGGGCGCAGACGAGGGCGCCGTCGAAGTCGGCGGCGACGGCCCAGAAACCGGAGCTGTCGAGCGCGGCCGGGTCGTCCGTGACGTCCCGCAGGCCGGTGGCGAGCAGGTCGCCGAAGCGGGCGAGGGGGGTCGGGGGGTGCACGCGGGGAGTGTAGGCGGGCGCCGGGGAGCGGGCCCCGTGCGGGGCGTGCGCCGTGGCCGTCCGCTCGCTCCCTGTGGCCGCGCACGCGCACGCTGCGCAAACGCGTTTTTGTACTGGCCCGGGAATCCGCTAGAGTTCCACTCGTCGCCGGGACGCGCCAAGCGCCCCGGACACCGACAAGCGGACGTAGCTCAGTTGGTAGAGCGCAACCTTGCCAAGGTTGAGGTCGCCAGTTCGAACCTGGTCGTCCGCTCGATGATGGAGGACTTCCCGAGTTCTTCATTTCGGGGTGGAGTGGCCGAGAGGCGAGGCAACGGCCTGCAAAGCCGTCTACACGGGTTCAAATCCCGTCTCCACCTCCAAGGACGATTAGCTCAGCGGGAGAGCGCTTCCCTGACACGGAAGAGGTCACTGGTTCAATCCCAGTATCGTCCACCGAGACCGGGCCCCCGGGCCGCAGGTCTTGTCCCGCGCGATTAGCTCAGCGGGAGAGCGCTTCCCTGACACGGAAGAGGTCACTGGTTCAATCCCAGTATCGCGCACGTGAGTTCACCTCTCCTGGCCTTCGGGTCGCGGAGGGTCCCGAGGACGATTAGCTCAGCGGGAGAGCGCTTCCCTGACACGGAAGAGGTCACTGGTTCAATCCCAGTATCGTCCACACCTCGAAGCCCCCGGCCCTTGCGGCCGGGGGCTTCTTCGTGCGTGGGGCAGGGGTGGGCGGGGCGGCCCTGCTCACAAGGCCGCCCCGCCCGTGGCTCGGGCCCCGGCCACTCGCCGCCCGGACCCTCGGCCGCTCAGGACGAGAAGAGCATCCGCCCGAAGCCGCGGTGACCGCCCCCGTGGTGCCCGTGGTGGCCGCCGTGGTGCTGGGCGCCCCAGGGCGCGGCGGGGGCCGAGGGGTACTGCTGCGGCGGCGGGGCCGGCTGCGACCACTGCGATTCCATGCGGGTCAGCGACTCCAGCTCGCCGTAGTCCAGGAATATCCCGCGGCAGCCGCTGCACTGCTCGATCTGGACTCCGCTGCGGTTGTACGTGTGCATGGGGGCACCGCACTTCGGACAATGCATCCTGGCTCCAACTCCTCGCCTGACGCGACGGCTTCCCGGGACACCGGGCCGTCCTCGTTCATCCTCTCAGGACGCGCGAGCACGGTCAGGAGTTCCCCCCGGCACCGGCGGGCGGCAGTCCGGCGATGCGGGCGCAGGCGTCGAGGACGGCGGTCTCCGCGTCGTCCAGCGGACGGCCCGCCTCGGTCGCCTTGGCGAGGGCGAGCGCGGCGGTCTGCACCGTGAGCGCGCGGGCCGGGACGTCGAGCCGCACCCAGGGGTCGCCCGCACCCGGCACCGCGGTGCCGCCCGCGGCCCGGTAGGCGCCGAGGAAGGTGGACCAGTCGGCGGCCGAGAGCAGCCCGCAGCCGTGCCAGGCGGCGGGTCTGGCGAGGTCCCAGGCGGGGTCGCCGAGTCCCAGGTCGTCGATGTCGATGAGCCGCCACGCGCCGTGCGGGGCCGGGTGGCGCACGAGCTGCCCCAGGTGGAGGTCCCCGTGGCACAGCGCGCGGGCGGGCCCCGGTACCTCGCCGCGGGCCCAGGGGGGCAGCGTCGCCCAGGCGCGCAGGACGAGGCCGCTGTCGCGCGGGGGCCCCGCCGCGCGCATCCGCGCGACGGCGCGGGCCGCCTTCACCGGGCCGCGCATGGGGGGCAGCGGTCCGGGCAGGGCGAGCGGGTCGACGGTGTGGAGGCGGGCCAGGAGGACGGCGGCGTCCTCCCAGGGGGCCAGTTCGGGTGCGTGCGGGTCCACGGGGGAGCCGTGGGGCCAGCAGCTCATCAGGCGCAGGCCGTGCACGAGAGGGCCGAGCGGGGGCAGCAGGACTCCGGCGAGCGCGGGGTGCGCGGCGACCGCGAGGCGCGCGCCGAGGTCGGCGGGCGGGGTGCCGGGGGCGTGCGCCTTCGCGACGACGTCCCCGTGCCGTACGACGGTGCCGTCCGGGCGGTCGGCGAGCACGGGCTCGGCGACGTCGGGGGAACGCGGGATGCCCGCGCCCGCGCGCCGGGCACAGGAGCAGGGCCGCTCCGCGCGGTGCGCGACGGCACGGGCGTGTCCGCGCAGGGCGGTGACGAGGTCCTCGGCGGTACGGGGAACGGGGGGCGCCCCGGGACCCGGCGGCGCGGGGAACGCGGTGTCCTCGTGCTGCCGCGCGGCGACGACCCCGGCGCGCCCGGCCCCGGGCACGCCCGCTCCGGCCGGGCTCCCCGGCAGGGGCGCACTCCCCTCGCCGCACCGCCCGGCTCCGGCGAGGAGCCCCCCGGCGAGCGGTGTGCCGCCCTCCCCGGTCCCGGCGGCACCGCGCCCCGCGACCGGGGCGGTGTCCGTCCCCGTACCGGCCGCCGGGCCGGCCGACTCGCGGGCGGGCTCCGCCGCTCCTGGAGCGCCCTCACCGACTCGCGCGGAGGCCGGGGCGGGACCTGCGGCGGGTCCCTCGGTCCCCGGCGGCCCGGACTGCCGACCGGGTACCGCCCCGGGGCTCTCGCCCCGCGCGCTCGTGCCGGACGACGAGTCCCCGCGCACCTCTCCGTCGTGCACCGGAGCTGAGAGCGGGCCACTCCGCCGTGCCCGCGTGTCACCGGCCTGGCGCGAGCTCTTGCCGGTGGGCGTCCGCCCGGTCGTCGGCTTCCCCCGCTCGGCGCTCTCGCCGCCCCGGGGCGTCTCCGTACCGGTGCGCTGCCCGCCGTTCCCCGTACGCGGCTCACCCGCGTCGCCGCAGCGTGCGGCCTCCGGGACGTGCGACGTCGTTCCCTCGGCCGATTCCGCTCGCGCGCCGGCCACCTCGCCGCCCTCGCCCGTCTCCTCGGGGTGGGGGCCGTGCGGGGGGCCGGGGGTCGCCGCGTTCCCGGCCTCGCTCTTGCCGTGCGGGACCGGGTGGGCGGGGGGCCGGGGGGCGGTCACGGGGACGGCCGGGTGGTGGTCGGGTACACGTTTGCGAGCCTAGGGACTGTCCGTGGATTCCGCGCGGGCGGGCGGCCGGGGGCACGGGACCACGGGGCAGGGCGCGAAAGAATGATGCCCGCGCGGCTCCCCAGCCGCGCGGGCATCTGTTGCCGTCCGCCGCACCCCCGTCCCCACGGGGTTTCACGGGCATTGATGTCCCCGCCCGGACCGCTCTTCCGGGCCCGTGACGCTAACCGCGCGTCACGGCATCATGCCCACGGACGACGCCTGGAGGACCACTGCTTCCCAGCCGCCGAAGACGACCACGAGCAGGGCTGCCAGGGGAAGGACGATGGCGGCGGCCACCAGGGGGTGGCGGCGCGCGGGGCGCGTGCGTGCACGGGGTGCTTCAGGCACGGTCGTGGCCATCGGTCCTTCTCCTGCCGAAGGTGTCGGTCGAGGGAGCGACGGGCGCGTGACCTCGGGGGGTGGGTGGCGCTCCCGTCGCTGTGCCTCCATCCTCGCCCCCGGGGACAGAGGGGGTCGTCATGCCCTCGTACCGAATGCCTGGCCTCCCCCAGGAGGACGGCGGAGCGGTCCCCTACTCCCCTGGGTGGAGATCCTCTCGGGGACTCCCCTGAGGACCGTGATGTGGGTCACGGACGGAAGGGGTCGTTCCGGAGGGGGCGGGCGGGGCACGGGGCGCTCGCGGGGGCGGGTGGGGCGGCGGTCCCGCAGGGGCGTGCGCCCCTCCCCGTAAGCGGTGAAAAGGCCCGCAGCCTGCGGGAATTGGGCGAAAAGGGGGATGCGGCCGGGCGAGTGAAGGAGTGTCACGCTGAGCGTCTTTCACCACCGCGTCCCGCGAAGACAATCGTTCGGTCACGGAGGGCGCGGCCTCAGCGCGCACCGGCGCGGGGAAACGTAAGCTGTGGCTCGTCAGCAGTAACGGGCAGCGGGGATGGACATGACGATGATGCGGCTCCGGCGCGAGGACCCGCGTGTCGTCGGCTCGTTCAGGCTTCACCGGCGACTCGGCGCGGGCGGGATGGGCGTCGTCTACCTGGGCTCCGATCGCAAGGGCCAGCGCGTCGCGCTGAAGGTCATCCGCCCGGATCTGGCGGAGGACCAGGAGTTCCGCTCGCGTTTCGCCCGTGAGGTCTCGGCGGCCCGGCGTATTCGCGGAGGCTGTACGGCACGGCTCGTGGCGGCGGACCTGGAGGCCGAGCGGCCCTGGTTCGCCACGCAGTACGTACCCGGCCCCTCCTTGCACGACAAGGTGGCCGAGGAGGGCCCGCTGACGGCCGCCGAGGTGGCTTCCGTGGGCGCCGCTCTCTCGGAGGGGCTCGTCGCGGTGCACGAGGCGGGGGTCGTGCACCGCGACCTCAAGCCCTCCAACATCCTGCTCTCGCCCAAGGGCCCCCGCATCATCGACTTCGGGATCGCCTGGGCGACCGGGGCGAGCACCCTCACGCACGTCGGCACGGCGGTCGGCTCGCCCGGCTTCCTCGCGCCCGAGCAGGTACGCGGCGCGGCGGTCACGCCCGCGACGGACGTCTTCGCGCTCGGCGCGACGCTCTCCTACGCGGCCACCGGCGACTCCCCCTTCGGGCACGGCAGCTCGGAGGTCATGCTCTACCGGGTCGTGCACGAGGAGGCCCACCTGCGCGGCGTCCCCGACGCTCTCGCGCCCCTCGTGCGGGCCTGCCTCGCGAAGGACCCCGAGGAGCGCCCGAGCACGCTGCAGCTCTCGCTGCGGCTCAAGGAGATCGCCGCGCGCGAGACGCAGCACCCCGGCAGCACGCGCGGCCCGGGTCAGCGCGAGGTGATCGAGCGGCCCACGGGGCGGCTCGCCGAGCAGTACGCCGAGCAGGCGACGCAGCAGCGCCCGGTGACCCCGGCGCCGCGCGGGCGCCGCAGGCCGGAGACGGCGGCCCCCGCGCAGGCCCAGCCGCGCGGCGAGCGGCCCGCCCCCGCACGGGAGGGACGCCCGCAGCCGGGTGGCACCGGCGCGGGGCGCGGGGCGCGGCGTCCCGGCCCCGGCACGCAGGGCGGCGGCCCCGAGACACGTCCTTCGCAGGGCGCCGAGCGGAGCCCCGTGGCGGGTCGCCCGCCGCGCGCCACGGGCGGGCAGCGGCGACCGGCGGCCTCCCGGACCGGCGGCACCGCTCGGACCGGCGCCCGCACGGGGACGGGGCGGCGGCCCGCCAATCCGCGGCTGCTGCGGCAGCGGATCGTGGTGTTCTGCGTGGTCACGCTGATCGTGGCGCTGGGGATCATGCTCGTTCAGGGGCTGGCGTGAGGAAGCCCCTCACGGGCTGATCCGCGCGGCTTCGTTCCGTGCCCCGCGTCTCGGACGCCGCAGGGGCCGTTCCGCCGCGTCGCTCAGACGCCGCAGGGGTCGTTCTTCCGCGTCGCTCAGACGCCGGAGGGGCCGTTCTTCCGCGTCGCGTAGAAGACCACCGCTGTCGCCGCCGCGACGTTGAGGGAGTCGATGCCCGCCTGCATCGGGATGCGGACGTGCAGGTCGGCGGCGGTGAGCGCGGCCGGGGTGAGTCCCGGGCCCTCGCTGCCGAAGAGGAGCGCGAGGCGGGGGTCCTCGCGGGCGACGAGGGCGTCGAGGGTCAGGGAGCGGTCCGAGAGGCAGAAGGCGGCGAGGGTGAAACCGGCCTGCTTGATCGTGTCCGCGTCCGCCGGCCAGTGCTCCAGGCGCGCGTACGGGAGGGAGAAGACGGCGCCCATCGAGACCTTCACGGCGCGGCGGTAGAGGGGGTCGGCGCAGCGCGGGGTGAGGAGGGCGGCGTCGACGCCGAGGGCCGCCGCGTTGCGGAAGGCGGCGCCGAGGTTCGCGTGGTCGACGAGGTCCTCGAAGACGGCGACGCGGCGCGCCCCCGCGAGGACGTCGGCGGGCGCGGGCAGCGGGGTGCGGTGCAGTGAGGCGAGGGCGCCGCGGTGGACGTGGTAGCCGGTGACCCGCTCGGCCGTCTCGGGGCTCACGAGGTAGACGGGCGCCTCGCTCGCCTCGATCACGTCGGCCATGGCGGGCAGCCACTTCTCCGTGAGCAGCATGGAGCGCATGCCGTGCCCGGAGTCCAGGGCGCGGCGCACGACCTTCTCGCCCTCCGCGATGAAGAGCCCTTCCTCCGGCTCGCGGCGGCGGCGCAACTGGACGTCGGTGAGCGAGGTGTAGTCGCCGAGCCGGGGGTCCGCCGGGTCGTCGACGCGTTCGGGTACTGCCACGGTGTGCCGCCTCGGGTCGTGCGTACGGAGTTCTGCGGGCCCGCCGGTCAGGCGCCCAGGGCGGCGACGGCGCCGACGACGATGACGGCCGGGGGGCGTACGTCGTGCGCGCGGGCGGTCTCGGCCGCGGTTTCGAGGCGTGCGTCGACGCGCCGCTGGGCGGCCGTGGTGCCCTCCTGGATCAGGGCGACGGGGGTCTCGGGGTCGCGGCCGTGGCGGACGAGGGCCTCGGCTATCGCGCCGAGCTTGTCGACCCCCATGAGGATCACGAGCGTGCCGCGCAGCCGGGCGAGCGCGGGCCAGTCGACCAGCGAACGCGGGTCGTCGGGCGCGACGTGGCCGCTGACCACGGTGAACTCGTGCGCGACGCCCCGGTGTGTGACGGGGATGCCCGCGGCGGCGGGGACGCTGACCGAGCTGGAGATGCCGGGGACGACGGTGCAGGGGATGCCGGCCGCCGCGAGGGCCTGGGCCTCCTCCATGCCACGCCCGAAGACGAAGGGGTCGCCGCCCTTGAGCCGCACGACGGTCTTCCCCTCCTTGGCGTGCGTGATGAGCGCCTCGTTGATCGCCTCCTGCGCCATCGCGCGCCCGTACGGGATCTTCGCCGCGTCGATGACCTCGACGTGCGGCGGGAGTTCGGCGAGGAGGTCGCGGGGCCCGAGGCGGTCGGCGATGACGACGTCGGCCTCGGCGAGGAGGCGGCGTCCCCGCACGGTGATGAGGTCGGGGTCCCCGGGTCCGCCGCCGACGAGCGCGACCCTGGGGCTCTCGCCGCCCGCCTGCCGGGGCACCGCGACGCGGCCTTCGTCGAGCGCGCGCAGGAGGGAGTCGCGCACGGCGGCGGTGCGCCGGGGGTCGCGCTCGGCGGGCTCGGTGGTGAGGACGGCGACGGTGACGCCGGCGCTGTGCCCGCTCGCGGGGGTCCAGGCGCTCGCCGCGTCGGCGTCGTCGCTGCGTACGCACCACACGCGGCGCTCCTCGGCCTCGGCGGACGCGGCGTGGTTGGCGTCCGCGTCGTCGGTCGCGACGATCGCGTACCAGGCGCCTTCGAGGTCGCCCGCGCGGTAGGGGCGGCGCTCCCAGCGAAGCTCCCCCGCCGTGGCCATGGCCTCGACGGACGCCGTCGCCGAGGGCGAGACGAGGAGGACGTCGGCACCCGCGGTGAGCAGGGCGGGGAGCCTGCGCTGAGCCACCTGGCCGCCGCCGAGGACGACGACCTTGCGGCCCGCGAGGCGGAGTCCCGCGGGGTAGGCGGGGTGGGTGGCCGGGGAGGGCATGGCGGAGCGGCTCCTTGCGGGGCGGGGGGAGGCGGTGCGGCTTCGCTCCGCAGGGGGCAAGTTTACGGGGTGGACCCGCGCTGTTCCCGGGGGCGGGCGGGTGCCTCCCGCTCCGCCCCCGGAGGGCTACTTCTCGGTGACGCCCGCCGAGTCGAAGGTGGCCACCTCGTGCATCGCGCGGGCCGCGCTCTGGACGAGGGGGAGGGCGAGGAGGGCGCCCGTGCCCTCGCCGAGGCGGAGGTCGAGGTCGACGAGGGGCCGCAGGCCGAGGCTGTTGAGGGCCGCGACGTGGCCCGGTTCGGCGCTGCGGTGGCCCGCGATGCACGCGGCCAGGACCTCGGGGGCGATCGCACGGGCGACGAGGGCCGCCGCTCCCGCGCTCACGCCGTCGAGGATGACCGGGGTGCGCAGCGAGGCGCCGCCGAGGAGGAGCCCCGCCATGGCCGCGTGTTCGAGCCCGCCGACCGCCGCGAGCACCCCGACGGGGTCGGCGGGATCGGGGCGGTGCAGGTCGAGCGCGCGACGGATGACGTCGATCTTGTGGGCGTGCATCTCGTCGTTGATGCCGGTGCCGCGCCCGGTGACCTCGGCCGGGTCGGTGCCGGTGAAGACGGAGATGAGGGCGGCCGACGCGGTCGTGTTGGCGATGCCCATCTCGCCGGTCAGGAGCGCCTTGTTGCCCGCCGCGACGAGGTCGCGGGCGGTCTCGATGCCGACCTCGATCGCGGCGGTGACGTCCTCGCGGCTCAGCGCGGGGCCCGCCGTCATGTCCGCCGTGCCCGCCCGCACCTTGCGCGGCAGCAGTCCCGGGGTGGGCGGGAGTTCGGCCGCGACGCCGACGTCCACGACGCACACCTCGGCGCCGACCTGCTTGGCGAAGGCGTTGCAGACCGCGCCGCCGCCGAGGAAGTTGGCGACCATCTGCGCGGTCACCTCCTGCGGCCACGCGGTGACGCCCTGGGCGTGCACGCCGTGGTCGCCCGCGAAGATCGCGACGGCGGCCGGTTCGGGGATGGGCGGCGGCGAGGTGCGCGAGAGGCCGCTGAGCTGCGCGGAGATGATCTCCAGCATCCCGAGCGCCCCCGGCGGCTTCGTCATCCGCTTCTGCCGTTCCCACGCCTCGCCGAGCGCCTTCGCGTCGAGCGGGCGGATGCGCCGCACCGTCTCGGTGAGCAGGTCGGCCGGTTCGGCGCCCGGCAGCACGCGGCGGCCGTACGTCTCCTCGTGGACGACCCAGGAGAGCGGGCGCCGCTTGGACCACCCGGCCTGCATCAGCTCGGGCTCGTCGGGGAACTCGTCCACGTACCCGACGCACAGGTACGCGACGACCTCCAGGTGCTCGGGCAGGCCGAGCGCGCGCACCATCTCGCGCTCGTCGAAGAAGCTCACCCAGCCGACGCCGAGTCCCTCGGCGCGCGCGGCGAGCCACAGGTTCTCGACGGCGAGCGCGGAGGAGTAGGGGGCCATCTGCGGCTGCGTGTGGCGGCCGAGGGTGTGCCGGCCGCCGCGCGTCGGGTCGGCGGTGACGACGATGTTGACGGGCGTGTCGAGGATCGCCTCGATCTTCAGCTCGCGGAACTGCTTCGCGCGGCCCTTGGGCAGCGAGGCGGCGTACGCGTCACGCTGCTTCTCGGCCAGCTCGTGCATCGCGCGCCGGGTCTCCTCGGAGCGGATGACGACGAAGTCCCAGGGCTGGGAGTGGCCGACGCTCGGCGCGGTGTGCGCGGCCTCCAGGACGCGCAGCAGCACCTCGTGCGGGATCGGGTCGGAGCGGAAGCCGTTGCGGATGTCGCGTCGCTCCCGCATGACGCGCAGCACGGCCTCGCGCTCCGCCTCGTCGTAGCCGGGCGCGGGGGGCCCGGCGGGGGCCTGCGGGGGTACGGGGGCGGAAGCGGCCCCGCTCGGGGCGGGGGAATCGGCCGGGGGCTCGGTCGCGGGGGCGGCCTCGATGGGCGCCGTCCCGTCGGGCGCGGCGGCTTCGGGTGCCGTGGCCTCGGGCGCTGCGGCCTCGGTCGTTCCGGCCTCGGGCGCGGTGGCCCCGTCGGACGGACTCTGCTCGTCCTGGGCGACCTCGGGCACGTCCTCCGGGTCCTGCTCGCCGACGGCTCCGGCGGGGCTCGGCCAGTGCGCGGCTCCCACGGGGGTGCCGGGGAGGTGGGGCAGCGGGGCGGGCGGGGTCATGACGTGCGCGGCGGGAGTCTCCTCGGCGGCGGGCTCCGCCACGGGGGGCTCGGGGAGCGCGACGGACTCCTCCGGGGCGGCGACGGGCTCCGGCTCCGCAGCGGCGGGCTGCTCGGCCGGGGCGGGCTGCTCGGCGGCGGGCCGTTCTGCGGGCGCGGAGGCGTCGGCGGGCGCGGGGGCATCGGGCGCTTCGACGGGCGCGGCGGCCTCGCCCGGCACGGGTGTCCCGGCCGTGACCGGGGCCTCGCCGGAGACGGGAGCCCCGGCGGGCTCCGAGGCCTCCGCAGGGGCGACCGGGCCCGCCTGCTGGGCCGGGATCGTCACGACCGGCTCGGGCTCGGCGGGTGCTTCGGCAGGCGTTTCGGCGACTGGGGGCTCCGCGGCGAGGGGGGCCGGTTCGGCCTCGGGCGTCGGCTCGGCGGCCTGCTCGGCCTCGCCCGCCTCCTCGACCACGGCGTCCGGCCCGGCAGCGGCTGCCGCCGCCTCCGGCACCGGGACCGCTTCGGCCTCGGCGTCCGGCGCCGGTTCCGCGAGGGCATCCGGTTCCGCGACGGCCTCCGGCGCGGCAGCCTGCTCCGCCTCGGCGACCTGCTCCGCCTCGGCCACGGCCGCCGCCTCCGGCGCCTCCGCGGGAACCTCCTGCGGCTCCACGGCCGGAGCGACCCGTACGGCCTCGTCCGTCTCCGGGGCGGGCGCGGTGCCGGCGGCGGGCTGCCACTCCGTCACGTCCGGCGCGACCGGGGCCGGGGCGGGGGGCTGCGCCGGGACGGTCGTCCATCCCGTACCGCTGTGCGTCGTCGCGTACTCCGGGCGCGGCGCGGCGGGGCCGCGGTCGGCGAGGGTGCGGACCGGGCTGTTGCGCGGGTCGGGGAGCGCGGGGCCCATGTGGAGCGGGCGCCGCTGCGGGGTCTGGGCGCGGGCGGGCGTCGCCGTGGCGCGGACGGCCGAGAGGTCGACGGCGCCGCTGTCGCGGCCGTCCGTCTCGTGCGGTTCCGGCGCGTGCGGCTGCGCGGGGGCGTCCGCGACGGCCGGGGTCTCCTGGCCCTCCGCCACCTGGGCCGCGTCGGCCGGGCCTTGGGCGGCCTGGTCCTCGACGGCCGCTTCGGCGGCGGGCACCTCGACGGCCTGAGCCTCGAAAGCGGGTGCGGCGAAGCCCTCGGCGTAGCCCTGTCCGTCCAGCTCCGGCGTCGGCGCGACGGCGTCCTGAAGCGGCTGCTCCAGCGGGGCGACGGGCACGGCGACCGGTACGGGCGGCACCGGCGCGGGCTTCGGCAGCGGGGCCACGGGGACCGTCCGCGCGACCGCCTCCGCCACGGGCGCGGCCTCGGCGTAGCCGCCCGCGACCTCGGCGCCGGGCAGCCCTGCCCCGTAACTCCCCTGCGCGCTCTGCTCGGTGCCCGGCCCCTGGTAGGCGGCCTGCACCGGCTGGGCGAGTACGGGCTGCGCCTCGGTCCAGGCACCCTGCGCGCCCGGCATGAAGAGGAGGTCGTCGTCCTCGGCCGGAGCTGCGGCGTACCCCTGGTACGGGTACGGGCCCGGCTGTGCCGCAGCCTGCGGCTGCCCCTCGGCCGGGCCCTTGCCGGTGTCCGTCATGCGTCCCCTCGCCCACGTGTCAGCTGTTTCGCTTGTCTCCGGTCGTACCGGCTTCCCGTGCCTTCCGGGACCTGCCGACGGCGGCCGGGTCCTTCCGTTGCCCACCGGCAGGCCGTTCGGCCTCCCACGGGGAGCAACGAGCGCACGCGCCCTGCGGCACGATGCGGGCAGAACCCTGCCGTCCCGGGGCATTCTCCCGGTCCCGGCGCGCTTATGACGGCCACTTTCCGCCACAGTCGGCTGTGGACTGCGCCACGTCGGCGCGCGCCCGCCCCGCAGCACCCCGGATCACGGGGCGGACCTGGGGTTTACGGGCCGGTTCGGGGTGCCGGGGGCAGCTCGGAAAGCTGTACGACGATCGGCCAGCCTACCCCGCTGGCTGTGGCCACTGGTTCACGGGGCGCGATCGGGACGGTGGGCGGAAAGGAGAAACACGACGGTACGTTCGGTTTCGGTCCACTCCCCCACATCGAGGGCGACGGACTGGAGCAGCGCGCACTCGACGGCGTAGCCGTGCTCCGCCAGGGTGCGGCCGAGGAGTTCGGCCTCGTCGCGGGTGCCCGCGTGGGTGACGATCGCGGCCGGGCGGCGGTCCGCGACGGCCGAGACGACGGGTTCGCCGCCGCCCCCGACCCGTACGACATCGGGCTCGGGGAGGTCTTCGAGTATGTGCGGGGCGCCGCCGTGCACAACCTGCACCCGCACGCCGAAGCGGCGGGCCGAGGCGGTCGTGCGGGCGCAGGCGTCCGGGTCCGCGTCGACGGCGAGCACGGCGGCCCCGAAGCGCGCGGCCTCGGCGGCGAAGGCGCCGGTCCCCGAGCCGATGTCCCACACGAGGTCGCCGGTACGGGGGCCGAGGCGGGCCAGTTGGGCCGCGCGCAGTTCGCGGGACTCGCCCTCCAGGGGCGTGCCCGCCCCGTACTCGCGAGCGGGGAGCGCCCAGCCGCGTACGGGGCCCGCGGGGTCGCGTCCGGCGATCCAGCCGTTGTCGGTGCCGCCCGCCGTGGCGTTGCCGCCGATGACGATGACGACGTTGGGGTCGCGCCAGGCGTGGTCGGCGGCGCGGTCGGAGGTGACGACGGTGATGCGTTCGCGCGCGGTGCCGAGTTCCTCGCAGATCACGAAGGTGCGGTGCACGCCTTCGAGGAGCAGGCCGAGTTCGGCCGGTCCCGCGCCCGGCGAGGTGAGGACGGCGACCTTGGGGTGGGCGCGGCAGACGTTGACGGCGCGGCGCAGGGTGCGCGGGTGGGCGACGACGATCTCGGCGTCCTCCCAGGGCATCCCGGCGCGTGCGAAGGCCGAGGCGACGGCGGAGACGGCGGGCACGACCTCGACCTCCAGGCCGTGTTCGCCCGCGCGCAGGGCGCGGACGACGCCGAAGAAGCCGGGGTCGCCGTCGGCGAGGACGACGGCGCTGCCCCGGTGCAGGGCGATGCGGCGGGCGGCGAGATGGACGCTGCCGAGCCGGATGCGCTCGGCCTCGTGCGGCACTTCGGGGAGCGCGAGGTGGTGGGCGGCCCCGGCCACGAGCGTCGCCGCGCCGAGCGCGGAGCGGGCCGCCTCGGTCAGCGGAGAGCCGTCCCAGCCGATCACCGTGACCCGGTCGGCCATCTTCGTGAGTCTCCTGTGGGTGTCGCGCGGGGGCGGGGCCCGATGAGCGTGCGGGGGCCGTACGGGCAGGGTGAGCGTACCGGTCGCACGCGTGTCCGGGCAGGGGCGGTTCCGGGGAGGCCGCGCCCGGGGCCCGGCGTGCCCTTCGGGTCCGTACCGCCGTGGCGGCGTTGTCAGTTCCAGTCGGCGTAGGCGCGGACCGGACCGTGCCCGGGGCGGGTCTCCTCGTGCACGGCGGGGGCCTCGACGTCGTCGTCGAGGTCCTCGGGGAGCAGGCTCCAGACGATGAGGTCGGTGCGGCTGCGGCGCAGGACGCCGGTGTGGTCGCGGTGCCTGGCTATCCAGGCGCCGCGCAGGACGCCCTCGCTGACGCAACCGATGCGCTGCGCGACCTGCTGCGCGGCCGTGTTGTCGGCGGCGGTGCGCAGTTCGACGCGGGCGAAGCGCCGCTCGGTGAAGAGCCACTGCGAGACGGCGAGCGCCACCTCGGCCGCGTACCCCTCTCCGCGTGCCCAGGAGGCGGTGACGCAGGAGAGTTCGGTGGCGCGCAGGTCCCAGTCGGTGCGGCCGAGCCGGACGAGGCCGACGAGGCGCTGGGTGAGGAACTCGGTGACGGCGAGGACGAGTCCTTCGCCGCCGAGCCGGGCACCGGGGGCGCGGTGGGCGATCCAGTCGCGGGCGTGGGCGCGGGTGAAGGGGTGCGGGAGCGTGGTCCAGGCGGCGACGGACTCGTCGTTCACCATGTCGGCCAGGGCGGCGGCGTCGTCGGCTTCGAAGGGGCGCAGGACCAACCGCTCGGTGCTGAGGGAGACATCGGGGAAGAGGGAAGTCATGCGCCGCTCCGTGATGGTCGGGCCTGGTCGGTGTCTTCGGCGGCCCGCGGGGCCGCTGTGCCGGGTGGTCCAGCATGCAGCATGGGGCCCGGGGGGCGCACCACCGGGGCACGCGAAGGCCCCGGCGCACCCGGCACGGGGCCGGGCGGCCGGGGCCGTACCCGTGGGGCGAGGGGTCGGCCGGCTCAGAAGGCCGGGATGACCGAGCCCTCGTACTTGTCCTCGATGAACTTCTTGACCTCGGGCGAGTGGAGGAGCTTGGCGAGCTTCTTCACGCGCGGGTCGTTCTCCTTGCCGTCCTTGACGACGAGGAGGTTCGCGTACGGGTTGTCCTTGGCCTTCTCCAGGACGAGGGCGTCCTTCGCGGGCTTGAGGCCGGTCTCGACCGCGTAGTTGCCGTTGACGACGGCGGCGTCGACGTCGTCGAGGGAGCGCGGGACCTGCGCGGCCTCCAGTTCCTTGAAGGAGATGTCCTTCGGGTTCTTCGCGATGTCCGAGGGGGTCGCGTCGTCGCCGGCGCCGGACTTGAGCGCGATGAGCCCGTTGCTCTCCAGGAGCTTGAGGGCGCGGGCCTCGTTGGTCGCGTCGTTGGGGAGCGCGACGGTCGCGCCCTTCTTCAGCGCGCCGAGGCTCTTGACCTTGTGCGAGTAGGCGCCGAGCGGCTCCAGGTGCACGGCGGTCACGGGGACGAGGTCGGTGCCGTTCTTCTTGTTGAAGTCGTCGAGGTACGGCTTGTGCTGGAAGAAGTTGGCGTCGACGGAGCCGTCCTGCGTCGCGGTGTTGGGGGTCACGTAGTCGGTGACCTCCTTGACCTTGAGCGTGAGCCCCTCCTTCGCGGCCAGGTGGTCCTGGACGTACTTCAGGATGTCCGCGTGCGGGGTGGGGCTCGCGGCGACGACGAGCGCCTTGTCGCTGTCGCCCGAGCCGCTCTTGGCGGAGTCGTCGTCGGAGCCGCAGGCGGCGAGGCCGAGGCCGAGGGCCCCCGCGACGGTGACGGCGGTGGCGATACGGGTGGTACGGCGGGTGTGGTTACGCACGAAAAGTGCCTTTCTCGGTGGTGCTGCTCCCGGCGGGTGCGGGGAGGTGGTGCGGTGGTGGTCGGTGGCCCGGGGGTCCCGGGTGCGCTCAGGCGGCGTCGGCGGTGTCGCGTACCTCGGCCGCTTGCGCGGGGGCACGGGACCGCAGAAGGCGGAGCACGGGGGCGGGGCCGCGGCGCTTGCCCCGGTCGTGGAGCGCGCGGGCCGCGAAGTCGCCGAGGAACTGGATGACGGAGATGACGACGGCGAGGATCGCGACGGTCACCCACATCAGCCCGGTCTCGAAGCGCTGGAAGCCCTCGCGGATCGCGATGTCGCCGAGGCCGCCCGCGCCGACGGTGCCCGCCATCGCGGAGTAGCCGATGAGCGTGACGATCGTGGTGGTGGCGCTGGAGACGAGCGAGGGCAGCGACTCGGGCACGAGGACCTTGCGGACGACGGCCCACGTCGTGCCGCCCATCGACTGCACGGCCTCGACGAGTCCGTGGTCGACCTCGCGCACCGCCGTCTCGACGAGGCGCGCGTAGAAGGGGATGGCGCCGATGGCGAGCGGCACGATCGCGGCCTCGCGGCCGATCGTGGTGCCGGTGAGCCAGCGGGTGAAGCCCATGAGGGCGACCATGAGGATGATGAACGGCATCGAGCGGGCGATGTTGACGAGCTGCCCCAGCACCTTCGCGAGCACGGCGTTCCGGAGCAGCCCGCCGCGCGCGGTCAGGACGAGCAGGACGCCGATGGGCAGCCCGAGGGCGACGGCGATGAGCGTCGACCAGCCGACCATGTAGAGGGTGTCCCAGCTCGCCTGGCTGAGCAGCGGTCGCATCTCGGACCAGGTCATCGGCCCGCCTCCTGCTTCTCGGTCTTCCCGGACGTCGCGGGCGGCGCGCTCTTCCCGAACGACGCGTCCCCGGCTTCGGGGCGCACGGTCTCGACCTGGAGTCCCTGCTCGCGCAGGAAGCCGATGGGCACGACGTTCTCCTCGTACCGTCCGGGCAGTTCGATGCGCATCCGGCCGACCTGACGGCCCGCGACCGTGTCCATCGCGGCGCCGAGTATCGAGATGTCGATGTTGTAGGTACGGGAGAGCTGCGAGATCACCGGGCGGCTCGCCGAGTCGCCGTGGAAGGTGACGTCGATGACGGTGCGCGCGGGGCCGCTGCGCTCGCCGCTCACCGGGAAGAGCGCGGCGGCGAGGGCGGAGTGCGGTGTCGCGAGGAGTTCGTCGAGCGTCCCCGACTCGGTGATGCGCCCCTTCTCCATGAGCGCGGCCGAGTCGCAGACGGTCTTGACCACGTCCATCTCGTGCGTGATGAGCAGGACGGTGAGGCCGAGTTCGCGGTTGAGGGAGCGCAGGAGTTCCAGGACCGAGCGGGTCGTCTCGGGGTCGAGGGCGCTGGTCGCCTCGTCGGAGAGGAGGACCTTCGGCTCGCCGGCGAGGGCGCGGGCGATGCCGACGCGCTGCTTCTGGCCGCCGGAGAGCTGCGCGGGGTAGGCGTTCGCCTTGTCGCCGAGGCCGACGCGTTCGAGCAGCTCGCCCGCCTTCGTGGCCCGCGCGCGGCGGCTGTGGCCGAGGATTTCCAGCGGCAGCTCGACGTTGTCCCGCACCGTGCGCGAGGACAGCAGGTTGAAGTGCTGGAAGACCATGCCGATGCGGCTGCGCGCGGCGCGCAGTTCGCGGCCCGCGCGGCTGCCGCGGCCCTGGAGCGCGGTGAGGTCCTGGCCGTCGACGAGGACGGTGCCGGACGTGGGGCGCTCCAGCATGTTGACGCAGCGGATGAGGGAGGATTTCCCGGCGCCGCTCTGGCCGATGACGCCGAAGACCTCCCCCTGGCGCACGTGCAGGTCGACGCCGTCGAGCGCGGTGAGGTCACGGCCGCCCGACCGGTAGACCTTGGTGAGGTCCTGGGTGGTGATCACGGGGGTGTCCCTGGGATGTCGAGTGCGCGGCGGTGTTCGCCGGCACGGGAAGTGCCGTGCGCGGGGCACGGTGCTGAGGGGGGCGGAACCTGTCGCCGTTTCCGGGTCCGGGCAGGCCGGGGCCGTGGGGCGGCGGGGGGGTTCAGGTCCGGGGCAGGCGCGGCACGCGGCCGGTCAGGCGGGCGCGGCTTCGCGGTACTGCAGGTCTCGCTTCGGGGCGCGAGGCGGGGACCCTCAGAAGGCACACATTCGACACATACGGCGAGCACCGGGCGTCAGGTTCGCCTCGGTCGCTGGGATGCGTGCGCTCGTCGTGGTCATGGCCTCAGTTAACCAGACGAGCGGACGGCGCCCCTCCGCTCGTCCGCATCACGGACCCCTACCGTCCAGTACCCGGACGGGCCCGTGTGGCTCAGTCCTCGGTCACGATCTCCAGGAAATCGCCGCTGACCTGCACGGACACCGCCGAGAGGTCGGGCACGAGGGCGTCCGCGGTCAGCTCCGCGCGGGGGTACGTTGTGGTCAATGCCACGGTCCGCATCCCGGCCGCCTGGGCGGAGCGCAGCCCCACGGGGGCGTCCTCGAAGACGACGCAGTCCCCGGGCGCGAAGCCGAGCTTCGCGGCCCCGAGCAGATACGGCTCGGGGTCCGGCTTGCCGCGCGTGATGTCGTCGGCGGCGACGAGCGTACGGGGGTGCAGCCCGAGCCCGGAGAGGCGGGCGCGGGCGAGCCTGCGGGTCGCCGAGGTGACGACGGCCCAGCGCTCGGCCGGGAGCCCGGCGAGCAGGGCGACGGTGCCGGGCAGCGCCTCGGTGCCCTCGGCGTCGGCGACCTCCAGGTCCTCGATCCGCCGGGCGGCCTCCGCCACCTTCTCCGGGGGCAGCAGGTCCGCGACGATCTCGGCCGAGGGGCGCCCGTGCAGCTCGATCCGCGCGAAGTCGGCCTCGGTGACCCCGTACTCGACGGCCCACCGGGTCCAGCAGCGGCGCACGGAGCGGAGCGAAAACATGAGGGTGCCGTCGTTGTCGAAGAGGAGGGCGCGGGCCTGGAGCTTCATGACGGCGAGCCTAATCGCGGCGGCGGGGGTCGGCGCGGGGTGGGGCGGCGGGACGGGGGCCGTCCGCGTACGCGGGGCGCGGCGCAGGCGGGGCAGCGGGCGCGAGGCAGGGGGCGCGGACGGGAGCCGCGGATGCGGACGGGAGCCGCGGACGTGGGACCGGGCGCGAGGTGCCCGGGTGTGCCCGGTACGGGCCCTTCGTGCGGTCGGTCGAGACCCCTGTTTCGGGGCGGGCCGCTTTTCGGGCGGAATGGGGGCCGTAATAGGGTCTGCCGCATGTTTGATGCCCTGACGATCGCGACCGCCGTCGCCGCGCTCGCGCTCGCCGCGTGGTGCGGGCACGCCTTCGCCAAGGACCAGTCGACGAAGGACTGGCACTTCATCGGGATGGCGGTCGTCTCGCTGCTCGCGCTCGCGCAGCTCGTCATCGGCATCGTCCAGCTCACGCGCGGCGAGAACCCGGACCAGGGCACGGTGATCTTCGTGGCCTACCTCGTGGGCGCCGCGCTGTGCGTCCCGCTGGCCGGGTTCATGTCGCTCACCGAGCGCAGTAAGTGGGGCTCGATGACGGTGCTGGCCGGCGGCGTCGTCCTCGCGGTTCTCGAAGTCCGGCTCTACGACATCTGGGGTGGCTGAGCGATGGCGCGCGAAACGACGGCGGAGCCGGGGACGGCGGGGCGGACCAGGCTCATCAGCGGTCCGGGCATCCTGCTCCTGTGGGTCTACGGGGTCATGGTGGTCGGCGCGCTCTCGCGCTCCGTCTACCAGCTGAGCACCGAGTTCGACCGGGCCCCGCTCGCCTACGTGCTCTCCGCCGTAGCGGGCGTCGTGTACTGCTTCATCACGTGGAGCCTCGTCCGGGGCGGCGAGGGCGCGCGCACGGCGGCGCGGATCTGCTGCGCGATCGAGCTCCTCGGCGTACTCGTCGTGGGCACGTGGACGCTCGTCGACAGCGACTCGTTCCCGGACTCGACGGTGTGGTCCGACTACGGCATGGGCTACCTCTTCATCCCGGTGATCCTGCCCGTCAGCGCCCTCCTGTGGCTGCGGCGCTCGCGCGTGGAGGCACTGGACGCGAAGACGGCGGCGGGGACGGCCGCCTGAGCGGTCGGCACGAGGTACCGGCTTCCTCGCCGGGCCACCGGTCGCCGACCGGCACGGGCAGCCGGTCGGTCCCGGGCTCGGCCCGCCGGCCTGCTCGCCATCCCGGCCCGCCGGTTTGTTCCCCGTCCCGGCGGCCCGCCGGTTTGGTCGCCGTCCTGGCGGCCCGCGTCCTGGCGGCCCGCTGGTTTATTCGCTGGCCCGGCGTCGGCGCCGCCGCCTAGGCTCGGCGAGTTACCCCACGACGACCAGGTACAAGGGTGAGTTGATGACGCTGCGGGAGCGCGCGGCCGGACGGCTGCGCACGGACGAGCGGTCGCGCGAGGCGACCCGTATCCCCGTCACATCTCCCCTGAGGACCTTCACCCGTGGATTCCCTGGATCTCCCACGTAGTTTCACCATCCGCGAGAGCGGACACCGCGTCCACAACCCGTTCACCGAGGAACAGCTCGCGCTGCTCGGCCGGGCGATCGGGCTGCGGCCCGGTATGCGGGTGCTCGATCTCGCCTGCGGTTCGGGCGAGATGCTCTGCACCTGGTCGCGCGCGCACGGCGTCGGCGGCACGGGCGTGGACATCTCCACCGTCTTCCTCGCCGCCGCACGCGCCCGCGCGGACGAACTCGGCGTCGCCGACGACGTGCGCTTCGTGCACGCCGACGCCTCCGGCTTCGTCGCCGAGGAACCGGTCGACGTCGCCGCCTGTATCGGCGCCACCTGGATCGGCGACGGCGTGCCCGGCACACTCGGCCTGCTCCGCCGCTCCCTCCGGCCCGGCGGCCTCCTCCTCGTCGGGGAGCCCTACTGGGCGGAGCTGCCGCCCGACGAGGAGACCGCGCGGGCCTGCGACGTCCCCACTCGGGACACGTACCCACCGCTCGACGGGCTCCTGGAGTCCTTCGGCCCGCTCGGCTACGACGTCGTCGAGATGGTCCTCGCCGAGCCCGCGGGCTGGGACCGGTACATCGCGGCGCAGTGGCTCACGACGCGGCGCTGGCTCGACGCGAACCCCCGGGACCCGATGGCGCCCGAGCTGCGCGCCGAACTCGACACGGCTCCGGTGCGGCACGCGCGGTACCGGCGCCGGTACCTGGGCTGGGGCGTGTTCGCACTGATGGCGCGCTGAGGTCCGCCGTCCGCCTGACGGCGCGCTGAGGCCCGCAGCGGGCTGAGCACGCGGGGCGGGTCGCGTCATGCGGCCCGCCCCGTCCCTCACACCCCCGCCGGGTGCCTGCCCGCGACCGTCTCCTTGGTGAGCGTCACCATGCTGAGGCGCTCGCTGACCTGTTCGGTGCCGATGGGCGCGTACCCGTACTTGCGGTACAGGCGCACATTGCTGCGGTGCCCCGTGAAGAGCTGGAAGCGGCGGGCGCGGCCCTCGGCGCGCAGCGCGTTCTCCACGGCGACCAGGAGCCGGCCGCCGAGCCCGTGCCGCTGCATCCGGGGATGCACGACGAGCTTGCCGATGTGGGCGATCCCGCCCTCGTCGACCGCGCCCCGTACCGAGCCCACGACCTCGTCGCCGAGCCGCGCGACGAGCACGTGCCCGGAGCGCAGCTCGGCACGCAGGCTCTCCAGGCTCTGGGTCAGGGGCTCGATGCCCCAGTCCCCGTACCGCTCCGCCTCGCTCTGGAAGCAGAGGTACTGGAGCTTCAGGATCTGCTCGGCGTCCTCTTCGGCCGCCGCAGAGATGGTCACGCTCGCGCCCATGTGTGCACGCCTCCCGCTCACCTGTTCACCGGTGTGTCTCCCGCAGGATTCCCCATCCCGTACCCCGTGCGAAACCTGCCGGACGGCTTCGAGGACCGGAACGGGCCTGTACCGCGGCCGGCCCGAGCAGTCTTCCCAGGCAGTTCAGGCAGTGCGAGCGCCTCGGACCGAGGCTTCCCTGTGAGATTCCCAACTCCGCCGCGATCTCCCGGTAGGTGGGATCGCGGGGCGAGAGCAGCGCCCGGACGAGGACCCGGCAGCGACCCGGGAGACGGCCGACCGCCTCGCGCACGGAGTGCAGGAGTTCGGCGTCGATGTGCTGCTGCTCGGGTCCGGGGCGCGGGTCGGCGGGTTCGGCGGCGCGCGCGTGCTCCCGTACGGAGCCGGTCTCGTCCCGTACGGTCCCCGCCGCCCGCGCCTCGGCCCGTGCCGCCGTACGGAGCCAGGCGGCCGGGTCGGCGGGGGGCGGCGCGCCCCGCAGCCGCTCCAGGAGCCTGACCCACAGGGACTGTTCGAGGTCGGCCGGATCGAGCCCGTGCGCGAGCGCCTCGGCGCGTGCCGCGGTGCGCACGAGGGGGTGCCAGCGGTCGTAGGGCGGTGTGGTCGTCATGTCTGGCGGGACCGCGCGGGCGCGCGGAAGGTTCCGCGAGCGGCGGCGGCTCACCCGGAGGTATGCCGCCGCGCTCCCGTGCTGACGCCCCCTCCGGTCAGCGGCCCTTCTTCGCGAGGTAGCTCTCGCGTGCGAGGAGCGCGGTGTCGCCGTTGTCCGAGAAGAGGCCGTCGATCCCGGTCGCGTAGTACGTCTCGAAGAGCCGGAACGCGTCCCCGTAGGCGTTCGGGTCGCTGCCGATCCGGTAGTCCACCGGCAGGAAGGTGTTCTCGTTGCGGACGGTGTACGGGTGCAGCCGCAGCCCCTTCGCGTGGGCGTCGCGCACGAGGTTCGTGGGTGTGCCGAGGGTGCCGTCCGCCTTGCGGGGGATGACCAGGCTCAGGTCGGGGCCGATGCCGTCGGCGAAGGACGCGATCCACTTCAGGCCCGCCGGGGTGACGAGGTCGTCGGTGGTGCGCGGGTCGCCCGTGGCCTCGAAGTCGTACGGCTTGGTGCCCGCCGTCGAGAGCAGCACGATGCCCGGGGTCCGCACGAGCTTCCTGAGGCGCTGGATGCTCGTCGGCTCGAAGGACTGGAGGATGAGCGCGGAGGAGTCGCGGCTGTCGCGCCCGTACCGGCGCAGCAGGCGTGCGAGGCGCTCTTCGAGGCCGAGCCCGATGCCGCGGAAGTAGGTGGGGTGCTTCGTCTCGACGTACAGCCAGATCTTCCGGCCGCGCGCACGGCCCTCGCGCTCGGCCCATTCCAGGACCTCCTCGAAGGTCGGCACCTCCCAGCGGCCGTTGTAGAGGGTGTTGTGCTGGCGGTTGGCGGGGATGCGCTCGACGGCGCGGAGCGTCTTCAGCTCGGCGAGCGTGAAGTCCTCGGTGAACCAGCCGGTGAGCTTCGCGCCGTCGACGGTCTTCGTCGTCCTGCGCGCGGCGAACTCGGGGTGCTGGGCGACGTCGGTGGTCTGCGTGATGTCGTTCTCGTGCCGGCAGACGAGGTGGCCGTCCTTCGTGGGGACGAGGTCCTGCTCGATGATGTGGACGCCCATGTCGAGCGCGAGCTGGTAGGAGCCGAAGGTGTGCTCGGGGCGGTAGCCGGAGGTGCCGCGGTGGCCGATGACCGTCACCTCGGGCAGATCGCGCAGCGCGCCGCCGCCGCGCCCCCTGCCCTCGCTCGCGACCGCCGCGCCCGGCAGTCCCACGACCGCCGCGCCCGCGCCGAGGGCGGCGGCGCCGAGCAGGGCGCGGCGTGCGGTGCCCGTGCGGGGAGCGGGCTCCTTGGCTGCCTGGTCCGTCATGGGGGTCCTCCTGCGCTCGTGGACGTGCGGGTACGGGTACGGGGGCCCGCCGCCACGAGGGGTCCGTCCCGTGACGGGCGGGGCGCCCGGTGAAGCGGTGCCGATGCTAGGCGCGGGGCCTCGCGCCAGGGGAGAACCCGTGCCGAACAGCGGGTGAAAACCGGCCCCCCGGCGCAGGGTCCCGCTCGCGGCCGGGTCAACTCCTCGTGTCACCGCGGTGAACCCCGGTGTGCGCCACCGGGCGACGCGCGAGTATCGTCCTCACCTGCGGGCCCCGCAGGTCCGCTGTCGTCCCTGACTGCTCCGGAGGGTCAGTTGTCCCGCTTCGCGTTCCTGAAGGCCGTCCTGGGTCCTGTCATGCGCCTGTGGTTCAGGCCGCAGCTGGAAGGCGTCGAGCGCATCCCCGGCGAGGGCCCGGTGATCCTGGCCGGGAACCACCTCACCTTCATCGACTCGCTGATCCTCCCGGTCGTCTGCGACCGGCAGGTGATGTTCATCGGCAAGGACGAGTACGTCACGGGCAAGGGCATCAAGGGCCGGGCCATGGCCTGGTTCTTCACGGGCGTCGGGATGATCCCGGTGGACCGCGACGGGGCCAACGGCGGGGTCGCCGCGCTCATGACGGGGCGCCGCATCCTGGAGGAGGGCCGGATCTTCGGCATCTACCCGGAGGGCACCCGCTCCCCCGACGGCCGCCTGTACCGGGGCCGTACCGGCATCGCGCGTCTGACCCTCATGACGGGCGCGCCCGTCGTCCCCTTCGCGATGATCGGCACCGACAAGCTCCAGCCGGGCGGCAAGGGCCTGCCCCGCCCCGGCAAGGTGACGGTCCGCTTCGGCGAGCCCATGGAGTTCTCGCGCTACGAGGGCATGGACCGCGACCGCTACGTGCTCCGCGCGGTGACGGACTCGGTCATGACCGAGGTCATGCGGCTCTCGGGCCAGGAGTACGTGGACATGTACGCGACCAAGGCGAAGGCGGCCTGAGGCCGCACGACCGCCGGGGTCCGTACGCCCCGGAGCCGTACCCCCGGGCCGTCCCCGGCCGGCCGCCGTCAACCTCACCCGCGCCGCGTCACCCCGTATACGAAGGACCGCTGTCAGGGGGATGACACCCGGGCCGACAGGCCCGGTCCCCTCGGGCGAGTTCGGCGGTCCGTCGCGCCGCGGGCTCCTCTCGGCGACGGTCCGCGCACCGGTCCCCCGCGCCTGCCACTTCCCGCGCGGCACCGCGCCCCCGGACATATCGGCTCCCTACCGCGCCGTCCTGGACGACACCGCGCTCTCCCGTATCTCCCCCTCGCCCTCCTCGTCCGTCACGTCGAGCCGCTGGCCCTTGAGCAGGAACCAGGCCGCGACGGCAGTGCCGAGCAGGACGACCGCGCCGCCGACCGCGGCGTAGTGGAGTCCCGTCACGAAGGAGTCGCTCGCCGCGTCGAACATGCGCGCGGCGAGGGGCGCGGGGAGCCGGTGGGCCGCTTCGGCCGCCCCGCCGAGTGACTCGTGGGCGGCGGCGGAGACCGGGCCCGGGACGCCGGGCGGGGTGGCGAAGTCCCGGTAGACGCCGTTGACCACGGAGCCGAGCAGGGCGATGCCGAGGGCCGTCCCCAGCTCGTACGCGGTCTCCGAGACGGCCGACGCGGACCCGGCCTTCTCCTTCGGGACGGCGGAGAGGATGACGTCGGCCGTGACCGTGAAGGAGAAACCGGCACCGAGGCCGACGACGAGGAGCACGCCGCCGAGCAGGGGATAGCTCGTGTGCTCGCCGATGAACACGACGGCGGCGAGCGCGACCCCGATCGCCGCGAGCCCGCCCGAGACGACGGCCCGCACCGAGAAGCGGCGCGCGACGAGTCCGGCGACGAGCCCGGCGCCCACCGCGCCCATCGCCGAGGGCAGTTCGGCGAGTCCGGCCGCCAACGGGGTCCGTCCCTGGACCAGTTGCAGGAACTGCGAGAGGAAGAAGACGAGCCCGGAGAGGCCGAGCACGGTGAGCAGGTCGGCGACGACGGCGGCGCTGAAGCCGCGGTTGCGGAAGAGCCGCATGTTCAGGAGCGGCTTGGGCAGCGTGAGCTGACGCCGCACGAACCACACGAGGAGCAGCAGCCCGCCGAGTCCCGCGCCGAGCGTGAGCCCGGTGACCTCGCCCGCGGCCAGTTCCTTCACCGCGTACACGAGGCCGAACATCCCGGCGAGCGAGAGCGCCACGCTGGGCAGGTCCCAGGGGCCGGGAGCGGGGTCCTTCGACTCGGGCAGGAGCTTGGCGCCGACGAGGACGAGGAGCGCCATGACGGGCAGGTTGATGAGGAAGACCGAGCCCCACCAGAAGTGTTCGAGGAGGAAGCCGCCGACGATCGGGCCGAGCGCCATCCCGGCCGACGAGGCCGCGCCCCAGGCGCCGATCGCGAAGCTGCGTTCGCGCGGGTCGGGGAAGATGTTGCGGATCAGCGCGAGCGTGGACGGCATGAGGGTCGCCCCGGCGACGCCGAGCAGGGCGCGCGCGAGGATGAGGATCTCGGGCGAACCGGCGTAGGCGTTGAGGACCGAGATCCCGCCGAAGGCGATCGCGCCGAGGAGCAGCAGGCGCTTGCGGCCGATGCGGTCGCCGAGCCCGCCCATCGAGACGAGCAGCCCGGCGATGACGAAGGAGTAGACGTCGCCGATCCACAGGAGCTGGGTGCCCGAGGGGCGCAGATCCTCGCTGATGTACGGGGTCGCGAGGCCGAGCACGGTCGCGTCGACCGCGATGAGCAGCACCGCGAGGACGAGGACGCCGAGGGCGAGCCAGCGCGCGAGGGGGCGCTGCGCGGGGGCGGGGGACGTGGTCATGGTCACGGGGTCCTCCTCAGTACCCCGCCGAGCAGCAGCTCGGACACATTGCGCGGGAAGTCCTGGGCCGCGACGCGGCCGTCGACGACGCACCAGCCGCAGGACCCTATGAGGGCGTAGAGCGCCTCGGTGAGCCAGGTCGGGCTGAGGTCGATGCGGAACTCGCCGGTGCGCTGGCCGCGTGCGAACAGCGCGGTGAAGCGGCCGTCGAGCCGGGCCCAGCCCTCGTCGATCTCCTCGCCCTCGAAGAGCTGTGCCTCGGTGATCAGGAAGGAGAGCAGCGGGGCGGGGCCCTGGAGACCGGCGACGAGCCGGCGCAGCGCGTCCACGGCGGGTCCCTCGTCGGTCCGCGCGGCGGCCACGGCGGCCTCGCACTCGCGGATGCCCAGCTCCTCCAGGGCCCGTACGAGTGCTTCGCGCCCGGCGAAGAGCCGGTGCAGCGTGGCCCGGCTGACCCCGGCGGCGCGCGCCACCTCGTCCATCGTGGAGCCGGAGCGGCGCACGAGGAGCGTGGCGGCGGAGCGCAGCACCTGATCACGGTCGACAGTCATGTGTTCGACCTTAACAAAATGAGACATCAATGTCTCATAAGGATCGGAGACGTCTCACTCGAACCGGTGACGTCTCGCAATGCGGACACACATCCGCACCACGGAAGGCGCCAGGCCACGCGTACGAGCCCCCGCGCGCCCCCGCGCGCTCCGGTCACAATGGACCCCACCGACCCCCGGGACGCCTCATGAAACCGTTCCTCTTCCTCGACGTCGACGGCCCCCTCAACCCCTTCGCCGCGGCTCGCCGCCGCCTGCCCGGCTACCTCACCCGCGCGGTCCGCCCGGCGGGCTGGGCCTGGACCGAGCCACTGGAGCTGCGCCTCAACCCGGCGCACGGGGAGCGGCTGCGCGCCCTCGCCGGGCGGTACGAGCTGGTGTGGGCCTCGACGTGGGAGGCCGAGGCGAACACGTACGTGGCCCCCGAGCTGGGGCTGCCCGCGCTCCCGTACGTGCACTGGCCGACGCGGACGGCCGGCCCGGACGGCACCTTCTGGAAGCTGCGCGAGGTGGTGGCCCACGCCGCGGGCCGCCCCTTCGCGTGGGTCGACGACGAAGTGGGCCCCAGCGACCGCGCGTGGGTGGACGGCCACTACCCGGCCCCGGCGGCGCTCCTGCGCATCGACCCGGCGCGCGGGCTCGTCGAGGAGGACTTCCTCGCCCTGGAGGAGTGGGCGGAAAGCCTGTGACCCCGGCCCCGAGCCGACAGCAGTGCCCAGGCCCGCACGCCCCCGACGGCCCCGCACCGCGCTCCCCCCACGGCCCTGCACCGCGTTCCCTCCACGGTCCCGCACCGCGCTCCCCCGGCGCTCCGGCCCCGCGCTCCCCCGCCCCGGTGCCGCGCTCCCCCGCCCGCCCCTACCCCCACGGCATCCCCGCCCGCGTCCGCCAGTACTCCCCCGCGTCCTCCCCCAGCGCGTCGAGGCGTTCGAGCCGTTCCTCGTCGAGCGGGAGCGCGAGCGCCCGCAGGTTGGTGTCCAGCTGAGCGACGGTCGCGGCGCCGGAGAGGGCGACCTGGACCCAGGGGGCGCGCAGGACGAAGGCGAGGGCGACGGCGTCCGGGGTCGTGGACAGCTCCCCGGCGATCCCGCGCACGGCGGGCGGTGCCGCCTCGCCCGCGAGCCGCCCGTTGGCGAGCGCCTCCTTGACCAGCACGCAGCGCCCGGCGCCGTGCGCGGCCTCCAGCGCGGGCCCCGCGCTGTGCTCGTACACGTTGTACGTGGCCTGGATCGTCCGGAAGAGGGGCTGGCCCGCGACCTCGACGGCGAGTGCCGCGTGGATCGCCGCGGCCTGGTCCGGGCCGCTCACCGAGCAGCCGATCGTGACGCCCTCGGCGCCGAGGACGGCGAGGCGTTCGTGCAGGGCGCGGTCGGTGAGCGCGGGGCTCTCGGGGGTGAGGGAGTGGATCTGGTAGAGGTCGAGACGGTCGCCGAGCAGGTCCCTGGTCTCGGTGATCTGCCGCTCGTAGGTGGCGAGCGCGTGATTTTTGACCTCGTGCGAGTCGGCTTGTGTGCGCCAGCCGGCCGTGTAGGTGTAGCCCCACTTGCTGCCGACGACGAGGTCGGTGGCCTGCGGGTGCGCGGCGAGCCACCCGGCGAGGAACTCCTCGGCGCGCCCGTAGGAACGGGCGGTGTCCACGTACCGCACGCCCTGTTCGTAGGCGGCGTCGAGCAGGTCGTGCGCGCGGGTGCGCAGTTCCTCGACGCTCCGCCCCGGCGGCAGGTCGCGGTCCCGGCCGAGGTTGAGGTAGCCGGGCCGGCCGACAGCGGCGAGACCGAGGCCGACGCGGGAGACGGGGGTGGGGGCGGCGGCGAGGCGGGCGAACGGCATGGGGGGCTCCTTCGCGAGGGTACGGCGACGGGGGCGCCGCTCCGGGCGGTGTGCCCGGGGGGCGGCGCCCCCGTCAACGTAACGCCGTGCGCGGGCCCGTCGCGCACCGACCCGGCGCGTGGTCGCCCTCCGCGCCGCGGCCTCAGACCAGCGGCTGCTTGGCCTCCGCCCAGGCGTGCTGCACTGCCAGGTCCGACTTGACCTCGGCGAGCTGGATCGCGACGGCCGAGGGGGCCGTGCCGCCGCGTCCGTCGCGGGCCGCGAGGGCGCCGGGGACGTTGAGGACCTCGCGGACCTCGGGGGTCAGGTGCGGGGAGATCTTCGCGAACTGCTCGTCGCTGAGCTGGTCCAGCTCGATGGCGTGCGCCTCGCACTCCTTGACGCACGCGCCCGCGACCTCGTGCGCGACGCGGAAGGGCACGCCGCGCTTGACGAGCCACTCGGCGATGTCGGTCGCGAGCGAGAAACCGGCCGGGGCCAGCTCCTCCAGGCGCTCGCGGTGCACGGTGAGGGTCGCGACCATGCCGGTGAAGGCGGGCAGCAGGACTTCAAGCTGGTCGCAGGAGTCGAAGACGGGCTCCTTGTCCTCCTGGAGGTCGCGGTTGTACGCGAGCGGGAGCGCCTTGAGCGTGGCGAGGAGGCCGGTGAGGTTGCCGATGAGGCGCCCCGACTTGCCGCGCGCCAGCTCGGCGATGTCCGGGTTCTTCTTCTGCGGCATGATCGACGAACCGGTCGAGAAGGCGTCGTGGAGGGTCACGAAGGAGAACTCCTTCGTGTTCCACAGGATGATCTCCTCGGCGACGCGCGACAGGTTGACGCCGATCATCGCGGTAACGAAGGCGAACTCGGCGACGAAGTCGCGGGAGGCCGTGCCGTCGATCGAGTTGGCGACCGAGCCGTGCTCGAAACCCAGGTCGGCCGCGACGGCCTCCGGGTCGAGACCGAGCGAGGAGCCCGCGAGCGCGCCGGAGCCGTACGGGGACACGGCGGTCCGCTCGTCCCACTGCCGCAGCCGCTCCGCGTCCCTGGCCAGGGGCTGGACGTGGGCGAGGACGTGGTGCGCGAAGAGGACGGGCTGGGCGTGCTGGAGGTGGGTGCGGCCCGGCATCGCGACGTCCGGGTGCGCCTCGGCGAGCCCGACGAGGGCGTCCTGCAGCTCGGCGATCAGACCGCCGATGATCCGCGCGTGGTCGCGCAGGTACATGCGGAAGAGCGTGGCGATCTGGTCGTTGCGCGAGCGCCCGGCACGCAGCTTGCCGCCGAGGTCGGGACCGACGCGCTCCAGCAGGCCGCGCTCCAGCGCGGTGTGCACGTCCTCGTCCGCGACGGTCCCGGTGAAGCTGCCGTCGGCGACGTCGGCGGCGAGCTTGTCGAGCCCCTCGTGCATCCGCGTCAGCTCGTCCGCGGTGAGCAGACCGGCAGCGTGCAGCACCCGGGCGTGGGCGCGCGAGCCCGCGATGTCGTACGGGGCGAGGCGCCAGTCGAAGTGCACGGAGGCGGAGAGTTTCGCCAGGGCCTCGGCGGGCCCGTCGGCGAAGCGTCCGCCCCAGAGCCGGACGTCACCGTTGTTGCTGCTCACTGCTGTGCTCCTCGCGCGGCATGATCGGACTTCGTATGCATGAGTATGCAGACTCATGCATGCTTCGTCAATCAGCCTCGGGGGTGGCGCCGAGTTCCCGGGCGAGTACGCGGGTGTGCGCATGGCCCAGGTCCTTGGTCGCGGTGACCAGCGTCAGCGGGCCCCTGGCGGAGAGGGTACGCAGCCGGGCGAGCGCTTCCGCGCGTGCCGGGTCGGCGAGTTCGGCGCGGTAGCGGTCGGCGAACTCCCCGAACTTGGCGGGGTCGTGCCCGTACCACTGGCGCAGCGCGGCGCTCGGCGCGACGGACTTCAGCCACTCGTCCACGTGCGCGCGCTCCTTGGAGAGCCCGCGCGGCCACAGCCGGTCGACGAGGACGCGGTGTCCGTCCACCGCCTCCGGGGGGTCGTAGGCGCGCCGTACCCGCACCTCGGTCGCCGCCTCGCGCACCATGCCGCACTCCCTTCGCTCCCGCACACCATGCTGGGACACCTCTCGCCGCCTCGCACGGCGAAACCCGCCTCGTGTCCGATCGCGGTGAAAACCCCTGCCCGCGCGGGCGCACGCGATGAAGAATCGGGACCATGGGAAAGACCTACGAACGCATCGACGGCCGTCTGCGCACGTTCATCGAGGAACAGCCCGTGTTCTTCACGGCGACGGCACCGCTCTCCGAGCAGGGCACGGTCAACCTCTCCCCCAAGGGTGTGCGCGGCTCGTTCGCCGTGCTCGACGCGCACACCGTCGCGTACCTCGACTTCGCGGGCAGCAACGCGGAGACGATCGCCCACCTGCGCGAGAACGGGCGCATCACGCTGATGTGGTGCGCCTTCCAGGGCCCGCCGAACATCGTGCGGGTCCACGGGCACGGCGAGGCAGTCTTCCGCGACGACCCGCGCTTCCCCGGCCTCGTGGAGCGCTTCGAGGCCGTGGACCCGGACCCGCACGGGCTGCGTGCCGTGATCGTCGTGCACGCCGAGCTGATCAGGGACACGTGCGGCTACGCGGTGCCCTTCATGGCGTACGAGGAGGAGCGCGACCTGCACGCGCGGCGCTTCGCGCGCGAGGACGACGCCTCGCTCGACGCGTACTTCGGCAAGAAGGACCACATCGCGAAGAGCATCGACGGGCTGCCGGGACTGCCGCTCCCGCTGCCGCCGACGCCCGCGCGCTGACACGGGAACGGGCCCGGCCCCTCGAAGGGGTCGGGCCCGTGTGCGCGTGCGCGCGGCTCAGTACTGGGGGACGCCCGCGGGGGCCTTCGGGTCGGGCCCGTACATGTTGGCCTGCCGGTCGCCTTCGAGGATGGTGAGGACGAGCAGCCAGATGCCGCCGATGAAGGGCACGAAGCTGATGAAGAACCAGCCGCCGGAGCGGCCCGTGTCGTGCAGTCGGCGCCACGTGAGGGCGAGCGACGGGACAATGAGGGCGAGCGCGTACAGGCCGTACAGGACGAAGAAGACCTTCGTGACGGCGACCCCGAGGATGAACAGGATCGCCATCGCGATGATGTTGAACAGCTGGAACATCCAGTACTCGGCCCTGCGCGCGCGCCCGCTGAACTGGGCGTACTTCTTGAAGGCGTCGAGGTAGTAGTGCATGTGTGGAAACCCCCCGGGGCGCGGTGGCCCCTTGCGTGAGCGCGTGGCGGACACGCGCGTCGTGAACGGTGAGCGGGACGCGGCAGCGACCGCCGGTGCCACCGGCCGGGGACAGGCCGGACGACGGGCGGTTGCGGGGGTGCGTTCCGACGCGGCGGAGCGGCCCGGGGCCCACGGAGTGGACACGGGTGGCATGCCTGCGGCAAGGAAGACGGAACCCCCGACACGTGCGCGCGAATGCGGCGCCCACGTGCTGATCACGTAGGGGGAGAGTAAAGGTGTGAGCCCGGACACGTCAAACAAACTTTCGACTTCTCACTGTTGTCCGGAATACCCCCTCCCGGTGGCCGATACGCGCCCCCCACCCGCACGGACCGCGCCGCGCTGCCGAGCCCCCGCGCCCCGCCTACGTTCTGCCGCATGAGACCCGTCCTCCGCCTCCGCACGACCACCGCCCTCTCCCTCCTGCCCGCGCTGCTCCTCGGCCCCCTCACCGCCCCCGCCCTCGCGGCCCCGCAGCGAGCCGCCGCACCCCGCGCCGAGGCGCAGGCCCCTCCGCTCCCCGCCCGCCTCGCCGACACGGGTGGCGCGCGCCAGCTCCTCATCGCCACCGCCCCGGACACCCGCTCCACGCACGGCACGCTGACCTGGTGGGAGCGGCGCGCGGACGGCGAGTGGCGGGAGCGCGGGCGGGCCGCCGCGCGGTTCGGCGCCGGCGGCCTCGTCGAGGGCACGCGCCGCGAGCAGGGCACGAACACGACCCCGACCGGCCTCTTCGGCCTCCCCTTCGCCTTCGGCAACGAGGCCGCCCCGAAGGGCACCCGGCTCGCGTACCGCCCGGTGACCCCGGACTCCTGGTGGTGCGAGGACAACGCCTCGCGCGCGTACAACCGCTGGAGCGAGCCCCGCGCGGCCGACTGCCGCGCCGAGGAGTCCGAGCGCCTGGCCGACTACCCGGTCCAGTACGCGCACGCCTTCGTCACCGACTTCAACTACAGGCACCCGGTGCGCGGTCGCGGCGCGGGCATCTTCCTCCACGTCAACGGCAAGGGCGCGACAGCGGGTTGTCTCTCGGTCCCGGCCGCGACGATGCGGACGCTGCTGCGGTGGGCGCGGCCGGGGGCGAAGCTGGTGGTGGGGACGGAGGACAGGGGAACGGCGGTGACCCGGTACTGAAGCGCGGGGGGCGGGACCACCGCGCCGCCGGATGTCCACATCGTGAGACATGCTTGCGAGCATATGAGACGCGGCAGTTGCATTGGCAAATGCGATCCCGCGTCCCCACCGCACAGACTCCGCCCGAAGCCGCCGCTCCCTCCCCCGGCGCCGGCGCCGACCGTGCGGCCAAGCTCGCCGTCACCGTTTTCCCCGTGCTCGTCCTGCTCGCGGGCGCGGCGGGGCTGCTCACCCCGGGCACCTTCGACGGGTGGTCGGCGAACGTGCCGTACCTGCTCGGCGTCGTCATGTTCTGCATGGGCCTGACGATGACGCCGCTCGACTTCAAGGGTGTCGCGCGGCGCCCCTGGGCGGTCCTGATCGGGCTCGTGGCGCACTACGTGATCATGCCGGGGCTCGGCTGGCTGGTGGCCCATCTCCTGGACCTGTCACCGCAGTTGGCGGCCGGGGTGATCCTCGTGGGCTGCGCGCCGAGCGGGACGGCCTCGAACGTGGTGACCTTCCTCGCGCGCGGCGACGTGGCGCTCTCCGTCTCGGTGGCGACCGTCTCGACCGTGCTCGCTCCGCTCATCACGCCGCCGCTGACGCTGCTCCTCGCCGGCACGTACCTGCCCGTGGACGCGGGCGCCATGATGGGCGACATCCTGAAGACGGTGCTGCTCCCCGTGCTCGGCGGACTGCTCGTACGGCTGGTCGCGGGGCGGATCGTGACGCGCGTCCTCGGCGTCATGCCGTGGCTCTCCTCGGTCGCGATCGCGGCGATCGTCGCGGCCGTCGTCGCGGCGAGCGCCGACAGCATCAAGTCCGCGGCGGCGACCGTCCTGCTCGCCGTCGTCCTCCACAACGGCCTGGGCCTCGCGCTCGGTTACGGGGCGGGCAAGCTGACCCGCCTCGGCCCATCCGCGAGCCGCGCGATGGCCTTCGAGGTCGGCATGCAGAACTCCGGGCTCGCCGCCTCGCTGGCGACAGCCCACTTCAGCCCGCTCGCCGCCCTGCCCGCCGCCGTCTTCTCGGTCTGGCACAACATCTCGGGCGCGCTCGTCGCCGCCGTCATGGCCCACCGCTCCCGCCGCCGGGACCGCGAGGACGCGGAGCCGGTCGCCCCGCCCGTACCGGAACCCACTCCCTGATCCCCTTTCGGCGCACCACGAGCCGCCCGTCGGCCCTCTCCCCCGGTGGGACGCCGACCCGCTACGAAACCCGCGCCGGTCCCCACGGTGCCGGTGTCTCCCCGGTGGTCCAGGCCTGCAGGGCCGGGCCGTCGATCAGGCGGATGCCGCAGGTGTCGGCGTAGTCCCTGGCCGGGTCGGTGAAGGTGCTCGTGGTGACCATGAGGGCGAGCTGGGCGCCGTGGACCGTCCAGCAGGTGCCGCCGAAGCGCTGGAGGTCCTGGGAGCCGGACTTGTGGGTGGGGGCGTAGCGCTTGCACTGGATGACGACGCGGCGGCCGTCGGGGGCCGTGGCCAGGACGTCGGCGCCGAGGTCGCCCGCGCCGCCCACCACCCCGACGTCCGTGCAGCCGTCGCGGCGGCACAGGTCCGCCACCGCCTCCTCGAAGCCGTCCGGGGTGAGGTCCACCGAGGGCTCGGGGAGCGGGACGGTGAGGCCGTCGCGCGGGTCGTTCGGTGGCAGGACCACGGTGGGCTCCGCCGCCACCGACTCCGCGTCCGCCTCCGCCATTCCCGCCAGGGCCGCGCGGCGCAGTTCGCGGCCGCGCGGCATGCCCCGTACGAGCGCGTAGAGGAGGGGGAGGGAGAGGGCGGTCAGGAGCGTGGCGGGGACGGGGTGTGTCCCCGCCCAGTGGGCGAGGCGGAGGAAGAGGAGGGCCACCGCTCCGACGAAGGCGGTGGCGAGGCCGAGGGCCAGGAGGGTCGCCCGCGTCTGTACTCCCGTCGGCTGCCTGCCGTATGCCATGAAACCCGCCCCTCGTCACACGTTCTTTGTGAGGGTCGTGTGCCCGCGAGGGCGGGTTTCATGATCATGTGGCCGCGGGCCGCGCGGTCCGGCGGCTCAGCCGACGCGGGCCGCCAGCCGCAGCAGGTGGTCCGCGAGCTGCTGGCCGCCCGCCGGGTCGCGGCTGATCAGGAGCAGGGTGTCGTCGCCCGCGATCGTGCCGAGGATGTCGTGGAGTTCGGCCTGGTCGATCGCGGAGGCGAGGAACTGGGCCGCGCCCGGCGGCGTGCGCAGGACGACGAGGTTGGCGCTGGCCTCGGCGGAGATGAGGAGTTCCGAGGAGAGCCTGCGCATCCGCTCCTCCTTGGCGGACTCGCCGAGCGGGGCGCGCGGGGTGCGGAATCCGCCCTCGCTCGGCACGGCGTAGATGAGGTCGCCGTCGTTGTTGCGGATCTTCACCGCGTTGAGTTCGTCCAGGTCCCTGGAGAGGGTGGCCTGGGTGACGGTGAGTCCGTCGTCGGCGAGCAGTTTCGCCAGCATGCTCTGGGAGCGCACCGGTTGCCGGTTGAGGATGTCCACGATCCTGCGGTGCCGCGCGGTGCGCGTCTGCGGCACCGCGGGCCCGCCCTGCTCGTTCTCCTGCGCCTGACTCGCCTGACTCATCGTCGTCGTCCCACTCTCATCGGCCCGCGTGCGTCCCTTCTCCCGCCGCCGCGTCCAGCACCCCAGGGAGCGCGGCCAGGAAGGCGTCCGCCTCGGCCTCGCCGAGGTTCAGCGGCGGCATGAGCCGTACGACGTCGGGGGCCGGGGCGTTGACAAGGAGTCCGGCGTCCTGGGCGGCCTGCTGCACCTGGGGGGCGCGCGGCTCGGTGAGCACGATACCCAGCAGGAGCCCGGCGCCGCGGACGTGGCCGACGAGGGGGTGCCCGAGTTGCTCGATTCCCTCGCGCAGCCGCTCCCCCGTGCGCTTGGCGCGGTCGAGGAGGTGCTCGTCCTCGATGGTGTCGAGGACGGCGAGCCCGGCGGCGCAGGCGACGGGGTTGCCCGCGAAGGTCGAGCCGTGGCGGCCGGGGGTGAGGAGGTCGCCCGCCTCGCCGAAGGCGAGGACCGCGCCGAGCGGGAGGCCGCCGCCGAGTGCCTTGGCGAGCGTGACGACGTCGGGGTCGATGCCCTCCTCGGCCTGGTACGCGTACCAGTGGCCCGTCCGCCCGATGCCGGTCTGCACCTCGTCGAGGACGAGGAGGGTGCCGGTGGCGCGGGTGATCTCGCGCGCGGCCCGCAGGTAGCCGGGGGGCGGGACGACGACGCCGTTCTCGCCCTGGAGGGGCTCGACGATGACGAGGGCGGTCTCCTCGGTGACGGCCGCGCGCAGGGCCTCGGCGTCTCCGTACGGGACGAAGGTGACGTCGCCGGGGAGCGGACCGAAGCCGTCCTGCTTGCCGGGCTGGCCGGTGAGCGAGAGGGCGCCCATGGTGCGGCCGTGGAAGCCGCCCGTGGTGGAGACCATGTGGCGGCGCCCCGTGAGGCGGCCGATCTTGAAGGCGGCCTCGTTGGCCTCGGCGCCGGAGTTGCAGAACAGGACGCGGGCGGGGCGGCCCGCGTGGCCCACGAGGCGTTCGGCGAGGGCGACGGTCGGCTCGGCCATGAAGAAGTTGGAGATGTGGCCGAGCGAGGCGATCTGCCGGGAGACGGCCTCGACGACGGCGGGGTGCGCGTGCCCGAGGGCGTTGACCGCGATGCCTCCGACGAGGTCGAGGTAGGCGCGGCCCCCGGTGTCGTACACGGTGGCGCCCTCGCCGCGCGCGAGTTCGAGGCGGGGGGTGCCGTAGTTGTTCATCAGGGTGTGCTGCCAGCGCCCGGTCAGGGGGTGCGGCTGCTCGGTGGCGGTCACGGTTTCTGCCTTTCCGTGGCGGGCTCGGCGGCGGCCCGCGGGTCGTCGTCCACGACCATCGTGCCGATGCCCTCGTCGGTGAAGATCTCCAGGAGGATGGAGTGCTGGACGCGTCCGTCGATGACGCGGGCGGTGCGGACGCCGTTGCGGACGGCGTGCAGGCAGCCCTCCATCTTCGGGACCATGCCGCTCGCCAGCTCGGGCAGCAGTTTCTCCAGCTCGCTCGCGGTGAGGCGGCTGATGACCTCGTCGCTGTGCGGCCAGTCCTCGTAGAGGCCCTCGACGTCGGTGAGGACCATGAGGGTCTCGGCACCGAGCGCGGCGGCGAGCGCGGCGGCGGCGGTGTCGGCGTTGACGTTGTAGACGTGGTCGTCGTCGGCGCTGCGGGCGATCGAGGAGACGACGGGGATACGGCCGTCGTCGAGCAGCGTCTCGATGGCGCCCGTGTCGATCGCGGTGATCTCGCCGACGCGCCCGATGTCGATGAACTCGCCCTCGATGCGGGGGAAGTGCTTGGTCGCGGTGATGGTGTGCGCGTCCTCGCCCGTGAGGCCGACGGCGAGCGGGCCGTGCCGGTTGAGCAGGCCGACCAGCTCGCGCTGGACCTGCCCGGCGAGGACCATCCGTACGACGTCCATCGCCTCGGGCGTCGTGACGCGCAGGCCCGCGCGGAACTCGCTGACCAGGCCCTCCTTGTCGAGCTGGGCGCTGATCTGCGGGCCGCCGCCGTGCACGACGACGGGGCGGAGCCCGGCGTGCCGCAGGAAGACGACGTCCTGCGCGAAGGCGGCCTTCAGCTCCTCGTCGACCATGGCGTTGCCGCCGAACTTGATGACGACGGTCTTGCCCTGGTGGCGGGTGATCCAGGGGAGGGCCTCGATCAAGGTCTGGGCCTTGGGGAGGGCGGTGTGCTTGCGGGTCGCAGCGGGGGCCGGCTGGGGCACAACACTCGTCTCGCTCTCGTCGCTGGGCTCGCTCATGAGGAGTACGCGCTGTTCTCGTGGACGTAGTCGGCGGTGAGGTCGTTGGTCCAGATCTCGGCCGAGGCGTCCCCGGCGGCGAGGTCGGCGGTGATGACCACCTCGCGGTACCGCATGTCGACGAGGGTGCGGTCCTCACCGACGGAGCCGTTCTTGCAGACCCACACGCCGTTGATGGCGACATTGAGGCGGTCGGGCTCGAAGGCGGCGTCGGTGGTGCCGATCGCGGAGAGGACACGGCCCCAGTTGGGGTCCTCGCCGTGCACGGCGCACTTGAGGAGGTTGTTGCGGGCGATGACGCGGCCCACCGTGACGGCCTCGTCCTCGCTCGCCGCGTTCACGACCTCGATACGGATGTCCTTGCTCGCGCCCTCGGCGTCGCCGATGAGCTGGCGGGCGAGGTCGGCGCACACCTCCCGTACGGCCGCGGTGAACTCGTCCTCGGCGGGCGTCGTGCCGCTCGCGCCCGAGGCGAGGAGGAGGACGGTGTCGTTGGTGGACATGCAGCCGTCGGAGTCGACGCGGTCGAAGGTGACGCGGGTCGCGGCGCGCAGGGCGCGGTCGAGCGCGCCGCTGTCGAGGTCGGCGTCGGTGGTGAGGACGACGAGCATCGTGGCGAGGCCGGGGGCGAGCATGCCCGCGCCCTTGGCCATGCCGCCGACGCTCCAGCCGTCCCGCTGGGCGACGGCCGTCTTGTGGACGGTGTCGGTGGTCTTGATGGCGAGGGCGGCCTTCTCGCCGCCGTGCTCGCTGAGCGCGGCGACGGCGGTGTCGACGCCGGGGAGCAGCTTGTCCATGGGGAGGAGTTCGCCGATGAGGCCGGTCGAGGCGACGGCGATCTCGCCCGCGTTGTGGCCGAGGGCCTCGGCGGCGCGCTCAGCGGTCGCGTGGGTGTCCTGGAAGCCCCGCGGGCCCGTACAGGCGTTGGCGCCGCCGGAGTTGAGGACGACGGCGGAGACCTGGCCGCCCTTGAGGACCTGCTCGGACCACTGGACGGGGGCGGCCTTGACGCGGTTGGACGTGAAGACCCCGGCGGCGGCGAGGCGCGGCCCCTGGTTGACGACGAGGGCGAGGTCGGGCTGGCCCGACGACTTGATCCCGGCGGCGATGCCCGCCGCCGTGAATCCCTGGGGTGCGGTGACGCTCACGGTGTCTCAGGTCTCCTTGGGCTTGTTCCGCGCCGCGGTGCGGAGGGCGGCGCGCAGCCGGTTCGTCAGAAGGGTGATCAGGGGGGCGCCGGACGCGTGCGCGGTCCGGGGCGCGGGAGGGGTACGGGTCACGGCGCGATCCCGGCGGCGGGCAGGCCGGTGGTCTCGGGGAGGCCGAGGGCGAGGTTCATGCTCTGGATCGCGCCGCCCGCGGTGCCCTTGGCGAGGTTGTCGATCGCGGCGAGCACGAGGACGCGTCCGGCGGCGGGGTCGTGGGCGACCTGGAGCTGTACGTGGTTGGAGCCGAGCACGGCGCCGGTGTTCGGCCACTGGCCCTCGGGCAGCAGGTGCGCGTACGGCTCGTCGGCGTACGCCTTCTCGTAGGTCTCGCGCAGGCGCGCCGCGTCCACCCCCGGCTTCGCCCTGGCGCTGCACGTGGCGAGGATGCCGCGCGGCATGGGGGCGAGGGTGGGGGTGAAGGAGACGGTGACGCGGTGGCCCGCGACGGCGCTGAGGTTCTGGATCATCTCGGGCGTGTGCCGGTGGCCGCCGCCGACGCCGTACGGGGACATCGCGCCCATGACCTCGCTGCCGAGCAGGTGCGGTTTGGCCGCCTTGCCCGCGCCGGAGGTGCCGGAGGCGGCGACGATCACGGCGTCGTCCTCGACGATCCCGGCCGCGTAGGCGGGGACGAGGGCGAGCGAGACGGCGGTCGGGTAGCAGCCCGGCACGGCGATGCGGCGGGTGCCGGCGAGCGCGGCGCGGGCGCCGGGCAGCTCGGGGAGGCCGTAGGGCCAGGTGCCGGCGTGGGGGGTGCCGTAGAAGGTCTCCCAGTCGGCGGCGTCCTTGAGCCGGAAGTCGGCGCCCATGTCGATGACGAGGACGTCGTCGCCGAGCTGTTCGGCGACGGCGGCGGACTGGCCGTGCGGGAGGCCGAGGAAGACGACGTCGTGCCCGGCGAGGCTCTCGGCGCTCGTCGCTTCGAGCACGCGGTCGGCGAGCGGCGCCAGGTGCGGCTGGAGCACGCCGAGGCGCTGACCGGCGTTGGAGTTCGCCGTGACCGCGCCGATCTCCACCTCGGGGTGGGCGAGAAGCAGGCGCAGCACCTCTCCGCCCGCGTATCCACTCGCTCCGGCGACTGCCGCTCGTACCGTCATGGGTGACCTCCTCCTGAGAGCATGACTATACATTCACCTGCAGAACTATGCAATAAAAGGGCGCATGGGTGGGCGCACGGGAACACGACCCCGACGGAGCCCCCCTCCGGCCGCACAAGCTTAGGTGAGGCTAACCTTCCTGGCGAGGGTGTCTGGATCGGCGGCCGGACACGGCGACGCGGCGGCGCCTCCGCACAGCCAGCGCTCCGCACCGCCCCTCGCTGTCCGCTCGCCGTCGCCCTGGTTCGTCCGCCGACCCGCCCGCCGCTGTCGGTGCGCCCCGCTAGCCTCCGGCCATGACTCCTCCCGCCGCGCACGCGACGCCGCTGACCGACTTCGCCACCTGGGAACCCCTCTCCTGGCTCCTGTGGGAGCAGTGCGCCGACAAGGGCGGCGCGGGGCCCTTCGAGCTGTCGGGGCAGCTCAGCCGGGGCGCGTGGAGCCTGCCGCGGCTCGGCCGTGACTTCCCGCGGGAGCAGCGGGCGGTGGAGCCCGTCCTGGCGGCGCTCGCGGCGAGCGGGACCGCCGAGGTGGCCTTCGTCGCGCGGCTCACGGCCGACGGCTCCGTCACCCTGCGCCTGTTCCCCTCCTCCCCCGCCGTCGAACCAGGCATCGCCTCCGCGCATCCGGGCGCGCTGGTCCTGGTCGAGGGGGCGGTCCCGGAGCCGTGGCGGCGCCTGCCGGAGCCGGTGCCCGGGGCCGTCGCCGCGCCCTCGGCGGACCCCGCCCTCCTCGCCCGTTCGCTGCGTGCCCGCCTCCCCGGCGCGACCGGCGCGGACCCGGCCGCGCTCGCCGCCGCCGAGGCCCGGCTGGGCAGGCCGCTACCGCCCGAACTGCGGGCGCTCTACACGGTCGTACGCGGCGAGTGGCGCGACCACGCGGACGCCCCGGAGGCCGGTGAACGCGTCTACGAGGCGCTGTCCTGCGAGCTGCTGCCGCTCTCCCAGGTGTACGTGGCGGACGCCGCCTCGCGCCCGTGCCCCTGGGTGTTCGGCGCGATGGAGGCCGTGCGGACCCCGCCGGGCGCGGCGGTGCAAGGGCTGCCGGGCTCGCCGGGCTGGCTCGTCTTCGGCGACAACGGCGGCGGCGACCGCCTCGCCGTGGACCTGACCCCCGGGCCCGGCGGGCACCTCGGGCAGGTCGTCCTGATCGGCCACGAGGAGAGCGTGGGCGCGGAACTCCTCGCCGACTCGCTCACCTCGCTCGTGCTGCGCGCGGGCGAGGAGGAAGAGGAGGACGAGGCCCCGCGCGCCCGGCACACGGAGTCCCCGGAGGTCGCGTACGTCAACGCGCGGGGCATACCGAGCGTCGCCGCGGCGGCGCACCCGGCACTGGAGGTGCTCTCGCTCGGCCGCTGGGAGAGCCCGCCGACGAGCCTCGCGCCCGTTCTGGGGCTCCCCCGGCTGCGGTCGCTCTCGGCGGGGCCCGGCACGCTCGCGGAGCCGCTGGAGATCGGGCGGCTCGACGGCCTGGAGTTCCTGCGGCTGCCGCCCGCCGAGTGGCGGGCGCTCCTCGCGGCGGACGCCGTGCCGCGCGGTCTGCTCGCGGCGGCGATCGAGCCCGGCCGCGCGGACAGCCCTCTCACGACCGTCGCCCTCGCCAACGAGATCCTGGGCCGCTGGGGACGCCCGCCGATCGCGGAACAGGTGGTGTCGGGGACGCTCGGGTGAGCCGCACCGGGCGTCCGGCGGGGACGAGGGAGCGAGGCCCGCGGGACGGGGGAGCCGGGAGACGAGGGAGACGGGGAGACGAGGGAGCCGGGGCGGCCCGTCCGGCTCCGCGCCCCGCGCCCGCGCGCCGGACGACCGGCCGCGAGCGCGCCCCGCTCCGTACCCCGCCGAAAACCACCCGCCCCTCCGCCCGCCCCCGCGTTATCCTCGACCGCATGAACGTCACCGGCCGATGCACCACCGCGACCGCGCGAGCGCCCCGCTCCCCGGTCGCCGCCGCCTGACGTACCCCCCTCATTCCACCGGCGACCGGAACACGGTCCCCGGTGGTTCCTCGCGCTCGCGAGGCGTGCGTAGTCTCCCGTGGTCCGTGCTCCGGCGCCCGTACCGCGAAGGAGCCCGCCATGACGAAGCTCACCACCGACCAGGTCAGCCGCCGCTTCACCGAGTTCTACGAGGACCGCGGCCACGCCCGGATCACCGGCTCGACGCTGCTGCCGCCGCCCGGTGACGACTCCGTGCTCTTCACCACCTCCGGGATGCACCCGCTCACCCCGTACCTCGAAGGCCGCCCGCACCCGCTCGGGCGGCGGCTCGTGAACGTGCAGCGGTGCCTGCGCACGACGGACCTGGAGGAGGTCGGCGACCCGACCCACCTCACCGTCTTCGAGATGCTCGGCACCTGGTCGCTCGGCGACTACGAGGGGCCGCGCAGCCTGGAGTGGGGGTACGAACTCCTCACGGACGGGCTCGGGATCGACCCGCGGCTCCTGCACACCACCGTCTTCGGCGGGGACGGACGGGTGGGCCCCGACCTCGCCTCGCTGGAGGTGTGGGAGCGCCTCGGGGTGCCCGTCGAGCGGACGGTCGAGGACAACTGGTGGTCGAACGGGCCGACGGGGCCCTGCGGTCCCGACTCGGAGATCTTCCTGTGGACCGGGGACGGGCCGCCGGAGTCGACGCCGACGGGTGACGAGCGCTGGGTCGAGGTGTGGAACCACGTGATGATGCGCCACCGCCGCCTCGCCGACGGCTCCCTCGTCCCGCTGCCGCAGCGCAATGTCGACACCGGGCTCGGGCTCGAACGGCTCGCCTCGCTGCTCCAGGGAGAACGTTCCGTCTTCGACGGCGACGTCTTCGAGCCGTGGCGGCGGCTGCTCCCGCCGCTGTGGGGGCTCGACGAGACCTCGGTGCGGCTCGTGAGCGACCACCTGCGCTCGGCCGTCGTCGTCCTCGGCGACGGGGTACGGCCCGCCGCCACGGGGCGCGGGTACGTGCTGCGGCGCCTCGTGCGGCGCGTGCTGACGACGCTGTGGCGGACCGATTCCTCGTACGGGCTCGGGGAGTTGCCCCGCGAGCTGGTGACGGGGACGCTCGGCCACTTCGGGCAGGGCGGCGAGGACCCGGAGACGGTACGGAGGGTGCTCGGGACCCTCGCCGAGGAGGAGACCCGCTTCCGTTCGCTGCTCGACCGGGGCCGCCGGGTCCTCGCCGGGCCGCGCTTCCGCGGGCCGCTCGACGAGGCCGATCTGCACTACCTGCACGACACGCACGGGCTGCCGCGCGACCTCGTCGAGAGCCTGCGGGAGGAGAGCGCGGGCGTGCGGGGCGAGTGAGGCGCGGGCGTGCGCGGCGACTGAGGCGCGGTCCGGCGGTGCTCGCGGCGCGCGAGCACCGCCGGGGCCCGCCCGCTCAGCAGTCCCGCGCGTACTCGACCTGGGTCAGCGGCCGTCCGTCGCCGAAGTCGTACGGCCGCTCGGCCCCGGTCGGGGCGTATCCGCTCTTCTCGTAGAAGCGGCGCGAGCGCGGCGTCCCGCGCAGCGTCCAGAGGTGGACGCGGGTGTGCCCGGCGGCGCGGAGGTGGTCGAGGGTGCGGGTCATGAGGGCTCCGGCCACGCCGCTCCCCCAGCCGTCCGGGTGCCCGTAGAAGCCGAACACCTCGGCCCAGCCGGGGCGGTGCGGCGAGGGGCCCGCCCAGGAGAGCGCGAGCGGGCGGCCTCCGACGCGGGCCAGCAGGATCGCGCCCTCGCCGTTCGTGATCCTGGCGTGCCAGCGGGTACGGCGGTCGCGCACCCCGGCGGCGGCGAACTCCGGTGCGAAGAAGGGCGCGTACGCGGCCTCCCACCCCGCCGCGTGCACCTCGCCGAGCGCGTCCCCGTCGACGGGCCGGGCGAGCTGGATGTCGATCATGGGGGCAGGGTAGCGGCGCGGACGGCTCCCGGGGAGCCCCCGCGCGGGGCCCGTCCGGGGCGGGGCCGTGCGCGAGCGGGGGCGGTACGCGATCAGGGGTCCGTGCGCGAGCGGGGGCCCGTAGAGTCCGCGCACGATCGTATGGCTGGGCGGGACCTACGGGGCCGGGAAGACCACGACGGCACGGGAGTTGGCGGAGATCCCGCCCGGGGCGCGGGTCTTCGACTCCGAGGAGGTCGGGGGGCTGCTGCGGGGGATGCCGCGGGACGAGTGGCCCGGGAACTTCCAGCACTGGCCCATGTGGCGCGGACTCGTCGTCGAGACCGCGCGGCAGGTGCTCGCGTCACGGGCGGGACGCTCGTCGTACCGCAGACGGTGCTGAGCGAGGCGTACTGGGACGAGATCGAGGGCGGGTTCCGGGCGGCCGGGATTCCCGTGCGGCACGTCTGCTGCACGCCGACGAGGAGAGGCTGCGCGCGCGGATCGCGGGCGACGTCGAGCCGGAGAGCGCGGCGGCGGGGCCGTGGCGGCTCGCGCACCTCGACGTGTACGCGCGGGCGCTGGAATGGCTGTGCGCCCGCGCGACCGTCGTCGACACGGCGGGCCTGACGCCCGCCGGGGTCGCGGCCCGTATCGCCCGTACCGTCTCCGCCTGACCCCCGCCGCCCCGGGCTCAGGCGCCGGGGACCGGGTGTCCGCCGTCTCCCTCCACGACGTGGCGCCGCTCCTCCGCGCCGTCCTCCTCGGTCACGGTGACGTCCACCGTGCCGTCGCCCGTGGTGTCGAACTGGTAGAGGTCGGCCTTGCCGTCGCCCGTGGTGTCCGTCATCCACACATCGGGCTTGCCGTCGCCGTTGGTGTCCGCGCTGAGCAGGACGTGGTCCTGTGTGTTCTCGGTGTCCATGCGGAGCGGATACCCCGTGAAGAGCCGGGAACGCGGGGGCGGGTGCGCGGGGTGGCACGGGTTCGTGTCCCTGGAGTAGGAAGGGGGCATGCCCGACGCCCGGCCCGAGACGCCCGCCCCCGCCACCACCCCCGTGCCCGACCTGCTCGCCTTCCTCGCGGGGCGCTGGCACGTCGCGCGCACGGCCGAGGACCGGCACACCGGGACGCGCGGGCACTTCACGGGCACGGCGGACTTCACGGCGCTCCCCGGCGGCGGGCTGCGGCACCACGAGGAGGGCACCTTCACGTGGGACGGCGTCGCGCGTCCCGCGTACCGGACCCTGCGCTGGCTGCCGGACCCGGCGGGCAAGGGCTCCGCGCGTGTCACCTTCGACGACGGGCGCTTCTTCCACGACGTCGACCTGCGCACGGGCCACGCGATCGCCGACCACCCCTGCTCCCTCGACCTCTACCGGGGCGAGTTCACCGTGAGCGGCCCGGACCTGTGGAGCGTGGTGTGGCGCGTCGCGGGGCCCGCGAAGGACCTCGTGCTGCGCACGGAGCACACCCGCGAGGCCCCGTCCACGGGCTGAAACCGGCTGGGCGGCGCCGCGCGCGCATTGCGAGACTGCCCGCATGACCACGTACACGGACCTGCCCGCCGTCCCCCTCCCGCCCGGCCACTTCGTCTCGGACGCGCCGGACCTCGTCGATGTCGGACGCGTCCACCACTGGCTCTCCACCGACGCCTACTGGGCGCTCGGCCGCAGCCTGGAGAAGCAGCGCGCCGCCGTCGCCGCCTCGCTGAACTTCGGTGTGTACGAGGAGGTGCCGGACGCCGATGGCACGGTGCGCCGCGAGCAGCGCGCCTACGCGCGGGTCGTCACCGACCGCGCCACCTTCGCCTGGCTCTGCGACGTCTACGTGCCGCACGAGGCCAGGGGCCGGGGCCTCGCGAAGGCGCTGCTCGCGGCCGTCCGGGCGCGGATGGAGGAGTACGGGGTGCGGCGCGTGCTGCTCGTCACCAGCAGCGCGCAGGAGCTGTACCGCTCGGTGGGGTACGCCGAGGTGGAGCCGGGGAAGTGGATGATCCTGCCGCTGGAGTGAGGGGTTCGGAGCGAGCGGCGTCGGGGGGAGCGGGCTCGGCGTGAGCGGGCGGGCGCGCATGGCGTGCGGAAGGTGCACGCCCGCCCGACGCGGTACGGGGGCGCGGCGACCCGCCCCGGGTTGCGCCCGCGTCCCCGTCCGGGCCGCCCCTCATCCCCGTACCGCCGCGAACGCCTCCGCCAGTCTCCGTACCCCCTCCTCCAGTTCGTCCCTGTCCGCCACTCCCCCGTAGCTGATCCTGAGGTGCGGGCGGTCGGGTTCGGCCGGGTGGTACGGGCGGCCCGGGGCGACCGCGACGCCCCGGCGCAGCGCCTCGGCGGCGAGCGCGGACTCGTCGGTGCCCTCGGGGAGCGGGAGCCAGAGGTGGTAGCCCCCGGTGGGCACGCGCGCGGGCGCCGCCTCGGGGAGCCGACGGGCGAGGGCCGCCGCGAGGGCGGCCCTTCGCGCGCCCAACTCGCCTGCCACCGCGCGGAGATGGCGGGGCCAGGACGGGGAGCCGACGAGTTCGAGCGCGGCCTCCTGGAGCGGGCGCGGCACGAAGAAGTGGTCGACGACCTGCACGGCGCGCAGCCGTTCCAGGACGGGGCCGCGCGCGAGGACGGCGGCGACGCGCAGGCTCGGCGCGGTGACCTTGGTGAGCGAGCGGATGTGCACGACGATGCCGTCCGGGTCCTCGGCGGCGAGCGGCGGCGGTGGCGGGCCCGCGTCGGCGTGGCCGAGGCGGCGCGCGAAGTCGTCCTCGACGACGAAGGCGCCGGCGGCGCGCGCGGCGGCGAGGAGCCCGGGGCGGCGGGCGGGCGCGAGGACGGTCCCTGTCGGGTTCTGGTGGAGCGGCTGGCAGACGAGGATGCGCGCGCCGCTCGCGCGGAACGCCTCGGGGAGCAGGTCGGTACGGAGCCCGTCGGCGTCCACGGGGACGGGGACGGGCCGCTGTCCGGCGGCGCGGAGCACGGCGAGCAGGCCCGGGTAGGTGGGGGACTCGACGAGGACGGGGGCGCCCGGCGGGGCGAGGGCGCGCAGGACGCCGCTGAGCGCGGACTGCCCGCCGGGACTGACGAGCGCGCCCCCGGGGCCGGGGCCGCCTCCGCCGTCCGCGGCGAGGTCGCGCGCGAACCAGGCGCGCAGTTCGGGCAGTCCCTCGGCGGGCGGGCGGCCCCACGCGCCCGGCCGGCGCCCGGCGCGGGCGAGCGCGGCGGCGAGGGCGCGTTCGGGGCGCAGGTCCGGGTGGAGGTAGCCGCCGTTGAACTCGACGACTCCTGCGGGTGGTTCGGCGAGCGTGGCGAGAACGCCGCTCGCGTCCACGGCACGCGGAAGGCCCTCGGCAGACTCGGCGCTGAGTGCGAGGTGCTGCCAGGAGGTGTCGCCCTCGGCGGCGGGCGCGGCCCGCCCCGCCCGGTAGGCACCCGCGCCGGGGCGGGTCACGAGCAGCCCCTCGGCGGCGAGCCGCGCGAGGGCGCGCGAGACGGTGACGGGCCCGACGCGGTGCCGCGCGACGAGTTCCCGGCTCGACGGCAGCTTTCCACCTGGCGGATAGCGGTCGAACTCGGCACGGAGGAGATCCGCCAATGCCCCCACGCTGCTACGCTCTTGCATGAGACGTGACAATAGCGCTATCACCGATTCCACGATAGCGGTCGACGCGGAAACCGCCCCTCGGTCCCGCTCCGGCCTTTTCCTCGCCGCGCTCGGCGTGCTGTGCTTCTCGCTCACCTTCCCCTCGACCGCGTGGGGCCTCGAAAGCTTCGGCCCGTGGTCGCTCGTGTGCCTGCGCTGCCTCCTCGCGACCGCCGTCGCCGCCGGCTTCCTGCGGGCGGTGCGGGCGCGGGTCCCGGTACGGGCGCACTGGGCCGGGATCGCGGTCGTGGCCGGGGGCGGGGTGCTCGGCTTCCCGCTCCTGACGACGCTCGCGCTCCAGACGTCCACGACGGCCCACTCGGCGGTCGTGGTGGGCCTGTTGCCGCTCACGACGGCGCTCGTGGCCGCCGCGCGCTCGGGCGTGTGGCCGCCGCGCGCCTTCTGGCCCGCGGCGGGGGCGGGCGCGGCGATCGTCCTGGCGTTCACGCTGGGGCAGGGCGGGGGCGGGTTCACGCGCGGGGACGTGCTGCTCTTCGCGGCGCTCCTGGTGTGCGCGGCGAGTTACGCGGAGGGCGGGCGGCTCGCCGCGGTCATGCCGGGCTGGCAGGTGAGCGCGTGGGCGCTCGTGGCGTGCCTGCCGCTGACGGGCGTGGGCGCGGTGGTGGCGCTGTGTCTGGAGCACCCCGTGCGGTGGAGCGGGCACGGGATCGCGGGGCTCGTGTGGGTCTCGGTGGGGTCCACCTTCGTCGGGCTCTTCGTGTGGTACCGGGGCATGGCCGAGACCGGCGTCGCCCGCGCGAGCCAACTCCAGCTCGCACAGCCCCTGTTGACCCTGGTGTGGTCGGTGACGCTGCTGGGCGAGTCGCTCCCGGCCGCCGCTCCGCTCGCGGCGGTGGGGGTGGTGCTGTGCATCGCGGGGACGCAATGGGCGACGCGGACTTCTCGTACGGCACGCCCGGCCCCGTACGAGAAGTCCCGGTACGAGGAGCCCCCGTACGAGAAGTCCCCGGACACCGCCCCCTGACCCCGGCCGCGGCCTCCGCGGCGGCTCCTCCTAGCCGCGCGGTGCCGCCCGCTCGCGGTAGTGGTCCCGCACGACGCGGCTCATCGCGCCGAGCGGGTCGGCCGCGACCTCCTTCGCCGCGAAGAAGGCGTGGCCGTGCACCTCGGGGATGCGCGCGGTCAGGTCGAGGTGCTTGGACAGCTCGGCGGGGTCCGCCCAGGCGGCGGGCTGCGCGGGGTCGCCCACCTTGTAGAGGGCCTCGCCGATGTAGAGGTCCACTCCGGTGCCGCGCACGGCCTTCGCCCACCAGCGGGCGAGAGTCGCGTAGTCGGCGGCGGGGAAGCCGATGTTCCAGTAGAGCTGCGGCACGATGTGGTCGATCCAGCCCTCGCGCACCCAGCGCAGGGTGTCCGCGTACAGGTCGTCGTAGCTCTGCACACCGGCGGTGGTGTCGGAGCCGCGCGGGTCGGTGCTCGCGTTGCGCCACACGCCGAAGGGGCTGATGCCGAAGCGGACGCGCGGCTTGAGGCGGCGGATGCGGGCGCTCGTCTCGCGCACGAGCTGGTCGGTGTTGTGGCGGCGCCAGGCGGCCCGGTCGGGGAAGTCGCCGCCGTACAGGGCGAAGGCGCGGTCGTCGTCGAAGGGCTGCCCGGCCACCGGGTACGGGTAGAAGTAGTCGTCCCAGTGCACGGCGTCGATGTCGTAGCGCGCGACCGCGTCGAGCATCGCGTCCTCGACGTACCGGCGCACCTCGGGCAGCCCGGGGTTGTAGTACATCTGCCCCTGATAGGTGACGACCCAGTCCGGATTGACCCTGGCCGGGTGGGTGGGCACGAGGCGGGCCGGGTCGTCGTGGACGGCGATGCGGTACGGGTTGAACCAGGCGTGCAGCTCCAGCCCCCGCTTGTGGGCCTCCCGCACCGCGAAGCCGAGCGGGTCGTAGCCGGGGTCCCTGCCCTGCTCCCCCGAGAGGTACGCCGACCAGGGCTCGTAGGGCGAGGGCCACAGCGCGTCCGCCGAGGGGCGCACCTGGAGGATGACGGTGTCGAGACGGCGCTCGACGGCCGTGTCGAGGTGGCCGAGCAGCTCGTTCTGCTGGACCGGGGCGGGCAGCCCCGGCGCCGAGGGCCAGTCGCGGTTGGTGACGCTCGCCACCCACTCCCCGCGCATCCGCCGCCCGCGCGGCGGGTGGCCGCCGCCGTGTCCGGTTCCGCTCGGGAGGGCGGCGCCCGTGGTGCCGAGAGCCGCCACGACCCCTGCGGCGAGGGCGGTGAAGCCTCTGCGGCTGAGCGTTCCCCTGTTGTCCATCCGGTGCCTCCACGGGCTCGGTTGTCACACATGTCACACGCGCACCCCCCTCTCATGCCCTCCCCGGGGGAGCCGCCACACATTGACCGCGCGGTAACGTTCACGCCTGGGCGGCGGCGCCCGGTGCGTCACACGCGATGCCGGAAAGCGTCGTGCGCGGCGCCGAGGTGCGTCGTGACGCGGCGCGGGATGGTGTCGCGGCGCGACGCGGAGCGCGTCGTGGGCCGCCCGACACTTCATCCCCGGACGGCGAGAGGCACGAGGTGACGGACTTCAAGGCCGATGTAGCACGCGTCGGAGTGGTCGGCTGCGGACAGATGGGCGCGGGAATCGCGGAGGTCTGCGCACGCGCCGGTCTCGACGTGAAGGTCGCCGAGACCACCGGCGACGCGCTGGAGTACGGCCGCACCCGGCTCAGCAACTCGCTCGCCAAGGCCGCCGAGCGCGGCAAGCTCACGGCGGACGAACTGGCCGCGACGCAGTCCAGGCTCAGCTTCACCACCGACCTCGGCGAGTTCGCCGACCGCGACCTCGTGATCGAGGCCGTCGTCGAGAACGAGCAGGTCAAGACGGAGATCTTCCAGGTACTGGACCAGGTCGTGACCCGCAAGGACGCGATCCTCGCCTCCAACACCTCCTCGATCCCGATCGTGAAGCTCGCGGTGGCCACCTCGCGCCCCGACCACGTCATCGGCATCCACTTCTTCAATCCGGCCCCCGTGCAGAAGCTCGTCGAGCTGATCCCCGCGCTCACCACCTCCGAGGGCACCATCAGCCGCGCCCACGTGTGGGCCGAGAAGGTCCTCGGCAAGCACGCGATCCGCGCGCAGGACCGCTCGGGCTTCGTCGTCAACGCGCTTCTCGTCCCGTACCTGCTCTCCTCGATCCGCATGTTCGAGCAGGGCATCGCGAGCCGCGAGGACATCGACAGCGGCATGGAACTGGGCTGCGCGCACCCGATGGGTCCGCTCAAGCTCGCCGACCTCATCGGCCTCGACACGATCGTCTCGATCTCCGAGGGCATGTACGCGGAGTACGCGGAGCCGCTGTACGCGGCCCCGCCGCTGCTGCGCCGCATGGTCGAGGCGGGTCGCCTCGGGCGGAAGTCGGGCTCCGGGTTCTACGCGTACCAGTAGGCCGGGGCAGGACCGGACGGGACGGAGGGGCCGGACAGGAGTCGGCAGGGCAGGACGGGGCGCGGGCCCGAGGCTCCGCGCCCCCGCTTTTTATCCTCCGCACGCGACCCCCTCCCCTTGCTAGCCTCCCCGCCACCAGGGGAGACGCCCGCTGGTGACGAGGTGGGGAGCGTGGCATGGGTACGTGGACGGAAGACGTCTTCGCCGAGACGGAGCTGGTCTCCGGGAATCTGCGGCTGCGCGCCTTCGACGCGGGGGACGTCGAGGATGTCCGGCTTGGGTGTTCCGACGAGGAGACCCAGCGCTGGCTGCCGCTGCCCCGTCCGTACGACGCGGAGGTGGCCCGGAGCTGGTGCACGGACCTCAGCCACCACCTGCGGACCTCGGGCGAGGGCATCCAGTGGGCGATCACCGATCGCGAGAGCGGCCGTCTCCTCGGCGCGACCGGGCTCAACCGCACCGACTGGCGCGGCCTCGTCAGCGAAGTCGGGTACTGGGTCGCGCCCTGGGCCCGGCGGCGGGGCGTCGCGGTCGCGGCGACACGGGCGGTGGCCGGGTGGCTGCTCGGCGAGCGCGGTTTCGAGCGCCTGGAGCTGCGGGCCGCGACGGGGAACCACGCCTCGCGAGCCGTCGCGGAGCGGGCCGGTTTCGTGCGGGAGGGCGTGCTGCGCAACGCGGGGCACGTGCACGAGGGCCGCGTCGACACCGTGCTGTACTCCCTGATCCCCTCGGACGGGGTCGTTCTCCCGAAGGTGGAGGCGCGGACGATCACGGACTGAGCGCCCGGAAGGCCCCCGGCGCCCTTGAAAGGACATCCGGGGGCCTTCCGCGCTACCGGGGTCTCAGCCCTCTTGCGGGGCTACGACCGTGGCGCGCGGTCAGCTCTCCTCGGGCGGCGCGCCGCGTCCGGGGCCCGCCCCGCCGTCGTCGTACTCGACGCGCTCCTTGCGGACGGAGTCGCTGACCTCCTGTTCCTCGGTGACGCGCTCCGTCTCCAGGTGGACCCTCTCGACGGCGACGGCCTCCTTGCGGATGACCGGGCGCTCCGCGTGCAGGGTGACCTCGGCGTTCTCCTCACCGATGGAGGCGTCCACCGCATCGCCGTCGCGGATCGGTTCGCGCACGAGCCTGGCCTCTTCGTGACTGACCGGGATCGTCGTCGTGACGTTCTCCGTCACCACGACCTTGTGCAGCCGGGCCCGGCCGGATTCCTCCTCCTGCGTACCGACCCGCAGGCGCTCCTCCGAGCGGATCATCTCCTCGCCGGGTTCCCCGTCCCAGGAGCTACGGGCACCGGCACCCGCGAGTTCACGCTCGGTGCTCTCACCCGTCGCCTCGTTCGGGTTGGCCGGGCCGAGACCGGAGCCGGCCCCGCTCATCCCCGCCTGGTCCGCGGAGGTGGTGCCCGCCTTGTCCCGCTGGCCGGTACCGGCGAGGGACTCGTCCTCCGTGTCCATCCCGCCGGGTGCGGCGGCCCCCTGCTTGCCCTCGCCCCCGCCGGACATGCCGCTGCCGGTCGCCGTCATCCCGTAGTGGGCGTACAGCTCCTCCTCACCGGCCGCGTCCAGGTGCTGCCCGGCGTCGAGACGGGGGGCGTCCTTGATCGCGTTCTTGTCGTGTTCCAGGTGCAGACCCTCGGCGTCCGAGCGCGCACCTTCCAGCGGGACGAAGCTCTCCTTCATCCCGAACAGACCGGTCTTCACCGTCACCCACTCCGGGCGGCCGGTGCGGTCGTCGCGATAGACCTGCTCGACGCTGCCGACCTTGGCCCCGTCCCGGTCGTACGCGGTCAGGCCCACGAGCTGGTCCACGCTGAGGAAGCCCTCGTCTGAAGTCATGAGTGCCCTCTTCCTGCGAGAGCGCGCGGCGGAGGGGCCGGGGTCCCCTCCACGAGAGACGCGCGCCACTCCTTCCATGCGGCGCGCATCGGCGCGTTCCGGCAACCGAGGGAGGGCGTATCGGGGCCAAATACTCCATTGGTCCCAAATAGCCCAAACGGGGTTTACCTCGCGAGACGCTTGCGGCGACTGGGAAGCGGGGCGGAGCGAGCAGTCCCCGGGCGGGAGCGGGGCGGGACGCGGACTGGCAGTCGGGAGCGGGCCGGGACGCGGCCCCGGCCGTCACCTCGACCGAGCCGACCGAGCCGTCCGCCCTCACAGTGGCACTACGGGGCTACGGTGCCACCGCCCGCGCCACGGCCTCGCGCAGGAACGCCTTCCGTCGCTCGTGCTCGCCCTCCGGCTCGTCCCCCGTCGCCGCCCACACGTTGCTCACCGGCGACCAGGCGCAGGCCATCGCGATGACGAGGGCGAGGATGTCATAGGGCTCCCCCGCCCGCAGCCGCCCCTCCTCCTGGGCGCGCGCGAGGGCGGCGAGCTTCGTGCCGTGCTCCGGGTCGTCGAGCAACAGGCCGCCGGAGCGCCGTTCCAGACGGGTCCAGGCGATGAGCCGGACGAGATCGGGGCGCAACAGGTTCTGCTCGTAGATCCCGACCGCCCAGCCCGGCAGGTCGTCGGCGTCGAACGGGATGCTCGCGGTGATGTCGCTCGTACGGTCGGCGATCACTGCGGCGAAGAGCCCGTCCTTGTTGCCGAAGTACCCGTAGAGCTGCGCCTTGTTGGTGTGCGCGGCGGAGATGATCCGCTCGATCCTGGCCCCGGCGATGCCGCGCAGGGCGAATTCCTCGGTCGCCGCGTCGAGGATGCGGCGCCTGGTGGCGGCGCCGCGCGGCGTACTGGGCAGCTCGGGCATGGGGTCACGGTAGCAAACAGAACAGTTGGTTTGCTTTTGCCGCCGGAGCGCCTACGCTGAAACAGACCGAACAGTCTGTCTCTGGAGTTGCCCCATGCGTTCCACCCCTGCCTGGCAGCACCCCCTCGGCGCCCCCGCCCTGGAGCGCGTCACGATCGAGCGGCGCGAGCTGCGCGCCGACGACCTCGCCGTGCGCGTCGAGTACTGCGGGGTCTGCCACAGCGACCTGCACCAGATCAACGACGTCGCCGGGCGGCGCACGGGCCCGCTCGTCCCCGGTCACGAGTTCGTCGGCACGGTCACCGAAACCGGCGCGGACGTGACCGGCTTCGCCCCCGGCGACAAGGTCGCGATCGGCACGATCGTCGACTCCTGCGGGACCTGCCCGATGTGCCTGGCCGGACGCGAGAACTACTGCGCGGAGTTCCCGACCGTCACGTACGGCGCGGTCGACCGCGTGGACGGCCTGCCGACGCACGGCGGGTACAGCCGCGAGTACGTGCTGCGCGAGAAGTTCGCCCACCATCTCCCGGCCGGGCTCGACCCGGCTGCGGCGGCGCCGCTGATGTGCGCGGGGATCACGGTGTGGGAGCCGCTGCGCGCGGCCGGCATCGGCCCGGGGAGCAAGGTCGCCGTGGCCGGTCTCGGTGGCCTCGGGCACCTGGCAGTGAAGCTCGCCGTCGCGCTCGGCGCCGAGGTCACCGTCCTGAGCCGGACGCCGGACAAGGCCGCCGACGCCACGGGGCTCGGCGCCCGCGCGCTGCTCGTGACGAGCGACGAGGGGGCGATGGCGGGCGCGCGCGGGCGCTTCGACCTCGTGCTCGACACGATCTCGGCCCCGCACGACCTCAACCTGATGCTCTCGACGGTCGCCGTGGACGGCACACTCAGCGTGCTCGGCTTCTTCGGCGAGGCCCCGGTCCAGCTCATGGGCCTCCTGCTCGGCGCCAAGAAGCTCAGCTCCTCGGCCACGGGCGGCCTCGCCGAGACGGCCAGGATGCTGGAGTTCTGCGGCACGCACGGCATCACGGCGGACGTCGAGGTGCTGCCCTCCGCCCGGGTGAACGAGGTCCTGGAACGCCTGGAGCGCGGCGACGTGCGCTACCGCTTCGTCCTGGACGTCTCGGACCTTGACGAGGAGCCCGCGCGGGTCGTCTGAGGCGACCCCGGGGGGTGCACGGCCGGTACGGGGCGAGGGCCGCCCCAGCGCCCCTACCGGCCGCCCGCACCGCCTCCACCCCGGCTCCCGCCCGTCACTCCTCCCGCATCCGGTGCAGCAGGAGCAGCGCCGCCGCCATCGTGGCCGCCGGGACCTGGCCCTGGCTCACGAGGTCCGGCACGAGCTTGAGCGGCACCCACTCGCGGCGCGAGGACTCGAAAGCGTCGACCGGCTCGCCCGTCCACTCGGCGCTCTCGCCCCAGTAGACGTGGTGGACCGCGTCGCTGAGCCCGTTCGACGGCTCGGTGCTCAGCAGGTGCTGGAGGGGGCCCGGCCGCCAGCCCGACTCCTCCTCCAGCTCCCGCGCGGCGGCCCGCTCCGGGTCCTCCCCCTCCTCGACGACTCCCGCGGGCAACTCCCAGCCCCACGTGTCGGTGATGAAGCGGTGGCGCCACAACAGGAGCACTTCCTCGGCCGCGTTGACGACGGTCGCCGCGGCCACCGGGCGCTGCCGGATCAGGAAGTGGTCGAGATGGCGTCCGTCCGGCAACTCCACATCGGCGAGGTGCACGCGAAACCAGCGGTTTCCGTACACGAATTGTTCGCTCTGTTTCGTCCAACGCACGTTTCTGCCACCTTTCATGAGGAGGTGGCACTATCGCAGCCCCCGCCGCGCGCGGGGCAGGCGCCTTGGCCGCTCACCGGAGCACGGCGGGCGGCGCACCCGGGGCGTCCGGCGGGCACACCCCGGCGCACCACCCGCCGCCGCGCCACCGCCCGCCGCCGGTCACCGAGGCTCACACCGGCACCCGCAGCGCCCGGTCGATGAGTTCGGCCGCCTGCCCGGTGCCGCTGCCCCCGGTGCGCACCAGGTGTTCGCGCACCGCGCGCAGGCGCTCCCGCAGCCGCCTCGACTCCATGCCCGTGGCCCGCTCGGCCATCTCGACCGCCGCCTCGACGGCCCCGTCCGTCTCGCCCTGCCGCAGCGCGATGTGGCTGAGCATCGCGAGGCGGTGCACGCGGCCCCTGTCGTGCGCCGGGCTGGCCACGGCCGCCCGCGCGTGCTCGCGCGCTCCGCGCAGGTCGCCGAGGCTCAACAGGGCCTCGGCGACCTGGACGTTGACGAGCCCCGGCTGCACGTAGCCCGTCTCGTCGGGCTCGTGGCCGCGGCGGATGCGCTCGGCGGCGGTCTCCGCGCGCCGGATGCAGTCGAGCGCGCCGCCCGCGTCGCCGAGGTGCGCGTACGCCTTCGCCTGCATCGCGTGCAGGTCCGAGGCGAGCGCGGGGGACACCGCGCGCCCGGCCGCGCGCAGCGCCGCCTCGGCGAAGGCGACGGCCTGCCGGTGGGCGGCGAGATGGAGCGACTGGTTGACGAGGAGGGCGATGACGTACGCGCCGAAGGCCCGGTCCCCGCTCGCCTTGGCGAGCCGGAGCGCCTGGTGGAAGTAGCGCTGGGCGAGGCCGTGCGCGTCGGCGTCGTACGCGCAGATCCCGGCGACGGCGACGAGCGCGCCCGTCGCGCGGTGCAGGGCGCGCCCCGTGTCGTCGCCGTAGCTGCCGCGCAGGAGCGGTGCGGCCTCGGCGTTGAGGAAGGAGACGACGCGGGGGCGGATGACGACGCCGCCCGCCTTGCGGTAGAGCTGCTCGTAGTGGGCGCGGGCCGCGCGCAGCATCTCGATGTCGGCGCCCGAGACACGGCGCGGGCCGCCGCGCGAGACGTCGGTGTCCTCCGGCGGGTTCTCCCACTCCCACACGGGGACGATCGCGGGGGTGCCCGTGACGGCGGGGGCGCCGAGGACGTGGGGCCGCTGCTGCTGGTCGGAGCGCCACAGCGCGGTGGCGCGCTCGACGAAGCCGGAGAGGGAGCCCGGTCGTGCCGCGGCGGGCTCGCCCGGGATGCCGAGGCCGATGTCGTCGAGGGTGACGGGGCGGGCGAGGCGGCGCGAGAGGACTTCGCAGATGAGGTCGGGGACCTGCCCGCGCGGGCGCTGGCCGCGCAGCCAGCGCGAGACGGCGGTGTGCTCGTAGCGCAGGGTCAGGCCGCGGGCGGCGCCCGCCCGGTTGACGTGGGCGGCGAGACCGGCGTGCGAGATCGCGGCCTCGTCGAGGATCGCGTCGAGGAGGGAGTTGGGCTCCATGCTGTCTCCGGGTGAACTGGGGCGCGGTCATCGCTGCGGGTGAGCGAACGAACACCCGTTGTGGCACAGCGTAAGGGAGCGGGATTCACACGGGGTGTGAAAGGAGCGCACGCACCGGAGCGCCGCGCGCGCTTTCGCGGGGCGCGCGGGGGCGCTTGACTGTGTCTCGCGGACGCCGGGCTCCCCCCTCGACAAGTACGGCGTCCCCACCGGCGCCGTCCCGCCTGCCGCAGCCGCTTGAGGCTCCGGCCCGGCGGGCGGCGCCCCAGCCGCCCGGCCCCTCCGGCCTCTCCCCCCCCTGGCCGGAGGGGTTTCGGGTCCGTGCGCGAGGAACGGCGCGCGTGGCTGTCTCCGCGGGCTACGGGCCTCCCCCGTCCCGCGTGCGCGTGTTCGCGGGTTCACCGGAAAGCGTGTGCGGGGTTCACCGGAACGAGTGGCACGCCCCCTCCCCCGTGCCCTTCACCCCCGTACGTCGACTCTCCACGCGGACCGGCACACGCACCGGCACACCGACCCCTCACGCGACCGTCACCCGGACCCGCACGCACATCGGCCGGGCCCCGTCGTCACGACAGGACCCGGCCGATCACGCCGGTACGGGGAGCCGGGCTCCCCGACGAGGGGTCACACCCCGCGCAGCACCGCCCCCGTGTGCTCCGCCGCGAGCGCCACCGCCGCGTCGCGCGCGGCCGTGGCCTCCTCGACGGTCAGGGTGCGGTCGGCGGCGCGGAAGCGCAGCGCGTAGGCGAGGGACTTGTGGCCCTCGGCGAGCTGGTCGCCCGTGTAGACGTCGAACAGGCGCAGCGACTCCAGGAGTTCGCCCGCGCCCTCGCGCAGCGCCGACTCGACCTCGGCGGCCGGGACATCGGCCGGGACGACGAGCGCGACGTCCTGCGTGGCCACGGGGTAGTTCGAGATGCGCGGGGCCTGCACGGCCCCGGCTCCCGCCCGCTCCAGGGCGTCCAGGTCGAGTTCGGTCGCGCAGGCACGGGCCGGGAGGCCGAGCGCCTTGATGACGCGCGGGTGCAGTTCGCCCGCGTGCCCGATGACGCGCTCGGCGCCGTCCACGAAGGCGACGAGTTCGGCGCAGCGCCCGGGATGCCAGGGCCCGTACGCGCCCTTGCGGACCACGAGGTCCGCGCCCGCCTCGGCAGCCGCCGTGCGCGCGGCCTCGACGGCGTCGGCCCAGTCCGCCGGGCGGCCCTTGCCCCACCAGCCGGACCGCTCACGGGCCCCGGCGAGCACCACGGCGAGGTGCCGGGGCTGCTCGGGCAGGGCCGTGTTCAGCTCGTCGAGCTGGGTGTCCTCGGGGCGGTGGGCCACGGGGAGCCGCTCGGGCACGACGGACTCGGCGCGCGGGTGGAAGACGAGCCCCGTCTCGAAGAGCGCGAGGTCGTGGCTGCCCCGGCCCTCGTTGCGGCGCAGGGCAGCGAGCAGACCCGGCAGCAGCGTGGTGCGCAGCGCGGGCTCCTCGTCCGAGAGCGGGTTGACGAGGCGCACGACGCGGCGGGCCGGGTCGTCGTCGGCGAGGCCGAGCGCGTCGAAGGCGTCGGTCCCGATGAACGGGTAGCTGAGCGCCTCGACGTAGCCGTGCCCGGCGAGCGCGCGGCCCACACGGCGGTGGAAGCGCTGGCGCTCGGTGAGGCCGCGCCCGGCGGGGGGCTTGGGCAGCGTGGAGGGCAGGTTCTCGTAGCCCTCCAGGCGGATGACCTCTTCGGCGAGGTCGTTGGGCGCGGTGAGGTCGGGCCGCCACGAAGGGACCGTGACGATCAGCTCGTCCTGGCCGTACACGTCGCAGCCCACCTGCTGGAGCCGCCGCACGACGATCTCGCGGCCGTACGCGACACCCGCGACGCGGTCGGGGTGACCGGCCGGCATCGTCACGGTGCGCGGCGCGGAGGGCGCGATGACCTCGGTGACGCCCGCGTCGGCCGTGCCGCCCGCGAGGAGCACGAGGAGGTCGACGGTGCGCTGCGCGGCGGCCGAGGCGGCCTCCGGGTCGACGCCGCGCTCGAAGCGCCGGGACGCCTCGGAGGCGAGCTTGTGGCGGCGCGAGGCGCGGGCGATGGTGATCTGGTCGAAGTGCGCGGCCTCGACGACGACCTCGGTGGTGCCGAGTTCGGCGCCGTGGTCCGCGATCTCGGTCTCCGCGCCGCCCATGACCCCGGCGAGCCCGATGGGCCCGCGCTCGTCGGTGATGACGAGGTCCTCTGCGTCGAGCTTCCGGTTCTGCCCGTCGAGCGTCTTGAGCGTCTCGCCTGCCCGCGCGCGGCGCACGCCGATCGGGCCGCGGACCTGCGAGCGGTCGTAGGCGTGCAGCGGCTGGCCCAGCTCCAGCATCACGTAGTTGGTGATGTCGACGGTGAGCGAGACGGGCCGCATCCCGGCCTTCTGGATGCGGCGGGCCATCCAGATCGGGGTACGGGCCTCGGGGTCGAGCCCCGCGACCGTACGAGCCGTGAAGCGGTCACAGCCGAAGGGGTCGGCGATCTCGACCGGGTAGCCGTGGGCGTTGGGCCCCGGCACGTCGATGAGCGCCGGGTCGCGCAGCGGGAGCCCGTAGGCGATGGCGGTCTCGCGGGCGATGCCGCGCATCGAGAGGCAGTAGCCGCGGTCGGGCGTGACGGCGATGTCGAGGACCTCGTCGACGAGTTCGAGCAGCTCGATCGCGTCGGTGCCGACCTCGTACTGGGGCGGCAGCACGATGATCCCGTGCGTCCCGTCATCCCCCATCCCCAGCTCGTCGGCGGAGCAGATCATGCCGTGGGAGGTCTTGCCGTACGTCTTGCGCGCGGCGATCGCGAAGTCACCGGGCAGGACGGCACCGGGCAGGACCACGACGACCTTGTCGCCGACGGCGAAGTTGCGGGCGCCGCAGACGATCTCCTGCAACTCGCCCGTCCCGTTGGCGTCGCCCACGTCCACGTGGCAGAAGCGGATGGGCTTCTTGAAGCCCTCCAGCTCCTCGATGGCGCGGACCTGGCCGACGACCAGGGGGCCCTTGAGCCCGGCGCCGAGCTGCTCGACGGTCTCGACCTCAAGCCCTGCGGAGACCAGCTTGGCCTGCACGTCACGACCGGTCTCGGTGGCGGGGAGATCGACGTACTCCCGCAGCCAGGAAAGCGGGACCCGCATCAGATCTCCATCCCGAACGGCCGGGTGAAACGGACGTCACCCTCGACCATGTCTCGCATGTCCTCGACGTTGTGGCGGAACATCAGCATCCGCTCGATACCGAAACCGAACGCGAATCCGCTGTACTTCTCCGGGTCGACACCGCAGGCCGTGAGGACCTTCGGGTTGACCATGCCGCAGCCGCCCAGCTCGATCCAGCCCTCGCTGGAGCAGGTGCGGCAGGGGCGGTCCGGGTTCCCGACCGACTCGCCCTTGCACACGTAGCAGAGCATGTCCATCTCGGCGGACGGCTCGGTGAAGGGGAAGTAGTTGGGGCGCAGCCGCGTCGTCATGTCGGGGCCGAAGAGCGAGCGGACCATGTGGTCGAGCGTGCCCTTGAGGTCGGCCATCGTCAGGCCCTCGTCCACGGCGAGCAGCTCGATCTGGTGGAAGACCGGGGTGTGCGTGGCGTCCAGTTCATCGGTGCGGTACACGCGGCCCGGACAGACGACGTAGACGGGCGCGCCGCGCTCCAGGAGCGAACGGGCCTGGACCGGCGAGGTGTGGGTGCGCAGCACGACCCCGGACTCGTCGCCCTCGGTGCCCTTCGGGCCCTGGACGAAGAAGGTGTCCTGCATCTGCCGGGCGGGGTGGTCCGGGGTGAAGTTGAGCGCGTCGAAGTTGAACCACTCGGCCTCCGCCTCGGGGCCCTCGGCGACCTCGTAGCCCATCGCGACGAAGACGTCAGCGACGCGCTCCATCATCGTGGTCAGCGGGTGGCGCGCTCCGGCGGGGACGCGGTCGTACGGGAGCGTGACGTCGACGGTCTCCTCGACGAGGACACGCGCGTCCCGCTCGGCCTCCAGCTCGGCCTGCCGCGCCGCGAGCGCCTTGTTCACGGCGCCGCGGGCCTGGCCGACCCGCTTGCCCGCCTCGGCCTTCGCCTGCGGGGGCAGGGCGCCGATCTCGCGGTTGGCGAGGGCGAGCGGCGAGGTGCCGCCGGTGTGGGCGGTCTTGGCCTGGGCGAGCTGGTCGAGGTCGGCGGCGGCGGCGAAGGCGGCGAACGCCTCGTCCCGCATCCGCGCGATCTCGTCCGGCTTCAGCGCCTCGACCTCTACTGGGTCGTACGACTTGTTGGGTGCCGACATTTCTTCCCGTGCTTCCGACGTGGGTGGCTGAGGGTCCCGTCTCGGTCTGTGGACGATTCGTCCACGAAAGGGGACGCGGACGTGCCAAAGACCGAGTCTACCGGGGGGAGGGTGGGGGGCGGCGCGGGTGGGCGGCCCCGGAGCCGTACGTCACAGGGGGGTACGGGGGCGGGGCGGCCTCGCGCGGGAGGGGCCCGTCGCGCTACTGGAGGTGAGCCGGCAGCGCCACGGGCAGCATAAATCGGAAGCGGGCGCCGCCGCGCGGGGCCCGGCCGACCGTGATCCAGCCGCCGTGCACCTCGACGATGCCCTTCACGATGTAGAGGCCGAGACCGGTGCCGCCGCGCTTGGAGCCGCGCCAGAAGCGGGTGAAGACACGGTTCATCGACTCCTCGGGGATGCCCTGCCCCTCGTCGCTCACCGTGATCACGGTCCCTTCCGGTCCCTCGCCGCCCGCCGTGGGCGCGATGTCGATGGTGACAGTACCGCCGCCGTGGCGCACCGCGTTTTCCAGGAGGTTGCTCAGGACCTGGTCGACTTTGTCGGGATCGGCCCACAGCGCGGGCAGCGGGCGGCGCACGGTGACGACGAAGCGGTCGCAGGAGCGGCCGGCCGCGATGTGCGCCTGCACGTGCCGCGCCGCCGCGCCCGCGATGTCCACGGGCTGGCGCCGCAGCTCCATGCGGCCCGCGTCGATGCGGGAGATGTCGAGGAGTTCCGTGATGAGCCGCGTGACGCGATGGGCGTCGGCGTCGACGGTCTCCAGCATGAGCCGCTTCTGGTCGTCGTTGAACCTCTCCCACTTGGCGAGGAGCGTCGCCGTGAAGCCCTTCACGGAGGTGAGCGGGGAGCGCAGTTCGTGCGCGACGGTCGCGATCAGCTCGGCGTGACCGCGCTCCGTGCGGCGCCTCGCTCCGGTGTCGCGCAGCGAGACGACGAGCCGGACCAGCGGCCCGCGCGGGCGCGGGCGCACGTACTGGGCCGAGACGAGGATCTCGCGGCCCCCGGGGAGGAGCAGGTTCTTCTCCGGCTGCCGGGTCCTGATGGCGAGGCCCCCGTACGGGTCGGTGAGCCGCCACCAGCGCCGCCCGTCGAGGTCTTCGAGCGGCAGCACGTCCTCCAGCGGGCTCCCGAGCGCGGCCTCGGCAAGCACCCCGGTGATGCGCGCCGCCGCGGCGTTGAAGCACGTCACGACGCCGCGTGCGTCCGCGACGACGAGTCCGTCCGGCAGGTCGTCGGGCCGGACGGGGTCCCCTTCGCGGGGCACGGGGACGCCGCGCGCCGCGACCTCGTCACCGGCGGCCGGGCCCCGTACCCGCCCGCGCCACTCCCCCGGCACGACCTCGCGGGCCCCGCCCTCCGTACCGCCGTCCGCCATCCCCGTACCCCACCTTCCCGACCGCTCGCGGGTCCCCGAAGGGGCTGGAAGGAGCCACCCTATCGGGGCGGGGGCGGCACGGGAGGCCGAGCCGTACGGGCGTGCGGGCCGGGCCCGTGCCCGTCCCCCCTAAGCCGTCCGCCCGCGCTGGGCGCGCGCCGAGGCGTAGAGGCAGACCGCGGCGGCCGTCGCGAGGTTGAGGGACTCGGCCTTGCCGTGCAGCGGGACGCGGACGACCGCGTCGGCGAGGGCGCGGGTCTCCTCGGGCAGGCCCCACGCCTCGTTGCCGAAGACCCACGCGGTGGGGCCGCCCATCGTGCCGCGGTCGAGTTCGTCGTCGAGGTCGTCGGCGCCCGCGCCGTCGGCGGCCAGGACCCGTACCCCGATGCCGCGCAGCCCCGCGACGGCCTCCTCGACGGGCACGCCGGTGACGACGGGCAGGTGGAAGAGCGAACCGACCGAGGCGCGCACGCACTTGGGGTTGTAGACGTCCACCGAGGCGTCGGTGAGGATCACGGCGTCGGCGCCGGCGGCGTCCGCGCAGCGCAGCACCGTACCGGCGTTGCCGGGATCGCGGACGTGCGCGAGGACGGCGACGAGGCGGGGACGCTGGGCGAGGACGTCGGCGAAGCCGGTGTCGAGGAAGCGGCACAGCCCGATGACGCCCTGCGGGGTCACGGTGTCGGCCATCGCGGCGAGCACCTCCTCACTCGCGCTGAGCACCGGGACGCCCCTGGCGCGCGCGTCGTCGAGGAGTTCGGGGTGGCGGCGCGCGGCGTCCTCGGTCGCGTACACCTCGACGAGGTGCCCCGCGGCCTCCCGTACGGCCTGCGGGCCCTCGGCCAGGAAGCGGCGCTCTTTGCCGCGGAAGCTCCGCTTCGCGAGCCGTCGCGCGGCGACGACGCGGGGGGAGCGCAGGGAGGTCAGCTCGGGGGCCGGCATGTGCTCACTCTCGGGGACGTACGGGGACGGGCGTACGGGGACGGGGCGGACGCGCGCCGCGGGGCGCCGCCGGAACACACGGAACCCGCAGGCCGTCGCGGGCCTGCGGGTCCGGTGGAGCGGCGCGCCGACACGCGGCGCGCGGAGCCTGCCTGGGCGGTGGCCCTGATCAGGCGGCGGCCTTCGGGGCGTTGACGTCCTCGGGCAGCGCCTTCTGGGCGGCCTCGACGAGGGCCGCGAAGGCACCGGCGTCGTGCACGGCCAGCTCGGCGAGGATCTTGCGGTCCACCTCGATGTTGGCGGCCTTCAGACCCTGGATGAAGCGGTTGTAGGTGATGCCGTTGGCGCGGGCAGCGGCGTTGATGCGCTGGATCCACAGCTGACGGAAGTCGCCCTTGCGCTTCTTGCGGTCGTTGTAGTTGTAGACGAGGGAGTGGGTGACCTGCTCCTTCGCCTTGCGGTACAGGCGCGAGCGCTGCCCGCGGTAGCCGCTGGCCTGCTCCAGGATCGCCCGGCGCTTCTTGTGGGCGTTGACGGACCGCTTGACGCGTGCCACTTGATTACTCCTTGTAGCGGGGCCGTGGGGTGTTCACACGGCCCGGTTCGATTGGGTCCCGGTACGGGGCTGCGGGCCCCCGGCGAGGGGGCCGCGGCCTCACTTGCCGAGAAGCTTCTTGATCTTCTTGGCGTCGCCCGGGGCCATCTCGGCGTTGCCGGTGAGGCGGCGCGTCAGGCGGGACGACTTGTGCTCCAGCAGGTGGCGCTTGCCGGCCCGCTCGCGCAGCACCTTGCCGGAGCCCGTGACCTTGAAGCGCTTGCTGGCACCGCTGTGCGACTTGTTCTTCGGCATGGCGCCGTTTATCTCCTCGTCGGTGACGCCCCCAGCCGGGCCCCGGAGGGACCGGACGCGCGGGGGCGTCAGTTGTGTATCCGTGTCACCGGGACGGCTGTCCCGGATCAGGCCTCGGCGTGCTCCTCGACGGTCTCTTCCGCGCCGGAGAGGTCCTCGTCCTGGTCGTCGGCCGAGGCGCCACGCCCCTGCCGCTCGGCCTTGCGGGCCGCCTGGGCCTCGCGGGCCTCGGCCATCGCCTCGGTCTTCTTCTTGTGCGGGCCGAGAACCATGATCATGTTGCGGCCGTCCTGCTTCGGGCTCGACTCGATGAAGCCAAGGTCCTGGACGTCGTCCGCGAGACGCTGGAGCAGCCGGCGGCCGAGCTCCGGCCTGGACTGCTCGCGACCACGGAACATGATCGTGATCTTGACCTTGTCACCCTGCTTGAGGAACCGGACGACGTGACCCTTTTTGGTGTCGTAGTCGTGCGGGTCGATCTTCGGCCGGAGCTTCATCTCCTTGATGACCGTGTGCGCCTGGTTCTTGCGCGCCTCACGGGCCTTCATGGCCGACTCGTACTTGAACTTCCCGTAGTCCATGAGCTTGCACACGGGCGGACGGGCGTTCGCCGCGACCTCGACCAGGTCCAGGTCGTACTCCTGCGCCAGCTCCAGGGCCTTCGCGAGCGGGACGATGCCCACCTGCTCACCACTGGGGCCGACGAGTCGTACCTCGGGAACACGAATCCGGTCGTTGATACGGGGCTCGGCGATGCGGGGCTCGGCGCTGATGGATCCTCCTCGGTAGCACCGCACGGCCGCCTGGCAGACAGCCGCACATCTCTTGCTTCTTCTGAGACCAACCGCGCCGGAACATGAAAAATGCCCCGGACGATCACGAGCGGGGCTCCTGTACTGACCGGAGCACCGCCGCGTGTTCGCGGGGCGCGACTTCGGACGTCCACCGCCTCGGGTGCGGTGCCGTCTGACCGGTGACCCGCCGCCCGTGCGGGCGATCAGGTGGGAGTGCGGAGCCTCCACTTGTGGCCGGAGTCTCGGGCTCCCTCGCGGGCACCACTGACACACTCCGGCCGGTCGTCCCTCCAGCATACCAGGGCGTACGGGGCCAGAGCCCCCGCGTGCGGGCGGGGCACGGGGCCCGGGGCCGCCGAGGGGGCGGCCACTAGGCTGACGGGGCTCGCGGGCGCCCGGCCCGCGGGAGGGTACGCGGGCGCTGTGCCGCCCTGCCCACTGTACGCAACCGAAGGAAGCGCCCCGCGATGAGCGAAGCGACGCCCGCAGCCGACTACGACGACGTCACCCGGGACATCGCGGAGGTGCCCGCCGTCGAGGTGATCACCACCGTCGGGGTGCACCTGATGAGCGCGGCGGCGGTGAAGCTCGGGCTCGCCGAGGACGGCGAGGCGCACAAGGACCTCGACGAGGCCCGGAAGCTGATCCACGCGCTCGCGGGGCTCCTCGACGCGGGCGGCACCGAGATCAGCTCCTTCCACGCGGCCCCGCTGCGCGACGGCCTCAAGTCCCTCCAGCTCGCCTTCCGCGAGGCCAGCATCGTCCCGGACGAGCCGGGCCAGGGGCCGGGCGAGAAGTACACGGGGGCGGTTTTCGGCTGAGGGCGTCGCGGGGCGGGGGCCCGGGCGGGTCGGCCGGGCTCTCAGCGGCGGGGAGGGGGCTCGGATTCGCCCCCGGAGGCTGGGGGCTGCCCCGGCCCGAAGACCTCGCGCCCTTCCCCGCCCGCCCCTCACCTGATGAAGAGCGGCTGTCCCGGCATCGTCGTGCCCGGCGGGAGCAGGGCCAGTTCGAGGCCGCGCTCCAGGCGCTCGCGGAGGACCGGGTGGGCGGCCAGGGTCCCGGCGACCGCGCGTGCGGCCGGTTCCGCCTCCGCCCCCTCGGCCAGGACGAGCGCGAGCGTGCCGTCCGCCGCGCGGGAGGGGAGCAGGTGGGCCCGGAGCACCGCGGGCTCGGCGGCGAGGGTGTCCCGTACCGCCTCCGTGACGGCCGGGTCCGCGAGCGGGGCCGCGCTGTCCCTGCCCTCGGCGAGCGCGCGGAGGGCGCCGCCGCTCACCTCGAAGGGGACGGGCCCGGCGAGGTCGAGGACGAGTGTGTCGGCCCCCTCGTGCGCGACGGCCTGGAGCGCCTGGTGGAGTGGTACGGCGACGGGGCGGGCCGTCGGGTCCCACAGGGCGAGGCTCGCCGTGGACGTGAACGCGGGCAGCGCGGTGCGGTCCCCGGCCTTGAGCGTGGGCACCGCCATCTCGCTGTTCTTCTCGCGCTTGAGCCCGTCCGGCGCCTCCTCGGTCTCCCCGAGCACGGCGACGACGGGCACCAGGAGCCGGGCCCCGCGCAGCGCGGCGAGCACGGGCCCGGTCGCCGTGCGGTCCTCGGCCCAGGCCGCGAGCGCCGCGCCGAGCGCGGGATCGGCCGAGCCGTCGTCGTCGCCGAAGCCGGAATCAGGGATGTTCTTGTTCGCCACGCGACGACCCTACCGAGGCGGCGCGCGCCGCTGCCGCCCGGACCGGCCGGCCCGGGTCGCCCCGCCCCCGGCCGCCGGACCAGCCGGAGCCTTCCGGCCCCGGTCCCCGCCCCACCGGACGGGCCCGGCACCCCGGCACCCCGGCCCACCGGGCGGGTCCGGCCCCCGGCACCCCTCACAGCACCGGCTGTGCCGCCTCGATCGTGGCGAGGGCGGCGCGGGTCGCGGCCGTGAAGTCCCAGAAGAGCGGCGTGGTCGACTTCTTCCGGCCCGCGCGCGTGTTGACCTCGAACATCGCGGCGCGCAGTTCGGTGGTGATCTCCAGCTGGGCGCCCTCGCCGCGCAGCGTGCGGTTGGCGATGTTGTCCGGCGAGACGCCCGCGAGGTCGGGCTTGTCGGCCGCGTCCGCCGCGGTGATCCCGGCGGCGGCGAAGTTCCGCAGGAGGGCTTTCTTGAGGCTCGCGTCGCGTCCGCCCACGAGCACGGCGGCGACACCGCTGCCGAGGCCGGTCTGCGCGGCGGTGCAGCCGTGCAGGGCGAGCGCGTTGAAGCCCGACGCCGCGAGCGAGCGGGCGACGGTGTCGTCGCAGTGGGTCGCGGTGACGTGGAGGGCGCCGTTGTCGCTGGAGCGCAGGCCCTCGAACATCCAGAAGTCGTGCCGGGGACCCTCGGGGGGCGTGGGCGCGAGCCCGTCCGGGTGGTAACCGGCGATGGCGAGGCACAGCTCGGAGGTGCCCACCTCGATACCGCCGCCGTGCGGCGCGAGGATCACGCTCCGCGTGAAGCCGCCCCCGGTGGCGAGGTCCTGGTCGTCGAGGGCGTGCCTGCGGTAGCGGCGGGCGTAGTCGACGCCCTCGGTCACCGCCGGGTCGGCGTAGAGCGCGGTGTTGGAGGGGTAGGCGTCGTCGGCTGCGACAGCCGGGGCGGCGGAGGCGAGGTTCAGCAGGCCCGCGCCCGCGAGCGGGGCGGCGACGGTGAGACCGCCGAGGACGGCGCGGCGCGAGAGGGCGGGTCTGGAGCTGACATCCCGCGCACTGCTGTTCGATTTCTTCATGGCGCCAGCCTCGGCTCCCGGGATGATCTTGGCAAGTCCCCCGGCTACCGCGCCCCTCGTCCGCGCCGCCACAGCAGGGCCGCCGCGCCCAGGAACACCGCGCCGACGGTGGCTGCCGCCGGGACCGTCCAGGGGAGCGTCCCGCCGCCGCCGTGCGGGAGCGGGGCGGGTCCCTTGCCGAAGTAGCGCGCGTGTTCCGTCGTGGTGCGCGGGTGTTCCGGGTCCTCCTTCGCCGCTGCCGCGAGCGCCGCGCGCGCGTCCACCGTGCCGAAGCCGCGCGCGTCGTCGTGGCCGCCGGACGGGCGTGCGCTCGCGGTCTGTGCGAGCAGGGCGCGCACGCGGTCGGATGCCAGGCCGGGGTGCGCGGCGCGCAGGAGGGCGGCCGTCCCGGAGACGAAGGCGGCGGCGGCGCTCGTGCCCCAGCCCTCGTAGTAGCGCAGGTCGGGGTTGAGGGTCACGATGTCGTCGCCGGGGGCGGCGACGGTCGCGTACCAGCGGCGCGTCGAGAAGCGCGCGTGCTCGCCGTAGCGGTCGACGGCCGTGACCGCGATGACGCCGGGGTAGGCCGCCGGGTAGGAGACGTGGTCGCCCTTCTCGCCGTCGTTGCCCGCCGAGGCGACCACGACGACGTTCTTGCCGAGCGCGTAGCGCACGGCCGCGTCCTGCGCGGGCTGCGGGCGGGCCTCGGTGCTGTCGTCGCCGAGCGAGAGGTTGATGACGTCGGCGCCGTGGTCGGCGGCCCAGCGGATGCCCTCGGCGAGCGCTTCGCCCCGGGTGCGCCCGGCGCGGGGGCGCTGCGGGTCCTCGTCCTCCAGGATGACCCGCACGGGCAGGATCTTCGCCTCGGGCGCGATGCCCATGACGCCGTCCGCCGCGCCGGGGCCGTGCCCGTGCGCGGCGATGATCCCGGCCATCGCGCTGCCGTGCTCGGCCCAGTGCTCCTGGCCCGCGTGCGCGCCGAAGCCGACGAGGTCCTTGCCGGGCAGCACGTTCCCCGCGAGGTCCGGGTGGTCGGCGTCGACGCCCGTGTCGAGCACGGCGACGGTGGCGCCCCTCCCCTTCGTCGTGGTCCAGGCGCTCTCCGCCCGCACCGCGCCGAGCCCCCACTGTTGCGCGCGGATGCCGTCGGCCGCCGCGCTGTGGGCGGGCAGCAGGACGAGGGCGAGGCCCGTGGCCCCGACGAGCAGAGTGCGCGGCGCTCTCACCTGGGGGGCTCCTCGGTGGGGTGGACGGCACCGGCGGCCTTCGTGAGGGCGCGGTCGGTACGGGCCGCGAGCGCGGCGGCGTCGTGGCCGAGCCCGGAGAGGGCGACGGTGCTCTCCTCGCCCTCGCGCGTCGCGCGCGCGGCGGGGACCGGGGTCGTGAAGGACCGTCCGTCGGCGAAACCGGAGACGGCCCAGACCACGACGGGCAGGTCCGCGCGCACCGCGAGGCTCCAGCTCACGCGCTGCGGCGCGCCGAAGCCCTCGGCGGGCGTGCCCTTCGGCCCGTAGGGAAGGGGCAGCAGATCGGTGCGCGCGTCCAGGTGCTCGGTGCGGAAGCGGGAGCGCAGCGCGGTCATCCCGGCGGGGTCGGTGCGGGTGAAGAGGAGCCCCACGGTGGTGAGGTGACTGCGGGTCGCGTCGGTGTACGTGGCGCGCAGCAGCCGCAGGCAGCCGACGGGGGCGAGGGCCTGGCGCAGCAGCGGGTCGAAGGCGTGCGCGCAACCGCTGTCGGGGGCGACGGCTACACGCGTCCAGGTCCGGTCCGCGCCCCCGGGTCCCGCCCCCTCGCCGTGGACGACGGGCGGGAAGAGCGTGTCGACGGGGACGCTGTGCCACAGTCCGGCGGCGGCCTCGTAGCGCGTCGGCACGGCGGGCTCCGCCCCCTCCGCGAGCACGCCCCCCGCCACGGCCCCGCCGACGAGCCCGAGCCCGAGGACGAGGCAGACGGCGGCCGAGACCCGCGAGCGGCGCGGCACCGCGAGGCGCCCGGGGACGGTCCCGGGCGACGCGAGGAGGTCGCCGGGAGCGGGGAGCGGGAGCGGGGGCGGGGGCGGGGGCGGGGGCGGGGCCAGGGGCTCGGTCGCGAGGGGCTGCGCGGGGCGCGGGGGCCGCGACGGCGGCGGGGGGCCCGGGGACGGGAGCGGTGCCGGGGGCGGCGCGGGGCTCGGGGGCGGCGGCGCGACGCCCGGCGTACCGGTCACGTGCGGGCGGTGCCTGGGATACGGGGGTATGCGGCCCGGCGCGTCGGCCCCGGCGCCCTCCCGTACCCCCGCACCGCCCCGCCCCCGCACGCCCGCGCCACCCGGCTCCCGCACCATCGCGCCGTCGCGTTCCCGCACCCCGGCGCCATCCCGCTCCCGCGCTCCGGCCCCGTCCCGCTCCCGCAGGGTGGTCCCGCCCGTTCGCGGAGCCTCCCGCTCGCGGCCCTCTGCCGCGGCGGCCTCCGGCGTCTCCCCGCTCCCCCTCTCCGCGCCCGCCGTGCCCGGCGGACGCAGGCGGGGCAGCGGGACGCGGGGGGCGGTGGCGGGCGGCGACGGGGGGCGTTCCGGTGTCGGCGGGAGTGGCCGGGCTTCCGTGCTCATGCGCTGCCCGTGTCCTTCCGCTCGCCGACGTGACCGGGCCCGCGCGGCGGGCGGGCGCGGCGGCTCGGGTGCCGGTCACTTTACGGGGTCCCGGAGCGCCCCGGGGCCGGTGCGCGCGGGCCGTCTCTTTGGCCCGGAACATCCCCTGGGGCGCGGTAGGTTCGCTTCCTCCCTCTACCCATCGGTAGGGGGGTCTGGCAGGCTGCGCCCATGACCGCCCGCGCAGCCGACCGGGCCCGCTACGACCGGGCCACCGCACACCTCGAAGCGCCGCTCGCGCTCGTCGACCTGGACGCCTTCGACGCGAACGCCGACGACCTCGTGCGCCGCGCCCAGGGCAAGCCGATCCGGGTCGCGAGCAAGTCCGTGCGCTGCCGCGCCCTGCTCGAACGGGTGCTCGCGCGGCCCGGGTTCGCGGGGATCATGTCGTTCACGCTCGCGGAGTCGCTGTGGCTGGCCCGCGAGGGCTTCGAGGACGTGCTGCTCGCCTACCCGTCCACCGACCGCCCCGCGTACGCCGAACTCGCCGCCGATCCCAAGCTCGCCGCCGCCGTGACGGTCATGGTGGACGACCCGGCGCAGCTCCGGCTCATCGACGCGGCCCGCGAGGGCGGCACCGAGGAGATCCGGGTCTGCCTCGAACTGGACACCTCGCTGCGGCTGCTGGGCGGCCGGGTACGGGTGGGCGCGCGCCGCTCGCCGCTGCACTCGCCCGCGCGGGTCGCCGACATGGCGCGCGCGGTGGCGCGCGCGCCGGGGTTCCGGCTCGTCGGGATCATGGCGTACGAGGGTCATGTGGCGGGCGTGGGCGACAAGCTGGCGGGGCGTCCGCTGCGCTCGCGGGCCGTACGGCTCATGCAGGCCGCCGCGCGCCGCGAACTGGCCGCGCGCCGGGCCGAGGTGGTGCGCGCGGTGCGCGCGGTCGCCCCCGGCCTGGAGTTCGTCAACGGCGGCGGGACGGGGAGCGTGCAGCACACGGCGGCCGAGGACGCGGTGACGGAGATCGCGGCGGGCTCGGGGCTGTACGTGCCGCGCCTCTTCGACAACTACACGTCGTTCACGGGCCGTCCGGCGGCGCTCTTCGCGATGCCCGTGGTGCGCCGTCCGGGCGTCGGCGTGGTCACGGTGCTCGGCGGCGGCTACCCGGCTTCGGGGGCGGCCGGGCCTGACCGGCTGCCCGTCCCGTACCTGCCCGAGGGGCTCTCGTACGACCCGCAGGAGGGGCCCGGCGAGGTGCAGACGCCGCTGCTCGGCGCGGTCGCCGACGACCTGCTCATCGGCGACCGGGTGTGGTTCAGGCACGCGAAGGCGGGGGAGCTGTGCGAGCGCTTCGACCGGCTGCACCTCGTGCGGGGCGACGCGGTGGCGGAGACGGTGCCGACATACCGGGGCGAGGGCCGTACGTTCCTGTGAACCGCCGCCGGGTCCGGTTCAGTTCGCCGCTCTGATGCCCTCCGCCGTCTCGTCGAGCAGCGCGGGTCCCGCCGGGTCCGCGTCGGCGTCGAGCCGGGCCCGTACGACGAGCAGCGTGCCGGGCTCGTGGGGCGCGGGGAAGACGAGGGACTGGACGTAGCCGCCCGCGCCCTCGCGGGGCTCGCACCGGCGGCGCACGAGCCAGCCCTCGCGGCCCGCAGCCTCGACGGGGCCCGCCGCGGCGAGGCGGTGGCTCGCGCCGGGGTAGGCCGCCTCGGCCGCCGCCTCGTTGTCGCGCTCGGCGCGGGCGCGCGCCGCGCCGGGCCGGCCGGGGACGGCGGTGACGGTGATACGGCCCGGGGTGCAGCCGCCGTCGTCGCGGCAGCGGTGGGGGCGGCCCGTGACGAGTGCGCGCCCTTCGGTGCGCCAGCCCTCGGGCACGGGTACGACGACGCCGTGGAGCGTCGCGCCCGCGCCGTCCCGGTCGGCGGGGGCCGTGCTCCCCCGTTCGCCGTCCGCCGAGTCGGTGACGCGGACGAGGGGGTCGTCGCGGGTGCTGAGCGCGGCGATGCCGACGACGAGCCCGGCGAGGAGGACGGCGCCGCCGAGGACGAGGGCGAGGAACATCGCGCGGCCCGGGGGCCTGCCCCGGCCCCCGGGCACGAACCAGGAGGAGCCGGGCGCACGGACCTCGGGGGTCCATGTGGCGCCGTCCCACCAGCGTTCGCCGTGGGTGCCGTGGGGGTCGGGGTACCAGCCCGGCCGGGCGGGGGGCGTCTCCATGGCGGCAACTTTAGGACGTTTCGCCCGTTCGGCCGGGTGAACTCACCCGGTCGCCGCGCCGGTTCCCGCGGACAGGAGCGCGCGGCACCGCCACGCGCCCCTCCGTCACCTCCGGAACCGGGGCTCCCGGCTCCGGGTGTCACGGGCCGTCAGGCCCCGCCGAAAGCGCTGTCGTGCTGGTCGGGGATGACCGAGCCGTCGTCGCGCCGCGCCGGTCCGAGGCTGCCGTCCTCCTCGGTGCGCGCGGTCGTCGCGCAGGGGTAGGCGTCCTTCTTGCGGGGCAGTGGCTCGATGAACATCGGGTTGACGAGCCAGCGGCCGTCCTCGTTGTCGTAGGCGCGGCACATGATCTCGTTCTTGTTGCGGTTGAGCACGAGGTGCGCGCCCGTCGCGTCGCCGACGAAGGTGACGTCGGTGTCGGCGTCGCCGCCACCGATCGCGATGCGGTGCGCGAAGTCCTGGCGCTGCCAGGCGCGGGGGCCCTTGACGCCGAAGATCTCCTGGTTGATCCAGCAGCGCTTGCCGTCGATGTAGGGGATGTCGGCGCCCTTGGAGGCGGGTTCGCCGCCGCAGCCCTCGTTGACCGTCGTGATGCGACCGCGCCGGTCGAGGAGACTGCGGATGGCGATGGTGTGCTTCTTGTCGATGCCGATGCCCGCCGACCACACCTCGGTGACGGGCTCGGAGCCCGCCGAGACGATGTAGACGTCGAAACCGGCACGCTGGAGGGTGGCGACGAGGTCGCGCTGCTGCGCGTAGTAGCGCACGTAGCCCGGGATGGTGTGGGTGCCGACCCGCTGTGTGGCGCCGACGGGGGCGGCGAGGGCCTCGGCGCGGGCGCGGCGCGTGTAGTCGGTGAGTTCGGCGGGGGTGTGCCCGGCGAAGAGCTGGGGGACCCAGGCGTACTCGGGGACGGTGCGGCGGTGGTTCCAGGTGCCCGCGAAGGCTTCGGCGCCGCCCATGGTGCGGGCCGCGCTGCGGATCTCGAAGATCTCGTCGGCGCACTCGGTCCGCTCGGAGGTGGGCAGCGGGGCGCCCGCGGGGACGTCGGTGCCGCACGCCTCGGTGAGCGCGGCGGCGGCCTCGTCCGTGAGCCAGGCGCTCGTGTCCTTCCAGTCGCGCGGGCGCAGGATCTTGTCGTGCCGCAGGGACCAGGCGATCGTCGCGTCCGTGATGTCGTTCTTGGAGATGGTGTTGTCCCAGTCGAAGGCGGCGACGGGGCGCGGTCCTCCGTAGTGCTCGCTCGCGAGGGCCGGGTGGGCGCAGGTGCCGCGCTCGTCGACGACGCGCTGGAGGGCGGCCCTGTTGTGGCCGTACCAGGGGAGCTTCTTGCTGAGCTGGGGGCAGTGCGTGCGAGGTGCCGGGGAGTGGGCCCCGGCGGGGACGGAGGTGCCGAGCAGCGCGGCGGCGGCGAGGCCGAGCGAGGCGAGCAGGGGGGTGGTGCGGCGCATGGGGGGTCCGATCTGTCCGACGGCAGGGCGGAGCGCGGGGCCGCCGCCGTCCCGCGGCCACGGGACACGGGAGGGGGCGGCCCCGGATGTCATGCACCGTACATCCCTGGTTCACAGGGGAGTTACGTACGCGCCGGAGATTCCGCCGTCCACGAGGAAGTCGGCGGCGTTGACGAAGGAGGAGTCGTCGCTGGCGAGGAAGGCGACGGCGGCGGCGATCTCGGTGGCCTCGGCGAAGCGGCCGACGGGGATGTGCACGAGGCGGCGCGCGGCGCGCTCGGGGTCCTTGGCGAAGAGTTCGCGCAGCAGCGGGGTGTTCACGGGGCCGGGGCACAGGGCGTTGACGCGGATGCCCTCGCGCGCGAACTGCACGCCGAGTTCGCGGGACAGGGCGAGGACGCCGCCCTTGGAGGCGGTGTAGGAGATCTGGCTCGTCGCCGCGCCCATGCGGGCGACGAAGGAGGCGGTGTTGATGATGGAGCCGCGCCGCTGCTGGCGCATGTAGGGCAGGACGGCCTGGCAGCACAGGTAGACGGAGGTGAGGTTGACCTCCTGGACGCGGCGCCAGGCGTCGAGGCCCGTCGTGAGGATCGAGTCGTCCTCGGGCGGCGAGATCCCCGCGTTGTGGAAGGAGACGTCGACGCTGCCGTACGTGTCGAAGGCCGTCTTGAAGAGGGCGGTGACGTCCTCGGGGACGGTGACGTCCGTACGGCGGAAGAGGCCGCCGACCTCTTCGGCGACCGCCTTGCCCGTCTCCTCGTCGAGGTCCGCGCACACGACGTGGGCGCCCTCGGAGGCGAGCCTGCGCGCGGTCGCGAGGCCGATGCCGCTGCCCGCGCCCGTGACGACGGCGGTGCGGCCGACGAGGCGGCGGCAGACCGGGGTGTCGGCGGCGGGGGGCGTGTCGTGCTGTTCGCTCATGGGTGTCCTCAGCCTTCCGTGCTGATGAAGACGTTCTTGGTCTCGGTGAAGGCGACGAGCGCGTCGGGGCCCAGTTCCCGCCCGAGCCCGGATTCGCCGTAGCCGCCGAAGGGGGTGTGGTAGCGGACGCTGCTGTGCGAGTTGACGGAGAGGTTCCCCGCCGCGATGCCGCGCGCGACGCGCAGCGCGCGGGCCCCGTCGCGGGTCCACACGGAGCCCGAGAGGCCGTACGGGGTCGCGTTCGCGAGCCGCACGCCCTCCTCCTCGCCGTCGAAGGGCAGCACGACGGCGACGGGCCCGAAGACCTCCTCGACCGCCACGGGGTCCTCGGGGCGCGCGCCGAGGACGAGTGTCGGCGGGTACCAGAAGCCCGGCCCCTCGGGCGCGCTCCCCCGGACGAGGTCGAGATCGGGTCCCACGTAGGAGTCGACGCGCTCGCGCTGCCGCGCCGAGATGAGCGGGCCCATCTGCGTGCCGGGGTCGGCCGGGTCGCCGACGACGACGGCGCGCAGGGCCGGTTCGACGAGGGCGAGGAACTCGTCGTACACCGGTCGTTCGACGAGGACGCGGGTGCGGGCGCAGCAGTCCTGGCCCGCGTTGTCGAGGAAGGACATGGGCGCGGACGCCGCTGCCGCCGCGAGGTCGGCGTCGGCGAAGACGAGGTTGGGGCTCTTGCCGCCGAGTTCGAGCGTCACCGGCTTGACCTGCTCCGCGCAGAGCGCCATGACGCGTTTGCCGGTCCGGGCCGAGCCGGTGAAGACGACCTTGCGCACGCCCGGGTGCCGCACCAGGTCCTCGCCCGCGCCGGGTCCCGTGCCCGGCAGGACCTGGAAGAGGCCGTCGGGCAGCCCGGCCTCCAGGGCGAGTTCCGCGAGGCGCAGGGCGGTGAGCGGGGTGGTCTCGGCGGGCTTGAGGATCACGGCGTTCCCGGCGGCGAGCGCGGGGGCGCTGCCCCAGCCCGCGATGGGCAGCGGGAAGTTCCAGGGGGCGATGACGGCGACGACGCCGAGGGGTTCGAGGAACGTCACGTCGATGCCGCCCGCGACGGGGATCTGCCGTCCCGTCAGGCGCTCCACTCCCCCGGCGGCGTACTCCAGGAGGTCGCGCACGTTGCCCGCCTCCCAGCGGGCGTTGCCGAGCGTGTGCCCGGCCTCGGCGACCTCCAGGCGGGCCAGTTCCTCGACGTGCGTGTCCACGGCGGCGGCGAAGCGGCGCAGGAGGCGGGCGCGGTCGGCGGGGGCGAGGGCGGCCCAGCGGTGCTGCGCGGCGCTCGCGCGGCGCACGGCGCGGTCGACCTCCTCGGGGGTGGCGGCGTGGACGGTGGCGAGGAGTTCCTCGGTGGCGGGGTTGAGGACGGGGAGGTCGGCGGGGGCTTCGGGCATGGCGGGGTCCTCGCGGGGCTCGGCGGGGTGCGGTGGTACGGGGACGGCGGGGCGGGCGGTACGAGGACGGGGCGCGGGGCGGCCCCGGCCCGTACCGGCCTACCGCTCAGAGCCGTTCGAAGGAGCGGCGGAGTTCCCAGTCGGTGACGGCCGCGTCGAAGGCGTCGAGTTCGACGCGGGCCATGTTGGCGTAGTGGGCGACGACGTCCTCGCCGAAGATCTCGCGGGCGAGGGCGCTGTCCCGCCACAGCGCGGCGGACTCGTGGAGGGTCGCGGGGACGTGCGGGTACCCGGCCTCGTAGGCGTTGCCCGTGCAGGGCTCCGGGAGTTCGAGTTCCCGCTCGACGCCGTACAGTCCCGCGCCGATCATCGCGGCGACGGCGAGGTACGGGTTGACGTCGCCGCCGGGGAGCCGGTTCTCGAAGCGCAGCCCCTGCCCGTGGCCGACGACGCGGAAGGCGCACGTGCGGTTGTCGGGGCCCCAGGCGACGGCGGTCGGCGCGAAGGAACCCGGGCGGAACCGCTTGTAGGCGTTGACGGTGGGCGCGTACAGGAGGGTGAGTTCGCGCAGCGCGGCGAGCTGTCCCGCGAGGAAGTGCCGCATGAGCGGCGACATGCCGAGCGGCCCCTCGCCCGGCATCGCGGACGTGCCGTCGGCGCCCGCGAGGGAGAGGTGGATGTGGCAGGAGTTGCCCTCGCGCTCGTTGAACTTCGCCATGAAGGTGAGCGCGCGCCCCTCCTGCGCGGCGATCTCCTTGGCGCCGGTCTTGTAGAGCACGTGCTGGTCGCACGTCGTGAGCGCGTCGTCGTAGCGGAAGACGATCTCGTGCTGGCCCGGATTGCACTCGCCCTTCGCCGACTCGACGGTCAGCCCGGCGCCCGCCATCTCGTTGCGGATGCGGCGCAGGAGCGGCTCGATGCGCCCCGTGCCGAGCACCGAGTAGTCGATGTTGTACTGGTTCGCCGGGGTCAGCCCCCGGTAGCCCCGGTCCCACGCCTCTTCGTAGGTGTCGTTGAAGACGATGAACTCCAGCTCGGTGCCCGCCCGCGCGGTGAGCCCGCGCTCGGCGAGGCGGTCGAGCTGGCGGCGCAGGATCTGGCGGGGGGCGACGGTGACGGGAGCACCGTCGGTCGTGGCGAGGTCGCCGAGGAGGAGCGCGGTACCGGGGTGCCAGGGGATGCGGCGCAGCGTCGCGAGGTCCGGGGCGAGCGCGAAGTCGCCGTACCCGCTCTCCCACGACGAACTCGCGTAGCCGTCCACGGTGTTCATCTCGACATCGACGGCGAGGAGGTAGTCGCAGCCCTCGGTGCCGTGCGGCAGCACCTCGTCGAGGAAGAAGGGGGCGGCGAAGCGCTTGCCCTGGAGGCGGCCCTGCATGTCGGGGAAGGCGAGCACGACCGTGTCCACCTCGCCCGCCCTCACCTGCGCGGTCAGCGCCTCGACGCCGAGGGGAGCGGTACGGGGGGAGGTGGTGCGGTCCGCCACGGGGGTCTCCTTGGGTGAGCCGGGAACCTTAAGGTAGGGCCGGGGACCTTTGGGACGGAAGAGGGCGGGGCCGTGTCCGGCTGGACGGAAGACGAGCGGGACGGCGGTCTCGGCCGGGTCCTGCGGCCCGTGCGCGGCGGCAACGGCTTCGAGGAGGCCCTGGAGCAGGTCCTCCAGGTACTGCGCCTCGGCCTCGTCGCGCCGGGCGAACGGCTGCCGCCGGAGCGGGAGCTGGCGGCCCGGCTGGGGGTGAGCCGGGCGACGCTGCGGGAAGTCGTCTCCGTCCTGCACACCGAGGGCCTGGTCGATTCCCGGCGGGGGCGGTACGGAGGCACGTTCGTACGGGCCGGGGCGCGCGCGCCCCGGAGCGCGGGCGTGGACCTGGAGGACGTGCTCGCGCACCGCGAGGTCCTGGAGACGGGGGCCGCCGAGCTGTGCGCGCGGCGGGCCGTCGACCCGGAGCACGGGCCCGCGCTGCGGGCGTGGCTCTCGGCGAGCCTCGCCGCGCTCGACAGCGCCCCGCTGGAGCCCGTCGCGGCCTACCGGCGCGAGGACACGCTGCTCCACCTGGGCCTCGCCGAGCGCACCGGGTCCGCCTCGCTCGCCGCCTCGTACGCCTCGGTGCGCGCGGCGGTCAACGAGCTGCTCGACCGCATCCCGCTCCTCGTGCGCGGTCTGGAGCACTCCCAGGCACAGCACACCGCGCTCGCCCGCGCGATTCTCGCGGGCGACGCGGACGGGGCGCGCGAGCGGATGCGGGAGCACTGCGCGGGCACGGCGGCGCTGCTGCGGGGCTTCCTGTCCTGAGCACGGCCCCGGGCGGGGGAAACCCGGGCGACACAAAGGTATGGGACCGTACCTTTGGAGCCAGGCACGGTGGCGCGTGGTGAGGAGAGGTGGTCCGGGGTGTCCGAGGCGGCGTGGGGCGCGGAGCCCGTCATCGGGATCAGCACGTACTGGGAGGCGGAGGCGCGCTGGGGCGAGTGGACGCTCCCGGCCGCGCTGCTGCCGGCGCAGTACCCCGCGCTCGTACGGAAGGCGGGCGGCACCGCCGTGCTGCTCCCGCCGGACGCGCCCGCGCGCGCGGCGGGGCTCGTCGCACGGCTCGACGGGCTCGTCCTCGCGGGGGGCGCGGACGTGGACCCGGCGCGGTACGGCGCCGCGCGCGAGCCGGAGTGCGGGCCGCCCGCGCCCGAGCGGGACGCATGGGAGCTGGCGCTCGTCGCGGCGGCGCTGGCGAGCGGGACCCCGCTGCTCGGCATCTGCCGGGGGATGCAGCTCCTGAACGTGGCGCTCGGCGGCACCCTGCGCCAGCACATGACGGGCCACGAGGGCGGCCGGGGCGTCTTCGGCACCCACCCCGTCCACCCCCGCCCCGGCACCCGGTACGCGGAGCTCGTCCCCGAGCCCGTCCGGGTCGCGACCCACCACCACCAGTGCGTCGACCGCCTCGGCACGGGCCTCGTGGTGGGCGCCGAGTCCGGGGACGGCACGATCGAGGCCGTCGAACTCCCGGGCCCCGCCTGGACCCTGGGCGTCCAGTGGCACCCGGAGATGGACCACGCGGACCTGCGGGTGACCGAGGCCCTGATCCGGGCGGCGGCGACCCCGGCGGGCCTCACGGTCTGAGAGGCCCCGGCGGGCCTCACCGTGCGGGCCGCCCTGCGGGCCTCACCGTCCGGGCCGCCCGAGCCGCCCGAGCGACCGGACCCTCCGCGCCTCGTCCCCTATCCGTTCCCCCGCGTCAGCGACAGCAGGTCCCGCGCCGCCCCCGAGGGCCGCTCGCCGCGCCGCCACACCGCCCGCAGCACACGTCCGAGCCCCACCCCGCGCACGGGGACCGGGACCAGCGTGCCCGCGGCCACCTCCTCCCCCACGACCAGCTCGCTCAGCACCGCCGGGCCCACACCGCTCAGCGCCGCCGACTTCAGCGCGGTCGTCGAGGACAGTTCGAGCAGGGGGCGCTCGGGCCCGTCGTACGGAGCCAGCGCGGCGTCCAGGACCTCGCGCGTGCCCGAGCCCTCCTCGCGCAGGATCAGCGGCGTCGTGGCGAGGAGCGCGGGGTCGAGGCCGCCGGTGAGCGCGGTCCACGGATGCCCGGGGCGCACGAGCACGAGCAGCCGGTCGCGGGCGATGACGGCGCCGTCCGTACCGGCCGGGACGCCGAGCCCCTCCACGAAACCGAGGTCGGCCTCGCCGTCGAGCAGCCCCTCCACGACCATGCGCGTACTGCCCGCCCGCAGCGACACCGCCGTGTCCGGGCGCACCGCGCGCAGGGCGACGAGCCAGCCGGGCAGCAGGTACTCCCCGATCGTCATGCTCGCGGCGACCCGCAGCCGCGAGTCCCGGCGCCCGCGCAGCGCCCGCGCCCCCGCGTCGAAGGCTTCCGCCGCCTCGGTGACGCGGCGCGCCCAGCCCGCCACGAGCAGACCCGTCGGCGTGAGCCGCGAGCCGCGCGGGGAGCGCGCGACGAGCCCGACGCCGAGCTGTCGTTCCAGACTCCGCACCCGCCCCGAGGCGGCGGGCTGGGTGATGCCGAGTTCCCTCGCCGCCCGCCCGAGGCTCCCGAGCCGGTCCACGGCCAGCAGCACTTCGAGCAGCCCGAGGTCCGGGACGCGCCGCGCGAGCGAGCCGCCTCCGGGGCAGCCGCCCGCGAGCGTGCCGCCCGTGATTCCGCTCACGCCCCGTCCCGGCCCTTCGCCCCACCCGTCACCCGAACCACCGTCCGCCACGCGCCCGTTCTCCCGGCTCATAAGCCCACCTTATGTCCTCATAGCCACATCGTCCCTGGTGAGGGCCCTGACGCCGCGGACAAAATGGATGTATGAGCCTCCCATCCCTCGCCGTGGCCCCGTCCCCGGCCGCTTCCGCACCCGCTCCCGTCTCGCGCCTGCGCGGTTTCGGGCCGAACCACTACGCGGCGGTGATGGGCACGGCGATGCTCGCGACGGCGGGCAGCGGCCTGCCGCAGCACGTCGGGGGGCTGCGCGGGCTGTGCACGGCGCTGTGGGCGCTCGCCGCGCTCGCGCTGCTCGCCGTGCTCGTGGCGCGCGGCGCGCATTGGGCGCACCACCGCGACCAGGCGCGGGCGCACCTGCGCTCCCCCGCCGTCGCCCCGTTCTACGGCTGTCTCGCGATGGCGTTCCTCGCGCTGTCGGCCGCGACGCAGCGGGTCGGCCCCGACGTGCTCGGGCGCGGCGCGGCGCTGCGCCTCGCCGAGGTGCTCTTCGCGATCGGGGCGGTACTCGCCGTCGTCGTCGCGGCGGGGATTCCGGTGCTGATGATCGTGCACGCGCGGGCGCGCTTCGCGGACGTCTCGCCGGTGTGGCTGCTGCCGCTCGTCGCGCCGATGGTCGCGGCCTCCGTGGGTCCCGGGCTGGTAGCCGAGCTTCCCGCCGGGCAGGCCCGCGAGACGCTCGTGTACGCGTGTCTGGCCCTCTTCGGCACCTCGCTGCTCGCGGTCCTCGTCGTGCTCCCGCTCGTCGGGGCGCGGCTGCTGACGGGCGGGGGCTGGCCGACGCGGCTCGCGCCCTCGCTCTTCCTCGTCCTCGGTCCGCTCGGCCAGTCCACGACGGCGACGGGCGCGATCGCGGAGGCGGCACGCGGGGTGCTCCCCGACGGCACCGCGGAGGGCCTGCGGGTCTTCTCGATCGTGTACGGGGTGCCCGTGATGGGCTTCGCGCTGCTGTGGCTGCTCATCGCCGCCGCGCTCGTGGCCCGCGCCCTCGCCCAGGACCTGCGCCCCTCGTCGACGTGGTGGGCGTTCACCTTCCCCGTCGGCACGTGCGTCACGGGCCCGACCCAGCTCGCCGCCCACACGGGCCTCGCGGCATACCGCTGGCTCGCCGCGGCGGTCTACGTCTTCCTGCTGTTCGCGTGGTGCGCGGCGGCCTTCGGCGCGGTACGGGAGCTGGGCGCGCGGCCCGCCGCGGCGGCCTGACGGCGCCCTTACCGGGGCGGTGCCTCGCCCGCCTCGATGTGGTCGCCGACCGCGACGACGAGGAGCCGCGTGTCGGGTTCGGTGGCCCGCCACCTGTGCCGCACCCCGCCGCTGAGGTAGAGCGTGTCCCCGGCGCAGAGCTGGTGGACGCGGCCCTCGGCCTCGGCGGTGACCGCGCCGTCGGCGACGTAGAGCAGCGAGTCGTTGCGGTACTGGAACTCGCGGCCCGAGTCGTGGTCGCCGCAGTACTCCATGGCCTGGAGCTGGTGCTGGCCCCGCACGAGCGAGCGCACGCCGGGGGCCGGGGCCATCAGTGCGGTGTCCTCGTCGTCGCTGCGGACGACGTCCACGGTGTGCGCGGGGTCGGCGGCGGCGAACAGCTCGTCGACGGTCGTCTCCAGCGCGTGCGCGACGGCGCTCAGGGAGCGGGTGGAGGGGCGGGCGCGTTCGTTCTCGATCTGGCTGAGGAAGGGCACCGAGAGACCCGAGCGGCGGGCCACGGTGGCGAGCGTGAGTTCGAGGGCGCGCCGGCGACGGCGGACGGCGTTGCCGACCCTCGGGGCTTCCTTCTCGTCCATCGCTGCCGCTCCCTCCTGCGGGCCCCGTCCACCGGGGCATGTGAGCAGCCTACGCAGTCGGGGCGCGCGAGGGGAGCCGAGTGCGGGAGTCGGCCCTCGCCGGAACGCCCGTGAGGGCGGGACCCCGGGATGGGTCCCGCCCTCACGGTGGTGGGGACGCCGGCCGTTCAGCACGGAAGCGGCGGCCGGGTGGCGGAGCGGCGGCGGGACCCCTGCCGGGTGTCCGTGCGCGCACACGGCAGGTGCCTCCCCCACCACTCCACGTGCGGTGGGGTGGCGGAGCCCGGACAGCGGGCTCCGCCACCCGAGGCCCGCAGGGCCGAGCAGCGTCGGCCGAGCACGTCGGGTGACTCGACACCGGCACCGGCGCTCCCGGAGGCGAAGCCGACGCGATTACATCGGCGCCATCTTGTCGACGATGCCCGGGTTCTTCTTCACCCAGTTGTCGACGGCCTCGTCCTCGTGGCCCGTTCCCTGCTTGTGCAGCTCGTTCTCCAGCTCGGAGAGCTGGCTGTCGCTCAGCTTGAAGTCCTTGAGCCACTTCGCGAGCTGCGGGTACTGCTTCGGGAACTGCTTGGAGGCCACGGTGGTGATGCGGTCGCCCTTGCCGAAGGAGCCCTTGGGGTCCTTGAGCTTGGTCAGGTCGTACTGGTTGTACGCCCAGTGCGGCGACCACAGCATGACCGCGATCGGCTCCTTCTTCGCGTAGGCCCGCTTCAGCTCGGAGAGCATCCCGGGGGTCGAGCCGTCGACGACCTTGTACTCCTTGTCGAGGCCGTACGAGGGCAGGACCTTGTTCTTCAGGATGTCCATCGTCGCGGTGCCCGGCTCGATGCCGATGACGCGCCCGTCGAACGTGCCGCCCTTGCCCTTGAGGTCGGCGAGGGACTTGACGTCCTTCACGTAGCTCGGCACGGCGATCTCCAGCGAGGTCGGCGCGTACCACTCGCCGATCTTCGTCAGTTTGCTCCCGTACTTGTCCCAGTAGTTCTTCTGGGTGTACGGCAACCAGCCGTCGAACTGGACGTCGAGCTGGTTGCGGGACATCGCGGCGTACATCGGGCCGACCTCGAACTGCTTGAGGTTCATCTTGTAGCCGCGGTCCTCGAGGACGTGCTTCCACAGGTACGTGGCGGCGATGTCCTCCTCCCACGGGAACCAGGCGACGTTGATCGCGCGGTCGCGCTCGTCCTTGCCCGCGCCGTTCTTGAAGTCGACGGCGGCGGCGGAGGCCGAGGAGCCGCCCTTGACCGGGGCGAGCTTGTCGACGATGCCGGGGTTGTCCTTGATCCAGCCCTGGACCGCCTGCTGCTGCTTGCCCTTGCCGGCGTCCTGGATGGCGCCCTCCAGGCTGCTGAGCTGCTTCTCGCTGAGCTTGAAGCCCTTGAGCCACTTGGCGACCTCGGGGAAGTCGTCAGAGAAGCCCTTGCGCGCGAGGGTGTGGACCTCGTCGCCCTTGCCCCAGCTGCCCTTCGGGTCGGTCAGCTTGGTCATGTCGTACTTGTCGTACGCCCAGTGCGGCGACCACAGGGTGACCGCGATCGGTTCCTTCTTCTTGTACGCCCGGTCCAGCTCCGCGAGCATCCCCGGCGTCGAACCGTCGATCACCTTGTACTTCGACAGGCCGTAGTCCTTCACGACCTTGTCCTTCAGAAGCCCCATCTCACCGGCACTCGGCTCGATACCGACGATCCGGTTCTTGAACTCCGACTCCTTGCCCTTCAGATCCGCCGTGGACTTCACGCCCTTGACGTACGAAGGAACAGCGATCTCCAGCGAGGTCGGGCCGTACCAGGCGCCCATGTCCTCCAGTCTGTCGCCGTACTTGTCCCAGTACTGCTTGTGCGTATTGGGCAGCCACGAGTCGGTCTCGAAGTCGACCTGGCCGTTGGCCATGCCGGTGTAGAGCGCTCCGGCCTCGTACTGCTTGGCCGAGACCTTGAAGCCGCGGCGCTCCAGGACCTCCTTCCAGAGGTACGAGGAGGCGATGCCCTCGTCCCACGGGATGAAGCCCATGTTCACGGTCTTGCCCTTGCCGACGTTGACGTCGGTCTTCTGCACGGGGGCGAGCTTGTCGACGATGCCCGGGTTCTTCTTGATCCAGGACTTGACGGCTTCCTGCTGCTTGCCCTTGCCCGCGTCCTGGATCTCGCTCTCCAGGCTGCTGAGCTGCTTCTCGCTGAGCTTGAAGTCCTTCAGCCACTGCGCGGCCTCGGGGAAGTCCTTCGAGAAGCCCTTGCGCGCGAGGGTGTGGACCTCGTCGCCCTTGCCCCAGCTGCCCTTCGGGTCGCTGAGCTTGGTCATGTCGTACTTGTCGTACGCCCAGTGCGGCGACCACAGGGTGACCGCGATCGGTTCCTTCTTCTTGTACGCCCGGTCCAGCTCCGCGAGCATCCCCGGCGTCGAACCGTCGATCACCTTGTACTTCGACAGGCCGTAGTCCTTCACGACCTTGTCCTTCAGAAGCCCCATCTCACCGGCACTCGGCTCGATACCGACGATCCGGTTCTTGAACTCCGACTCCTTGCCCTTCAGATCCGCCGTGGACTTCACGCCCTTGACGTACGAAGGAACAGCGATCTCCAGCGAGGTCGGGCCGTACCAGGCGCCCATGTCCTCCAGCTTGTCGCCGTACTTCTTCCAGTACTGGGCGTGGGTCGTGGGCAGCCAGGAGTCCGTCTGGAAGTCGACCTGGCCGTTGGCCATGCCGGTGTAGAGGGAGCCCGCCTCGTACTGCTTGGCGTCGACCTTGAAGCCGCGCTGTTCGAGGATCTCCTTCCACAGGAAGGTGGAGGCGACGCCCTCGTCCCAGGGGATGTAGCCGACGCTGACGGTCTTGCCCTTGCCGACGTCGGTGGCATCGACGGTCTTCGCGTCGTCCGAGCCGCCGAAGACTCCCATGCCGCCCGCGACGAGGGCGAGGATCACGACACCGACGACCGCGACGGTCGGACGGGGCCGGTAGCTCCAGATCTTGAGGCCCTGCATGGCGCGCACGCGCGCGGCGGCGCGGCGGCCGAGCGGGGAGATCTGCTGGCCGAGGGCCGCGACGACGCGGTCGAGGAAGATCGCGAGGACGACGATGGAGACACCGGCCTCGGAGCCGAGCCCGATGTCGACGTTGCCGATCGCCTGGTAGACGGAGCCGCCGAGGCCGCCCGCGCCGACCATGCCCGCGATGACGACCATCGACAGGTTGAGCATGATGACCTGGTTGACACCGGCCATGATCGTCGGCAGGGCCAGCGGGAGCTGGACGCCGAGGAGCGTCTTGCGCGGCGTGGTGCCGAAGGCGTCGGCCGCCTCGACGAGTTCCTCGTCGACCTGCCGGATGCCGAGTTCGGTCATGCGCACGGCGGGCGCGAAACCGAAGATGATCGTGGCCACGATGCCGGCCGGGACGCCGAGCCCGAAGAAGAAGATCGCCGGGATCAGGTAGACCATGGCGGGCATCGTCTGCGTGAAGTCGAGCAGGGGCCGCACGACGGCGCTCGCGCGCTGCGATCTCGCGGTCCAGATGCCGAGCGGGACGCCGATGACCAGCGCGATCACGGTCGCGACGATGACGAGCGCGAAGCTGTTCATCGCCGGTTCCCACAGTTCGAGGGAATCGATCAGCGCGAAACCGACGAAGGAGAGCACCCCCGCGGTGAGCCCGCGCAGCCAGAACGCGAGGACCGCGAGTATCCCTGCGAGCAGCAGCGGCTCGGGGGCGGTGAGCACGGCGTTGACGCCGTCGTACATGCCCTTCGAGCACGTGGCGATGAAGTCGAAGAGCCAGGAGAGGTTGGTCTGGAGCCAGTCGACGATGGAGTCGACCCAGTCCCCGAGATGAAGCCTAGGCACGTGCACTCACCTTTCCGGTGGCGCCCTCGTGGCGCTGTTCCGGAGTCGTGGCGAGCGTGGCGCCCTGCTCCTGGGGGTTCATCGGCTCGCCGAGGACCGCGAGCAGGCGGTCGCGCGGGACGACGCCGACGAGCGAGCCGTCCGCGTCCGTCACGGCGACCGGCACGGTGCTGGTCGAACTCGGGCCGAAGAGCTGGAAGATCGGCGTGGTGTCGCGCACCGTGGCGGGCGCGGCGGCGAGTACGTCGGCGGGGCCGCGCAACTCCTTGCCGTCGGGTGCGGTGCTCCCGTACACCGTGTCCGCGTCGGCCATGATGGCCCCCGCGGTGAGCACGCGCGAGCGGTCGACGTCCTGGGTGAAGGCGGCAACGTAGTCGTTGGCCGGGGTGACGAGGATGTCCTCCGCCGTCCCGGTCTGCACGATGCGGCCGTCGCGCATGACGGCGATCTTGTCGCCGAGCCGCATGGCCTCGTTGAGGTCGTGGGTGATGAAGACGATGGTCTTCTTCAGGCGCTTCTGGAGTTCGACGAGCTGGTCCTGCATGTCACGGCGGATCAGCGGGTCCAGCGCGCTGAAGGACTCGTCCATGAGCAGCAGGTCGGCGTCGGTCGCGAGCGCGCGGGCGAGGCCCACGCGCTGCTGCATACCGCCGGACAGCTCGTCGGGCCAGGACTTCTCCCAGCCCTTGAGCCCGGCGAGTTCCAGCGCCTCGGTGGCGCGGCGCTCGCGCTCCTCGCGCGGCACGCCCTGCACCTGGAGGCCGTAGGCGGCGTTCTCCAGGACGCTGCGGTGCGGGAAGAGCGCGAAGTGCTGGAAGACCATGCTGATCTTCTTCGCGCGCACCTCGCGCATCCCGGCGGCGCTCAGCTCGGTGAGGTCCTGCCCGTCGAAACGGACGTGGCCCGCGGTGGGCTCCAGGAGCCCGTTGAGCATCCGCAGCAGCGTGGACTTCCCGGACCCGGAGAGGCCCATGACCACGAAGATCTGGCCTTCGTCCACGGAGAACGAGGCATCGATCACTGCGGCCGTGGTGCCCTCGGCGCGCAGGTCCTCGCGCGCGGCACCGTCCTTCAGCCGGCTGACGGCGGCCTCGGCTTGTCTGCCGAAGACCTTGAACAAATTCTCGGCTTGTAGCTTTGCCACAAACACCTCTCGGATCGCACGGAAAGCGGCCCGCCACCCCCTGTCGCGGCGAGCCGTGAAGCTTGCGGATTCCGTCCGCTGACCCGAGTCGTTCCAATCGGCGCGTCGGGTTCGCTCCGGGGGCGCTGCTTCCCGGGGTTATACCCATCAAACGATTATGTGACCCAGATCACTTGCCGATAGCCCCAAAGTGCTTGCGTTATCTCGTCGTTATGGTGTGGGGTGTGCGCCCACACACGGGGGCGGGCGCGCGGCGAACGCGCGGCGCAAAGGTTCGGCCACGGTGCCGCGGGTGCGGCAAGATGCCAGGCGTGACGCAGACTCCCCGGCTCATGCTCCTCGACACCGCCTCGCTCTACTTCCGCGCCTACTTCGGCGTCCCCGACTCGGTGCGCGCGCCCGACGGGACCCCGGTCAACGCGGTGCGCGGCCTCCTCGACTTCATCGCGCGGCTCGTCCAGGACCACCGCCCCGACGCCCTCGTGGCCTGCATGGACGCCGACTGGCGGCCCGAGTGGCGGGTCTCCCTCATCCCGAGCTACAAGGCGCACAGGGTCGCCGAGGAGACGGAGGCGGGTCCCGACGAGGAGGAGGTGCCCGACACGCTCTCGCCGCAGGTCCCGGTGATCGAGGCGGTCCTCGACGCGCTCGGCATCGCGCGGCTCGGCGTCCCCGGCTACGAGGCGGACGACGTCATCGGCACCCTCGCCACCCGCGCGCACGGCCCGGTCGACATCGTCACGGGCGACCGCGACCTCTTCCAGCTCGTCGACGACGCGCGCGGTGTCCGCGTGCTCTACCCGCTCAAGGGCGTCGGCAGCCTCCAGGTCACCGACGAGGCGCTGCTGCGCGAGAAATACGGGGTCGACGGGCCCGGGTACGCGGACCTCGCGACCCTGCGCGGCGACCCGAGCGACGGACTGCCCGGGGTACCGGGGATCGGCGAGAAGACCGCCGCGAAGCTCCTCGCGGCCTACGGCGACCTCGACGGCATCCGCGCCGCCGCCGCCGACCCCGCCTCGAAGATCACCCCGGCCCAGCGCCGCCGCCTCATCGAGTCGGCCCCCTACCTGGACGTGGCCCCCGCGGTGGTCCGGGTCGCGCGCGACATCCCCGTACCCGAGGACCTCGACGAGCGGCTGCCGGACGAGCCGCGCGACGGGGAGGTCCTCACGGCGCTCGGGGAGCGCTGGGGGCTCGGTGGCTCGCTCGATCGCGTGCTGCACACACTCACCCGGTGAAGTGCTAGCTTAGGCTTACCTAAGCAGATCGATCGGGGGGACCCCATGGCTGACGCCGAACGGCCCGCACGCAAAGGCGGGCGCACCCACTCCGGGCAGGTGCTGCGCACCGAACAGCTCACGCCGCACATGGTCAGGGTGGTCTTCGGCGGCGACGGGCTCGCCGAGTTCGCCGCCGACGAGTACACGGACCACTACATCAAGCTGATCTTCCCGCGCGAGGGCGTCACGTACCCCGAGCCCTTCGACATGGGGCGGGTACGGGCGGACTTCCCGCGCGAGCAGTGGCCCGTGACCCGTACGTACACCGTGCGGCGCTGGGACGGCGCGGCACGCGAGCTGACCGTCGACTTCGTCGTGCACGGCGACGAGGGCCTCGCGGGCCCCTGGGCCGCGGCGGCGAAGCCGGGCGACGTCCTGTACTTCGCCGGTCCCGGTGGCGGCTATCGCCCCGAGGCGGAGGCGAGCAGCCACCTGCTCGCGGGGGACGAGAGCGCGCTGCCCGCGATCGCGGCGGCCGTCGAGAACATGCCCGCCGACGCGAAGGGCGACGTCTTCGTCGAGGTCGCGGACGCGACCGAGGAGCAGAAGCTCGACATTCCCGCCGGGGTGAACCTGACGTGGCTGCACCGGGGCGAACGCCCGGCGGGCGAGGCGCTCGTCGCCGCCGTCCGCACGGTGGAGTGCGACCCTGCGACGGTCCAGGTCTTCGTCCACGGCGAGGCCGGCTTCGTCAAGGACCTCCGCCGCCACCTCCGCCTCGACCGAGGCATCGGCCGCGACCGCCTCTCCGTCTCCGGCTACTGGCGCCTCGGCCACAACGAGGACGGCTGGCAGGCCAGCAAGAGGGACTGGAACGCGCGCATCGAGGCCGAACAAGAGGGCACGGAGGCCGCCTGAAAGACGCGGACCCACCCGCCGAGGCCCGCAGGGCCGAGCAGCGTCGGCCGAGCCGAAGGGAGCGCGACGGTGTCGGGAGGCTCGTCGCGCGCAGGTCGCGAGGAACGAGTGGCCGAGCACGTCGAGTCTCCCGACACCGGCACCGGCGCTCCCGGAGGCGAAGCCGACGCCATGAGAAGCGTCCCCGTACCCTTGGTCTCGTGCCGCGCCGTCCCCGTCCTCCTTCCCCCCTCCCCCAGCGGGACGGCATCGACGCCATCCGCCTGCGCGTCCCCGACGCCCACGAGGGCACCCTGCGTGCCTATCTCCGCGAACGGCTCCCCGTGCCGTCGGCCGTCGTCGACGCGATGCTCGGCGCGGGCGAGTTCGTCGACGCGGGCGGGCGTCCCGCGCACGGCGGGGAGCGCGGCCCCGGCGGCACGTACTGGTTCCACCGCACCCGCGCGCCCGAGCCCGCCGTCCCCTTCCCGCTCCGCGTCGTGCACCGCGACGACCACCTCCTCGTCGTCGACAAACCGCACTTCCTCGCCACCACCCCGCGCGGCAGCCACATCACCGAGACCGCGCTCGCCCGCCTGCGCCGGGACCTGGGCATCCCGGCGCTGAGCCCCGCGCACCGCCTCGACCGCCTCACCGCCGGGCTCGTCCTCTTCGTCGTCAGGCCCGGGGATCGCGGCGCGTACCAGTCGCTCTTCGCGCGCAAGGAGGTGCGCAAGGAGTACGAGGCGGTCGCCGCCCACGCGCCCGCGCTGTCCCTGCCCCGCACGGTCCGCAGCCATCTCGTCAAGGAGCGCGGCGAGATGGCGGCGCGCGAGGTCGCGGGCGCCGAGCCGAACAGCGAGACCCGCGTGGAACTCCTCGGCGTGCGCACCGCCCCCGCCCTCGCCGGCACTCCCCCGCTCCTCGCCCGCTACCGGCTGCTCCCCCGCACCGGCCGCACCCACCAGTTGCGGGCGCACATGAACGGCCTCGGCCTGCCCCTCCTCGGCGACCCCCTCTACCCGCGCGTCACGGACCCGGACCCCACCGACTACCGCCGCCCGCTCCAACTCCTCGCCAGGTCGGTCGAGTTCACGGACCCGCTGAGCGGTGAGCGGCGCCGCTTCACGAGCGGGCGCACGCTCACCGCCTGGCACGACCCGCTGCGTTGGGCCCGTACCGCGCGCGACTGAGCGGTGGTCAGCGCCGCAGCCAGTCCCGCAGCGGGCGACGCGGCCCCGGGAGCAGCGCCTCGGCCTCCGCGCCCGCACCACCGGCGGCGTCCACCGAGGCGGGACCGTCCTGTTCGGCCTGCTCGCGCCTCTTCTTGGCCGCCCGCCACTCCCCCGCCTCCCGCTCGGCTTCGAGAACCTTCTCCGGGACCTCGACGGGCATCAGGTCGTGCTCCTCGTCGGGCGGCGGGAAGATGCCCGCGCCCTTGGGGAGCGGGACCCCGAAGGTGCCGATGCTCTCCTCGTCGCGCTGGGAGCGCGGTTCGAAGCGGACTGGCAGCTCCACGAGGTGACGGCTCAGCAGCGAGCCCGACCAGCGCAGTTGCGAGGAGGGCACCGCGAGGCGCATGTCGGGGAACCAGGCGAGCAGGTCGTCCAGCGCGAGCTGGCAGAGCTGACGGCCCAGGTACTGCCCGGGGCAGGCGTGCGGGCCGCGGCCGAAGGCGAGGTGGGAGCGGTTGTCCCGTACCGGCGCGTCGAGTTCGGGACGCACGCGGGTGTCCACGTTCCCCGCGGCGTAGCCGAGCATGACGGCGTCGCCCTTCCTGATGAGCCGCCCGCCCACCTCCACGTCCTGGAGCGCGTAGCGCCCGAGCATGGCGCTGAAGGGCGGCTCGTCCCACAGGGCCTGCTCGATCGCCTCGTAGATGTTGAGCCGCCCGGCGCCGACCCGGCCGCGCACCTCCATCTGGACCAGCAGGATGCGCATCGCGTTGGCGAGGAGGTTCGCCGTGGTCTCGTACGCGGCGATGAGGACGATGCGCAGGTGCTCGGAGACCTCGCGCGCGTTCATCCCGGCCCGGTGGGCGAGGAGTTGTGAGGCGAAGTCGTCGCCCGGCTCGGCCCGCGCCCGCTCGACCTCGGCGCGGAAGAGCCTCATGAGGTGCTCGTTGCTCGCGTTGGCGGTCTCGGTGCCCTTGATGAGGTCGCGGGCCGCTTCGAGGAAACGGTCGTCGTACAGGTGCGACATGCCGAAGAGGCCGAGCAGCACGATCATCGGGAGGCGCTCGCAGTAGTCCTCGGTGAGGTCGCAGAAACCCTCCTCGCACAGGTCGTTGAGGAGCGTGTACGTGCCCGTCTGCACGAGCCTGCGCAGTTCGCGCAGGTCGGTGACGCGCAGGTTCTCCTCCAGGGGCTCGCGCAGCCGCTCGTGCTCCTCGCCCTCGACGAAGGCGCAGACGGGCTGCCACATGAAGATGGGCGCCATGGGGTGGTCGGGGCCGACGGTGCCGTCCTGGAGCAGGCGCCACTCGCGGCCGTCCGTGGTGAACAGCTCCGGGTGCGCGCACACGAAGCGGTTCTCCTCGTGGCCGAGCACGAGCCAGGCGGGCACGTCCCGGGGCAGCAGCACGGGGGCGACTTCTCCGTACTCCAGGCGCAGCGTGTCGTAGAGCCCCTGCTGGTCGCGCTCGGCGTCCGGGCCGTTGAGCCTGCGGGCCCGGCCGGGGCCGATGTTGGGGTTGTCCACCTCGGTCGCCGGGTCGCGCCCCTCGGGAGCGGGCACGCCGGAGTAGTCGGGGCTCGGGCGGGCCGGGGCGGCGGAGGCGTGGGCGGGGCAGCCGGGCGGCGGGACGGCGCCCTCGGGCGGGACGGGTGTGGTCACGGGAACTCCGGGAGAAGGGGGCCGGGGGTGGAGAGGTGCGGGGCATGGAGGATGTGCGGGTGCGGGTCGGACGGGTACCGGGGCGCGCGAGTGCCAGGCGTGCGGGGCCGTCCGCGCGGGTGCGAGGACGGGGCGGGTGCGAGGACGGGGCGGGTGCGAGGACGTGCGGGTGCGAGTGCCTGCGGGTGCGAGGGCCCGCGCGTTCCGGCTCAGGTCCGCAGGCCCCGCCTGTCCGCGATCACGCCCAGGTAGTGGACGAGCGCGAGGAGGACGTCCCTGCTGGAGGCGCGTTCGCGGGCGTCGCACTCCACGATCGGGACCTCTGCGGGCAGGTCGAGCGCGGCGCGCAGCGTCTCCGCCGGGTAACGGGGCGACTTCGGGAAGCGGTTGACGGCGACGACGTACGGCACGCCCTGCTCCTCCAGCCGCCCCATCACCTCGAAGCTCGTCTCCAGCCGGCGGGTGTCGACGAGCACCACCCCGCCGAGCGCCCCTTCGAAGAGCCCGTTCCACAGGAACCAGAAGCGTTCCTGGCCCGGGGTGCCGAAGAGGTAGAGGACGAGTTCGTCGTTGATGCGGATGCGGCCGAAGTCCATCGCCACCGTCGTCGCGGTCTTCGCCCGGGTGCGGAAGAGGCTGTCCACCCCGATGCTCGCCTTGGACATCGTCTCCTCGGTGGTGAGCGGCCTGATCTCGCTCACCGAGCCGACCATCGTCGTCTTGCCGACGCCGAAGCCGCCGACGACGACGAGCTTCACGCCCGCCGTGACGGTGTCCGGGAGCAGGTCCTCGGTCCGCGGGCCGGGGAGGAGGTCAGAGTCGTTGAAGTCCATGCATCACCGCTTCGAGGAGGGAACGGTCGGCTGTGTCGTGCGACGGCCGCACCGGGCGCAGGATTCGTACGAGCCCTTCGGTGTGCAGCCCGGCCAGGAGCGCGGCCACGACGCCGAACGGCAGCCGCAGGTAGGCCGAGAGCTCGGCGGCCGAGAGCGAGGTCCGGCACAGGCGCAGGACCGCGGCGGCTTCGGGCTGGAGCCCGGCGGCGGGGACGGCGACGGTCTGGACGAGCGAGACGAGGTCGATCTCCTCTCCGCCGCCCCGGCCGCCGGTGAGCGCGTAGAAGCGCCCCGGCTGCCCCGGCCCGCCGGCCTTCCGGGGTTCCTCCCCCGCCGTACCGTCCGGCCGCGGACCGTCGTCCGTCGTGCCGTCCCGCTCCGCCGCCGTGCCGTCCTGGTGCGGGCTCCCCCGCGTGGCACCGCCCGGTGCCGGGCTCTCCTGCGTGCTGCGGCGCCTGCGCCGGGAAGGGATGGTCATCGGACGACGGTGCCCGTCCGGCGCGGCGGGCTCGTCAGGTGCGGGCCGAGGCGCCGGGCGAGTTCCCGCATGCGGTGGCCGACGACTCCGGCCTCGGTGCGCGCGTCGGCGAGGACCGCGAGGTACGCGCCGGTCCCGGCCGCCATGAGATAGAAGTAGCCCTCGTCCACCTCGATGACGACCATCTGCATCTGGCCCTTGGAGCCGGGGAGTTCCTGGCCCACGGCCGCGGCGAGGCTCTGGAGCCCGGCGCAGGCGGCGGCGACGCGGTCGGCGGCGTCCTGCTCCCCGCCGTGCCGGGCGATCTGGAGCCCGTCGGCGGAGAGGACCACGATCTGGTGGACCCCGGCCACCGTGTCGTCCAGCTCCTTGAGCAGTTGATCGAACTGCGGCATCAGTACTCGTCCCCCTCTTCGATGTCGTCGTACTCGCTGTCGGCGGGCTTCTTCTCCGGCTCGCCGTGTCCCTCGGGGAGGCCCCCGCCCTTGGCCGCCGCGAAGAAGGCGGCCATCGCGATCCCGGGCTCGGGCTGCTCCCAGTCGTCCTCGCGCGCTGTCCCGCGGCCCGTCCCGTACGGCGCCTCGCGGTCCCCCACCGGGCCGTTCCACGACTCGGCGGCGGCGGCGCGCATGTTGATCTCCGTCTGCTCCGCGATGCTCGCCTGCTCCGCGAGGTACTCCTCCTCGGTGGCGTACTGGGCGAAGCCGACGCCCGGGTGGTACGGCATCGTGCGGCGGCGCTGGGGCAGGCCCTCGGGGGTGCGCTCGGTGTAGACCGGCGCGTCGGGCGGTGTCGTGGGCGGGATCGCCTCGCCGTCCTCGTTCCGCTCGGGCGGTCCCGCGTACTTGCTGTAGGGGATGTGCTCCCGGCGCGGGAGCGGCACGATCGGCTCGTCGTTCTCGTCGAAGCGCGGCACCGCCTCGGCGCCGATCCCGTGCGCGAGCAGGCGCTTGCGCTTGAGGGCGGGGTAGTCGATGTTGATGCCCTCGATCAGGTGCTCGGGCACGAAGAGGATGGCGCGCAGGCCGCCGTAGGCCGAGGGGCGGACCTCCAGGTTCATCTCGTAGCTGAGGCACAGACGTCCGAGGACGAAGTAGCCGATGCCCGTCTCGTAGCGGTACTGGCCGATGTCCCGGTTGGTCTTGGCGTAGCGGTAGATGTTCTTGAAGCGGGACATGATCTTGTCGATCATGTCGGTGCTGCCGCCCTGGTCCTCGACCGAGATCGAGATGCCCTTCTCCACGCGCATCGCGCTGACGAAGACCTTGGAGCTGGGCGCGGAGTACTTGCAGCCGTTGTCCATCAGCTCGGCGACGGCCTGGAGGACGCCCTCGGTCTCGTTGCCCTTGAGGTCGATGTCCGGGATGTCCATGATGTGGATGCGCGGGAATTCGAGGATGCGCCCCTGTGCCCCGCGCAGCGTGCTGAGCAGCGACACGGGTCCGGGCCAGCGGCGGCTGGGACGACCGCCGCCGAGGGTGGCGAGGTCGTCCGCCCAGCGGATCATCATCGAGCAGGCGTGGTCGACCCGGAGCAGGTCGTCGAAGAACTCGGGCGCGCGGCCGTGGCGTTCCTCCATCTCGCGCAGTTCCTCGGACATGGAGTGCGCGACGGCCTGGAGCCTGCGGGTGATGTTGATGTAGTGCCACACCGTGGAGTGACGGATGTTCTCCATCTCGTGCAGGGAGCCGATGATGGAGCTGACGAGGTGCAGTTCCGGGTCCGTGAAGTCCTCGCGCCACTTCGGGTACTCACGGATCAGCTCTTCCATGCGCCGGTCCATGATCCCGGCGCAGGCGAGTTCGTGGATGCGGGGCAGGACGACGTCGGTCAGGTAGTAGAGGCGCTCGTCGTTGGTGTCCACGAGGTTCTGGACCTCTGTGAGATGGCGGCGGTAGGCGCGGTACTCGGCCACCCGGGCCCGCTGGCCGCGAACGACCTCGGCGGTGAGGGCGAGCCCGAGCGCGAGGGCGACCACTCCCCCGGCGAGCGCCGTGATCCTGGCGGCCCCGGTCAGGAACGAGCCCGCCACCACGGTGGCCGCCAGGAGCGGGAGGCCGGTCAGCAGCATCCTCGGCAGAGGCGCCGGCCGGACGGCGGGAGGCGAAGCGGGGGGTGAAGCGACACTCACCATGTATGCCCTCAAGCGCGATCGACGGAAAGGACGGCGCGATCCGGTCCGGGGTACGGGCATGCGTAAGGGACACGACCGGGGGACCGGGGCGCTGCGTCGGCGAGCCTAGTGCGCCTCGACGCGCCGGGTGTCATATTCCGCGAGCAAGCCCATGGCGCACCGCGCGCGGCCTAGAATCGAGCCCATTTATACGCCAACAGGGGCGGGGAAAGCGGCTTGTCCCACCTCGCCCGCCGGGCATCCACGCAGGTCAGGCGGGTCGCGTTCACCCTTTCGGCTCCACCGACGCACATATGCGCTAATACTTTTTCGCACAAAAGAAGGCGGGACTCATTCCCCCGCGAGGAAATGAGACCCGCCTTCTTTCTTTCGAGATCAATTCCGATCAGTAGCGACTGAAATCGATCGCCCGCCTTCTCAGCTCACCGAGGTGTACGCGACCACTCCGCGCAGGAGCCCGTCCACCGCCCGGCGGGCGGCCTTCGGCACCGTGCTCCCCTGGCCGGGGGCCGCCGCGGCGATCTGGCCGAGGACGTCGATGATCTGCTTCGTCCACCGCACGAAGTCGCCGGCCGGCATCTCCGCCTCGCGCAGCACCTCGTCGAGCCCCTTGCCCGAGGCCCACTCGTACGCGGCCCAGGCGAAGCCGAGATCCGGCTCGCGCTGGCCGACGCCCTCGGTCCGGCTGATCCCGAAGTCCTCCTCGACCGCGTCGAGCCTGCCCCAGAGGCGCACCATCTCGGTGAGCGCCGACGTCACCTTGCCCGAGGGCACCTTGGGCGCGCCCGCGTCGTCCCCCGAGCGCGACTCGTAGACGAGCGCGGAGGCGCAGGCGGCCAGCTCGGCCGGGCCGAGGCCCTCCCAGACCCCGGCGCGCAGGCACTCGGAGGCGAGCAGGTCGAGTTCCCCGTAGAGCCGCGCGAGCCGCCGGCCGTGCTCGGTGACCTGTTCCCCACGCAGGTAGTCGAGTTCGGTCAGGAGCGCGACGATCCGGTCGAAGGTGCGCGCGATGGTGTTCGTCCGGCCCTCGATACGGCGCTCCAACTGCTTCGTGTCGCGCAGCAGCCGGTGGTACCGCTCGGCCCAGCGCGCGTGGTCCTCGCGCTCGGAGCAGCCGTGGCAGGGGTGCGCGCGCAGTTCGGTGCGCAGCCGGTTGATCTCGCGGTCGTCCGCGGCCTCGGCACGGCCCTTGCGGTGCCGCTCGGGGACGAGGTGCCCGGCCTTGGTGCGCAGCGCCGAGGCGAGGTCGCGGCGGGACTGGGGGCTGCGCGCGTTGAAGGACTTCGGCACGCGCATCCGGTCCAGGGCCTCGACGGGCACCGGGAAGTCGACGCCGTTGAGCCGCTTGACCTGCCGCTCGGCGGTCAGTACGAGCGGGCGGGGCCCGTCGAAGGCGTCGAAGTCGCGCCCGCGGCGGCCACCGACCGCGCGCCCGGCCGGAACGCCCGGGTCCAGGACCAGGGCGAGCCCGGCGAACTTGCCCGTCGGCACGTGGATGATGTCGCCGGGGCGCAGCTTCTCCAGCGCGGCGGCAGCCGCGGCGCGCCGCTGGTTGACGCCCTCGCGGGCGAGTTCGTTCTCGCGGTCCTTGAGCTGCCTGCGCAGCCGCGAGTACTCCTCGAAGTCCCCGAGGTGGCAGGTCATCGACTCCTTGTAGCCCGCGAGTCCCGCCTCGTTGCGCTGCACGTCGCGGGAGATGCCGACGACGGAGCGGTCGGCCTGGAACTGCGCGAAGGAGGTCTCCAGGAGTTCGCGCGAGCGGTGCCGCCCGAACTGCTGGACCAGGTTGACGGCCATGTTGTACGAGGGCCGGAAGCTGGAGCGCAGCGGGTACGTACGGGTGCCCGCCAGGCCCGCGAGGTGCTCGGGGCTCATGGCGCGCTGCCACAGCACGACGGCGTGCCCCTCGACGTCGATGCCGCGCCGCCCGGCCCGCCCGGTGAGCTGGGTGTACTCGCCCGGCGTGATGTCGGCGTGCTGCTCGCCGTTCCACTTGACGAGCTTTTCGAGCACGACGGAGCGCGCGGGCATGTTGATGCCGAGCGCGAGGGTCTCGGTCGCGAAGACGGCCTTGACCAGGCCCCGTACGAACAGCTCCTCGACGACCTCCTTGAAGGTCGGGAGCATCCCCGCGTGGTGCGCGGCGATGCCCCGCTCCAGGCCCTCCAGGAACTCGAAGTAGCCGAGGACGTGCAGGTCCTCGGGCGGGATCGAGGCGGTGCGCTCCTCGACGATCTCGCGCACGGCGAGGCGCTCGGACTCGTCGTTGAGGCGCAGCCCGGCGAAGAGGCACTGCTGCACGGCGGCCTCGCAGGCCGCGCGGCTGAAGATGAAGGTGATGGCGGGGAGCAGGCCCTCGGAGTCGAGCCGGTCGATCACCTCGGGGCGTCCCGGGGTCCACGTCCGGCTCCGCTGGCGGCGCTCGCGCTCCCTGTCGGCCTCGCGCCCGCGCCGCTTGCCGCCGTAGCCGGTGCGTCCGGCCTCCATGCGGGCCATGCGGAGCAGGTCGGGGTTGACCGCGCGCTTGCGGCCCCCGCCCTCCTCGAAGAGGTCGTACATCCGGCGCCCGGCCAGGACGTGCTGGAAGAGCGGCACCGGCCGGTGCTCGGAGACGACGACCTCGGTGTCGCCGCGGACGGTGTCGAGCCAGTCGCCGAACTCCTCGGCGTTCGAGACGGTCGCCGAGAGCGAGACGAGCGTGACCGACTCGGGCAGGTGGATGATCACCTCTTCCCAGACGGCGCCCCGGATGCGGTCGGAGAGGTAGTGCACCTCGTCCATGACGACGTACCCGAGCCCGGTGAGCGCGGGGCTGCCCGCGTAGAGCATGTTCCGCAGCACCTCGGTCGTCATGACGACGACGGGGGCGTCCGCGTTGACGCTGTTGTCACCGGTGAGCAGACCGACCTTGTCGGCGCCGTAGCGCTTGCTGAGGTCGCCGAACTTCTGGTTGGAGAGCGCCTTGATGGGCGTCGTGTAGAAGCACTTCTTGCCCTGGCGCAGGGCGAGGTGCACGGCGAACTCGCCGACGATCGTCTTGCCGGAGCCGGTGGGCGCCGCGACGAGTACGCCCTTGCCGGCCTCCAGGGCCTGGCAGGACTCGATCTGGAAGGGGTCGAGCCCGAACTCGTACATCTCGCGGAAGGCACCGAGCGCGGTGGCGGCTTCGGCGGTGCGACGGCGGCTGGCCGCGTACCGCTCGGCCGGGGAGAGGTCCTCTGTCATCGTGCGATCGAGCCTACCGGCCCCTGCCGACAGAACACGATCATAAAAACCGACGTACTCCGTCGTCGCAGGTCACCGGCGTGGCGGGGCCCCGCTCGGGCCCCGCCCGTGCTCAGCCCCGGGCCGTCTTGCGGGGCGGCGCGAGGAGGCGCAGCGCGGCGGGGTGGGCCGTCGCGGTGAGCGGGAGGGGGCCGAGCGGTTCGCCGTCCGCGTATCCGGTGAGGCCCGCCGCGTCGAGCTCCACGCGACCGGCGCGGTAGCTCGTGACGACGGGGTGCGTCAGGTGGGTGCCCCGGTAGACGCGCGGGAAGACCTTGAGGAGCGTGGCGCGGCTGCAGGGCCCGACGACGGTGATGTCGAGGAGGCCGTCGTCGAGCCGCGCGTCCGCGCAGATCCGCATGCCGCCGCCGTACGAGGTCGAGTTCCCCACGGCGACGAGCGTCGCCTCGATCTCGCGCACGGGCCCGTCGTCCAGGCGCAGCCGGTAGGGGGTGGGCCGGAAGGCGGCGAGTTCGGCGAGGATCGCGAGGTCGTAGCGGAAGCGGCCGAGCGGGAGCCGCATCCGGTTGCCCCGGTCGTTGACGCGCGAGTCGAAGCCGGTGGCGAGGACGGTGCCGTACCAGCGCCCCGCGACGCGGCCGAGGTCGACGGCGCGGTGCGTGTCCTCGCGCAGCGCCCGCGCGATGACCGCGGCGGCCTCGGCGGGCGCCCGTACCGGCAGGCCCAGCGAGCGCCCGAAGTCGTTGCCGCTGCCGACCGCGATGACGCCGAGCGGGGTACGGGTCCCCGCGACGGCCCCGAGCGCGAGCGAGAGCAGCCCGTCCCCGCCGACCGCGACGAGCGCGGCCGTCCCGGCGGCGACGGCCTCCTTCGCGCGCGAGGCCGCGTCCTCGGCGTCGGTGCCGACGACCGTCCGCACGCGGAAGCCCGCGTCCCTGAGGACACGGGCTGCGGGCCGCGCTGCCGCGGCGCCCCGGCCGCGACCGGCCGTGGGGTTCACGAAGAGGGTGATCTCGCTGGTCACGGCGCGACCTTACCGCTCGGTAGGGCCGTGGGACAGGGGCGGTCTCAGGTCACGTCGTCGTAGCCGTTGATGCGGTCGCGGTCGGTCTGCTCCGGGAGGGCGCGGGGGCTGCCGACGCGTTCGACCGCGCCGATGTCCGCGGGACTCAGGTCGAGGGGGGCGGCCTCGTCGTCGTCGAGACCCGCGTACGGGTCGTTGACGGCGCGGCGCCGGTCGTTGAGGAGCGCGAAGAGGGTCGCGCCGAAGTAGAGGACCCAGATGGGACCGGCCAGGGCGAGCATGCTGACGGGGTCGGTGCTGGGGGTGGCCACGGCGGCGAAGACCGTGATGCCCATGATCATCCAGCGCCACCAGCTCAGCATCCGCTTGCCGGTGATGATGTGGGTCAGGTTGAGCATGACGAGGAGCAGCGGCAGCTCGAACGAGGCGCCGAAGACCAGCACCATGCGCGTGATGAGGTTGAGCAGGTCGTCCAGGGGCAGCTGGTTCTCGGCGTTCGTCGGGGTGAAGTCCAGCAGCACCTTCGCCATCGTCGGCAGCGTGCGGTAGGCCAGGAAGGCGCCGACGAGGAAGAGGGGGACGCCCGCGCCGACGAAACCGAAGGCGTACTTCTTCTCGTTGCGGTGCAGGCCGGGCGCGATGAAGCCCCACAGCTGGTAGAGCCAGATCGGTGAGGAACCGACGACGCCGGCCATGAGCGAGACCTTGATCGCCAGGCTGAAGGGACTGAGCAGCCCGTTCATGACGATCCTCGCGCACTCGCCCTTCTCCCGCTGGGCCAGGTCCGAGAACGTCTCCGTGCAGCCCACCGAGTGCATGATGGGGCGCGTCACGAAGTCGACGATGTCCTGGTAGAAGAACGCGGCCACGATCGTCACGACGACGATCCCCAGGACCCCCTTGGCGAGACGGTTGCGCAGCTCACGGAGGTGATCCATGAGCGGCATGCGCCCCTCGGGGTCCTTCTCGGCGTGTGTGCGGGCAGACTTCAGCAACCCACGTCCTCATCTCGTGCGTACGGTGACGCCGGCCTGCTCCGGCGCCGCGTGGGCGCTCAGCGCTTGGTCGTGTCCGAGGGCTCGGCGACCGGGCGGGAGCTGGTCACGTCGCCGGGGGCGGCCTGGATGGTCCGCGGCACCGCCTGGTCGGCCGGCGGGTCGGCCGGGGCGGCCTCGTCCTGCTTGCCCTCGGACTTCATCGCCTTGGCCTCGCTCTTGAGGATGCGCGCGGACTTGCCGAGCGAACGGGCCATGTCGGGAAGCTTCTTCGCGCCGAACAGCAGCACCACGACGACGAGGATGAGGATGATCTCGGGGGCGCCGATCTTTCCGAACATAGGCGTACTACCTTCTCACCGAGGCGGCGGGGATGGGGAGCTGCGAGCGGGAGCTGGACACACGTCCGGTTTCCGTACGCTCCGCGATCGTAGCGCTCACAGGTGAACACGGGACTATCCCTGTGCGCATTCCCGGTTTCGCGACCCACGCCTCGCTCCGGGCCGCGCCAGCAGCGTACCTGGAGGGTCGCGGATTATGACAGGTCGCTGCGCCGGTAGGTCACCTTCGCTGGGCGGGCAGACTTCCCGAGGTCCGGGCGAGATCGGTCGCCGCGCGCTCCAGGTCGCCGGTCGCCTCGCTGATCCGCTGCGAGGTGCGGGCCACCTGCAGGCCCAGGCGGCGGACCTCGATCCACACCCGTACCCCGAGAACCCCGAGGACAGCGAGCCCGGCGAAACCGAGGGCGACGGCGATCATGGACCAGGAGAGAACGGAGGGCGAGGGCATGCGGGGGAGCCTAGTTCCTTGGGGGCGGGAGGCCGGGGTCAGAGGGCGGAGTGCAGGCGCAGCGTGCTGACGCCGCCTTCTGTGAGGAGTTCCACAATCCGCTCCCCCGCCGGTTTGCGGACCGACTCGCCGCACTCGGGACACGTGAAGGAGTAGAAGGTGGTCTTGCGGCTGCCGCCGATGGCGAGCCGCAGCGCGGCGGCGGAGAGGTCGAAGCGGGCCCGGCAGGCGGGGCACGCGGCGCGGTAGAGCCGCCCGTTGGTATCGCCTGTCGCTTCCAGGATTCCTTCGGCGGACGTCACGGGGCTGTCTCCCTCTCGCGGTCTCGGGCGGGCGCCCCGCCCCGGACGGGCTCACCGTCCCGGACGGGCTCACCGTCCCGGGCGGAGTCGCGGTCTCGGGCGGGCGTACGGGACGTCACAGCTCCTCGCCGTACGCGGCGAGGGCCTGCTTCGCCGCCGCGCGGGCGCTCGTGGCCAGCTCGCCGGGCGCGACGATACGGCCGTCGGCGCCGAGCCGGAGCGCGAGGCGGCGCAGGGAGGCCGGGTCGGGGGTGCGCAGCGTGATCCGCAGTCCGCCGTCGGGGAGTTCCTCGGCCTTGTCGTGCGGGTAGTACTCGGCGACCCAGCGTCCGGCGGGCGCGACCTCGACGGTGACCTCGGGGTCGTCGGCCGCGGGCTGCACGAGTCCGGCCGACAGATCGCGCAGCTCCATCTCCGGAGGCGCGGAGGGCTCGTCGAGGATGCGGATCGCGGCGACGCGGTCGAGGCGGAAGGTGCGCCGGTCCTCGGAGAGGCGGCACCACGCCTCCATGTAGGTGTGGCCCACGGCGAAGAGCCGGATGGGGTCCACCTCGCGCTCGGTCAGCTCGTCGCGCGCGGGCGAGTAGTAGCGCAGCCACAACCGGCGCCGCTCCGCGATCGCGCGGTCCACCTCGGCGAAGACGCCGCCCTCGGACTCGAAGGTCACCGAGAGCCTGCTGCTCGCCCCCGCGGTGTCCCCCGCGGCGGTCTCCAGCTTGGCGGTCGCGCGCAGCAGCGCCTGCCGGTCGCTCTCGCGCAGTCCGGGCAGGGTCGTGACGGCGCGGGCCGCGACGAGGAGCGCGGTCGCCTCGTCGGCGGCGAGCCGGAGCGGGGCCGCGACGTCGTCGGCGTTGTGCCACCAGATGCGCTCGCCGTCGGTGTCGATGTCGAGCAGGTCACCGCCGCGGAAGCTGGTCCCGCACAGCGGCAGCACGTCGAGGTCCGAGATGAGTTCGTCCTCGGTGATGCCGAAGGCCCGCGCCACGTCGGCGACATAGGCGCCCGGCCGCTCGCGCAGGTAGGTGACGAGCGAGAGCATCCGCCGGGTCTGGTCGATGGCGTTGGCCGCCATGTGCCTCCTCCTTCTCGTGGTCGGGAGCGTCGGGGTGGGGGCTTCGCGGGGGTACGGGGGCCGTCCCGTGGCGGAGGCGGCTCAGCTCGCGGCCACGGCGCGCAGCCGGTCGAGCACGTCGGCGCGCAGCTCGGCCGGTTCCAGGACGACCACGTCGGGGCCGAACTCGACGAGCCAGGCGTCGAGCCCGTGCCCGTACGGGATCTCCAGCTCGTCCCACTCGCCGTCCACGGACCGCACGTTGATGGCCTTGGCGCGCAGCGGGTAGCCGGAGCCCGCACGCAGCCGGATGAAGGCGCTGCGGTCGGCGTTCTCACCGGCCCAGGCGGCGACGGTCTCGCGGACGGTGACGACCGGGGGGACCTCGCTGGTGAAGGCGCCGCGCGTGGCGCGGACCCGGCCGGTGATGCGGGAGAGGCGGAAGACGCGCTCGGCGCCGCGCTCGCGGTCGTACCCGGCGAGGTACCAGTGGCCGCGCCAGCACTCCAGGGCCCAGGGCTCGACGTGCCGGGCCTCGGGGCGCGGCGCGGTGGACTTGCGGTAGTCGAAGACGACGGGGCGTCGGTCGCGGCAGGCGAGCATGAGCGGCTCGAAGGCGGCCTCGTGGACGGGGATGCGCGGTTCGAGCGCGGTGTGGGTGCCGTAGGGGTCGACGTCCTCGGGGAGACCCGCGGCGCGGAGCTTCTGGAGGGCGCCGCTCGCGGCTCCGGCGAGCCGGGCCTGCTGCCAGACCTTCGCGGCGAGGCCGAGGGCCGCGGCCTCCTCGGCGTCGAGCGTGATGGGCGGCAGGCGGTTGCTGTCGCGGCCCGCGCGGTAGCCGATCTCGCCGTCGAGTCCTTCCACCGTCTCGATGACGAGGCCGAGTTCGCGCAGGTCGTCCTTGTCGCGCTCGAACATGCGGTTGAACGCCTCGTCCGAGGCGGCTTCGAGGTACGCCTCGATGGACTCGCGCAGCTCACGCTTGCTCAGCGGCCTGCGGGTCCCGAGCAGGCACAGCGCGAGGTTCATGAGCCGCTCGGCCTTGGCAATCGCCATCGACGCCCTTTCTGCTGTTCGTCCGCGTCGACCGTACAGCGCCGCGGGGGCGCGGGAAAAGTTCGGGAGCGGCTCCGTACGGGCGCGGCCCCGGGCCCGTACCTGCGTGGTACGGGCCCGGGGCCGCGCGGGAGGTGCTCCGGGGCTCAGACGGAGACGAGGTCGCAGACGAAGATCAGCGTCTCGTTGGGCTTGATCAGGGGGCTCGGGGACTGGCTGCCGTAGGCGAGGTGCGGGGGGATGACGAGCTGGCGGCGACCGCCGACCTTCATGCCCTGCACGCCCTGGTCCCAGCCCGCGATGACGCGGCCGGCGCCGAGCGGGAAGGCGAGCGGCGCGCCGCGGTTCCAGCTCGCGTCGAACTCCTCGCCGGTGGAGAAGGCGACACCCACGTAGTGGACGCGGACGTTGTCCCCGGCCTTCGCCACGGGACCGTCGCCCTCCCAGATGTCCTTGATCTCCAGCTCCGCCGGGGGCTCGCCACCGGGGAAGTCGACCTCGGGCTTCTCGATGCTCACGTCTGTGCTCCAGTGTTGGCAGGAGGACCGCCCCGCCGCGGGCGGGGCGGTCCGTCGTTCGTGGCCCAGTCTGTCACCGGGGGGCGCGGCGGTGGACGTACGGGGGCCGTACGCCGCTGCCGCCGCGCGGGCTCACTTCGCGACGCCGACGACGTCGACCGCGAAGACGAGGGTGGACTTGGCCGGGAGGGTGTCGCCCTGGGCCTGGTCGCCGTAGCCGTCGGCCGGCGGGATCACGAGGAGGACGCGGTCGCCGACGTGCTTGCCGACGAGGCCCTTGTCCCAGCCGGGAATGACGGCGCCGGTGCCGATCGGGGTCACGAAGGGCTCGCCGCGGTTGGCGGAGGTGTCGAAGAGGGTCGCGGGCTTCTTGCCCTCGTTGATCTTCCAGGCGGCGCCGCTGTACTCCATGATCACGTTGTTGCCGGACTCGATCTTCTCGCCCTTGCCCTGGATGAGCACCTTGCTGGTGAGCTTCGTGGGCGGGTCGTTCTTCGGGATCGTGATGTCGGCCTTGTGGGTCTTGTCGTCGACCTTGATCTGCGGCAGGTCCGAGGGGATCGACGCCTGCGTGCCCTTGACCTCGGTGGTCGGGACGATCTTGTTGATGTCGACGACGAAGACGAGCGTGTCGTCGGCGGCGACCCCGGCCTGCTGGTTGCCCTGGGCGCCGAAGCCGGCCGACGGCGGGGCGACGACGAGGACGCGCTCACCCTCCTTGTGCCCGGCCATGGCCTGGGCGAAGGCGGGGATGATCCCCGCGGAGCCCGCCTGGATGACCTGCGGCTGGCCGCCCTTGTCGTAGGTCGAGCCGAAGTCCTTGCCGCTCTTCCAGATCTTGCCGGTGAAGTCGAAGGAGACGAAGTCGCCCTTCTTCACGGTCTTCCCGTCGCCCGCGCTCTCGGAGTGGACGACGAACTTCTTGCTCGGCTCGCCCTTGGGGATCGTGATCTTGGGCTGCTTGTCCTTGGCACCGGAGACCGTGGGCATCGGCGAGGCCGAGGAGACCGGCTTGGGCGCCGAGGACTCGGCGGGAGCGGACGCCGAGGGCGAGCTGGACGAATCGGCCTTGTCCTTGCTGTCGTCGTCACCACCGCAGGCGGTGGCGACGAGTGCCAGGGCGGGCACGATGATGAAGGCTGCGAGTCGGCGATGCACAAGATCCCCAGAGTGTTGCGGATACGGTTCCGTCACTCTAGGCCCTCTCACCTCGGCGACAGGGAACGCGGCAGCGCTTTTCAGCGAGGTGCGCGCACGCGCCCCGCGCGCCGCGGGTACCGCCTGGGCTCCGGAGGCGGAACAGGCAGCTCACGGCGGGTGAAACCGCCAGGTCGGGGCGCGGAAAAGGCCGGGCACAGCGCGTGCCCGGCCTTTTCACAGGTTTCGGTGGCTCCGCACAGGGAAAAGAAATCCGCCCTGTTCCATAAACCGGCGGTCACATTCCGGCGATGAGCTTCTCCACCCGGTCGTCGACCGACCTGAAGGGGTCCTTGCACAGCACCGTGCGCTGCGCCTGGTCATTGAGCTTGAGGTGCACCCAGTCCACCGTGAAATCGCGCCGCTGCTCCTGTGCCCGGCGGATGAAATCGCCGCGCAGCCGCGCCCGCGTGGTCTGCGGGGGAACGGATTTGCCCTCGAAGATGCGCAGGTCGTTGCAGATCCGCGCGGCCTGTCCCTTCTTCTCCAGGAGGTAGTACAGCCCCCGGCGGCGGTGGATGTCGTGATAGGCGAGGTCTATCTGCGCGACCCGCGGATTCGACATCGTCATGTTGTGCTTGGCGCGGTACCGCTCGATCAGCTTGTACTTCATGACCCAGTCGATCTCGGTACCGATCCGGTCGAGGTCCTCCGACTCGATCGCGTCGAGGGTCCGGCCCCACAGTTCGAGGACCTGGGCGACGGTGCCGGTGTTGATGCCGCGGCGCTCGCAGAAGTCGAGCGCCTTCTCGTAGTACTCGCGCTGCACCTCCAGCGCGGACGCCTCCCTGCCGCTCGCGAGGCGGACCTTGCGGCGGCCCGTGATGTCGTGGCTGACCTCGCGGATCGCCCGGATCGGGTTCTCCAGGGTGAGGTCGCGCATGACCGTGCCGGCCTCGATCATCCGCAGGACGAGGTCGGTGGCGCCGACCTTGAGCAGCATGGTGGTCTCGGACATGTTCGAGTCGCCGACGATGACGTGGAGCCTGCGGTAGCGCTCGGCGTCGGCGTGCGGCTCGTCCCGGGTGTTGATGATCGGCCGGGAACGGGTGGTCGCCGAGCTGACGCCCTCCCAGATGTGCTCCGCCCGCTGGCTGACGCAGAAGACCGCGCCCCGGGGGGTCTGGAGCACCTTTCCGGCCCCGCACAGCAACTGCCGGGTGACGAGGAAGGGAATGAGGATGTCGGCGAGCCGGGAGAACTCCCCGTGCCGGGCCACGAGGTAGTTCTCGTGACAGCCGTAGGAGTTGCCCGCTGAGTCGGTGTTGTTCTTGAAGAGATAGACGTCGCCCGCGATTCCCTCCTCGTGCAGGCGGCGTTCCGCGTCGGTGAGCAATCCTTCGAGGATGCGCTCACCGGCCTTGTCGTGGGTCACCAGTTCGGTGATGTTGTCGCATTCGGGGGTGGCGTATTCCGGATGCGAGCCCACGTCGAGGTAGAGGCGGGCGCCGTTGCGCAGGAAGACATTGCTGCTGCGGCCCCATGACACGACACGGCGGAAGAGGTACCGCGCCACTTCGTCCGGAGACAGACGGCGCTGTCCCCGGAACGTGCACGTGACGCCGTACTCGTTCTCCAGCCCGAAAATGCGGCGGTCCATGCTTGAACATTACGCCTCAGGCCACTTCCTGAAACCGGCTCGGGCGTGAGGGTTCGGATCATTTTCACCGCGCGGCCCCCCGGCCCGACCTGCCCCGTCCTTCAGGGCCCGGTCGTTTCGGGCGCGACCGCCCCGCCCGTACGGCCCTCCAGGGCCGGTGCGGTGACGACGAGGACGAGCGCCGCGAGCACCCCGCCGCACGCCGCCACGGCGAAGCCGGCGCGGATGCCGCCCGCGTCCAGCGCGGGGCCCGCGAGCGCGGTGCCGAGCGCGTTGCCGACGCCGAAGGTCGTCACGAGCCAGGAGAACGCCTCCGTCACGGTGCCGCGCGGGGCGTGCCGGTCCACGGCGACGAAGGCGCAGGCGAGCGCCGGGGCGAGGAAGACCCCGGCGAGCAGGGCGAGGCCGGTCATCGCCCACCGGCCGGGGGTCAGGAGCAGCGGCAGGTAGCCGAGCGCGAGCAGCGCGACGAGCAGCCGCAGGCGGGGCTCGGGCCGGCCGGTCCACACCCGCGCGCCGTAGGCGATCCCGCCGACGAGGGCACCGGCGCCGAGCGCGGCCATGATCCACCCGTACGCCGTCTCGCCGCCCGCCCCGTCGGAGTAGGCGAGCGCGGAGACCGTGATGGAGCCGAGCGCGACGCCGACGAAGAGGAAGGCGCCGAGCAGCGCGAGGAGTCCGGGCGAGCGCAGCGCGCCCAGCCAGTGCGCCTCGCGCGCGGCGCCGCGCCAGGCGCGCGAGGGCCGCGAGAGGACGACGGAGAGGGCGCCGAGCACCCCGAGGACGTTGACGACGAGGAGCGCCGCCGTCGTCGAGCGGAGCGCGACCAGGAGCGTGACGAGGAGCGGGCCCACGGTGAACATCACCTCCTGCGCCACCGCTTCGAGGGCGTACGCGGTGTGCACGCGGTCCGCGCGGCCGAGGACGCTCGGCCACAGCGCGCGCAGCGCTCCCTCCAACGGCGGGGTGGTGAGTCCGGCGAGGCCGACGAGGAGGTACGCGAGGGGACGGGGCGTGATCCCCGTGAAAGCGAAGGCGGCCATGGCGAGCGCGGAGAGGACGGCCGCGGGGAGCAGTACGGCGCGCTGCCCGCGCAGATCCACGGCCCGCCCGAGGAGCGGCTGCCCGGCGGCGGTGGCGAGCCCGTAGACGGCGGCGAGGGCACCGGCGAGGGCGTAGCCGCCGCCCTGCTCGCGCACGTGGACGACGATCGCGATGTGCCCGACCCCGTTGGGCAGCCGCCCGAGGAGGGTCGAGGAGAGCAGCCTGCTCGCGTACGGCGCGCGCAGCACCCCCAGGTATCCGCTCGCCATCGCCGCCCCACCCCTTCAGTTGTACGTATAACGTCGCGGCCTATACGTACCATGACCTCGCCCACCGGTCCAGCCGTCGAGGAGTTCCGTGCCCGCCTCAGGCAGCCCCCCGCCCGACTCCGTCCCGCGCCCCACGAGCCGTGACGTCGCCCGTGCCGCCGGGGTCTCGCAGGCGGCCGTGTCGCTCGTGCTGAGCGGGAAGTGGCGGGGACGGGTCGGGGCCGCCACGGCGGAGCGGGTGCGGGAGGCGGCGGACGGGCTCGGGTACCGGCCGAACCTGGCGGCGCGGAACCTGCGCCTCGGGCGCACGCGCACCGCGCTGCTCGTCGTGCCCGCCCTCACGAGCGAGTTCTTCGCCGGGGTGTACACGGGGGCCCAGCGGGTCGCCGCCGCGCACGGCACCGGGCTCGTGCTCTATCCCTCGCCCGAGGGCATCGGCCCGGCGCGCGACCCCTTCGACTCCGCGCGCGCCGCGCTCGACGGGGTCCTCGCCTCCTCGATGGCCGCCCAGGCGCTCGCCGCGATCCGCGGGGACACGCTGCCGCTGGTGATGCTGGACGCGGAGCCGCTGCCGGGAGCCCGCACCGCCACGGTCAACCTCGCCCTCGCGGACGGGATGCGCCAGATCGCCGCGCACCTGCGCGCGCTCGGCCACCGGCGCTTCGCGCACCTCGCCGCCGGCGTGGACTCGTGGACGTTCACGAGCCGCGCCACCGCCCTCGCCGGGGCCCTGCCGGGGGCGGACCTCGCCACCGTGCGGGCCCCGCTGTCCATCGCGGGCGCGCGCGAGGCGGCGCTGCGCCTGCTCGACGGCCCGGGGCGGCCCACGGCGGTCGTGTGCGACGACGACCTGATGGCGGCGGGCGTCCTGAAGGCGGCACGCGGCCTCGGCCTGCGCGTGCCCGACGACCTCTCGGTCACGGGCATGGACGACCTGACCCTCGCCCGCGCCCTCGACCCCGAACTGACCACCGTGCGGCTGCCCGCCGAGGAGTTCGGCGCCCGCGGCATGACCGCCCTGCTCGCCCTCCTGGACGGCACCGAGCCCCGCACGGACCCGCTCCCCGTGGAACTCGTCGTCCGCGGCTCGACGGGCCCGGCGCCCGCCTGACCCCCCGTCCGGTCCTCACCGTCCGTCGCCCGTCGCCGCGCGCTCGCCCCGGGACCGGTGGGCGCGCGACGGCCCCGCGCCCACCGGGGGCACGGGGCCGTGATCCCGCCGGACGGCCGGGGCCGCCCGCCGGGGCTCAGCTGTCGTCGGTGTCCTCGTCCTCGGCCGGGGCGGCCGGGGCCTCGGTGTCCTCCGCGTCGGCCTGCTCCGCCTCGCCCGCGAGGAGGCGGGCCAGGTGGGTGCCCGTGATGCGGCGGAACTTGCGCTGCTGCGCCCTCGTCCGGTCGAGGACCGCGACCTCCAGGCGCTCCGCCGGGATCGCGCGCTCGCTGCCGTTGGCGTCGCGGGCGAGGGCCTGGACGGCGAGCTTGAGGGCCTCGGCGAGGGTCATCCCGTCGCGGTGGCGCTGGTCGAGCCAGCCGCTGATCTGCTCCGCGTTGCCGCCGACGGCGACCGAGCCGTGTTCGTCGACGATCGAGCCGTCGTGCGGGAGCCGGTAGATCTGGTCGCCCTCGGGGGTGTCCCCGACCTCGGCGACGACGAGTTCCACCTCGTACGGCTTCTCGGCGGCGCTGGAGAAGATGGTGCCGAGCGTCTGCGCGTAGACGTTGGCGAGTCCGCGCGCGGTGACGTCGGTGCGGTCGTAGGTGTAACCGCGCAGGTCGGCGTAGCGGACGCCGCCGATCCGCAGGTTCTCGTACTCGTTGTACTTGCCGGCCGCGGCGAAGGCGATGCGGTCGTAGATCTCGCTGAACTTGTGGAGGGCCCTGGAGGGGTTCTCGCCGACGAAGACAATGCCGTCGGCGTACTGGAGCACGACGAGGCTGCGGCCTCGGGCGATGCCCTTGCGGGCGTACTCCGCCCGGTCGGCCATCGCCTGCTGGGGTGAGACGTAGAACGGCGTGGACACCGGCTGACCGTCGCTTTCTGTCGGGGTCGGGGGAGGTCTTCGGAGTTCCGGGGGGTCAGAGCAGTTCGGCGCGCGGCCCGTCCGGCTGCGCGAGCCTGCGGCGCTGCACGTCCTCGGCGATACGGGCGGTCTCCTCCTCGGAGACGCGGCGGTAGCCCTCGTCCGTGATGACGCTGATGATCGGGAAGATCCGGCGGCCGAGGTCCGGGCCGCCGGTCGCCGAGTCGTCGTCGGCGGCGTCGTAGAGCGCCTGGATGGCGAGGATGCTCGCCTGGTCCGCGTCGAGGCCGGGGCGGTAGAGCTTCTTGAGCGCGCCCCGGGCGAAGACCGAGCCCGAGCCCGTCGAGGCGTAGCCGTACTCCTCGGAGCGACCGCCCGCGACGTCGTACGAGAAGATGCGGCCGGTGCCGCGGTCGACGTCGTAGCCGGCGAAGAGCGGGACGACGGCGAGGCCCTGCATGGCCATGCCGAGGTTGCCGCGGATCATCGTGGCGAGGCGGTTCGCCTTGCCCTCCAGCGAGAGCGTGGTGCCCTCGACCTTCTCGAAGTGCTCCAGCTCCAGCTGGAAGAGCTTGACCATCTCGACGGCGAGCCCGGCGGTGCCCGCGATCCCGACCGCCGAGTACTCGTCGGCGGGGAAGACCTTCTCGACGTCCCGCTGGGCGATGACGTTCCCCATCGTGGCCCTGCGGTCGCCCGCGAGGATCACGCCGCCGTCGAAGGCGAGGGCCAGGATCGTGGTCCCGTGCGGCAGTTCGATGGCCCCCTTGACGGGAAGCTGCCGCTTGCCGGGCAGCAGTTCGGGCTGATGCTCGGACAGGAAGTCCAGGAACGAGGAGGAACCGGGTGTCAGGAAGGCGGCGGGCAGACGCCCGGTGTGACGCGTGTGTGCTCCCATGTTTCCCTCCGGTCGGGCGGTGGTCCGGTCGCGGCGCCACGGGGGCGCTCATCCGCGCCGACGGGCCCGGTAGCGGTTGATGACGGTACGTACGCCTCGGACCCTACCCGCCACAGCGGGCGGAACCACCCACAGTGGCAAACCCGTGCCACACGGATGCGCGGGCCGCTGACCTGCGTCTTGACGGTGCGGCACGGGAGGGGCCGAGCGGAAAGCACGGCGCGGGACGCCCCGGGGTCTCCCGGGACGTCCCGCGTCCGTACGTTCACTCGTGGGGTCGTGACCCCACGGGGGTGCGCTACTCCCCGCCCTTCTGGACGAAGCTGCGCACGAAGTCCTCCGCGTTCTCCTCCAGGACGTCGTCGATCTCGTCCAGGACGGAGTCCACGTCGTCGCTCAGCTTCTCCTGGCGCTCCTTGAGATCCGAGGAGTCCTGTGCGTCCTGGGTCTGTTCCTCGGTCTCCTCGGTGGACCGCGTCGCCTTCTGCTGTCCGCCGCCGGTGTCCTTGGTCGCCATCTACCTCACCCCGCTCGGTGTGCCCCGCTGGATGTGCTGTGGTGTGCCGGTGACCGGTTCTGTCCCGGCCCCAAGATCGGTTCTCTCCGACCCTACAAGCAGGGCCGCGATCCGGCCCTGTGATTGCTCAACGCGCTGCCTGCCCTGATGTTTCCCTCGTGGGGACCTTTTCAGGCCCCCACGAGGTCACGGATTGGCGCCGCTCAGGGTCCGGTCAGGGCCCTGACCAGCTCTTCGGCCGTGCGGCAGCGGTCGAGAAGATCCTTCACGTGGGTACGTGTACCGCGCAAGGGCTCCAGGGTCGCGACCCGCTGCAAGGAGTCGCGATCGGGCAGATCGAAGATCACCGAGTCCCAGGAGGCGGCGGCGACCTCGTCCGCGTACTGTGCCAGGCAGCGCCCGCGGAAATAGGCCCTCGTGTCCTCCGGCGGGTCGAAGACCGCCCGGGACACCTCCTCCTCGCTCAGCAGCCTTTTCATGCTGCCGCGGGCGACGAGCCGGTTGTACAGGCCCTTGTCGGGCCGTACGTCGGCGTACTGGAGGTCGACGAGGTGGAGCCTCGCGGCGTCCCAGTCGAGGCCGTCGCGGCGCCGGTAGCCCTCCATCAGCTCGCGCTTGGCGACCCAGTCCAGCTCCTTGGAGAGGCTGGAGGGGTCCCGCTCCAGGCGGTCGAGGGTGTCCTCCCAGCGGGCGAGGATGTCGGTGGTCTCCTCGTCCGCGTCGCTCCCGTACCGCTCGTCCACGTATTTGCGGGCGAGGGCGCAGTACTCCATCTGGAGTTGCACGGCGGTGAGGCTGCGGCCGTCGCGCAGCTTCACGAGCTGCTGGAGCGAGGGGTCGTGCGAGACCTGGTGCAGGGTGCGGACCGGCTGGTCCACGGCGAGGTCGACGGCGATGAAGCCGTCCTCGATCATCGCGAGGACGAGCGAGGTGGTGCCGAGCTTGAGGTAGGTGGAGATCTCCGAGAGGTTCGCGTCGCCGATGATGACGTGCAGCCTGCGGTACTTCTCGGCGTCCGAGTGCGGCTCGTCGCGGGTGTTGATGATCGGCCGCTTGAGCGTCGTCTCCAGGCCCACCTCGACCTCGAAGTAGTCGGCGCGCTGGCTGAGCTGGAAGCCGTGCTCGCGGCCGTCCTGCCCGATCCCGACCCGGCCCGCGCCCGTGACGACCTGGCGCGAGACGAAGAAGGGCGTGAGGTGCCGGACGATGTCGCCGAAGGGGGTCGCCCGGGACATCAGGTAGTTCTCGTGGGTGCCGTAGGAGGCGCCCTTGTTGTCGGTGTTGTTCTTGTAGAGGTGGATGGGGTGCGTGTTCGGCACGGCCGCCGCGCGCTCGGCGGCCTCGGCCATGATCCGCTCCCCCGCCTTGTCCCACAGCACCGCGTCCCGCGGCCCGGTGATCTCCGGGGAGCTGTACTCGGGGTGGGCGTGGTCCACGTAGAGCCGGGCGCCGTTGGTGAGGATGACGTTGGCGAGGCCGATGTCCTCGTCGGTGAGCTGGGTGGAGTCGGCCGACTCGCGGGCGAGGTCGAAGCCGCGCGCGTCGCGCAGCGGGTTCTCCTCCTCGAAGTCCCAGCGTGCCCGCCTGGCCCGGTGCATCGCCGCCGCGTAGGCGTTGACGATCTGGGACGAGGTGAGCATGGCATTGGCGTTCGGGTGACCGGGCACGGAGATCCCGTACTCCGTCTCGATGCCCATTACTCGCCGTACGGTCATGCGGCCCTCCTTGCCCGGCGCCGCTCCCCCGCGGGAGCCGCGCTCCAGTACCGTGCGCGCTCGGGCGCGCGCCCGGTCCCCGTCCCCGCGCCGCGCCGCCCGGTGATGTCGCTGAGCCTAGAACGCTTGTGCGTCGCTGGTGGGGGTATTCCTTGCTTCCTGCGGCCCGGCGCGTCTTCCTCGTACCGGCCGGCCCGGGCGGGCCGTCCGCTGCCGTCGCCAACGCGGGAGGCCGCGGGGCTCCGGGGAGCGACCGCGGCCTCCTGCGTATGAATCCCTACAGGTACTGACCGGTGTTCGCCACCGTGTCGATGGAGCGACCGGTGTCGGCGCCCTGCTTCCCGGTGACGAGGGTGCGGATGTAGACGATCCGTTCCCCCTTCTTGCCGGAGATACGGGCCCAGTCGTCCGGGTTGGTGGTGTTGGGCAGGTCCTCGTTCTCCTTGAACTCGTCCACGCATGCCTGGAGGAGGTGGGAGACGCGAAGGCCCTTCTGGTTCTGTTCGAGGAAGGCCTTGATGGCCATCTTCTTGGCGCGGCCGACGATGTTCTCGATCATGGCGCCGGAGTTGAAGTCCTTGAAGTACAGGACTTCCTTGTCACCGTTGGCGTAGGTCACTTCGAGGAAGCGGTTCTCGTCCGATTCGGCGTACATCTGCTCGACCACGGACTGGATCATGCCGTGGACGGTCTCCGCGCGGTCGCCCGTGTGCTCGGCGAGGTCGTCGGTGTGCAGCGGGAGCCGGTCGGTGAGGTACTTCGCGAAGATGTCCTTGGCCGCCTCGGCGTCCGGACGCTCGATCTTGATCTTGACGTCGAGCCGGCCGGGGCGCAGGATCGCGGGGTCGATCATGTCCTCGCGGTTCGACGCCCCGATGACGATGACGTTCTCCAGGCCCTCCACGCCGTCGATCTCGGCGAGCAGCTGGGGGACGATGGTGTTCTCCACGTCCGAGCTGACGCCGGAACCCCGGGTGCGGAAGAGGGATTCCATCTCGTCGAAGAAGACGATGACGGGGGTGCCCTCGCTCGCCTTCTCCCGGGCCCGCTGGAAGACCAGGCGGATGTGCCGCTCGGTCTCGCCGACGTACTTGTTGAGCAGCTCGGGGCCCTTGATGTTCAGGAAGTAGCTCTTGCCCGCCGCCTGTCCGGTGACCTCGGCCACCTTCTTGGCGAGCGAGTTGGCGACGGCCTTGGCGATGAGCGTCTTGCCGCAGCCGGGCGGGCCGTAGAGCAGCACACCCTTCGGCGGCCGGAGCTCGTGCTCCTTGAAGAGGTCCGGGTAGAGGTACGGGAGCTCGACGGCGTCGCGGATCAGCTCGATCTGGTTGCCCAGACCGCCGATCTGCTCGTAGCCGATGTCCGGGACCTCTTCGAGGACCAGTTCCTCGACCTCGCTCTTGGGCACGACCTCGAAGACGTACCCGGAACGGGAGTCGAGGAGCAGGGCGTCGCCGGCCCTGATGGTGACGCCCATGAGGGGCTCGGCGAGGCGCACCACGCGCTCCTCGTCGGTGTGCCCCACCACGAGCGCGCGTTCGCCGTCCTCCAGGATCTCCTTGAGGGTGACGATGTCGCCCGCGCGCTCGAACTCCATGGCCTCGACCACGTTGAGCGCTTCGTTGAGCATGACCTCCTGGCCACGCTGCAAGGTGTCGGTCTCGATCTCGGGGCTGACGTTCACCCGGAGCTTGCGCCCGCCGGTGAAGATGTCGACGGTGCCGTCCTCGTTCGCCGCGAGGAAGACTCCGAAGCCCGCTGGGGGCTGGGCAAGGCGATCCACTTCCTCCTTGAGGGCCACGATCTGGTCGCGGGCCTCGCGGAGGGTGTTCGCCAGTCGTTCGTTCTGCGCGGACACCCCGGCCAGGTTGGTCTGAAGCTCGACGATCCGGTCCTCAAGAATCCTTGTGTGACGCGGTGAGTCGGCGAGCTTGCGCCGCAGGACGGCGATCTCCTGCTCAAGCTGGGCGACCTGGGCGAGCGGGTCCTCGGACCCCCGGCCCGGGCGGATGCCGCGGTTCATGTCGTCGTCGTGGGCTGCCACGGTCCTCACCTCCTCCAAAGGGAGCTGGACGCTTCCAGACCCTACCTGGGCGGGTGCCGGTTGAAACCCCTAGATCAAAAAGACGGTGGGGCGTGTCCGATGTTCACCCTTGCGCTCTCCCTCTCCCGAGGGGAATACCCACCCATCCCCCGATGAAGCGGCCCGGTTGTATCGTCGAGGTGTTCAACGCCCCTTGACGGTGGCGGGCTTCACGCAGAGGAAACGGCAGGAAACATGACCGCACAGCAGGAGTCCGGGCTCGCGGCGCGGGAGGACGAACCGCTGGAGGTCTGGATCGACCAGGACCTGTGCACGGGCGACGGCATCTGCGCGCAGTACGCGCCCGAGGTCTTCGAGCTGGACATCGACGGGCTCGCGTACGTCAAGAGCGGCGACGACGAACTCCTCCAGGCCCCCGGCGCGACCACGCGTGTCCCGCTGCCGCTGCTCCGGGACGTCGCGGACTCGGCCAAGGAGTGCCCCGGCGAGTGCATCCACGTCCGCCGGGTGACGGACCGCGTGGAGGTCTACGGGCCGGAGGCGGACGCGGGCTGAGTTCCCCCGGGCGGCCGTGCGCGGCGCGTCCGCGGACGTACGGGGCCGGCCTCACTCCGGCTCCGGGGGCGCGGCGCCCGGCTCCGGGGGCGCGGCGTTTGCTCCCCCGCCCCCGTACAGCTCCGCGTGCTCGAACTGCGGGAGGGTCGCGGGACGGCCGCGCTGGAAGCCGGTGCTGACGAAGTCGTCCCCGGTGGCCGCCTTGAGCGTCCAGTTGACGAGGACGCGGGCGCGGGCGGTCAGGGTCGGGAGCGCCGCGAGGTGGTAGCCGCGCGCCACCGCCTGGGCGGGCAGCCCCGTGAGCCCGATGCCGAGCGGCCGGGAGACCGCGTACTTGTCGCCCAGGTCCACTACGAGGCCGAGGTCGCGGTGGTAGTAGGGGCGGGGCGCTGTGCCGCGCAGCCGGGCCGCGATGTTGTACGCGACCGCCTTGCCCTGCCGCTGCGAGTGCTGGGCCGTGGGCGGGGTGACCGCGTCGCCGCCCTTGGCGAGGTCGGGCACGGCGGCGGCGTCCCCGACGGCGAAGACCCCCTGTGCGCCGGGCACGGCCATCTCGGCCGTCGTCACGAGCCGACCGCGCGCCAGTTCCGTCTCGACGGTCGTCATGAGCGGGCTCGCCGCGACCCCGGCCGTCCACACGAGCGTGCGGGTGGGCAGGACCCGGCCGTCCGTCAGCTCGACGGAGCGCGGGGTGAGCCGGGCGACGCTCGTGCCGAGCGAGATCTCGATGCCGCGCGCACGGAGAGCGCGCAGGGCGTCGTCGCCGAGGCGCTCGCCGATCTCGGGGAGCAGGCGCGGGGCGATGTCGACGAGGTGCCAGCTCAGCTCGGCCGGGTCGAGGCGCGGGAAGCGGCGCACGGCGGCGCTGGTGAGGAGCTGGAGCGAGGCGGCGGTCTCGGTGCCCGCGTAGCCGCCGCCGACGACGAGGAAGCGCAGGCGTTCGGCGCGTTCGGCGGGATCGGTGGCGACCGCGGCGGCGTCGAGCTGGCCGATGACGTGGTCACGCAGGTAGGCGGCCTGGGCGAGGGTCTTCATGCCGAGGGCGTGTTCACGCACCCCCGGGATGCCGAGGAGGCGCGTCGTGCTGCCGGCGGCGAGGAGCAGGATGTCGTAGCGCAGCGCGCGCTCGTGTCCCTCGGGGGTGCGTACGGTGACGTGCCGCCGCTCGTGGTCGACGCCGACGGCGATGCCCGGGGCGTACCGGGTGCGGCGCAGGCGGCGGCGGAGCGACACCGCGATGGACTGGGGCGTGAGCAGGCCCGCGGCGACGTGCGGGAGCAGCGGGAGGTACAGCTGGTAGTCCTCGGGCGAGACGAGGACGAGTTCCGCTTCCTCCGGGCGGAGCGTCCGCTCCAGCCGGTGCAGACACTCGACCCCTGCGAAGCCCGCGCCGATCACCAGTACGCGCGGAGGGGACATGGCGGGGCTCCTGACCGGGACGACGACGGACGGGGCCCATCGTCACCCGCGGCGGAGCGGGCCGCATGCCGGGACGGGCTGACGCGGGTTCAGGCGAGGCCGTCGCCCGCGGCGGCGCCGGGGCTGCCGCGGGTGAAGCGGTTCCCGTGCCAGGCCCAGGCCGTGGACTGGTGGACGTCGGGGCAGCAGCGCGGGACGTCCAGGCTGGAGTAGCCGAGGAGGCTCGCGCGCACCTCGCCGCGGTGGATCGTGAGGCCCTTGACGGTGCGCTGCTCGGTGGGGTCGAGGAGGGTCGCGACGACGCGGGGCTTCTTCTTCGCCGCCGTCCGGGTGAGGACGTAGAGGCCCTCGGGCGGATTGCCGGAGCCGGCCGCGCAGTGGACGAGCGCGACGGTCTCGGGGCTGCCGTCCCCGTCGAGGTCGCCCGCGACGTGGGAGGCGAGCGTCGGCGGCTCCGCCTTCTCGCCGGGCGGGGCGGGGCAGGTGAGCGGGTACGTGGCGAGCGCGGCGTCCGGTGCGGGCACCGGGCGGGCCGGCGCGTGGGCCGAGGGCGCGGCGGCGGGCGCGTGGTGCGTGGTGGCGTCGGCCTCGCCGGGCTGGAACACCGAGGAGAGGGAGATCACCGCGCAGAGCGCCGCGGCGACGGCGAGCCAGTGCAGAGGGGTGGTGCGGGTGTGGGCGAGTTCCGGTTTGACGGAGTGCTGCACGAGGGTGTGTCTCCCGCTGTGGGCGCGTGCCGGTGGGGTGGTCGGCATCGTGCCATACCTCACAGGGGTGGGACAGGGCGGGGGTGGCCCCGCCGTGCGCCCGCCGCTCGCGCGGGGCGCCCTTCCTCGCGCGGGGGCGCCCTCGGGGGCTCCGCCCGCCTGCCCCCTGCCCCTTGCCCCCTGCCCCCGCAGGAGGAGGAAGCCCTTCCTGCGGGGGGGTGGAGCGAAAGGGGTCAGCGGCTGCCGCTGCCCGGACCCTCGTAGTCGTCTCCGTAGGCGCCCTTCGCGGGGCGGCGGCGGCGCATGGGGGGTTCGACGCCGTCGGCGAGGCGGCGGGCGGTGACGAGGAAGCCGGTGTGGCCGATCATGCGGTGGTCGGGGCGGACCGCGAGGCCCTCGACGTGCCAGTTGCGGATCATCGACTCCCACGGCTGCGGCTCGGCGAAGCAGCCGTGTTCGCGGATCGTCTCGACGGTGCGCGAGAGCTGCGTCGTCGTCGCCACGTAGCAGCACAGGATGCCGCCGGGCACGAGCGCCTTGGAGACGGCCTCCAGGCACTCCCAGGGCGCGAGCATGTCGAGGACGACGCGGTCGACCTCGGTGTCGCTCAGGTGGTCCTGGAGGTCCCCGACGGTGAGTTCCCAGGCGGGGTGCGGGCCGCCGAAGTAGCGCTCCACGTTGCCCTGCGCGATCTCCGCGAAGTCGGCACGCCGCTCGTAGCTGTGCAGCATCCCGTGGTCGCCGATGGCGCGCAGCAGGAAGGCGCTCAGCGAGCCCGAGCCCACGCCCGCCTCGACGACGCGCGCGCCGGGGAAGATGTCGGCGAAGGCGATGATCTGCCCGGCGTCCTTGGGATAGACGACGGCAGCCCCGCGGGGCATGGACAGGACGAAGTCGGGGAGCAGGGGGCGCAGCGCGAGATAGGCGACGTTCCCCGTGGTGCGGACCACGCTGCCTTCGGGGGAGCCGATCAGCTCGTCGTGCGGGAAGGAACCCTTGTGGGTGTGGAAGTTCTTCCCGGCTTCGAGCGTGAAGGTGTAGTGGCGGCCCTTGGGGTCGGTGAGCTGTACCTGATCCCCGACCTTGAAGGGCCCGCGTCGGCGGGCGGCACCGGTCGGTTCGGACATGGGCGCAAGCCTACCGGCCCCCGCGGGTCCACCCGACCGGCCCCTTCGGGGGCTCAGGGCCGCGCCATGGCCCGTACGAAGGCGCGGTCGACGTCGGCGGCGGAGAGGACCCCGTAGATCTCGCCGGTCTCCTCGACGACGAGGTACTCGCTGGCCGGGTGGGCGCGCAGCCGCTCCAGCAGTTCCTCGCCGCCGAGTTCGGCGGAGACGCGCAGGTCGTCGGTGAGGTCCTGGGCGAGGGTCGAGACGGCGACCCAGGGGCGGCGGTGCTCGGGCACGGCGACGATGCCGCTCTCGCGGACGAGGGCCTGCGGTGTGCCGTACCCGTCGACGACGACGAGCGCGCGGGCGCCCGCCTCGTTGGCGCGGCGCAGCGCCTCGGAGAGCGGGGTCGTGCCCTCGACGGGGATGGCGCGGCGGGTGAGGGTGCGCACGCGCAGCGCGGGCAGGTGCTCGCGGAGCCGGGCCATGCGCAGGCCGTTGCCCGCGCCGGTCCAGATGATGGCGGCGAGGATCGCGGCGAGCAGCGCGTCGAAGACGGTGTCGGTGGCGCTCACGGTCTCGGGGGCGTCGCCGAGGAGGTCCGACTGGGTGAGCAGCGGGAGCCCGATCAGGACGGCGACGGCGAGTCCGCGCCCGGCCCAGGCGGCGGCGACGCTGCCCTTCATCGCGCTGCCCGTGCACTTCCAGACGACCGCGCGCAGCATCCGGCCGCCGTCGAGCGGCAGCCCGGGGAGCAGGTTGAAGACGGCGACGATGAGGTTGGAGATCATCAGCCCGGCGACGAGCACGCCGGGGACGGTGCCCGGCTCGACCGCGTACAGGAGGCCGTAGAAGACGGCGGCGAGGACGAGGGAGAGGAGCGGGCCGACGAAGGCGAGGACGAATTCGCGTCCGGGGCGTTCGCTCTCCTTCTCGATCTCCGAGACGCCGCCGAAGAACTGGAGCTGGATGCGGCGCACGGGCAGGCCGAAGCGGAGGGCAGCGACGGTGTGGGCGAGTTCGTGGACGAGGACGGAGGCGTAGAACGCGAGGGCGAAGAAGAGCGAGACGAGGTAGCGGACGGCGCCGAGTTCGGGCAGGACGCGGTCGAGCTGGCCGCCGAAGACCCAGGTGATGAGCGCGGCGACGAGGAACCAGCTCGGCGCGACGTACACCGGTACGCCGAAGGGGCGCCCCACGAGGAAGCCGTTGCCCGGTTCCCCCGGCTCGCGCGCGGGACGTTTGCGGGGCGGCCCGTGCGGGGCGGGCGGGCGACCGCCGGGACCCCCGGTGGGCGCTTGCCCGTTCTCGCCGCGTTCGTCCACGGTGAAACGTTCCCCTCGTCGGTGCCTTGGCTGGGTCGATGGTATGCGGCGGGATGTCGGTACGGGGCCGTAGGGTCGGGGGTCATGGAGAGCAGCGCGGTTCAGGCGTCGGTGCCGGAGGCCCGGGGGACGGGCGACGGCGGGAGCGGGGTCACGGGGGCGGTCCCGGCGGAGGAGGGCGTGTCGCCCGGTTCGGCGGCGCCCGTTTCCGTACCGGCGGAGGCCCCTGGTTCCGTGGCGACGGGGGCCCCCGTTTCCGTACCACCGGCGGCCGTGCCCGTACCGGCGCCGAGGCCGCCCGCTCCCCCTTCCTCGCTCTCGCCCTCGCGCGCGAGCGACTTCATGCAGTGCCCGCTGCTCTACCGCTTCCGTGTCATCGACCGGCTGCCCGAGAAGCCGAGCGAGGCGGCGACGCGGGGCACGCTCGTGCACGCGGTCCTGGAGCGGCTCTTCGACGCCCCGGCCGCCGAGCGCACGGCGGAGCGGGCCACGGCCCTGCTCCCGGGGCAGTGGGAGAAGCTGCGCGCGGCGCGCCCTGAACTCGACGCGTTGTTCACCGCGGTGGCCGCGGCGGACGGGGACGGGGACGGCGCGGAGGGCACGGCCGGGGAGCGGCTCGCGCGCTGGCTCGCCTCGGCCGAGCGGCTCGTCGAGCGGTGGTTCACGCTGGAGGACCCCACCCGCCTGGAGCCCGCCGAGCGCGAGATGTTCGTGGAGACCTCGCTCGACTCCGGCCTGCGCCTGCGCGGGATCATCGACCGCGTCGACATCGCGCCGGGGACCGGGGACGTCCGCATCGTCGACTACAAGACAGGCAAGGCACCGCGCCCGCAGTACGCGGAGGGCGCGCTCTTCCAGATGAAGTTCTACGCGCTCGTGGTGTGGCGCCTGAAGGGCGTCGTGCCGCGGCGGCTCCAGCTCGTCTACCTCGGCAGCGGCGACGTGCTCACGTACGACCCGGTCCCCGGGGACCTGGAGCGCGTCGAGCGGAAGCTGCACGCGCTGTGGCAGGCGATCGAGGAGGCGACGGCGAGCGGGGACTGGCGTCCGCGCCCCTCGAAGCTGTGCGGCTGGTGCGACCACCGCGCGGTGTGCCCGGAGTTCGGCGGCACTCCCCCGCCGTACCCGCTGCCGGTCCGCGCGGCCGGGGAGGCGCCCGCGCCGGGCGCCGGGGCCTGATCCCGTACCGGCCCCGTACCGCTTCCGGCCGCAGGGCACAATGGCCCGGGGCTAACGAAGGAGACTTCCCGTGGCGATCCGTGTCCTCCTGGTGGACGACCAGCCGCTGCTGCGCACCGGCTTCCGGATGATCCTGGAGGCCGAGCCCGATGTGGCGGTGGTGGGCGAGGCCGGGGACGGGGTGCAGGCGCTCGACCAGGTGCGGGCACTCCAGCCGGACGTGGTGCTCATGGACATCCGCATGCCCCGGATGGACGGCGTCGAGGCGACGCGGCAGATCACGGGGCCGGAGCGGGACGGCCCGGTCAAGGTGCTGGTGCTGACGACCTTCGACCTCGACGAGTACGTCGTGGAGGCGCTGCGGGCGGGGGCCAGCGGCTTCCTGCTCAAGGACGCGCCCGCGCACGAGCTGGTGCAGGCGATCCGGGTGGTGGCGAGCGGCGAGGCGATGCTCGCGCCGAGCGTGACGCGGCGGCTGCTCGACAAGTACGCGGGGCACCTGCCCTCCGGCGAGGAGCAGCCGCCGAGCACCCTCCAGACGCTCACGGAGCGGGAGGTGGAGGTCCTCAAGCTCGTGGCGCGGGGCCTGTCGAACGCGGAGATCGCGGCGGACCTGTTCGTGAGCGAGACGACCGTGAAGACGCACGTGGGGCACGTGCTCACGAAGCTGGGCCTGCGGGACCGGGTGCAGGCGGCGGTGTTCGCGTACGAGAGCGGGCTGGTGCGGCCGGGCGGGCAGTGACCTCTCGGGTACGACGCGGGACCTCGCGCGTACGGCGGCCCGCCCCGGTGTCCGGGGCGGGCCGCCGTCCGTGTGCGCGGTGGCTCAGCTGCCCACGCCGCGGTCGAGTTCCCAGAGCTGGAGGATCGAGGAGGCGCTGAGGCTCCATTCGACGCCGGTGATGTCGTCGCGCGCGGCGACGTACTGCTTGCCCTGCCACAGGGGCAGGAAGGGGACGTCCTCGGCGACGAGGTCCTGGATCTTCTGGAGGCTGCCGTTGGCGGTGGAGAGGCGGTCGGCGGCGCGGCGCGAGTCGGGGATGAGTTCCTTGCGTATCCGCTTGTTGTCGTAAGGGGAGTTGAGGAAGTTCGGCTTGTCGAGGAAGGGGGCGATGAAGCTGTCGGGGTCGGGGAAGTCGGGGAACCAGCCCATCCCGTAGACCTCGTACTTGCCCTTCTGCTCCTCGGGCTTGTGGACGATCCAGGGACGGCCCTTGATGTCCACGTCGAAGAGGCCCGAGGCGTTGAGCTGCTTCTTGAGGACCTCGAACTCGCCCTTGGTGCGCGCTCCGTAGTGGTCCGTCGCGTAGTTGAGGGTGAGCTTGACCGGGGTCGTGACACCGGCGTCGCTCAGCACCTTGCGCGCCTTGGACACGCTCGGTTCGCCGTAGACGTTGAAGAAGGAGTTGCTGTGCCCGGCGACGCCCTGGGGCACGAGCGAGTAGAGCGGTTCGGCGGAGGTGCCGTAGACCTCCGAGGCGATCTGGCCGCGGTCGATGAGGTGGGCCATCGCCTGCCGGACGGGCTTGGTGACCAGCGGGTCGTCGGTGTCGAAGGCGAGGTAGCGGATCTCCAGCGCGGGCAGTTCGGTGACCCCGACGTGCTCGGGCGGGTCCGCGAGCCACTTCTCGGACTCACCGGTCGTCAGTCCCTTGACGACCATGTCGATCTGGCCGTCCGCGACGGCGGCGCCGAGGCCCTTGCCGTCCTTGTAGGGGCGCAGGTCGATGCGGTCGTTCTCGACCTTGATGCTGCCCTTGTACTTCGGATTGCGCGTGAAGGCGGCGTTGGTCATGGTGCTGCCCTCGGTCTCCAGCTTGACCGTGTACGGGCCGGAGCCGTCGAGGGTGAAGCCGGGGCGGAGCTTGTCCTTCGGGTACAGCTCCGGGTCGACAGCCCCCGCCGTCGGCGTGGAGAGCTTGTACGGGAAGGTGGCGTCCGGCGTCTTGAGCAGGAAGACGATCTCGTGGTCGCTCGGCGTCTGGATGGTGTCGATGTTGGTGAGCAGGGACTTGACGCCCGAGTCGGCGCTGATGCGGACGACGCGCTCGATCGAGTACTTGAAGGTCTTCGACGTGATGGGGCGCCCGTTGGAGAACTGCAGGCCCGAGCGCAGCTTGCAGACGTAGCGCTGCTGCCCGGCGTCGGTGAAGGAGCACTCCTGGGCGGCCTCGGGGGTCGGCGCGCCACCACCGCGCGGGATGCGCATGAGGGGCTCGACCGTCTGCCGCAGCAGGTTCCAGGAGGAGATGTCGTAGGAGTACGCCGGGTCGAGGGGGGCGGGAATGTCCTTGCTGACGGAGAAGACGTCGGAGGTGCCTACGACGATCGGCTTGTCCTTGTCGTCCGAGCCCGTCAGCCCGCCGCAGCCGGCGAGCACGGGCGCGAGCAGGCCGATGAGGGACGGCAGCACCCAAGTCTTGCGGTTCATGCTGGTCGTTCTCCAGAGCTGTCGGCCCCTGGTGACGGCGGACGTGCGCGACGTACGGGCATACGGAATCACCGGACATGCCGGGCGTGCGGACGTGCGGGGAGGTGGCGCCAGGAGCTGCGGAAGATGTAACGCCGTGGTGCTCGCGACGACACTAGTGCGCGCTCGGCGGAGGCTCCGGGAAGAGGGGGCGGCGGGCGATCACGCAGCGCAGCCGGGGTCGCCGGGAGTGACGGGCGCCGCGGGGGAAGATTTTCGCGCACCTGTCGATGAACCGGGACACATGGGCGCCCCCGGACATGCCGAACGGGCGGCGCCTGCACAGGCGCCGCCCGTTGTCGACAGCGGGGGCGGTGAAAAAGATCACAGCGGTGCGGGGTGTGAAGTCCGCAGGGTGGACACGGAGTTACCCACCGGTACAGTCATCTGGCATATGCCGAACGGGAGTTGACCCGTGCGAAGACCGTCAGCCGGGAGCCGGGCCCGCGGGGTGGCCGCTCGCGGAGGCCGGTCAGTCGCCCACGCCGCGCGCCAGCTCCCAGAGCTGGAGGTCGGTGGAGGTGCTGAGCGACCACTCGACGCCGGTGATGTCGTCGCGGGCACCGATGTACTGCTTGCCCTGCCACATCGGGACGACGGGCACGTCGTCGGCGACGATGTCCTGGATCTTCTCCAGGTCCGGGGTCGCCTCGCCGCGGTCCGAGCCGCGCCGCTCGGCGGGGATCAGGGTCTTGCGGATCTCCTTGCTGTTGTACGGCGAGTTGAGGAAGTTGTCCGCGTCGAGAAACGGGGCGATGTAGTTGTCCGCGTCGGGGAAGTCGGGCGCCCACGCCATCGTGTAGGCGGGGTACTTGCCGTCCATCCCGTCCTTGCGGTACTTCGTCCAGTCGGCGACGTCCTTGAGCGACACGTCGAAGAGCCCGCTGTCGTTGAGCTGCTTCTGGATGAGCTTGTACTCCTTCTCCTTGGCGGGCCCGTAGTGCTCCTTGGAGTAGTACATGTCGAACTTGACCGGGGTGGTGATCCCGGCCTTCTCCAGGATGGTCTTCGCCTTCGCGACGTTCGGGTTGCCGTAGCGGTTGAAGAAGGAGTTGGTGTGCCCCGAGATGGCGGCCGGGACGAGCGAGTACAGCGGCTCGGCGACCGGGGAGTACACCTTGCTGGCTATCTCGCCGCGGTCGACGAGCTGGGCGACGGCCTGCCGGACCGGCTTGGAGGTGGCCGCGTTGCTGGTGTCGAAGATGATGTAGTGCGTCTCAAGGCCCGGCATCTCCATGAACTGGATGTGCTCGGGCGGGTTGTCGAGCAGGGTCTCGACCTGGGACGGGTCGAACTTCCCGGTCATGACGTCGATCTTCCCGGCCTCCAGGGCGTCGCCGAGCGCGGGGGCTCCGGCGTAGGAGACGAGGTCGACGCGGTTGTTCTTCACCGTCAGCGAGCCCTTGTACTTCGGGTTCTTGGTGAACTGCACCTTCGTCATGGCCTTGCTGTTGGTCTCGGCCTTCAGCGTGTAGGGGCCCGAACCGTCGAGGACGTAGCCCTTGCGCAGCGACTTCGGCGGGTAGAACTTCTTCTGCACGATGCCCGCGACGGGCGTGGCGAGCTTGTACGGAAGCGTCGCGTCGGGGCTGCTGAGGTGGAAGGTGATGTGCTTCTCGTCCGGCGTGTCCATCGTCTTGATGCCGGAGAGCAGACCCACGGCCCCGTTGGGGTCCTTGATGTCGAGGACGCGCTGGATCGAGTACTTCACGTCCTTCGACGTGATCCCGGTGCCGTCGGGGAACTGGAGCCCGTCGCGCATCTCGCACGTGTAGACGGTGCCGCCGGAGCCGACCCACTTGCAGGACTTGGCCGCGTCGGGCTGCGGCTGGCCGCCGCCCTTGGGGATGCGGACGAGCGACTGGACCGTCTGGCGCAGCACGTTCCACAGGGCGCTGTCGTAGGCGTAGGCCGGGTCGAGCGGCGCGGGCGCCTCGGCGCTCTTCTCGTACGCGTCGGTGGTGCCGACCACGATGGGCTTGCCACCGCCGTCGCCACTGCCCGAGTCGCCGCAGCCGGCGAGCACGGGGGCGAGCACGCCGATGGCGACGGGCAGCACCCAAGTCTTGCGGTTCATGCGCGTATTTCTCCAGAGCTGTCGGTCCCGGGCCAGACGCGGGGATGTGCGCGGCCCCGCCGGGTTTGTGCGAGAAGTAACACCCTCGTGTCCCGCGTTGAGATTAATGCTCCCCGCAGCGGCCTTTGACGGTCGGTCGGGCCGGAGCGGCGGGCGGGAGGAACACGCAGGGAAACAGGCTGTCAACGGTCCGGAGCACCGGCCGGGTGAGGTTTCACCGAAGGCTCACCAAATGCGGACACAAGGGCGCGGCCCCGCGCACCGGATAACGGACGGATGCACAGAGCGTGGGCACTGTCGATGGCGGCCAGGAGTGAGAAAGCTCACCACATGACGCGCGAAAGGGGCAAGCGGCCCCTTCGCGGCGACAGCCGCTTTCCGGGGTCCGGCAGTCACGTCCTGTATACGGCCCGCGTGTCCGGATATCGGTCCGGCGGTCTGCGATGTGGGCCGCGGTTCACCTCAGCCCGTGCACAATCCGCGCAGGAAACCCAGATCCACGGAGTCGAGCGAGGGCACCACCGTGCGGCGCGCGGCGGCCGGGATGGGGGCCACGGAGGGCACCGCGAGGACCCGGCAGCCGGCCGCCTCGGCCGAGGCGACACCCGTCGCGGTGTCCTCGATGACGACGCACCGGGACGGGTCCACGCCGAGTCTGCGGGCCGCGTGCAGGTAGGGCTCGGGGTGGGGCTTCGTACGGGTCACCTCGTCGCCCGCCACGGTGTGCGCGAAGTGGTGGGCGCCGAGCGCGGGCAGGGCGCGGTCGATGATGCGGCGGTGCGAGGCGGAGACGAGGGCGGTGGGCACGCGGGCGCCGTGCAGCTCGGCGAGGAGCCGCGCCGCGCCCGGCATGAGCGGCAGGTCGCGGGCGATGCGCTCCTCGAAGGCGTCGTTGAGCAGGCCGCTCAGCTCCTCCAGGGCGATGGCGGCGCCCGTGGCCTCGATGAGGTATCCGGCGCTCCGGGTCATGGGGCCGCCCACCACGACGCCGCGCCAGGACTCGTCGAGCCGGTGACCGAGGCGCGCGAAGACCGCGACCTCCGCCTCCCACCACAGGCCCTCGGTGTCGAGCAGCGTGCCGTCCATGTCGAGCAGGACGGCGGCGAGGGGCTCCGCGCGGCCGGTCAGGAGGGACGTGGTGGGGATCGTGCTCGTCATCCGGCGAACCTCCGTGGGGTGCCAGCAGGGCCGGTCAGTCTACGTCCGCGGGGGGTGCGGTGCACTGTCGTGGGGCGGGACGGGGGGCTCGGGCTTGTGCCGTCGCGTTGCGCTGTGCCGGGTGGGCCCTTCCTTCCTGGGGCTCCGCCCCAGACCCCGCTCCTCAAACGCCGGAGGGGCTGGATTTTTGCGTTCCTGGCCCGGGAGGGGGTGGATTTCGCGCTCCCGGCCCGGGACCAGTCGGATTTCACGTCCCCGAACCGGGACAGGCCGGATTTCAGGTCCGCGGCCCCGGACAGGCCGGATGTGCGTCACCAAGCGGCAGACGCTGGATTTCGCGGTCTCCGGTCGTGAGAGGCCGGAGACCGCGGTGTCGGTCGGGGCGAAAGGGCGGGTTCGGTCAGCGGGCGTTGAAGTACTTGGCCTCGGGGTGGTGGATGACGAGGGCGTCGGTGGATTGTTCGGGGTGGAGCTGGAATTCCTCGCTGAGCTGGACGCCGATGCGTTCGGGTTCCAGGAGTGCCGCGATCTTCGCGCGGTCCTCCAGGTTCGGGCAGGCGCCGTAGCCGAGCGAGAAGCGGGCCCCGCGGTACTTGAGCGCGAACATGTCCTCGACGTCGGCCGGGTCCTCGCCGGCGAAGCCCAGCTCGGCGCGCACCCGGGCGTGCCAGTACTCGGCGAGCGCCTCGGCGAGCTGGACGGAGAGCCCGTGCAGTTCGAGGTAGTCGCGGTAGGCGTCGGCGGCGAAGAGCTTGCCCGTGGCCTCGCCGATGCGGGAGCCCACGGTGACGACCTGGAGGCCGATGACGTCGGTCTCGCCGGACTCCTCGGGGCGGAAGAAGTCCGCGAGGCACAGGCGCCGTCCGCGCCGCTGGCGGGGGAAGGTGAACCGGGTGCGCTCGGAGCCGTCCTCACCGAGCAGGATGACGTCGTCGCCCTTGGAGACGCAGGGGAAGTAGCCGTAGACCACGGCGGCTTCGAGGAGGTTCTCGGTCTGGAGGTGGTCGAGCCAGCCGCGCAGGCGCGGCCTGCCCTCGGTCTCGGCCAGTTCCTCGTAGCCGGGGCCCTCGCCCGTGCGGTTCTGCTTCAGGCCCCACTGGCCCTTGAAGAGCGCGCCCTCGTCGAGCCAGGAGGCGTAGTCCTTGAGCGGGATGCCCTTGACGACGCGGCTGCCCCAGAAGGGCGGCGCGGGGACCGGGTTGTCGGTCGCGACGTCGGAGCGGACCTGGCCCTCCTCCTCGGCGAGTTCCGTGACGACGGCGCTCGCGGTGGGCCGCACCCGGCGCTGCTTCAGCTCCGGCAGCGTCGCCCCCGGCACGCCGCGCTTGACGCCGATGAGGGCGTCCATGAGGCGCAGTCCCTCGAAAGCGTCGCGGGCGTAGCGCACCTCGCCCTCGTAGATCTCGTGGAGGTCCTGCTCGACGTAGGCGCGGGTGAGCGCGGCGCCGCCGAGGATGACGGGGTAGTCGGCCGCCATGCCGCGCTGGTTCAGCTCCTGCAGGTTCTCCTTCATGATCACCGTGGACTTCACGAGGAGCCCGGACATGCCGATGACGTCGGCGCGGTGCTCCTCGGCGGCCTCCAGGATCGCGGAGACGGGCTGCTTGATGCCGAGGTTGACGACGTTGTAGCCGTTGTTGGACAGGATGATGTCGACGAGGTTCTTGCCGATGTCGTGGACGTCGCCGCGCACGGTGGCGAGCACGATGGTGCCCTTGCCCTCGGCGTCGGACTTCTCCATGTGCGGTTCCAGGTGGGCGACCGCGGTCTTCATGACCTCGGCGGACTGGAGCACGAAGGGAAGCTGCATCTGCCCGGAGCCGAACAGCTCGCCGACGACCTTCATGCCGTCGAGGAGCGTCGCGTTGACGATGTCGAGCGCGGGCCGGGTCTGGAGGGCCTCGTCGAGGTCGGCTTCGAGGCCGTTGCGCTCGCCGTCGATGATGCGGCGCTTGAGGCGCTCGTCGAGCGGCAGCGCGGCGAGTTCCTCGGCCTTGCCCGCCTTGAGGGACTTGGCCGTCGCGCCCTCGAAGAGCCGCATGAGCTTCTGGAGCGGGTCGTAGCCCTCGGCGCGGCGGTCGTGCACGAGGTCGAGGGCGGTGGCGACCTCCTCCTCGCTGAACCGGGCGATCGGCAGGATCTTGCTCGCGTGCACGATCGCCGAGTCGAGTCCCGCCTTGACGCACTCGTCGAGGAAGACGGAGTTGAGGAGGATGCGCGCGGCCGGGTTGAGGCCGAAGGAGATGTTGGAGAGGCCGAGCGTGGTCTGCACGTCGGGGTGACGGCGCTTCAGCTCGCGGATCGCCTCGATCGTCGCGATGCCGTCCTTGCGGGACTCCTCCTGCCCGGTGCAGATGGTGAAGGTGAGGCAGTCGACGAGGATGTCCGACTCGTGGATGCCCCAGTTGCCCGTCAGGTCCGCGATGAGGCGCTCCGCGACGGCGACCTTGGTCTCGACGGTGCGGGCCTGGCCCTCCTCGTCGATGGTGAGCGCGATGAGCGCGGCGCCGTGCTCCCTGGCGAGCGAGGTGACCTGCGCGAAGCGGGACTCGGGGCCGTCGCCGTCCTCGTAGTTGACGGAGTTGATGACGGCCCGGCCGCCGAGCATTTCGAGCCCGGCCTCCAGGACGTCGACCTCGGTCGAGTCGAGGACGAGGGGGAGCGTGGACGCGGTCGCGAAGCGACCGGCGAGTTCGCGCATGTCGGCGACGCCGTCGCGGCCGACGTAGTCGACGCAGAGGTCGAGCATGTGCGCGCCCTCGCGGATCTGCTCGCGCGCCATCTCGACGCAGTCGTCCCAGCGGGCCTCCAGCATGGCCTCGCGGAACTTCTTGGAGCCGTTGGCGTTGGTGCGCTCGCCGATCGCGAGGTACGAGGTGTCCTGCCGGAAGGGGACCGTCTGGTAGAGCGAGGCGGCGCCCGGCTCGGGCTGCGGCTCGCGGGTGCCCGGCGCCATGCCCCGTACCCGCTCGACGACCTGCCGCAGGTGCTCGGGCGTGGAGCCGCAGCAGCCGCCGACGAGCGAGAGGCGGTAGTCGTTGACGAAGCTCTCCTGCCAGTCCGCCATCTCGGGGGCGGTGAGCGGGAAGTGCGCGCCGTCCTTCGTGAGGACGGGCAGGCCCGCGTTGGGCATGCAGGTGAGCGGGATGCGGGAGTGCTGGGCGAGGTAGCGCAGGTGCTCGCTCATCTCGGCGGGCCCGGTCGAGCAGTTCAGGCCGATGAGGTCGATGCCGAGGGGTTCCAGCGCGGTGAGCGCGGCGCCGATCTCGGAGCCGAGGAGCATCGTGCCGGTCGTCTCGAAGGCGAGCGAGACGATGAGCGGGACGTCGGCGCCGAGCGCGTCGAGCGCGCGGCGGGCGCCGAGGACCGATGCCTTGGTCTGGAGGAGGTCCTGCGTCGTCTCCACGATGAGTGCGTCGGCGCCGCCGGCGAGCAGGCCCTCGGCGTTCTGCTGGAAACCGTCGCGCAGGACGCCGTACGGGAGGTGGCCGAGCGTCGGCAGCTTGGTGCCGGGGCCGATCGAGCCGAGGACCCAGCGGGTGCGGCCGTCACGGGCCGTGTAGCTGTCGGCGGTCTCGCGGGCGAGGCGGGCACCGGCCTCGGACAGCTCGTGGATGCGGTCGGCGATCTCGTACTCGCCGAAGGCGGAGTGGTTGGCGCCGAAGGTGTTGGTCTCGACGCAGTCGACGCCGACGTCGAAGTACGCCTCGTGCACGGAGCGGACGATGTCGGGACGCGTGACGTTGAGGACCTCGTTGCAGCCCTCCAGGTCCTGGAAGTCCTCCAGCGTCGGGTTCTGCGCCTGGAGCATCGTTCCCATCGCTCCGTCGGCGACGACCACACGGGAGGCGAGGGCTTCGCGGAGCGCGGTGACGCGGGTCGCGTCGTCGGCGGCATGGGGGGACGGGTGGGCCATGGGTGTGCTCCCTGAGGTGCGACGGCTGTCGGCTTTGCGCCGCCCCGGTGACGGGCGGCGCACAGGGGCAGCCTAGCTGGCGGGCCCTTCCGCGCGTCGGGCCGTTCCACGAGGCGGACGCCCGGGGGCCCGGCCGCACGGGCCGGATCAGGTACGTCCGGCGGGCGGGTCGGCGTAGACACCGCGCAGCATCCCGGTGGCCTGGCCCAGCTCGATGAGGTAGCCGTCGGGGTCGCGCAGGTAGCAGCGGATCTCCGCCTTGCGGTCGATCGGCGGCGTGACGAACTCGGCGCCCCTGGCGCTCCACTCCTCGTACACGGCCTGGATGTCGGCCACGCGGATGTTGAGGAAGCACGTCGCCGTGGACGGGTCCTGCGGCGGGTGCAGCGTGATGCCGGGCTTGTCCGGGGTGGGGCCGCCACCGGGGTTCATGATGATCCAGCTGTTGGCGAGGCGGACCGTGCACGGGTTCTCGGCGAGCACCAGCTCGCCGCCGAGGACGTCGGTGTAGAAGGCGCGGGAACGCGGCACGTCGGCGACGGTGAGGAAGTAGCTGAGAAGCATCCCGGACTCGGGGGCGGGAAAGTGTTCCTGCGACATGGCGTGGTGGTGTCCCTGCTCTTGCCGGACGGGCACGGGATGGACGAACGCGCGGACGACGTCGGGGCTCCGGTCGACCCGCGAGTCTTTGTCACGTTATGACCGCTTCACCTCCTCCGGACAGCGGGATACGCCCGTTCGCGGTCGTCCGGCCGCGCGAGCCGCCCGGCTTCCGCGTTCCGGCCCGTGACACGACTTCGGCATAGGCGCATGATGTTCAGCATGGCCGACCATGGGGAGTAGGCAAGGTGCGCGATCATGGGTGCGCACATGGAGGGTCCGGGCGGCGCCGGCCCGCGGAGACCTGAGGAGACACCGGGCTGATGGCGAAGAACATCCAGTCGCTGGAGAGGGCGGCGGCGATGCTGCGGCTGCTCGCGGGCGGCGAGCGGCGGCTGGGCCTGTCGGACATCTCCGCGACCCTCGGCCTCGCCAAGGGCACCGCGCACGGCATCCTGCGCACCCTCCAGGCGGAGGGCTTCGTGGAGCAGGACCCGGCCTCGGGCCGGTACCAGCTCGGCGCGGAACTGCTGCGGCTCGGGAACAGCTATCTCGACGTGCACGAGCTGCGGGCCAGGGCGCTCGTGTGGACCGACGACCTGGCGCGCTCCAGCGGGGAGAGCGTGCACCTGGGCGTGCTGCACCTGGGCGGCGTGCTCGTGGTGCACCACGTCTTCCGGCCCGACGACAGCCGCCAGGTTCTGGAGGTGGGCGCGATGCAGCCGCTGCACTCCACGGGGCTCGGCAAGGTCCTGTGCGCCTTCGACCCGGTGGCCCGCAGCGAGGCCCTGGAGAACGAGCGCAAGTCGTTCACCGCGCGCACGGTGACGGGCCCGGAGGAGTTCACGGCCGCGCTCGACGAGACCCGCAAGCGCGGCTGGGCCGCCGACCTGGAGGAGACCTGGGAGGGCGTGACCTCGGTCGCCGCCCCCATCCACGACCGCCGCGCCCTCCCGGTCGGCGCGGTCGCCGTCACGGGCGCGGTCGAGCGCCTGTGCCCGGACGGCACGCTGCGCCCCGAGCTGATCGCCGCGGTCCGCGAGTGCGCGCGCTCCGTCTCCCGCGACCTGGGCGCGGCCCGCTTCTGACGGGTCCCGGGCGGTACGGGGGCCCGAGCGGTACGCGGCCGAGCTGGCACGTACCCCAGCCGTACGGGGCCGAGCGGGTACGTACCTCAGCCGTACGGGACCGGGCGAGTGCCCGGCCTGCGGGGCCGCGCGCCCGTCACCACCCCTCCCCCGCCCCCGTCGTCACCCATTCGCCGCACACCCGGTTTCAAGCCCGCGGCGCCCCTCCCCTTCGCGTACACGGGCAAAAGGCGCGTACCGCCGGACGGCGGTCCCCCGCCCACTCGCCGGACGGTGTGTCGCACACCACACTGAGGGAGCGAGTGGCCCGTGATCCAGCGCGCAGGAGGGTTGACGGGGTGCCGCCCGAGGAGAAAACTGCCGGTCATTGGTCGGCATTGTCGAACAGTTGACGGGAATCAGCGCTAGGGTGGCAAGACGCCACGGGTCGGCAGCGCCCCCTCCTCACCGGAGGTGGCCCACCCCCCGGGGACAAGGGGTTCGCCACCCCTGGACGAAGGACAAAGGAGTCGCGGGTGTCCAGCTCCGATATTTTCTTCGGCGAGTTCATCGGGACCGCCGTTCTGGTACTGCTCGGTGGCGGTGTGTGCGCCGCCATCACCTTCAAGCGGTCGAAGGCGTACGAGGCGGGCTGGGTCGCCATCGCCTTCGGCTGGGGTTTCGCCGTCCTCACCGGCGCCTACATCGCGAGCGGCCCCTCCGGGGCCCACCTCAACCCGGCGGTCACGCTGGGCCTCGCCATCGAGGGCGGCACCAAGTGGAGCGACGTACCGCTCTACATGGGTTCGCAGCTGGCCGGCGCGATGGTCGGCGCCGTCCTGGTCTGGCTCGCCTACTACGGGCAGTTCAAGGCGCACCTCGCGGACCCCGAGTTCGTGAGCCCCGGCCCCAAGGGCGAGGAGGGCCTCGTGGACATCGAGAAGCAGGCCTCGCCCAAGGCGGGCCCGCTCCTCGGCGTCTTCTCCACGGGCCCCGAGATCCGCAACACCGTGCAGAACGTGATGACCGAGGTCATCGCCACCTTCGTGCTGGTCCTCGCGATCCTCACGCAGGGCCTCAACGACAGCGGCAAGGGTCTCGGCACCCTGGGCGTGCTCATCACGGCCCTCGTCGTGGTCGGTATCGGTCTCTCGCTCGGCGGCCCGACCGGGTACGCCATCAACCCGGTACGTGACCTCGGCCCCCGCATCATCCACTCCCTCCTCCCGCTCAAGAACAAGGGCGGCTCGGACTGGGGGTACGCGTGGATTCCGGTGGTCGCGCCGCTCATCGGCGCCGCGGCGGCCGGCGGGGTCTACAAGCTCTGCTTCGCCTGAGCGAGGCCCCGCACCGCGCCCGGGTCACGCGACCCGCCCGCACCACGACGTACACCGACGTATGACGTAACAGGAGCGCCACTCATGAGCACCCCCACCACAGGACACGGCACCGGCCCCTTCATCGCCGCGATCGACCAGGGCACGACGTCGAGCCGCTGCATCGTCTTCGACCGCGACGGCCGGATCGTCTCGGTCGACCAGAAGGAGCACGAGCAGATCCTCCCGAAGCCGGGCTGGGTCGAGCACGACGCCTCCGAGATCTGGGACAACGTGCAGGAGGTCGTCGCCGGGGCGATCCGCAAGGCCGGGATCACCAAGGACGACGTCAAGGCGATCGGCATCACCAACCAGCGCGAGACCACGATGCTGTGGGACCGGCACACCGGCGAGCCGGTGCACCACGCGATCGTCTGGCAGGACACGCGTACCGACGCGCTCTGCAAGGAACTGGGCCGCAACGTCGGCGCGGACCGCTTCCGGCGCGAGACGGGCCTCCCGCTCTCCTCGTACTTCGCCGGCCCGAAGATCCGCTGGCTGCTCGACAACGTCGAGGGGCTCCAGGAGCGGGCCGACCGGGGCGACCTGCTCTTCGGCACGATGGACTCCTGGGTCATCTGGAACCTGACCGGCGGCGTCAACGGCGGCGTGCACGTCACCGACGTCACCAACGCCTCGCGCACCCTCCTGATGAACCTGCGCACGCTGGAGTGGGACGACAAGATCTGCGCCTCGATCGGCGTGCCCAAGTCGGTGCTCCCCGAGATCCGTTCCTCCGCCGAGGTCTACGGCGAGGTCAAGGGCGGGCTGCTCGGCGACGTGCTAGGCGGCATCCCGGTCGCCTCGGCGCTCGGCGACCAGCAGGCCGCGCTCTTCGGGCAGACGTGTTTCGCCGAGGGCGAGGCGAAGTCCACGTACGGCACCGGCACCTTCATGCTGATCAACACCGGTACGAAGGCGATCAACTCCTACAGCGGACTGCTCACCACGGTCGGCTACCGCATCGGCGACCAGAAGCCGGTGTACGCCCTGGAGGGCTCGATCGCGGTCACCGGTTCGCTCGTGCAGTGGATGCGGGACCAGATGGGCCTCATCAACTCGGCGGCCGAGATCGAGACGCTCGCCTCCTCCGTCGAGGACAACGGCGGCGCCTACTTCGTCCCCGCCTTCTCCGGTCTCTTCGCCCCGTACTGGCGCCCGGACGCGCGCGGCGTGATCGCCGGGCTCACCCGGTACGTGACGAAGGCGCACATCGCCCGCGCCGTCCTGGAGGCCACCGCCTGGCAGACCAGGGAGATCGCGGACGCGATGAACAAGGACTCCGGGGTCGAGCTGACCGCCCTCAAGGTGGACGGCGGCATGACCTCGAACAATCTGCTGATGCAGACGCTCTCGGACGTGCTCGACGCGCCCGTGGTGCGGCCGATGGTGGCCGAGACCACGTGTCTGGGAGCGGCGTACGCGGCCGGTCTCGCGGTCGGTTTCTGGAACGACGTCGAGGAACTGCGGGCCAACTGGCGCCGGGCGGCCGAGTGGACGCCGAAGATGCCGGAGGAGACCCGCGAGGCCGAGTACAAGAAGTGGCGCAAGGCCGTCCAGCGCACCATGGGCTGGCTGGACGACGACGAGAGCTGAACCCCCGCCGGGCCGGGGCCCGGGGCGGGCGCACGAGACGAAGAGGTCGCGCCCGCTCGGGACCCCGCCCCGGACCCCCTCCGGGAACCGACCCGGATCACCGGAGGGAGCCGCGGGTGCCCCGCCCAGAAGGCACGCGCCCCGCGACCACCTCCGGAACGCATGACGAGGAGCACGACATGACCACCGTCCAGCACCTGCCGAGCCTCGGGACCCACCCGGCCACGGGGACAGGCCCGAGCCGCGCCGAGACCCGCGAACAGCTCTCCCGCGCGAGCTACGACCTCCTGGTGATCGGCGGCGGCATCCTGGGCATCTCCACCGCCTGGCACGCCGCGCAGTCCGGGCTGCGGGTCGCCCTCGTCGACAGCGGCGACTTCGCGGGGGCCACCTCCTCCGCCTCCTCGAAGCTGCTCCACGGCGGGCTGCGCTACCTCCAGACGGGGGCCGTCAAGCTCGTCGCCGAGAACCACTTCGAGCGGCGCGCCGTCTCGCGGCAGGTCGCCCCGCACCTCGCCAACCCGCTCACCTTCTACCTGCCCGTCTACAAGGGCGGCCCGCACGGTGCCGCGAAGCTCGGCGCGGGCGTCTTCGCCTACTCGGCGCTCTCCGCCTTCGGCGACGGCGTCGGGCACCTGCTCTCGCCCGCGCGCGCCCAGCGCGACGTGCCCGAGCTGCGCACGGAGAACCTGAAGGCGGTCGCGGTCTACGGCGACGACCAGATGAACGACGCGCGCATGGCCGTCATGACCGTCCGCGCGGCCGTCGAGGCCGGGGCCGTCGTCCTCAACCACGCGGCCGTCACCGGGCTGCGCTTCACCAACGGGCGTGTCACGGGCGTGGAGCTGAAGGACGGCACGGACGGCACCGAGTTCGGCGTCAACGCGCGGCTCGTCCTCAACGCGACCGGCCCGTGGGTGGACCACCTGCGCCGGATGGAGGACCCGCACGCGGCCCCCTCGGTGCGGCTCTCCAAGGGCGCGCACCTCGTCCTCAAGCGCACCTCGCCGTGGAACGCCGCGCTCGCGACGCCGATCGACAAGTACCGCATCACCTTCGCCCTCCCCTGGGAGGACATGCTCCTGCTCGGCACGACCGACGAGGAGTACGAGGGCGACCCGGCCGATGTCGCGGTCAACGACAAGGACATCACGCAGATCCTCGACGAGGCCGCCTTCTCGGTGCGGGACCAGCAGCTCGACCGCTCGCTCATCACGTACTCCTTCGCGGGGCTGCGCGTGCTCCCCGGCGGTCCGGGCGACACCTCGAAGGCGAAGCGCGAGACGGTCGTGACCGAGGGCACGGGCGGCATGCTCTCCGTCGCGGGCGGCAAGTGGACGACGTTCCGGCACATCGGCCGCACGGTCATGAACAAGCTCGCCTCGCTCCCCGGGCACCCGCTCGGCGACGACATGGAGCCCATCTCCGAGCTGCCCTCGAAGATGCCGCTGCCCGGCGTCGCCAACCCGCTCGCCGTCAAGCACCGGCTGCTCGTCGATCACCAGGGCGCGGGCACCGAGATGGCCGCCGACACCGCGCAGCACCTCGCGACGCACTACGGCTCCCTCGCCTTCGACATCGCGCGCCTCGCCAACGAGCACCCCGAGCTGGGCGAGCGCATCCACCCGGAGGCCCCGGAGATCTGGGCGCAGGTCGTGTGGGCCCGCGACCACGAGTGGGCCGAGACCCCGGACGACGTGCTGCGGCGCCGTACGACGCTGACGATCCGCGGACTCACGGACGACGCGCTGCGCGAGCGGGTCGCGAAGGTCCTCGCCGAGCGCGAGAGCTGAGCGAGGACCCCTCGGAGGCCCGCACGGGGCCTGTGAGGGGACCGGCGGGGCGGTGCGCGAGCGAGCGTGCCGCCCCGCTTCCGTACCCGGGCGGCGGGCGGCGCGCCCGCCCTTCCGCACCCGGGCGCCGGGCGTCCCGCACACCCGCCCCCGCTCCGGCTTCGTACCGCCGCCACAGTGCCGCAACACTCGCCGCGCACAGTGGTCGTCATGAAGTTTCAGGTGCTCAGCCTCATCCAGCACGCGCCCCACCCCCTCACCGCCGCGGTGCGCCCGGCCGCCGAGAGGTTCCAGGACGTCCTCGCGCTCGCCGAGGCGGCCGAGGCGCTCGGCTTCGACGCCTTCGCGGTCGGCGAGCGGCACGCGGGGGCCTTCCTCTCCTCCTCGCCCACCGTCGTGCTCGGCGCGATAGCCGCCCGTACGCGGCGGATCAAGCTGCTCACGGGCGTGACGGTGCTCGCGATCCTCGACCCCGTGCGGGTCGCCGAGGACTACGCGACGCTCGACCAGCTCGCCGCGGGCCGCCTCGAACTCGTCATCGGCAAGGGCGCGGAGGCGGGGCACTTCTCGCTCTACGGCCTCGACGAGGAACGGCAGTGGGACCTCCAGGCGGAGAAGTACGAGCTGCTGCGCCGGCTGTGGCGCGAGGAGGGCGTCGACTGGGAGGGCGAGTTCCGTCCGCCGCTCAAGGACGTCACGACCGTGCCGCGCCCGTACGCGGGCCCGCCCACCGTCTGGCACGGCTCGGCGACGAGCCTCCACTCCACCGAGCTGGCCGCGCGCCACGGCGACCCGCTCTTCACCGCCAACGCGATCCAGCCGCGCGAGGCGTACGTACGTCTCGTCGCTCACTACCGCGAGCGGTTCGCCGCCCACGGGCACGACCCCGCGAAGGCCCGCGTCGCCGCCGGTTCCGGCGGTCTGCTCCTCGCCGACACGGCCGAGGAGGCGATCAGCCGCTACCGCGAGCTGTACGAGGCGTCTGTGCGGCAGAACTTCAAACCGCACCTCGCGGGGAAGGCCGGCTACAACACCCCCTTCGCGACGATCGAGGAGGCGATCAAGGAAGGACCGCAGCTCATCGGCTCGCCGCAGCAGGTCGTCGACAAGCTGCTCGGCTTCCACGCCTCCTACCGCCACGACCTCCAGTCGATCAGCGTCGACGGCTTCGGCCTCCCCTGCGGCGAGCAGCTGGAGCTGTTGCAGCGCTTCGCCGAGGAGGTGCTCCCCGTCGTGCGGCGCGAGGCGCCGACCACGCTGTGGGAGGACGGCGAGGAGAGCGGGGAGGAGTAAGCCGGGGCGTGCGGGGCAGTGATCGGGCGTTCTCCTCGCAGGGGACCGCGGAGGTCTCCCGCCCACGCCGTAAGGTGGGGCGTATGTCTGGGAACACGTCCGAAGGAGGCGGTGGGTGATCGAGCTCGAAGGGGTCCCCGAGCTGATCGACCCCATCATGGTGGCCGCGTTCGAGGGCTGGAACGACGCGGGTGACGCCGCCTCCAGCGCGGTCGCGCACTTGGAGCAGGAGTGGAAGGGCGAGGTCTTCGCGGCGCTCGACGCCGAGGACTACTACGACTTCCAGGTCAACCGGCCCACCGTCTTCATGGAGGACGGCACCCGGAAGATCACCTGGCCCACCACCAGGCTCTCCGTCGTCCGGATCACCGGTGAACGCCCGCGCGACCTCGTGCTGGTGCGGGGCATCGAGCCCTCCATGCGCTGGCGCTCGTTCTGCAACGAGCTGCTCGGCTTCGCGCACGAGCTGGGCGTCGAGATGGTCGTGGTGCTCGGCGCCCTCCTGGGCGACACCCCGCACACGCGCCCGGTCCCGGTGAGCGGCGTCACCTCCGATCCCGACCTCGCGCGCACGATGGACCTGGAGGAGTCGAAGTACGAGGGCCCCACGGGCATCGTCGGCATCCTCCAGGAGGCGTGCACTCACGCCGGGGTCCCGGCGGTGAGCCTGTGGGCCGCCGTGCCGCACTACGTCTCGCAGCCGCCGAACCCGAAGGCGACCCTCGCCCTGCTCAACCGCCTGGAGGACCTGCTCGACCTGCGGGTCCCGCTCGGCGAGCTGGTCGAGGACGCGCGGGCCTGGCAGCTCGGGGTCGACCAGCTCGCGGCCGAGGACAGCGAGGTCGCCGAGTACGTGCAGTCGCTGGAGGAGGCGCGGGACACCGCGGAGCTTCCGGAGGCGAGCGGCGAGGCGATCGCGCGCGAGTTCGAGCGGTACCTGCGGCGCAGGGAGCCCGGCTCGGGCCCCGGCGGCCCGGGTGCTCCCGGCTTCGGGCGCGAGGCGGCGGGCCCCGGCGGCGACCGGGCGCGGTCCACGCGACCGGCGCGGGCGGAGGAGCCGAGGGAGCCGAAGCCGGAGGAGAAGGACGCGGAGGACGAGCAGCCGGGGCCGGAGGCCGCCGGGCCGGACGCCGCCGAACCCGGTGCCGCTGAGCCCGACACCGCCGGGCCGGGGTCCGCGGAGTCCGCGGGGCCCGGGTCCGGGTCCTCGGGGCCCGGGTCCTCCGGGTCCGCTTCCGCGTCGGAGTCCTCCGGGCAGAAGCCGGAGAGGCGCGCGGACGAGGACGGGCCGGGCGAGGACTGAGTCCGCTCCCGGCGGGAGCCGTACGTACGGAGGAGGGGCGGGGTGCCGGTCGGCGCCCCGCCCCTCCTCCGTGTGTGCGCTAGACCGTACGGGTCACAGCGCGACGCCGAGGAGGGCGTCGGCCGTGCGCGAGACGAGGCCCGGAGCGCCCGTGTCCTCGCCGCCGGTCTCCTGCTGGCGGGCGGCCCAGCGGTCGAAGGCGAGCAGGGCGCGCGGCGAGTCGAGATCGTCGGCGAGCGCGTCCCGTACCTCTTCGACGAGCGCCTCCGCCGAGGGGCCGTCGGGCCGCGAGACGGCGGCGCGCCAGCGGGCGAGCCGGTCCACGGCCTCCTGGAGGCCCTCGGCGGTCCACTCCCAGTCCGCGCGGTAGTGGTGCGCGAGCAGGGCGAGGCGGATCGCCGCCGGGTCGACGCCGTCCTTGCGGAGCCGCGAGACGAAGACCAGGTTGCCCTTGGACTTCGACATCTTCTCGCCGTCGAGACCGACCATCCCCGCGTGCACGTAGGAGCGTGCGAAGGGGTGCTCGCCGGTGAGGACCTGGGCGTGCGAGGCGCCCATCTCGTGGTGCGGGAAGGCGAGGTCGGAGCCGCCGCCCTGCACGTCGAAGCCCATGCCGAGGTGGTCGAGCGCGATGGCGACGCACTCGATGTGCCAGCCGGGCCGGCCGCGGCCGAGGCTCCCGCCGTCCCAGCTCGGCTCGCCCTCGCGGGCGGCCATCCACAGCATCGGGTCGAGCGGGTTCTTCTTGCCGGGACGCTCCGGGTCGCCCCCGCGCTCGGCGGAGAGCAGCCGCATCGCCTCGGCGTCGAGGTTCGAGACCTCGCCGAAGTGCCGGTCGGAGGCGACCGAGAAGTAGATGTCGCCCTCCAGCTCGTACGCGGCACCCATGGCGCACAGGCGTTCGACGAGCGGGACGATCCCGGGGATCGCCTCGACGGCGCCGATGTAGTGGCGCGGGGGCAGCATCCGCAGCGCGGTCATGTCCTCGCGGAACAGGGCGGTCTCGCGCTCGGCGAGCCCGGTCCAGTCCTCGCCGTCGCGCACGGCCCGCTCCAGCAGCGGGTCGTCCACGTCGGTGACGTTCTGCACGTAGTGCACCTGGCGGCCGGAGTCGAGCCAGACCCGCTGGACGAGGTCGAAAGCGTTGTAGGTGGCCGCGTGTCCCATGTGCGTCGCGTCGTACGGGGTGATCCCGCAGACGTAGATACGGGCCACCTCGCCGGGGGTGAGCGTCACGGGACCGTTGGTCGCGGTGTCGTGTATTCGGAGGTCGCGGCCCTTGCCGGGAAGAGCGGGGACCTCGGAAGCGGGCCAGGAATGCATACGTCGAGGTTAACCGGCCGGGGGTGGGCCCGGTGGTCGGGTTCGCCCCATCCGGGGGGCCTTCGCCTCCGGCGGGGGTCCTCAAGCGCCGGACGGGCTGGATCGGGCGGGCCGTCCGGGCTCGGGGCGCCGTCCGGCGGGGGATCTGCCTCTGGCGGGTTCTCGAGCGCCGGACGGACTGGATTCCCTTACACCGGCGGCCACGGGATCGTCGGCCACTCGTCGCTCGGCTCCGGGTGGACGCCCGTTTCGCGCAGGCTCGCCACCCGGCTCCGCAGCGCCGTGATCTCCGCCTCCGTCAGGAGAGGAGCCAGAGTGGCCGCCAGGGGGCCGTCCAGGCCCTCCGCCAGGAGCGCCAGGGCGTCGAGGGCCTCGGCCGGCAGGGGGTCGCCCGCCCAGCCCCACAGCAGGGTCCGCAGCTTGTTGTCCGTGTGGAAGGTGACGCCGTGGTCGATGGCGTGGAGGCGGCCCTCCGGGGTGGGGAGGAGGTGCCCGCCCTTGCGGTCGGCGTTGTTGATGACGGCGTCCAGGACCGAGAGGAGGCGCAGGCGGGGATCGTCGCGGTGGACGAGCAGGGCCGTGCGCTCCTCCTCGACCTCCGCGAGGCCGATCGCCTTCCAGCCCTCCTCGGGCTCCTCGGCGTCCTGGAGGGCGAGGAGGCCGCCGCCGTCCTCGGACGTCTCGATCCACAGCTGGGTCATCGCCTCGCCCCAGGGCCCCTCGCGGAGCACGGTGGGCGGTACGAAGTCCCAGCCCATCGCCCGGCACACCTCGTGCGCGGCGACCTCGCGGCGGGCGAGGTTGCCGTCCGGGAAGTCCCACAGGGGGCGCTCCCCCGCGACGGGCTTGTGCACGCAGGCGAGGCTCCGCCCGTCGAGCGCGGCGTCGCAGAGCAGGACGGCGTTGGAGGCGCGGGTGATCTGGCCGCGCACGGTCAGCTCGCCGCGGGTGAGGATCTCGCGGACGAGGGCGGGGTCCGGGGCTTCGGCTCCGGTGGGCTCGCTCACGCCGACCTGCGGTATCCGTTCTGTCGCGGGCACACGTGTCCTTCGAGGTCGAGCGGGAGGTTGCACAGCGGGCACAGCGGCCGGCCCGCGTTGACGACGTCGAGCGCGCGCTTGGCGAAGGCCCTGGCCTGGGAGCCGCTGAGCCTGACCCGCAGCATGGGCGGGCCGTTCTCGTCGTCCTGGAGGAGTTGCTCCTCGGCGGCGGCGAGTTCGTCCTCGGACTCGGCGTCGAGTTCGACGAGGGCCTGGGCCTCGACGATCATGCGCTCGGCGTCGCCGTCCCAGGCGAGCGCCATCGTGCCGACCCGGAACTCCTCCTCGACGGGGGTGTCCAGCGGGTCGGAGTCGGCGACCTCGGTGGGCGCGACGGCCGGGACCGCGGCGTTGCCGCCGCTGCGCCGTACCACTTCGTCCAGCAACTCGTCCATGCGCTCGGCGAGCGCCGCCACCTGGGTCTTCTCCAGGGCGACACTGGTGACCCGGCCACCGGCCGAGGCCTGGAGGAAGAAGGTACGGCGCCCGGGGAGCCCGACCGTACCGGCCACGAAGCGCTCCGGCGGGTCGTAGAGGAACACCTGACGGGACACGTCCTTGACTCTCCTTGGGATCAGACGTCGGGGGTAGCGGGGCCCCTGGGGCCACGGGTACCGGACAGCCTACTGCCGGTGACGATCAGGCCGCTCCCGCGCCGCCGCCGACCGTGGCCTGCCCCTGCTCGCCGCCCTCGGTACGGGGCGCGAGTCCCGCGAGGTCGCCGGTGTCACCGAGCCGGACGAGGAACGGGCGCAACCGCGTGTAGTGGATGACGGTCACGGAGCAGGGGTCCACGTGGATGCGCTGGAACTGGTCGAGGTGGAGGCCCAGGGCGTCGGCGACGAGGGACTTGATGATGTCGCCGTGCGAGCACATGACGTACATCGCCTGCTCGCCGTGCTCCTCGGTGAGGCGCGCGTTCCACTCCCGTACCGCCTCGGCGGAGCGGGCGGCCATCGCGCGCAGGGACTCGCCACCGGGGAAGGCCGCGGCGGAGGGGTGGTTCTGGACCACGTCCATGAGCGGTTCGCCGCTCAGCTCCTTGAGCTTGCGGCCCGTCCAGTCCCCGTAGTGACACTCCCCGATCCGCTCCTCGCTGTGCAGCGGCAGCCCGGGACGGGCGGCGAGGAGCGGCGCGAGCGTCTCCTCGCAGCGCTGGAGCGGACTCGCCACGGCGGCCACGAGCGGCAGCCCCGCGAGCCGCTCCGGCAGCGCCGCGGCCTGCTCCCGCCCGCGTTCGTCGAGGGCCACCCCGGGCATCCACCCGGCGAGGACCCCCTCGGTGTTGGCGGTCGACCTTCCGTGGCGCACGAGGATGAGGGTGGTCATGCGCTCCACCTTACGTGCCCGTGTTTCCAGCCCCTCCGGCGTGTGAGGAGCGGGGTCCGGGGCGGACCCCGGAGAGGGCCGCCCGCGGGAACGGGAACCCCACGCCAGAGCGCCCTACCGGCCACGTATAACCCCCGGAGGGCAGGGCACTATGGGTTCCGTGATCGTGGACTGCGGCATCTACCGGAACGGCCACCGCACGGACGGCCCCAGCGACTTCTCGGACGCTCTCGACGCCGCTCGTGCCGCCGGCGACGCCTTCGTGTGGATCGGCCTGCACGAGCCGAGCGAGGAGGAGTTCACGCACGTCACGGACGAGTTCAAGCTCCACCCGCTCGCCGTCGAGGACGCGCTCAAGGCGCACCAGCGCCCGAAGCTGGAGGTCTACGACGACTCGCTCTTCGTCGTCCTCAAGCCGGTCCACTACGAGGCCGACAGCGACACGGTCTCCTCGGGTGAGCTGATGCTCTTCCTCGGCGACTCCTTCGTGGTGACCGTGCGGCACGGGGACGGGACGCCGGTGGCCGACCTGCGCAAGCACCTGGAGGAGAAGCCCGAGATGCTGCGGCACGGGCCGACCTCGGTGCTCTACTCGATCGCGGACCAGGTGGTGGACCACTACCTGGTGGTGGCCGACGAGTTGCAGAACGACCTGGAGGAGCTGGAGAGCGCGGTCTTCTCGCCCGAGGGCTCCACCTCCTCGGGCACGGGGGCGAGCACGGCCTCGCGGATCTACAACTTCAAGCGGCAGATCCTGGAGTTCCGGCGTGCCACCGGGCCGCTCGCGATGCCGATGCTGCGGCTCGCGGGCAACGGCCCCTTCGCCGCGGCCGTGCCCTTCGTGGACGACGCGGTCCGGCCCTTCTTCCGGGACGTGAGCGACCACCTGACCCGGGTGAACGAGTCCGTCGAGGGCCTGGACCGCCTCGTGTCCGACATCCTCTCGGCGCACCTCGCGCAGATGGGCGTGCGCCAGAACGACGACATGCGCAAGATCTCGGCGTGGGCGGCGATGGCGGCCGTGCCGACGATGATCGCGGGCATCTACGGGATGAACTTCGACCACATGCCGGAGCTGCACTGGGTGTGGTCGTACCCGGCGGTCATCGCCCTGATGATCGTCCTGGAGGTCCTGCTGTACCAGCAGTTCAAGCGGCGCGGCTGGCTCTGAGCGCCACCGCCCGCCCCGTCCGGGACGGAGGGGACGGGCGGGACGGAGGGGACGGGCGGGACGGAACGGGTGGGCGACGGCGACCGGCTCAGGCGAACTCGGGCTCCGGTGTCGCCGGGCCGCCGAGGGCGTCGCGGCGCCGGGGCATCGTGAGGGTCACCATGCGGCGCCAGCCGACCGCGCGCTCCCAGGCGTAGGCGGCGTGGATGGCGGTGGCGAGGACGGCGGCCTTCGGGCGGGACCAGCCGAGGATGCGGCCGATGTGGTCCATGACGGCGAGGCTCACGTCGCGGTAGATGAGGTTCTCGGCGCGCGCGCACTCGTGCAGGACGCGCTGGATGGCACGGCCGTGGCCCTCGCTCGCGAGGCGCAGCAACTCCTCGTGGCAGTAGGCGAGGTGGTTGTCCTCGTCGGCCGAGATGATCCGTACCGCGTTGCCCACCTCGGGGTGCGCGGCGAAGTAGCGGCGGAGCATGTCCATCTGGTCGGAGGCGCGCTGCTCGGTGACGCGGCTGTGCGCGAGGTACGTGATGACGTCCTCCTCGCTCAGCGGCTCGTCGGCGTCGAGCTTGGCGTGCGGGAGGCCGATCCCCGCCCGTTCGAGGAGCATCGTGTAATCGGTCTCGGGCGGGACCTCGACGGGCTCGACCCCGCGGCGGCGCATGAGGCCGTGGAAGATGCGCCCGTGCTTGTCCTCGTCGGCGCCGTGCCGGGCGACCTTCGGGGCCAGATGCACCATGCTCGCGGGGAGCAGCGCGGCGATCCGCCCGTTCTCCCAGCCGCCCTGGGCCTCGCCGCTGGCGGCCACCGAGCAGAAGAGCCGGTAGGTCTCGTCGTTGTCGATGATCTCCTGGAAGAGACTCCTGGCCGAAAGCATCTCCGTACCTCCACATCGGGGCGCGCACGTGCCCGCCCGACGAGTCAAGGCGCGGTCCCGGGGTCCGGCAAGCGGGCGGCGGAGGGCGTGGGCCGTTCGGGTGGCGGTGCGCGGAAGGGGCGCGCGTACGGATACGCGCGCCCCTTCGCCGTACGGGCCGCACCGGCGTCCCGGGCCCGTGCGGGGTCCGCTCAGGCCACCCCGGCCCGCTCCAGCGCCTCGGCGCCCGCGCGCAGCGCGGCGATGCGCTCGTCGAGCGTGAACCCGGCGGGGGCGAGGGTGAGGGTCGTGACCCCGGCCGCCGCGTAGGCGCGCATCCCGTCGGCGATCCGGTCGACGGAGCCGAGGAGCGTCGTGGAGTCGATGAGGCTGTGCGGGACGGCGGCGGCGGCGCCGTCCTTGTCGCCGGCGAGGTACTTGTCCTGGATCTCGGCCGCCTCCTTCTCGTACCCCATGCGCTGGGCGAGGCGGTTGTAGAAGTTCTGCTTGCGGCTGCCCATGCCGCCGACGTAGAGCGCGGTGTACGGGCGGAAGGTGTCGGCCAGCGCCTCGATGTCCTCGCCGATCGCGAGGGGCACGGTGGGCACGACATCGAAGCCCTCCATCGTCCTGCCCGCCTTCTCGCGGCCCGCGCGGATCGGCTTCAGCGCCGTCTCCTCCAGGTGCGCGGCGGCCGGGAAGATGAGGAGCGCGCCGTCGGCGATCTCGCCGGTCTGCTCCAGGTTCTTCGGGCCGATCGCGGCGATGTAGAGCGGGATGTGCGGGCGCTCGGGGTGGACGGTGAGCTTGAGCGGCTTGCCGGGGCCGCCCGGGAGCGGGAGGGTCCAGTGCTCGCCCTCGAAGCTCAGGCGCTCGCGGCTCATCGCGCGGCGCACGATCTCCACGTACTCGCGGGTGCGCGCGAGCGGCTTGTCGAACTTGACCCCGTACCAGCCCTCGGAGACCTGCGGGCCCGAGACGCCGAGGCCGAGGCGGAAACGGCCGCCGGAGAGGGAGTCGAGGGTCGCGGCGGTCATCGCGGTCATCGCGGGCTGTCGCGCCGGGATCTGGAGGATCGCCGAGCCGATGTCGATGCGCTCGGTCTTGGCCGCGACGTAGGCGAGGACCGTGGGGGCGTCCGAGCCGTACGCCTCGGCGGCCCAGCAGACCGCGTATCCCAGCCGGTCGGCCTCCTGCGCGACGGCGAGGTTGTCCGCGTCCATGCCCGCGCCCCAGTAGCCGAGATTGATCCCGAGCCGCATGCGCCACACCCCTTACTGATCAGTAACGTTTACTGCGGGGACTCTACTGCCCCCCGTCGCGGGGCGACAGGGAGGCGACACGCGCGCCCACGTGAGCTTCGTCCCCCGGCCGGGCGGGGCACGGCGAGAACCTCTCCTCGCGGCACCCCACGAACGGACGTCCGACGCGTAATCTCAGCGTCCATGGAGCAGAGGCATCTCGGCCGCACCGGCCTGCGCGTGTCCCGGATAGGGCTCGGCACCCTCGGCTGGGGCCGGGACACCGACGAGCACGAGGCGGCGGCCTCGCTCAAGGTCTTCTGGGAGGCGGGCGGCACGCTCGTCGACACCGCGGATGTCTACGCGGACGGCGAGGCCGAGTACCTCCTCGGGCAGCTCGTCGAGTCCCTCGTGCCGCGCCGCGACCTCGTGATCGCGACGAAGGCCGGCAGCGTCCCCGACCCCGACCGCCGCTTCAACGCCTCGCGCGGCCACCTGCTCGCCGCGCTCGACGCCTCGCTGCGCCGCCTCGGCACGGACTACGTGGACCTGTGGCAGGTGCACGCCTTCGACCCCGTGACGCCCCTGGAGGAGACCCTTCAGGCGCTCGACCTCGCGGTGAGCACGGGCCGCGCCCGGTACGCGGGCGTCTCCAACTTCAGCGGCTGGCAGCTCGCCAAGGCCGCGACCTGGCAGCTCGCGGGCGGCGGCACGCGGACCAGGCTCGCGAGCACGCAGATGGAGTACTCGCTGCTCCAGCGCGGCGTGGAGCGCGAGGTGCTGCCCGCCGCGCGCGACCTCGGCGTGGGGCTGCTGCCCTCCTCACCGCTCGGGCGCGGGGTGCTCACCGGCAAGTACCGCGAGGGCGCGAGCCCGGCGGGCTCGCGCGGGGCGGGCGAGGCGATGGCCGGGTTCGTCGCCCCGTACCTCGACGGGACGGCCTCGGCGGTCGTCGAGGCCGTCGTGACGGCCGCCGAGGGCCTCGCGGCGACGCCGCTGCACGTCGCGCTCGCCTGGGTGCGCGACCGCCCCGGGGTCGTCGCCCCGATCGTCGGCGCGCGCACCGCCCAGCAGCTGAGCGAGGCGCTGTCGGTGGAGGGCCTTAGTCTTCCTGACGAGATCTGCCGGGCCCTGGACGACGTGTCCGCGCCCGTGCACCGCTACCCCGATCAGGACTGGAGCACGCTGTGAGCACGGAGCCGGCAGCCGAGAACGCCGGTACGGAGGAGGACCCGCCCGACGCGGCCACCCCCCGTACCGAGGAGGAGGAGACCGGCACCGGGGAGGAGACGGGCACCGCCGAGGCCGGGACCGCCGCCGACGAGGAGGGGACCTCCGGCGAAGCCGTGACCCCCGCCGACGAGGCCGGGACCTCCGGCGAGGAGGCCGGTGCCTCCGCCGCCGAGGAGGCGGACGCGGGTGGGAAGACCGCCGCGCAGCTCTCCGAGGCCGAGGCGGAACTCGCGGCCCAGCGGGTCGAACGGGCGCGGATCGCGGCGCGCAAGGCCGCCCGCGAGGAGCCCGTCGCCGCGGGGACGAAGCTCACCGGGAAGGCCGCCGAGCTGCTCGCCGCCGTCCGTGCCGTCGAGCAGGGCGAACGGCCCGCGGCGACCTTCGACGCCCCCGCCTCCCCCGTCGCCCCGCGCCGCACCGCTCCCCCGCCGCCCCGCGGCGCCGAGCCGGTCTCCGTGCCCCCGGCCCCTTCGGCGCCCGACCCGGCGGCGCTCGAAGCCGTCGCCGCGCTGCTCACGCGCGGGGGCGCGCCCGAGGCGCTCGCCCCGGCCGCCGTGCGCGCGCTCGGCGAGGGCGCGGCGGGCGAGCTGGAGTCCGACCCGTGGCAGTTGCTGCGGCTCGCGGGCGTCACGCCCGAGCACGCCGACGCCTTCGCGCGCGCCCTGCTCGGCGCCGGCGCGGGCCCCGGGGACGTACGCCGGGGGCGGGCGCTGACCGTACGGCTGCTCGAAGAAGCGGCGCTGCGCGGGCACACCGTCCGCGAGCTGGCCGAACTCGCCGCCGCGCTCGGCAAGCACGGCGTCCCCGACGCCGAGGAGGCCGTGCAGGAGGCCGTCGCCGAGGGCGACGCGCTGCTCTTCCAGGACGGTGTCCCGCCCGCCGGGGACGAGGAGGAGGAAGCGCCGCCGGTCCCCGTGCTCGTCGGTCTGGAGCGGTACGCGCTCGCGGAGGAGAGCCTCGCGGACGCGCTCGGCCGGATCGCCGCCGCCGGGGCGGGGACCGAGGACGGCTGGGAACCCGCCGCCGAGGCCGCGGGTCGCGGCAGCGCGGCCGAGCTGATCCGCGCCGCCGCCGCGCACACCCTCGTCCTGCACACGGGCGGCGAGGCGGCCCGCGCCGAGGCGGCGGCGCTCGTCTCCGCCGCGCGCGGCCTGGGCCTGCGCGCCTTCGCGGCGGCGCACACCGCCGAGGGCCGGCGCGCGCTCGCCGCGCTGCTCGGCGCGAAGGAGCCCGCGCTCACCGTCGCGGGGCTGCTCTCCGGCACGCAGGGGCCCGCGCGCGACGGGGAGGGGCACTTCGCGCTCGACCTGCTCGTCGTGCTCGACGCCCCCCAGCTCGGCGTCGAGGAGGCCGCGCTGCTCGCCGAGTCGGTGCCGGACGGGGCCCGGCTCGTGCTGAGCGGGGACCCGGGCGTGCTCGGTTCGGCGGGTGCGGGGCGGGTCTTCGGGGACCTGCTCGCCGCGCGCTTCGCGCCGCACGTCGTCTCGCGCACACCCGATCCGGGCCCGGTCGGCGAGTTCGTCTCGGGGCTCGGCGTCGGCGAGTTCGAGGTGCCGCGCACGGGCGGGCACGAGGTCGTCGTGGTCCCGGTCCGCGAGCCGGGCGAGGCCGTGCACCGCACGGTGCAGCTCGTCACCGACTCCGTACCGCGCGCCCTCGGCGTCGCCCCCGACGAGACGCAGGTCCTCGTCCCCGGGCACGGCGGCGCGGCGGGTACGCGGGTGCTCAACGCGGCGCTGAAGGAACGGCTCAACCCGGGGCCGGGGCGCTTCGGCGGCTTCGACCCGGGCGACCGGATCGTGTGGTCGCCCGCCCCCGGGCGCACGGCGCTCGGGCGGGTGGTCGGCGCGGACCAGGAGGGGCTGCGCCTGGAGTGCGAGGGCACCCCCGTCCGCGTCGCCCCCGCCGACACGGGGCGCACGGTGCGCCACGCCTGGGCGCTCACCGCGCACCAGGCGGTCGGGCACCGCTGGGCGGCCGTCGTGGTCGTGGTGCCGGGCGACGCCGTCCCGGTCCTGAGCCGCGCGTGGTTCTACACGGCGGCGGGACGCGCCGAACGCCACCTCTCCGTCGTCCAGGGCACCGGGGAGGCCCTCGCGCAGGCGGTGGCCGCGCGCCCGTCCGGAGAGCGCCGCACCCGCCTCACGACACTCCTGAGCCGGCCGACGGAGGGCTGAGAGGCTTCCGCGGGGGCCCTGGGGCTAGGGACGGGGCCGGGGTACGGGGCCGGAAGGCCGCCCCGTCCCCGGGTCCCCCGCCCCGGGGCACGTCCTCAGAGCTCGTCGTCCTCGTCGATCTCGTCCTCCGCCTCGCCTCCGTGGCCGCGCAGTCCCGGGCGGTGGGCGGGTCGTACGTCGTCCTCGGGGTCGTCGTCGAAGACCGCGCTGACGTCGAAGCGGCAGATGACCGACTGCGGGTCGGCGCCCTCGAAGGGCGCGTCGAGCCACTCACCGGGCTCGGGCGGGTCGTCGGTGGCGGCGACCCACAGCGTCGAGTCGCCCTCCTCCAGACCGAATTCCCGGTGCCGCGAGGCGATCTCGTCCGGCTCGTACTCGCCGAAGAGCACCCCGAGTGCCGCGTGCAGCCCGGCGCCCGGGGACTCGGGGTGCAGGTCGGCGACGCGTTCGGCCTGGCCGAGCAGGAGGTCGGGGCGGGCGACGGTGTAGTCCCTGCGGATCAGCACGCTCAGGGCGCTGGGGTCCTCGGGCCCGGTGTAGGGCGGCAAGGAGTCCTCGGCGCCGGGGATCTCGAAGGGGGTGACCTCGTCGTAGCGCTCGTAGAGCAGTTCGTCGTAGTTCTCCGCGGCGGTGGCCAGCTCGTTGAAAGCCTGGTAGACGGCGGGGTCGTCCTCGCCCGAGCGGTTCTCGACCGCGGCCAGGTGACGGTCGAGCGCGGCCTTCACCGCCTCGGCGGCGGCACGTACCTCGGCAACCGGGGGCTGCTCAGCATCAGACATAGGGCAGACGCTATCCGTACCGGGCCCGTGGCCGCACAATAGATGCGATGCCGGAATACGAATTTGTCGACGTGTACGTGCCCAGGGGCGTCAGCCGCAAGGACACGACTCGCCTGCTCACGGACCACGCAGAGTACGGGCACTGGGAGTTGGACCGCCTCAGGCTGCATCCCGACGGGAGCCGCCGGGTGCGGCTGCGGCGCAGGATCATCCGCCAGCCGCGGGCCACGTGGTGAGACGGGGCAGCGGCGGCCACGGCCGCGGCTCCCGTTCCTCACCCGGACGGGCGACCGGCCCTCCTCGTGTTGTCGGGCCCCGCTCTCCCTGAGCGGGGCCCTTCGGCATGCCGTGCGCGGAGGGCGTCGGTGCGCGCTCGCGTACGGCCGCGGGCTCAGGCGTTCGCGCGGGCCTTGCGGTAGACCACGGCACCCGCGAGGAGCATCCCGGCCGCGGCGGCACCGAGGGCGCCCGCGGGGACCTCACTGCCGGTCTCGGCGAGCTGCTGCGTGTGCGCCGGGGTCTTCACCGAGATCTGCGGGGCCGGGGGCGTGGTGCGCTCGACCGGGGGCTTCGGCGTCTCCGGAGTCTTCGGGGGCTCCGGCGTCTCCGGGGTCTTCGGCGGCTTCGGCTTCTCGGGCGTGCCCGGGTTGCCGGGGTGCTCCGGGTGCTGCGGCGTCGACTCGTTGGCGCAGTCGTTGCCGAAGACCGGGTTGAGCAGTCCGATGACCGAGATGTTGTTGCCGCACGCGTTGACCGGCACGTCCACCGGGATCTGCACCTCGTTGCCGGAGCCGACGCCGGGCGAGTTGGTGGCGGGACCACCCGCGTGGGCGCCGCCGCCGCTCTGGTGGCCGCCGCCGTGGTGGCCGCCCCCGCTCTGGTGGCCGCCGTGGTGGCCGCCGCCGTCCTCGTCGCCGTAGCCGCCCGGACGGGACTGGCCCGAGCCGTTCTGGCAGTGGTTGCCGAAGGCCGGGTTGAGCAGGCCGACGACGTCGACCGTGTTGCCGCACACGTTGACCGGCACATCGACCGGTGCCTGCACGAGGTTGCCCGCGAGGACGCCGGGCGAACCCACGGCCGCGCCCTGGGCGCCGGAGTCGGCGACCGCGTAGCCACCGGTGACGGCGAGCACGCCGGAGGCGGCCGCCACAGTCATCAGGCCCTTGCGCGTGACCTGTCGCATAGCAATTCCCTGTCGTAGTCACAGCTTCGAAGCGCACGGCACCTCGCGCGTGCGCGGTGTGGTGAGAGCCGCGGCCCCGGAGCGCGTGGCGCGCTCCGGGGCCGCAGGGTCACCCCCGGCCGGGGGTGACGTCATGCCTGGATCAGGCGTTGACGCAGGTGTTGCCGAAGGCCGGGTTGAGCAGACCGATCACGGAGATCGTGTTGCCGCAGAGGTTCACCGGGACGTGCACGGGAACCTGCACGACGTTGCCCGAGAGCACGCCGGGGGAACCGACGGCCGCACCCTGGGCGCCCGCGTCGGCCGAGGCCAGGCCCGCACCGGCGAGCACGAGGCCACCGGTCGCGGCGACCGTGGCGACGATCTTCTTGATCATTTTTCCTCCTAGGTGGACAGCGCGGTCCCAGCCGCGGACCGCAACACCTGTAACGAGGAGGGAGTATTCGAGCTACGACCCGATGAGTGCATTCACCCGTACCAGTGGGACTGGTACAGACGCTCGATTACCGGCCGGTCGCGGCAGCCCGGTGACCGGACCGGGCAGGCGCCGCCCGGCGACCCCTGGCAAGCCCGCCGGACCGCCCCGACCAGCGGAAACGCGCGCCGCGCCCGTACGCGACAGGGAGCGTACGGACACGGCGCGCGCGCCGTTCGCGGGAGTGTGCGCCCCCGCTCGCCTCCGACTCAGCAGGCGTCGATGAAGCGGTCCAGGACGCGGACGCCGAACCGGAGCGCGTCGACGGGGACGCGCTCGTCGACGCCGTGGAACATCCCGGCGAAGTCGAGGTCGGCGGGCAGCCGCAGGGGCGCGAAGCCGAAGCAGCGGATGCCGAGGTCGTCGAAGGACTTCGCGTCGGTGCCCGCCGAGAGCATGTACGGGACGGCCTTGGCGATCGGGTCCTCGGCGCCGAGCGCGGTCTGCATGGCGTCGACGAGGGCCCCGTCGAAGCCGGTCTCCAGGGCCTTGTCGGCGTGCACGTCCTCACGGCGCACGCGCGGGCCGAGGACGCGGTCGAGGTCGGCGAGGAACTCCTCCTCGTACCCGGGCAGGAAGCGGCCGTCGACGTGCGCGGTGGCCTCGCCGGGGATGACGTTGACCTTGTAGCCGGCGCCGAGCTGGGTCGGGTTGGCGGTGTTCTTGAGCGAGGCTCCGATGAGCTTGGCCATGCCGCCGAGCTTGGCGAGGGTGTCGTCCATGTTCTCGGGGTCGAGTTCGGTGCCGAGCGCGTCGCCGAGTTCGTCGAGGAAGTGGCGGAGCGTCTTGGTCACGCGGATCGGGAACTCGTAGCGCCCGAGGCGCCCGACGGCCTCGGACAGCTCCGTGATCGCGTTGTCGCGGTGGATCATCGAGCCGTGCCCGGCGGTCCCGGCCACCGTGAGCTTCATCCAGTGCATGCCCTTCTGGGCCGTCTCGACGAGGTAGAGCCGCAGCTTCTCGTTGACGGTGAAGGAGAAGCCGCCGACCTCGCCGATCGCCTCGGTGACGCCCTCGAAGAGGTCCGCGTGCTGGTCCACGAGGTGGCGGGCGCCCCACGTACCACCCGCCTCCTCGTCGGCGAGGAAGGCGAGGACGATGTCGCGCGGGGGCTTGCGGCCGGTACGGAGCCGGTCGCGGACGACCGCGAGGGTCATCGCGTCCATGTCCTTCATGTCGACGGCCCCGCGTCCCCACACGCAGCCGTCGGCGACCTCGCCCGAGAAGGGGTCGTGGGTCCAGTCGGCGGCGTTGGCCGGGACGACGTCGGTGTGGCCGTGGATGAGGAGACCGGGGCGGGAGCGGTCCTCGCCCTCGACGCGGGCCACGACCGAGGCACGGCCCGGGTGGGACTCGAAGATCCGCGGTTCGAGGCCGACCTCGGCCAGCTTCTCGGCGACGTACTCGGCCGCCGCGCGCTCGCCGGGGCCCGAGTGGTCCCCGTAGTTGCTGGTGTCGATACGGATCAGGTCCCGGGTGAGGTCGACGACCTCGTCCTGGCCCGAGGCCGCCCTTCCGGTGCTCGGCTCGCTCACGCTGCTCTCCTTGGCGGTCGGTCGGCCGGCGCCCTGCTCGGCGCCGCGCTCCCCCCATCCTCGCGCGCCCCCCGCCACGCCCCCAAGACCGCCCTCCCCCGGGACACACGCCGTTCACACGGGGCCCCGGACCAGGGGTGATCGGAGGCCCCCGGATGTTTGGTATTGTTTTCCACGTCGCCAGGGCCGAACGGCCCAGAGCGAACACCCTGTCCGGGTGGCGGAATGGCAGACGCGCTAGCTTGAGGTGCTAGTGCCCTTTATCGGGCGTGGGGGTTCAAGTCCCCCCTCGGACACAGCAGAGGGCCTCGCGAAAGCGGGGCCCTCAGTCGTATGCCCGTACGCCGGCGCACTCGCCCCCTACCGCTCCCCCGAGGCGGGGAGAACGAGCCCACACGAGCACCCCGGGCCTCACCTGCGCGGCCTCCGATGGCACCCCTGGAGAAAACCGCAGGTCAGCGGGCTTTCGGCCAGATAGCGGGACCTGGACTGTCTAGATGCATCGGGCATTGATATAAAGATTGTGTGACTGAGCAACGCGTTGTTTCGCGTGGGCCGGTCATCCGGACGCTTACTCGTGCGCGGCCCCTGCCCGGCCGCGCGAACGCACCTCGGCTCCTGCCACGACTTACGGGCCCCACCCAGGCCCCGTGCCATGACAGCCGTCCGATCTGTTTCTCCAGGCGTTGCCGGATGTCGCCGTCCGCGCGTGTCCAAGAGCCCCTGCCGCCGTCGAGGAAGACGGCACCCGTCCCCCGAACGGGCCATGCGCCGCTGTCTTCGGCGACGTCGCACGCCTGTAGGGCCTCGCTTCCATAACGTAACCACTGCCGTCCCCGAGACGGCTCCATCACCGAGCCACGGATGCCCCGCGGCCCTGTTCGTGCTGCCCGGCCACCGGCCGTGTGTGCGGCCGACGGGGGCGGCGCGCGTGCGTGCGCGGTTCGGTGTGCCCGCCCATGGCCAGGGAGAAGCACGACCCCATGCACCTTCTTGTCAAAGGGATTCAGCACCAGCTCACCGGTGAAGTCCTCGTCCCCAACTCCAAGTACCACGCGCACCGCGCGCTGATCCTCGCCTCGCTGGCCGAGGGCGTCAGCCGCGTGCACGGGCTCTCCGACGCCCGGCACGTCCAGTACACCGTGCAGCTGCTGCGCGGCCTGGGGGTCAAGATCACCACCGAGGGCGACACCTTTGTGGTGCACGGTCTCGGTGGGCGCTACCGGCCGCGCCGCGCGGCCGTGTCCGCCGGCTCCTCCGGCACCACCCTCTACTTCATGATCGGCCTGGCCTCGCTCTCGGACCGCGATGTCGCGGTGACCGGGCAGAAGTACTTCCGCCGCCGTCCCGTGGGCCCCCTGCTCACCGCGCTGCGGCAGATGGGCGTCGGGGTCGAGTCGGCCGACGACTGCCCGCCCGTGCACGTCACCGCGCGGCGCCCGAGCGGTGGGCACGTGCGCATCGCCGGGACGCTCTCGCAGTGGATCTCCGGGCTCATCCTGCTCGCGCCGTTCGCGACGGGGCACACGACGATCGAGGTCGAGGGCGAGCTGAACGAGCGCTCGTACCTCGAACTGACCGTCGCGATGATGCGGCAGTTCGGCCTCGCGGTCACGGTCTCCGAGGACTGGCGGCGCTTCGACGTCGAGCCGGGGCAGTCGGCCGTCGCGACCGAGCTGACGCTGCCGCCCGACATCGGCTCGGCCGCCTTCGGGATCGCCGCCGCCGCGCTGCACCCCTCGGACGTCCTGCTCAAGGGCATGACCCGCCTGGAGGGCGGTCCCGCCGACCACCCCGAGTTCCATTTCCTCGACATCGCGCGCGCGATGGGGGTCCCGATGGAGCTGGACGAGGCGGCCGGCGGGGTGCGCATCCGGCAGGAGACGCCGATGCTCAAGGGGGTCGAGGTGGACTGCCGGGACGTGCCCGACATGCTGCCGATCCTCTCCACGCTCGGCTCCTTCGCCTACGGCGAGTCCGTCTTCCACAACATCGCGCACACGCGGCTCAAGGAGTCCGACCGCGCCGCGGCGATGCTCCAGCTCAACGCGATGGGCGGGGACCTGGAGCTGGACGGGGACGCGCTGCGGGTGCGCGGGGTCGAGGGGCTGGTGGGCGCGAAGCTCTCCTCGTTCAACGACCACCGGGTCCTGATGTCGCTCGCCGTGGCGTCCTCGCGGGCGCGCGGCCACTCGACGCTGACGTACCCGAACGCGTACCGGATCTCGTACCCGACCTTCCTCGACGCGATGAACACGCTCGGCGTGCCGATGAGCGTCGAGGACGGGCCCGCGCCCTCGGGACGGCCCCGGCAGAGGCGGCTGGAGAAGGAGGTCGCGAAGCCGGACCTCGCGGCGCGCGTGACGCTCCCCGAGTGGCTGCGGCGGCGGGCCGCGAGCCGTCCGCACGACGTCGCGGTCGTCGACGTACGGGCCGACAGGGACGAGACCGTGACGTGGCGTGAGCTGCACGAGCGGGTCGAGCGGGCGGCCTCGCTGCTGCTCGGGCTCGGGGTGCGGCCCGGGGACAACGTGGCGTACCAGCTCCCGAACCGCGTCGAGTTCGTCGTGCTCTCGCTCGCCGCGCTGCGGATCGGCGCGGTGTGCTGCCCCGTCATCCCGTTCTTCCGGGAGCGGGAACTCGGCTTCGTGCTGCGCCGGTCCGGGGCGAAGGTGCTCGTCGTCGCCGACCGGTACCGGAACCGGAGACCCGCCGAGGAGGTCATGGGGCTCGACGCGGAGGAGCGCGGGGAGCTGGCGCGGCTCGTCGTGCTCGCCGAGGAGGGCGGGAGCGCGGCGCTGCCCGAGGCGGACGGCTCGGGTGTCAGGGTGCACGACTGGGAGAAGGCGCTCGCGGGCACCGAGGTGGACCGCGCCGCGCTCGACGCGTACGTGCCCTCGCCCGACGCGACCGCGCAGCTCCTGTTCACCTCGGGGACCACCGGGGAGCCGAAGGGCGTCACGCAGCCCTCGCGGAACCTCGTGCGCGCGGTCTCGATGGAGATCCGGCACCTCGGGCTGCACGCGGGGGACGCGATCTGGGTGCCCTCGCCGCTCGCGCACCAGACGGGGTTCCTCTACGGGATGACGCTGGCGCTCGTCCTCGGAGTCCCGCAGATCACGCAGGCCGAGTGGGACGCGAAGCGCGCGCTCGCCTCGCTCAACACGCACGGGGCGAGCTTCGTGCAGGCCGCGACGCCGTTCCTGACCGACCTCGTGAAGGCGGTCGAGGAGGGCGGGGACATGCCGCGCAAGCTGCGGATCTTCGTCGCGACCGGGGCGCAGGTGCCGCGCGGGCTCGCCGAGCGGGCCGGGCGGGTGCTCGGCGCGGACGTGTGCGGGGCCTTCGGGACGACCGAGACGTGCCTCGGGGCGCTCTCGGCGCCCGGGGACGAACCGGCGCAGCGCTGGGGTTCGGACGGGCGTCCGCTCGACGGGATCGAGCTGCGCGTCACGGACGACCAGGGGCACGTGCTCCCGGCCGGGGTCGAGGGCAACTTCGAGCTGCGCTCCCCCACCGTGTTCGACGGCTACCTGGACCGGCCCGACCTGACCGCCGAGGTGTTCACGGAGGACGGCTGGTACCGCACGGGCGACCTCGCGACGCTCGACGCCTCCGGGTATCTGCGGATCACCGGGCGCGTCAAGGACGTCATCAACCGGGGCGGCGAGAAGATCCCTGTCGCCGAGATCGAGCAGCTGCTCTTCGCGCACCCGGCCGTCGAGGACGTCGCCGTCGTCGCGATGCCCGACGCGCGGCTCGGCGAACGCGCCTGCGCCTTCGTGGTGTGCAAGGAGGGCGAGCGGCTCGGCTTCGGCGAGATGCGCGCGTACCTGGACGAGCACCAGGTGGCGAAGCAGTACTGGCCCGAACGGCTCGAACCGCTCGGGGTGCTGCCGCGCAACCCGATCGGCAAGGTGCAGAAGTTCGCACTGCGCGAGAGAGCGAGGGAACTGAGGCCGCAGGAGGACTGAGTCCCCGGGGCCGGAGGGCGGCGCGCCGCCCTCCGGCCCTTCCGGGCGTGAGGGCCCGGTACGGCGGGGAGGGCCGCGCGCCGCCCCCGCCGACGCAGAGCTGGACCGTACGAGAGGAAGAAGAGGCAGCACATGAGTGACGAGCAGTCCTTCGAGGGGCTCCGCACCCGGGTCGAGGCGTGGGTGGAGGGCCCCGGCGAGCGCTGGGCGGAGCGCATCGAGGAGACCGGTGAGGTGCCCGAGGCGCTGTGGGCCGAGCTGAACGGGCTGGGCTTCCTGCGGATGGCGGCGCCCGTCGCGTACGGGGGGCACGGGCTGCCGTTCTCGCGCTGGATGGAGCTCATGGAGGTCTTCTCCCGCTCGCACGGCTCGATCCGCATGATCGTGCACGTCGTCAACGGCATCTGGCGGGCGATGGACGGGCACGCCACCGAGGAGCAGCGCAAGCGCTTCGTCATCCCCTCGATCACCGGCGAGATCAAGATCGCCTTCACGCTCACCGAGCCGGGCAACGGCACGGGCGCGGACATCACGACGTCGGTGGTGCGCGAGGGCGACACGTACTACCTGTCGGGGAGCAAGCACCTCATCACCTTCGGCGTGCGCTGCGACTACTACCTGCTCGCGGCGCGGGTCGAGGGCAGTGCGGGCCACGAGGGCACCATGGCGCTGCTCGTGCCGCGCAACGCGCCGGGCGTGACGGTGGAGGACACCTCGAACACGATGGGCGTCACGGGTACGGACCACGCCTCGCTCACCTTCGACCGCACGCCGGTGCCCGTCGACCACCGGCTCGGCGCGGAGGGCGAGGGGCTCGACGTCTTCCTCGGCGGCTTCCTGACGCCCTCGCGCGTCTCCGTCGCGATGAGCTGCGTCGGGCTCGCCGAGCGGGCCCAGCAGCTCGCGGTCGCGTACGCGCGGGACCGGGTCACGTTCGGCAAGGCGCTGACCCAGCGCCAGGCGATCCAGTTCATGCTCGCCGAGAACGCGGCCGACATCGAGGCGGCCAAACAGCTCGTGCTGCACGCCGCGCGCCGCTTCGAGGAGGGCGCCGAGGACGCGTCCATGCAGTCGTCGATGGCGAAGATGCACGCCGTGACGATGCTGACGAACGTCACCGACAAGGCACTCCAGATCCACGGCGGGCTCGGTTACTGGAAGAGCCAGAAGATCGAGCGCGTTTACCGGGACGCCCGCGCGCAGCGTTTCGAGGAGGGCACCAACGAGGTGCAGAAGGCCGTCGTCTTCCGCGAGGTGCTGCGCCGCACGCCGCCGGTGGCCGCCCCGGAGGCCGGGCGCTGAACGCCGCCCGGCCCCTACCCGTACCCGTCCGAACCACGAAGGAACACAGCTCCCATGAGCACTGAGCAGGACCGCACCGCACAGGGCCGCGTCTCGCTGATCACCGGCGCCTCGCGCGGGATCGGGCGCGCTCTCGCGCTGACGCTCGCACGCGAGGGCGGCACCGTCGTCGTCAACTACAAGAAGAACCAGGACCTCGCCGAGAAGACCGTCGCCGACATCGAGGAGGCCGGCGGTCAGGGCTTCGCCGTGCGGGCCGACGTCGAGACGACCGAGGGCGTCAAGGCGCTCTTCGACGAGGTCGCGCGGCGCTGCGGACGGCTCGACCACTTCGTGTCGAACGCGGCGGCGAGCGCGTTCAAGAACATCGTGGACCTCGGTCCGCACCACCTCGACCGCTCCTACGCGATGAACCTGCGGCCGTTCGTGCTCGGGGCGCAGGAGGCGGTGAAGCTCATGGACAAGGGCGGTCGCATCGTGGCGCTCTCGTCGTACGGGTCGATCCGCGCGTACCCGACGTACGCGACGCTCGGCGCGATGAAGGCCGCGATCGAGGCGTGGGTGCGGTTCATGGCGGTCGAGTTCGCGCCGTACGGGATCAACGTGAACGCCGTGAACGGCGGGCTCATCGACTCGGACTCGCTGGAGTACTTCTACAACGTCAAGGGGATGCCGGACATGCAGGGCGTCCTCGACCGCATCCCCGCCCACCGGCCGGGGACCGTGCGGGAGATGGCGGACACCATCCACTTCCTGCTCGGCGAGGGCTCGGGCTACATCACCGGGCAGACGCTCGTCGTGGACGGCGGGCTGAGCGTCGTGGCGCCGCCGTTCTTCGCGGACGCGGGGCCCGAGTTGCAGCTTCCGCCGCGCCCGACGCGCGAGAGCTGACGTCGCGCGCCCGGCGGGCGGGGCGTCCCTGCCCGCGGCGACCAGGTCCGCGGCGAACCGGCCCGCGAGGAACCGGCCCGCTGACCAGGTCCGTGAAGGCCCCTTCGCGACGGGCCTTTCGGGATCGGTCGCCCCGCCCGCCGGGCATTCATCACCCAGACCCCGGGGAGCTGTGCCCCGGGGCCGGAAGCGAGGAGAGGGATCTTGTTCGACCACGTCTTCCGCCCCGGCACGCTCGGCCGCCTGCGCCTGCCGCACCGGGTCGTCATGGGCGCGATGCACCTGAACCTGGAGGCGCTCGACGACGGGGGTGCCGCGCTCGCCGCGTTCTACGCGGAACGTGCGCGCGGCGGCGCGGGGCTGCTCGTCACGGGGGGCACCGCGGTGAACCCCGAGGGCGCGGGCGGCCCCGGGTACGGGATCGCCGGGGAGCCCGCGCACGAGGAGGCGCTGCGCCGTACCGCGGCGGCGGTGCACGAGGCGGGCGGGCTCCTCGCGCTCCAGCTCTTCCACGCCGGGCGGTACGCGCTGCCCGGCGCCCCCGGCACGGACGGCGGCCCCGGCTGGGCGCCCTCGCCCGTCCCGAGCCGCTTCACGCGCACGACGCCGCGCGAGCTGAGCGACGCGCGAATCCGCGCGACCGTCGAGGACTTCGCGCGGGCCGCGCGGCGCGCCGTCGCACTCGGCTTCGACGCCGTCGAGGTCATGGGCTCCGAGGGGTACCTCGTCAACCAGTTCACGGCGCCGCTCACCAACACGCGCGACGACGAGTGGGGCGGGGACGCGGAGCGCAGGCGCCGGTTCCCCGTCGCGGTCGCGGCGGCGGTGCGCGAGGCGGTCGGCGCGGACTTCCCCGTCCTGTTCCGCATGTCGGGCGCGGATCTCGTCGAGGGCGGCACGCCGCGCGAGGATGTCGGCGCGCTCGCCGTGGCGCTCGCGGCGGCGGGCGTGGACGCGCTCGCGGTCGGGATCGGGTGGCACGAGTCGCCCGTGCCGACGGTGCAGGCGCAGGTCCCGGCGGGGACGTGGGCGACGTACGCGAAGGACGTCAAGCAGGCGCTGCGCGCGGGTGGGCACGGCGCGCTGCCCGTCATCGCGTCGAACCGCTACTCGCGGCTCGCGCAGGTCGACGAGGTGCTGGCGGCGGGGGACGTGGACTTCGTCGCGCTCGCGCGGCCCTTCCTCGCCGATCCGGGGATCGTCGCGAAGTCCCGCGCGGGGCGCCCGGACACGGTCGACGTGTGCCTCGCGTGCAACGAGGCGTGCATCGACAGGTCCTTCGGCACCGAGCGCGTGTCGTGCCTGGTCAACCCGCGCTCCGGGTACGAGGCCGAGTTCCCGCTGACGGTGCGGGAGCGGCGCGGCCGGTACGCGGTGATCGGCGCCGGCCCGGCGGGGCTTGAGGCGGCGCGGACACTCGCGCGGCTCGGGCAGGAGGTCGAGCTCCTGGAGGCGGAGAGCGAGCCGGGCGGGCAGTTCCGCTGGGCGGCACGCGTCCCGGGCAAGGAGGACTTCGGCGAGACGGTCCGGCACCACGTGCGCGAACTGGCCGGGCTGGGGGTGCGGCTGCGGCTCGGGCACCGCGTGGGGCACCGCGATCTCGCGCACCTGCGCGGGTTCGACGGGGTCGTCCTCGCGACCGGGGTCCTCGCGCACCGCCCCGACCTGCCGGGGCTCGCGCTGCCGCACGTCCTCGACTACCAGCGGGCGTTCGCCGACCCGGAGGCCCTCGGGCCGCGGGTGGCGATCATCGGCGGGGGCGGGGTCGGCGTGGATCTCGCGCACCTGCTGACGGCGGACCCGCAGCTCAAGCGGACGCCGGAGGCGTTCCTGGCGCGGCACGCCCTGACGGCGGGCGGATCGGTGGCGCGGCTCGCGCCCCGTACCGCCTCCGCCGCGCCCCGGCGCGTCACCGTCGTGCGGCGCGGGCGGCGGATGGGCGCGGGCATCGGCCCCTCGACGCGGTGGGTCGTGCTCGACGAGCTGCGCGCGGCCGGGGTGCGGCTCCTGACGGGGACGGGGGTCGAGGAGATCACCCGGGACGGCGTGGTGGTGCGGGACGCGGAAGGCGGCAGGGAGCTGATCGCCGCCGACCACGTCGTGCTCGCCACGGGACAGGAGCCCGAGCGGGACGTGGCGGTGACGCTGCGGCGCGCGGGGGTGCCCTTCGAGGTGGCGGGCGGTGCCGCGGGCACGGGCGCGCTCAACGCGGTGCGCGCGACGGCCGAGGGGCTGCGCGCGGCGCACCGGCTGCTCGACGGGCGGTAGGGGGAGCCACCGGTCGCGCGTGCGGGGCCGGGGCGTTGGTTTTTCGCTGGTCTGTTTTCTAGGAGGAGTACGTGCAGAGCAATCGACAAGTCGTGGTGACGGGCTTCGGGGCCCTCACCCCGGTCGGCAACGACCGGGAGAGCACGTGGCAGGCGCTCCTCGCGGGGAAGTCGGGCATCGCGCCCATCACCGCTTTCGACGCGACCGGGCTGCCGACGACGATCGCGGGCGAGGTGAAGGGCTTCGACCCCTCCGCGCTCCTCGACCGCAAGCGCGAGCGCCGCTCGGCGCGCTTCTCGCAGCTCGCGGTCGCCGCCGCGCGCGAGGCCGTCGCGGACGCCTCGCTGACGGTGGGCGGTGAGGGCGTGGACGCGGGCCGCGTCGGCGTCGTGCTGAACAACGCGGTCGCCGGGATGGACGGCATCGAGCGCGCGGTGGACCAGATGCACGCCGATCCGCGCACCATCTCGCCGTACTTCGTCTCGTCCGTGATCCCGAACATGCCGGCCTGCGAGGTCGCGATCGACCTCGGGGTGCGCGGCCCGGTCACGGCGAGCGCGCTCGCCTGCGCGAGCGGGGTGTACGCGCTCCTGGAGGCGCGGCGGCTCATTCTGTCGGGCGAGGCCGACGTGGTGCTCGCGGGCGGGACGGACTCGGCGATCACGCGGGTCATGTTCCAGGGCCTGTCGAACATGGGCGCGCTCTCGAAGCGCAACGACGAACCCGAGCGGGCCTCGCGGCCCTTCGACGCGGACCGGGACGGTTTCGTCTTCGGCGAGGGCGCCGTCGTGTGCGTCCTGGAGTCGGCCGAGCACGCCGCCGCGCGCGGCGCGCGCGCCTACGCGGAGGTCGCGGGCGGGGCGCTCACCTCGGACGCCTTCCACGTGAGCGCGCCCGACCCGTCCGGGGCGGGGGCCGTGTCCGCGATGCGGCAGGCGCTGGAGCGCACGGGGACGGCGGCGAGCGACGTGGACTACATCTGCGCGCACGGCACGAGCACCCGCATCAACGACCTCACCGAGTCCAAGGCGATCCGCGAGGTGTACGGCAACAGCGCCTACGACCTCCTCGTCAGCTCCCCGAAGTCGATGGTGGGCCACCTCATCGGCGCGGCCGGGGCGCTCTCGGCGATGGTCGCCGCGCTCGCCCTCAGGGACGGCGTCGTGCCGCCCACGATCAATCTCGACCAGCCGGGCGAGGAGTGCGATCTGGACTACGTCCCGCACACCGCCCGCAAGGCAGACGTCCGCGCCGCGGCCGTCAACGCCTTCGGCTTCGGCGGCCAGAACTGCGTCGCCGTGCTGAGAGCAGTCTGAGCAGCGCCGTGCCCGCGGTCCGCACCCCGCACACGGCCTTTCCGGAGATACGCGAGACAAAAATATGAACACCACCCCCGCCTACGACCCGGCCGGTTTCCGGGACGTCTTCGAGCAGCGCTTCACCTACTGGGCCGGTTTCGCGCGCAACACGCACCGCTACGCCCGTTCCACCGCGATGTCCGACCCCGCCACGGGGCGCGCCTGGACGTACGCGGAACTGGGCGAGGAGGTCGAGCGGCTGGCCGCCGGTCTCGCCGCCCACGGGGTCGGGCCCGGGGACCTCGTCGCCTACCAGCTCTTCAACGGGCCCGAGTTCGCCCTGCTCTGGCTCGCCACGCAGCGCCTGGGGGCGGTGGGCTCGCCGGTCAACTTCCGGCTCGCCCCCGGGGAGACGGCGCACATCCTGGACACCGGGCGCCCGGCCGTCTTCGTCTACGACACCTCCGTCGCCGAGTCCGCCGGGCAGGCCCTGGAGCGGGCCGGGCACGCGCCGAAGCTCGTCGTGCACGTGCCCTCGGGGCAGGACGGGGACCACCCGCTGCCCGGCTCGGTGCCCTTCGTGCAGCTCGCCGAGCGGGGCGCGGGACAGGTCCTGCCGCCCGCGCCGGAGGCCGGGATCTACGCGGAGACGACGCGCCTGTACACCTCGGGCACGACGGGCCTGCCGAAGGGCGTGCCGCTCAACAACGCGGTCGAGGTGCTCTCCGCGCACGACGTGATCATGCACTTCCCGCTCTCGCCCGAGGACCGCACCCTCAACATGTCCCCGTGGTTCCACCGCGGCGGGCTCTACTCGGGCGGCCCCAACCCTGTCTTCTACGTGGGCGGCGAGGTCGTGCCGCTGCGGCACTTCGACGCGGACGTCGTCCTCGACCTCGTCGAGAAGCGGGGCATCACGTTCCTCATCGGCGCGCCGACGAACCTGGAGCGGCTCGCGGACGCGCAGGAGCGCCGCCCGCGCGACCTGTCCACGCTGCGCGGCATCGTGACGATGGGCGCGCCGCTCGACCGGGTCGCGTGCCTGCGGTACCAGGAGGTCCTGACGCCGCGGATCTTCAACGGGTACGGGACGACCGAGGCGTTCTGGAACACCTTCCTGCGCCCCGCCGACCTGCCGGACCACGCCGGGAGCGCGGGCCGCGCCTGCACGGACGACGACGTCGCCGTCGTGAAGGTCTACGAGGACCGGCGCGCCGAGCCCGACGACCTCGCGGCGAAGGACGGCAGCGAGATCGGCGAGGTCATCGTGCGCTCGCCCAAGTCCGGCTACGGCTACATCGGGCGCCCCGAGGAGCAGGCCGAGAACTTCCGGCAGGGCTGGCTGTACATCGGCGACCTCGCGACGTGGGACGAGGACGAGTACGTGACGATCGTGGGGCGCCGCGACGACATGATCCTCTCGGGCGGCGAGAACGTGCACCCGGTGCAGGTCGAGGCGGTGCTCAACGAGCACCCGGGCGTCGCGGACGCGGCGGTGGTCGGGGCGCCGGACCCGGAGTGGGGGCAGCTCGTCACCGCGTACGTCGTCCGCAAGGACCCGGAGGTGACGGTGGCGGACCTGGAGAAGCACTGTCGCGCGCACGCGATGCTGGCGGCCTACAAGCGGCCGAGGGCGTACCGCTTCGTGGACGCGCTGCCCGTCACGTCGACGGGGAAGAAGATCCACTATCAGTTGCGGGAGCGGGTTGCCGCGGATGCGGAGGCGGGGGTGCTGGAGCGGGTGGGGCGGTAGCCGAGGGGTGCCGTTCGCCGGGGGTTCTGGGGCGCTGCCCCAGGCCCCGCTCCTCAAACGCCGGAGGGGCTGGGGAGGTGGAGCGGCTCATCCGCGGGTGACTGTCCGCCGGAGGAGCTGGGAAAGTGGAGCGGCTCATCCGCGGGTGACTGTTCCTTGGGCCAGGGGCGAGCGGGCCAGTTCGGCCACTCCTGCCGCGATGACCGCCGCTCCGGCCAGTTCCGGGACGAGCCACCAGCCGGTGCGGAGGTGTTCGCCGAAGAGGACGACGCCGTAGACGATGCTGATCAGGGCGTCTCCCAGGGTCAGCATGGGCTGGGACGCGGCGAGGGAGCCCGCCTGGAGGGCGTTCTGGAGGAGGAAGAGGGCGCCGACGCCCGCGACGGCCGTCCCGTACAGCTGCCAGCTGGAGAAGAGCGCCGCGAGTCCCCCGCCGTTCTCCAGGTGGGCCAGCGCGTCCTTCATGAGGGCCGCCGTGAGCGCGTAGCCGCACGCGGCGGCGAGTCCGAGGAGGGCGGCGCGCGGGTTGCCCCGCGTGCTGAGCGCGAGGCCGAGGACGAGCGCCTCGAACAGGCCGGTCACGACGAGGACCGGCAGCCAGGTCAGGCCGTGCGCCCGCTCCGTGCCACCGCCCGGGGCCGCGCTCGCCATGCCGAGCGCCAGGCCGAGCGTCACCGCGACGACCCCGGTCCAGATGCGCGCGCCGAGCCTGACCTGGAAGAGGTGCCCGGCGAGGAGCAGCGTCGCGGGCAGCTCGATCACGAAGATCGGCTGCACGACCGCGATCGGCCCCGTCGCGAGCGCGACCGCCTGGCACGCCGCCGCCACGAGCACCATGCCGATCCCCGCGAGCCACACGCGCTGCCGCAAAAGTTTCCCGATCAGCGACACGTGCAGCACGTCGCTGTCGGGGACGGTCGCGGCGGCTCGCCGCTGGAGCACGGAGGCGGTGCCGTTGCTGATGGCCGTCAGCACGGCGAACAGGACGCTGATCACACGGACCATCATGCGCTGTGCGGGCGAGGGACGCCGGATGGAATGGGGCACGTGGTGGCAGGGTTGCAGGGTACGAGCAAGGAGTGACCCCATGGGTGAAGTGATCCTGGTCAGGCACGGCGAGACCGCGTGGAGCCTGACCGGCAAGCACACGAGTTACACGGAGCTGCCGCTCACGGCGCGCGGCGAGGAGCAGGCGAGGTCCCTCGCGCCGCTGCTCGCCCGGCGCAGGATCGCGCTCACCGTCACGAGCCCGATGCTGCGGGCCGTGCGGACGGCGCGGCTCGCAGGGCTGGGCGACACGTTCACGGACCCGGAGCTGCACGAGTGGGACTACGGGGCGTACGAGGGCGTGACGACGGCGCGCATCCACCAGGAGCGGCCCGACTGGGACCTGTGGCGCGACGGGGTCGACGAGGGGCCCGCCGAGCACCCGGGCGAGACGCCGAAGCAGGTCAGCGAGCGGGCCGACCGCGTCCTCGCGCGGGTCGACAAGGCGCTGCGCGACGCGGACCTGGACGGCGAGGGCGGCGATGTGGTGCTGGTCGCGCACGCGCATTTCCTGCGGGCGCTCACCGCCCGAAGGCTCGGCCTGGACGTGTCGGCCGGGGCGCTCTTCCGGCTGGACGTGGGCTCGCTGAGCCGGCTGGGGACGGAGCACGGGAGGCCCGTGATCTCGGCCTGGAACGTGACGTCGGCGGACCGGGGCGAGTGATCCCGCCGCGCGGCGGCGTGTCGTGACGGCTCCGCCCCGGGAGGCGGAGCCGTCACGGGGGATTTAGCGTGGAAGAGCACGTCACCCCGCGGAGGGAGCCGTTATGAAGGTCGGTGTCATCGGCGGCACGGGCCGCATCGGCTCGCGGCTCATCGCGCATCTCCAGGCGGCCGGGCACCAGGGCGTCGCCCTCGTGCGGTCCACAGGGGTCGATGTCATGACCGGCGAAGGGCTGCGCGAGGGGCTTGAGGGCTGCGAGGCGTGCGTCGACGTGTCGACACCGCCCGCGTACGACGAGAGCGCCCGCGACTTCCAGGAGCAGGCCATGCGCCACATGGTCGAGGCCGGTCGCGCCGCGGGCGTCGGGCACTTCGTCGTGCTCTCCATCGTGGGCTGCGACGAGGTGCCCCAGGTCCCCTACTACGCCGCGAAGGCGTACCAGGAGCAGGCGCTCGCCGACTCCGGCGTCCCGTGGTCGGTGCTGCGGGCCACGCAGTTCCACGAGTTCATCCCCGAGGTCATGGACTGGACGACGGAACGCGGCGTCGTACGGCTGCCGCCCACTCCGCTCCAGCCCGTCGCCGTGACGGACGTCGTGAACCTGCTCGTGGAGGTCGTGCTCGGGCCGCCGACACGGGCCCGCGCCGCTCTCGCGGGGCCCGAGTCCTTCGCCCTCGACGACCTCGCCCGGCACGTACTCGCCCTGCACCCCGACGGGCGGGCCGTCGTGACCGACGAGGACGCCGGGCTCTTCGCGGCCGTCCCCGGCCGGGAGCTGACCGCGCCGCGCGGCGCGACGATCGGGCCGACCACGTTCGACCAGTGGCTGCGCGACTCCTGGCCCGCCTAGCCACGCGGCGGGCGTCCGGCGCGCACCCGGCACAATGGGCGGCATGGCCCGTCGTCGAGCACCCCGCAGCGCCCCCGCGGCGTCCCGTACCGCCCCCGCCGCCTGTCCCTGCGGCAGCCCCGCCCCGTACCCGGAGCACTGCGGGAAGCTGCACGCGGGCGGGGTCGCCGCGCGGGCCGAGGACCTCATGCGGGCCAGGTACAGCGCCTTCGTCGTGGGCGACGAGGCGTATCTGCGGCGCAGTTGGCACCCGGACACGTGCCCGCCCGTGATCGGGCTCGGCGGCGGGACGCGCTGGGAGGGCCTGGAGATCGAGGCGAGCGAACGGGGCTCCGCCTTCCACCAGGACGGCACCGTCACCTTCCGCGCCCGCTACCGCGAGGGCGGCACCCCCGGCGCGCTCCACGAGCGGAGCCGCTTCACGCGCGTGGGCGGGGAGTGGGTGTACGTGGACGGGGACTTCCTGGACTGAGCGCGCGCCCGGGGCGGGGTGACGCTCAGGGGGCCAGCACGTCCAGTTCGTGGAGCGCGCCCACCGTGATCTCGCGCGTCAGCGCCTCCGCGCGGGCCGCGTCCCTCGCCCGTACCGCCTCGGCGACCTGCACGTGCAGGGTCACGGCGGCCGGGTCGGGGTCCTCGAACATGACCTGGTGGCGGGTGCGGCCGGTGAGGATCGCGGCGACGACGTCGCCGAGGCGCGCGAACATCTCGTTGCGCGAGGCGGTCAGCACGATGCGGTGGAACTCGACGTCGTGCACGAGGTACGCCTCCAGGCGCCGTCCGTGCGAGGTGGCGACCATGCCGAGGGCCGCCTCGGTGAGCGCGGCGCACTCCTCGGGGGTGCAGTTGCGGGCCGCCAGCCCGGCCGCGATCGGTTCGACGGCGGAGCGCAGGACCGTCAGGGAGCGGAGCTGGCGGGGCCGGTCGGCGCCCGCGAGGCGCCAGGCGATGACGCTCGGGTCGTAGACGTTCCACTCCTCGATGGGGCGGACCGTGACGCCGACGCGGCGGCGTGAGCTGACGAGACGCATCGCCTCCAGGACCCGGATCGCCTCGCGGATCACCGAGCGCGAGACCTCGAAGCGCTCGGCGAGGGCGTCGCCGCGCAGCACGCTGCCCGGCGGGTACTCGCCCCCCGTGATGGCTTTGCCCAGGTGGTCGAGTACGCGGCCGTGGAGGCCCCCGTCCTGCGATGTCATGCGCTCAGGGTACGGTGCGTTGCGCACTCCGCAATACGTAAGACTTTTACGTCACACCCTCTTGAATAAGTATGACGTATGGGTTTCAGTTGCGTGCACAGACGAGGTCGAAGAAGACAGCGAAGGACAACGAGGCAGCGATGAGCACCCCCCCTGTCGTCGTGGTGATGGGCGTCGCCGGAACCGGCAAGACGACCATCGGGCCACTCGTGGCCGCACAGCTCGGCGTCACGTACGCCGAGGGCGACGACTTCCACCCCCCGGCCAATATCGCCAAGATGAGCGCCGGGACCCCGCTCGACGACGCGGACCGCGCCCCGTGGCTGGACGCCATCGGACGCTGGGCGCACGGACGGGCGGACCGGGGCGGAGTGGTCAGCTGCTCCGCGCTCAAGCGCTCCTACCGGGACCGGCTGCGCGCCGAGGCCCCCGGGCTCGTCTTCCTCCACCTCACCGGGGACCGGGCGCTCATCGAGGACCGCATGGGGCACCGTCAGGGCCACTTCATGCCGACCAAGCTCCTGGACTCGCAGTTCGCGACGCTCCAGCCGCTCGGCCCCGACGAGAGCGGGGTCGAGGTCGACGTGCGCGGCACCCCCGAGGAGATCGCGGCGCGCGCCGTCGCGGCCCTTCGGCCCCCGGCCTCCGCGCCCGCCCCCGAACCCGCGCCCTGACCGAGCGCACCGTGCCCCGGGACGACTTCCCCCCACGGGTTGACCCGCCCCTCCCCCACACCTCCCCATCCCCACTCCCCCCAAGGAAATGACCGTGACCAGTCTCAGCGTCGAGATGCTGGCAGCGGACGCCGAGCCGATCACCTCGGCGGGCAACGCCCAGCTCGGGATAGCCGTCGTTCTCGGCATCGCCGTCATCGTCGTCCTCATCGCGAAGTTCAAGCTTCACGCCTTCCTGGCGCTGACGATCGGCGCGCTCGTGCTCGGCGCCGTGGCCGGTGCCCCGCTCGACAAGGCGATCACCAGCTTCACCACGGGCCTCGGCTCGACCGTGGCCAGCACCGGCGTGCTCATCGCGCTCGGCTCGATCCTCGGCAAGCTCCTCGCCGACTCCGGCGGCGCCGACCGCATCGTGGACACGATCATCGACAAGGCGAGCCCGAAGAAGATGCCGTGGGCCATGGTGCTCATCGCGGCCGTGATCGGTCTGCCGATCTTCTTCGAGGTCGGCATCGTGCTGCTGATCCCGGTCGTCCTCATGGTCGCCAAGCGCGGCAACTACTCGCTCATGCGAATAGGCATCCCGGCGCTCGCCGGCCTCTCCGTCATGCACGGTCTCGTTCCGCCGCACCCCGGCCCGCTCGTCGCCGTCGACGCCCTCCACGCCAACCTCGGCATCACGCTCGCGCTCGGCATCGTCGTCGCGATCCCCTCGGTGATCGTCGCGGGCCCGCTCTTCGCGCGGTACGCGGCCCGCTGGGTCGACGTGAAGGCCCCCGAGGCGATGACGCCGAAGCGCGCGAGCGACGACCTGGAGAAGACCCCCGGCTTCTTCGCCACCGTCGCGACGCTGCTCCTGCCGGTCGTCCTCATGCTGCTCAAGGCGATCGTCGACATCATCATCGACGACCCGGCCGACCTGACGCAGCGCGTCTTCGACGTCATCGGCAACCCGATGTTCGCCCTCCTCGTGGCCTGCCTCCTCGGCCTCTTCACGCTCGGCCGCGCGGCCGGGTTCACGCGGGACCGGCTCTCCGAGACCGTCGAGAAGTCGCTCATGCCGATCGCGGGCGTGCTCCTCATCGTCGCCGCGGGCGGCGGCTTCAAGCAGGTGCTCGTGGACGCGGGCGTGGGCCAGATGATCCTGGACATCTCCAAGGACTGGTCCGTCCCGGCGCTCCTGCTCGCCTGGCTCATCGCGGTCATCATCCGCCTCGCGACCGGCTCCGCGACCGTCGCGACGGTCTCCGCCGCCGGTCTCGCCTCGGGCCTCGCCGACGGCATGTCCACGACGCACGTGGCACTCATGGTCCTCGCGATCGGCGCGGGCTCGCTCTTCTTCAGCCACGTCAACGACGCGGGCTTCTGGCTCGTGAAGGGCTACTTCGGCCTCGACGTGGGCCAGACCGTCAAGACGTGGTCGTTCATGGAGACGATCCTGTCGGTGATGGGCCTGGTGATGGTCCTGCTGCTGTCGCTGGTGTTGTAGCGGCGCCGGAGGTACGCGCGTGAGGGGCGGGCCCGGAGGTACGGGCCCGCCCCTCACGCGTACGGCGCGCGCGGCCCGTACCGCCGTCCGCTCAGGACACGGCCTTCGCCGCCGCCCGGCCCGCCGTGCGGCCCGAGAAGAGGCAGCCGCCGAGGAAGGTGCCCTCCAGGGAGCGGTAGCCGTGGACGCCGCCGCCCCCGAAGCCCGCCGCCTCGCCCGCCGCGTAGACGCCGGGGAGCGGGTCGCCCGCCTCGGTGAGGACACGGGAGGAGAGATCGGTCTCCAGGCCGCCGAGGGACTTGCGGGTCAGGATGTGCAGCTTCACCGCGACGAGCGGGCCCGCCGCCGGGTCGAGAAGGCGGTGCGGGGCCGCGGCGCGGATGAGGCGGTCGCCGAGGAACTTGCGGGCGCCGCGGATCGCCGTGACCTGGAGGTCCTTCGTGAAGGGGTTGGCGATCTCGCGGTCGCGCTCGACGAGGACCCGGCGCAGGGCCTCCTCCTCGATGAGGGGCTTGTCGGTGAGCGCGTTCATGCCCCGTACGAGCGCCCCGAGGTCCTTTTCCACGACGAAGTCCGCGCCGTGGTCCATGAACGCCTTGACCGGGCCGGGGACCGCGGCGCGGGCCCGCTCGACGACGCCGCGCACGGACTTGCCCGTGAGGTCCGGGTTCTGCTCGGAGCCCGAGAGCGTGAACTCCTTGCCGATGATGCGCTGGTTGAGGACGAACCACGTGTAGCCGTGGCCCGTGCTCATGATGTGGTCGAGGGTGCCGAGCGTGTCGAAGCCGGGGAAGAGCGGGACGGGCAGGCGGCTGCCCTCGGCGTCGAGCCACAGCGAGGAGGGCCCCGGCAGGATGCGGATGCCGTGCCTGGCCCAGATCGGGTTCCAGTTCTGGATGCCCTCGGTGTAGTGCCACATTCGGTCGCCGTTGATGAGGTGCCCGCCCGCGTCGCCCGCGACCTTGAGCATGAGCCCGTCGACGTGCGCGGGCACCCCCGAGAGCAGCTTCTCGGGCGGGGTGCCGAGCCGGGCCGGCCACGCCGCGCGGACGAGGTCGTGGTTGCCGCCGATGCCGCCCGTCGTGACGATCACCGCCTGCGCGCGCAGTTCGAAGGAGCCCGTCACGGTGCGGCTGCTCGCGGTGCCGCGCGCGACCCCCGACGGCTCCAGGATCTCGCCGCTCACCGTGTCCACGCTGCCCGCGCTCCGCCCGAGCCCCGTGACGCGGTGCCGGAAGCGGAACTCGACGAGCCCCCGCGCCGCGGCCTCGCGCACGCGCCGCACGAAGGGCGCGAGCAGCCCGGGGCCCGTGCCCCACGTGATGTGGAAGCGCGGTACGGAGTTGCCGTGGCCGCCCGCGTCGTAGCCGCCGCGCTCCGCCCAGCCGACGACGGGGAAGAGCCGCACCCCCATCCTGTGCAGCCACGCGCGCTTCTCCCCGGCCGCGAAGTCGACGTACGCCTCGGCCCAGCGGCGCGGCCACAGGTCCTCCTCGCGGTCGAAGCCCGCCGTGCCCATCCAGTCCTGGAGCGCGAGCGCGCGGCTGTCGCGGATGCGCAGCCTGCGCTGCTCGGGCGAGTCGACGAGGAAGAGCCCGCCGAAGGACCAGTGCGCCTGGCCGCCGAGCGACTGCTCGGGCTCCTGGTCGAGGAGGATCACCTTGCGCCCCGCGTCGGCGAGTTCGGCGGTCGCCGCGAGGCCTGCGAGTCCCCCGCCGATCACGATGACGTCCGCGTCGTAGGCCATGCGGCTCTTCCTGTCCTGTGAGGCCCGCGCGCGGGCATCCGCACGGGGCGGCGCGTCCCGCCTGCTCCGCGCGGGTTACCGGTGAGTCAGTTCCCGTCAGATCCTGGCCGCGCCACCGGGTCGCGTCAACCGTCCGGAAGACCCCGCGTCAACCGTCCGGAAGCGGGTACCCGTCGGGCGAAACGGGCGACGGGGCGATATCGTCGGCCGGGGCCTGCCGTCGCACTCCCGTCGTCGCCCGGCCCCGGGCAGCCACCCCCCACCCGGTGTTGAGGTGCGCGACGTGTCGGTACTGGTCCTGGTCCTGGCGGTGGCCGCCGCCTTCTGCCTGGGCACGGGCTTCGTCTTCCAGCAGAACGCCGCGCAGCACGCGCCGCCCGGCGACTTCCTCTCGCCGCGCATCCTCCTCGTCCTGGTCCGCAAGCCGCGCTGGCTCGCGGGCATCGGGCTCATGGTCGCGGGCATGGTCCTCAGCGCGCTCGCGCTCGGGGACGGCGAGATCTCCCTCGTCGAGCCCTTCCTCGCCACCAACCTCCTCTTCGCGATGGGCCTTTCGCGCTGGCAGACGGGACAGCCGCTCGGCCGCCAGGGCTGGAGCGGGCTCATCCTGCTCACCGGCGGCGTCGCCGCGTTCATCCTCGCGGGGCGCCCGCGCGGCGGCGACGCGATCACCGATCCGCTGCGGCGCTGGCTCATCATCGGGCTCATGCTCGGGATCGCGCTGCTCCTCGCCGCGTACGCGCGCCGCTCCCGCCTCAACGCCGCGCCCGCGCTCCTCGCCACGGGGGCGGGGCTGCTGTACGGGGTGCAGGACGCCCTCACCCGGGTGAGCGGCGAGGTCTTCGGCGAGGGCGGCTTCGGGGCGCTCCTCCTGACGTGGGAGCCGTACGTCGTCGTGGCGCTCGGCGTGAGCGGCCTCGTCCTCGTGCAGAGCGCCTTCGAGGCGGGTCCGCTGCGCACCTCGCTGCCCGCGCTGTCGGCGACCCAGCCGCTCGCCGGGATCGTGTGCGGGGTGGGCTTCCTCGGCGACCGGCTCCGCATGGACGCGGGGGCGCTCGCGGGCGAGGCGGCGGGGCTCGCGGCGATCGTGGTGGGGATCGTGCTCCTGGGGCGGCACCCCGCGATGCCCTCGGGGAAGCCGGAGCCGCCGCAGCCGGAGAAGGACCTGCAACCGGGCTGAGCGGGAGTCCTCCCGGGAACCGGGACCCCGCACACGTTCGCTTTTAATAATGGCCAGTATTAACATGGCGGGCATGCCACGGAGAACAGCGAGCGAGCAGGGTCCGTCCACGCGGGAGAAGCTGATCCGCGCGGCCGAGGAGGTCTTCGCCGAGCAGGGCGTGCACGGCGCGCAGCTCCGCGACGTCGTCCGCCTCGCGGGGCAGGGGAACCCCTCGGCCGTGCAGTACCACTTCGGCTCGCGCGCGGGCCTGCTCGACGCGGTCATGGCCGCGCGTCAGGACCGTACCGAGCGCGTGCTCGCCGGGCTCCTCGCGGCGGACGGCTCGCCCGGGACGACCGCCCCCGACACTCCCGCGACGGCCCGGCGGCTCCTCACCGCGCTCGTCCGGGCCGAGGCGAGCGAGCTGGGGAGCACCCGGGGGCTGCGCGGACTGCGGATCTCGGCGCAGCTCAGCCACGAGAGCGGCGTCAGGACGGGGGTGCCGCACCCGACGCTCGCCGGGACCGCGTACTGGCGGCTCATCGTGCGGCTCGGCGACTGCCTGCCCGCGCTGCCCCGGCCGCTGCGCCTGGAGCGCACCGACCTCGTCCTCACCCTCGTCGGCGCCGCCCTCGCGGACCGGGCGGGGCAGTACCTGGCCGGGACGGCGCCGCTCACGGACGAGGAGCTGTTCCTCGCCGACCTGGCGGGCACGAGCCTCGCCGTCCTGACGGCACCCGCGCCCGGCCCCGGGCCGGACCCCACCACCTGATCGGCGACCGCCCGATCACGCACCACCCGAAGGAAAGCACCATGAACGAGAAGCACGACCTCAGCGGCAGGACCGTCATCGTCACCGGCGGCGCCCGGGGACTCGGCGCGCAGGCGGCGCGGCGCGCCGTCGAGGCAGGGGCGCGCGTCGTCCTCGCCGACGTACTCGACGCGGAGGGCGAGGAGACGGCCGCCGCGCTCGGCGAAGCCGCCCGCTACCAGCACCTCGACGTGACGTCCGAGGCCGACTGGCAGCGCGTCGTCGCGTACGCGAAGGAGGAGTTCGGCGGGGTGCACGGGCTCGTCAACAACGCGGGCGTCTCGACCGGGCAGCCGCTGGAGACCGAGAGCGTCGAGCACTTCCGCAAGGTGATCGACATCAACCTGACGGGCGTCTTCATCGGGATGCGCACCGTCATACCGGCCATGAAGGAGGCGGGCGGCGGTTCGATCGTCAACATCTCCTCGGCCGCCGGGCTCATGGGCCTCGCGCTGACCTCCAGCTACGGCGCGTCGAAGTGGGGCGTACGGGGCCTGAGCAAGGTCGCGGCCGTCGAGCTGGGCACCGACCGCGTGCGCGTGAACTCGGTGCACCCCGGCATGACGTACACCCCGATGACGGCCGCGACCGGCATCCGGGAGGGCGAGGGCAACTACCCGAACACCCCGATGGGCCGCGTCGGCGGGCCCGACGAGATCGCGCAGGCCGTGCTCTTCCTCCTCTCCGACGCCGCCTCGTACGTGACGGGGGCCGAGCTGGCCGTGGACGGCGGCTGGACGACCGGGCCGACGGTGAAGTACGTCATGGGGCAGTAGGCAGGTCGTCGCGTGCGCGGGGCCCCCGACGCGGCGGGCGGTCCCGGGCGCAAGGGCGGCCGAGCCCCGGCACGGGGCCCGTACCGGCCGCCCTCTCCGCACCCGCCCCCGCGCGCGGTGGTTGGATGGCTCCATGGCTCACGCGCACCGGACCCCCGCCGATCCCGCCGACGAGATCCTCGACGTCGTCGACCTCGACGACCGGGTGACCGGGCGGGCGCGGCGCGGGGACGTGTACGCGCGGGGCCTGCGGCACCGGTGCGTGTTCATCCGGGTCAGGGACGAGCGGGGGCGGGTCTTCGTGCACCGCAGGACGCCCGGCAAGCTCGTCTTCCCCTCGCACTACGACATGTTCGTCGGCGGTGTCGTGGGGGCCGGCGAGTCCTACGACGAGGCCGCGCTGCGCGAGGCGGAGGAGGAGCTGGGGGTGAGCGGGCTCGACCGGCCCGTACCGCTCTTCCGCTTCCTGTACGAGGACGCCTCGGCCGGATCGTGGTGGTCGGCCGTCTACGACGTGCGGTGCGCGCTGCCCGTCGCGCCGCAGGCCGAGGAGGTCGCCTGGCACGACTTCGTCACGGACGAGGAGCTGGCCGCCAGGATCGGGGAGTGGCCCTGGGTGCCCGACGGCCTCGCCGCGTACCACCGGCTGCGCGCGCACGATGGCCGCTGAGCGACGGGAGGGCCCGCTGCGGCGCCTCCTCTCCCCCGCCCGTGTCACCCATGAGGGCAAGACGCCGGACTACCGCTTCTCGCTCGCCAACGAGCGCACGTTCCTCGCCTGGCTGCGCACCTCGCTCGCCCTCGTGGGCGGCGGTTTCGCCGTCGACCAGTTCCTCCCCGACCTGCGCTGGGGGTGGCGCGTCGGGCTCGCGCTCGCGCTGCTCGGCTGCGGCGTGCTGTGCGCGCTGCGCGCGGTCGTGCACTGGCTGCGCTGCGAGCGCGCGATGCGGCGCGGCGAGGACCTGCCCGTGACGCGCTTCCCCGTGCTGCTCGGCCTCGTCATCGCGGCGGTCGCCGTCGTGATGGTCGTCGTCGTGGTCTTCGGGCTCGCGGGGTGAGCGGGACGGGCGCGGGGAACGGCACGGGTCCCCCGCGCGATCCCGGGCTCCAGCCCGAGCGGACCCGCCTCGCCTGGCGCCGTACCGTGCTCTCCGCGACCGTCGCCGGGGTCCTCGCGCTCAAGGCCGCGCTCGCGCACGGGGTGCCGCTCGTGTGGGCGGCCGGCGTCGTCCCCGTCCTGCTGTTCTTCGTCCTCGCGACGCGGCGCGCGCGGGCCCTCGCCGTGCCGCGTCCGGCCGCCCTCTCGCCCCGGTACGCACTTCTCGCCGCCTGCTGCGCCGGAACCCTGGCGCTCGCGGCCGTTCCTGTGATCCTCTGACAGTGTGACGGTACGGGTACGGCGCACGACGCCCCGGTGGCACACACATGAACTCCGCCTCGGCACCGACGAGGTGACCAAGCGGTACCACGACACGCAGGCGGAACCCGCCGAGCGGGAGTGGCGCGCACTCGTCCTGCTCCAGCGGCACGCGCCCGGCCTCGCCCCGCGCCCGCTGCGCCGGACGCCGGGCAGGCACCCGGACCTCGTGATGTCCCGGCTGCCCGGCGAGCCCCTGCGCGGCACCCCCGTCGCGGGCCCCGCGCTCGTGGCGCTCGCGGACTCCGTGGCCCGGCTGCTCGACGCCGTACCCCCCGCTGCCGCCGCCGCGCTGCCCGAGCGCCGCGCGGGACGGGCGGAGGCCACGGCGCAGATCCGGCAGTGGTACGCGCGCCGCACCCCCGCCGCGCGCGAGCCCGGCGTGGCCGCCGTGCTCGCCGAGGGGATGCGGTGGCTGGAGCGGCCGTGGCCGGCGGTCGCCGAGGAGGCGGGGCTCGAACCGGTGCTCGGGCAGGGCGACGGGAACCTCGCCAACTTCCTGTGGGACGGGGAGCGGGTGCGCGTCGTCGACTTCGAGGAGTCGGGCCGCAGCGACCGGGCCTTCGAACTCGCCGAGATCACCGAGCACGTCGGCTCGTGGGTCGATCCGGGCACGGCCTTCGACGCCGAGGAGTTCCTCGGTCTCGTGCCGCTGGACGCGGGCGAGCGGGTCAGGCTCCTGGAGTGCAGGCGGCTCATCGCCCTCGTCTGGCTGCTCATGCTCACGCGCGACGACCCGGCGCGCCCGCGCAACCCGCGCGGCACGGTGCGAGCGCAGGCGGCACGGCTCGACGCGCTGCTCGGGCAGGTGTGCTGACGCCCGTCCCGTACGGGCCCGTGGGACGGATCACGCGGCTGCCCGCCCCCACCCCTGGACGACATACCGACTAGTCGGCATGATGATCCCGGACCCCGAGGCCCCGGCCTCGAAGCAAGTGAAGGAGTCGAGCATGAGTGAGGACCCCCCGCCGGGCCTGGACCCCGGGCGGCTGCGCGCGTACCTGGACCGGGAGCGGCCCGGTCTCGTGGCGGGCCCGCTGCGGGCACGGCTCATCGAGGGCGGCCGGTCCAATCTGACGTACGCGGTGACGGACGGGGAGCGCCGCTGGGTCGTGCGCCGCCCGCCGCTCGGCCACGTGCTCGCGACGGCGCACGACATGCGCCGCGAGTACCGCGTCATGACGGCGCTCGCGGGGACGCCTGTGCCGGTGCCGCCGACGGTGCTGCTGTGCGAGGGCGAGGCCGCCGAAGCGGTGCTCGGGGCTCCCTTCTACGTCATGGACTTCGTCGAGGGCACCCCGTACCGCACCTCCGGCCAGCTCGCCGGGCTCGGCCCGGAGCGCACGCGCGCCACGGTGCTCTCGCTCGTGGACACGCTCGTGGACCTGCACGCCGTGGAGCCCGGGGCGGTGGGGCTCGGAGACTTCGGGCGCCCGGACGGCTTCCTGGAGCGGCAGTTGCGCCGCTGGGCGAAGCAGCTCGACGCCTCGCGCAGCCGCGAGCTGCCGGGGATCGACCAGCTCCAGGAGGCGCTGGCGGCCCGGCTGCCCCGCTCCCCCGCGCCGACCGTCGTGCACGGCGACTACCGGCTCGACAACGTCCTCGTGGACGCGGACGACCGCATCACGGCCGTGCTGGACTGGGAGATGTCCACGCTCGGCGACCCGCTGACCGACCTCGGCCTCCTCGCGATGTACAGCACGCCGCTGGAGCTGCCGGGCTCGCCGGTCTCGACGAGCGCGTCCGCCCCGGGGCACCCGCTGCCCGGCGAGCTGATCGAGCGGTACGCGGCCCGCTCGGGCCGCGATGTGACGGCGCTGTCCTGGTACACGGCCTTCGCCTGGTTCAAGCTCGCCGTGATCCTGGAGGGCATCCACTACCGCTTCACACGCGGGCAGACAGTCGGCGCGGGCTTCGACCGCATCGGCGAACTCGTCCCCGTCTTCCTGCACCACGGCCTCACCACCCTCAAGGAGGGCTGATCCATGGACTTCGCTTTCGACGCGCGTACCGAGGAACTGCGGGCGAGGCTGCTCGCCTTCATGGACGCGCACGTCTACCCGGCCGAGAGGACCGACGCCGCGCGCCGCGCCGCGCTCGACTCGCCCTGGCGCACGACGGACGTCGTCGAGGAGCTGAAGGCCGAGGCACGGCGGCAGGGCCTGTGGAACCTGTTCCTCCCGGACAGCGCGTACGGGGCCGGGCTGACGAACCTCCAGTACGCGCCGCTCGCCGAGATCACCGGGCGCAGCCCGCACCTCGCGCCCCTCGCGACGAACTGCGCCGCGCCCGACACGGGCAACATGGAGGTGCTCCACCAGTTCGGCACCGAGGAGCAGCGGAAGCGGTGGCTGGAGCCGCTGCTCGCGGGCGAGATCCGCTCCGCCTTCGCGATGACCGAGCCGGACGTGGCCTCCTCGGACGCGACGAACATCGAGACGCGCGTCGAGCGCGACGGCGACGCGTACGTCGTCACGGGCCGCAAGTGGTTCATCTCCGGGGCGATGAACCCGGACTGCGCGATCTTCATCGTGATGGGCAAGACGGACCCGGACGGGCCCGACCCCCGCCGCCAGCAGTCGATGATCCTCGTCCCGCGCGACACGCCGGGCGTCGAGGTGCGACGCGCGATGTCGGTGTACGGCTTCCAGGACCACGCCCACGGCGGCCACGCGGAGGTCGTCTTCGACCACGCGCGGGTCCCCGCCGAGAACCTGGTCGGCGAGGAGGGCGGCGGCTTCGCGATCGCGCAGGCGCGGCTCGGGCCGGGGCGCATCCACCACTGCATGCGGCTCATCGGGATGGCCGAGCGGGCGATCGACCTCATGTGCGAGCGCGCGGTCTCCCGTACGGCCTTCGGGAAGCCGCTCGCCGCCCAGGGCGTCGTGGGCGAGTGGATCGCGGACGCGCGCGTCGCCGTGGAGCAGTTGCGGCTGCTCGTGCTGAAGACGGCGTGGCTCATGGACACGGTGGGGAACAAGGGGGCGCACACCGAGATCCAGGCGATCAAGATCGCGACGCCCCGGACGGTGGTGGGGATCCTCGACAAGGCGGTGCAGTTGTACGGGGCGGGCGGGGTGAGCCAGGACTATCCGCTCGCCGAGCTGTGGGCCGCCGCCCGGACCCTGCGGCTCGCGGACGGGCCGGACGAGGTGCATCAGCGGTCGCTCGCGCGGAGGGAGCTGAAACGGTTCGGGTGAACCCGGGCCGTGGGGTCCGCCCCTTACGGGGCGGGCCCCTTTCGCGCTGCGCACGGTGTCCTCAAGCGCCGGACGGGCTTACAGGCGGTGCCGGCCGGGATGTGGTGCGGCCCTCTCGCGCTACGCGCGGTGTTCTCAAACACCGGACGGGCTTGGAGGCGGTGAACTTGCTGGATTTTCGCTACGGCCGCAGTGCTCTCAGGAGCAGGTCCGCCAAGTGGTCCGCGACCTCCTGGGGGCCCATCGGGCCGCCCGGCTTGTACCAGGTGGCGAGGTGGTGGACCGAGCCGAAGTGGTAGTCGACCACCAGGTCGGCGGGGGTCGCCGTGGAGAAGACGCCCTCGCGCTGGCCCAGCTCGACGAGGGCGCGGAAGCGTTCGTGGTAGCGGCGGCGCTCGGCGCGTACTTCCTTGTTCTTCTCCGGGCTCAGGTGGTGCATCGAGCGGAAGAAGATCGCGGCGTCGTCCAGGTTGTCGATCGTGGTGACGACCACGTCGGCGGCGGCGGCGCGCAGGCGGTCGGCGACCGGCCCGTCCGCGTTCACGTACGTGTCGAGGCGCTGCTGCTGGAGGCGCAGGACCCGGGCGTAGACCTCCTGGAGGAGGTCCTCCTTCGACCCGAAGTAGTGGTAGAGGGCGCCCTTGGTGACCCCCGCCGCCTCCACGATCTCCTGCACCGAGGTGCGGTCGTAGCCCTGCTCGGCGAAGAGCCGCGTCGCGGCGGCGAGCAGCCGCTGGGGCACGGGGGTGCCGTCCCCCTCCGTCGTCCTGGCCACCGCTGCCGCCGCCTTTCGCGTTCCGTTCCCGCTCGTTCTAGCGGGAACGCAGTTCCCGCCGCAGAATCTTCCCACTCGTCGTCTTCGGCAGCTCCGGCAGGATCTCGACCTCGCGCGGGTACTTGTACGCGGCGAGGCGCTCGCGGCAGTACGCGACGAGCGCGGCGGCGTCCGCCGGGCTGCCGGGGCGCAGGCTCACGTACGCCTTGACGGACTCGCCCCGGTAGGAGTCGGGGACGCCGACGACGGCCGCCTCGCGCACGCCGGGGTGGGTGTAGAGGACGTCCTCGACCTCGCGCGGCCAGACCTTGAAGCCCGAGGCGTTGATCATGTCCTTCTTGCGGTCGACGACATAGAGCCAGCCGTCCGCGTCCATGATGCCGATGTCCCCGGTGCGCAGTTCGCCGTCCGGGAAGGTCTCGGTGGTCGCCTCGGGGCGCTGCCAGTAGCCGGGGACGACCTGGGGACCGCTCACGACGATCTCGCCGCTCGTGCCGAACGGGACCTCGCGGCCCTCGTCGTCGAGGATGCGCACGACGGTCTCGGGCCCCGGCACGCCGACCGCGAGGGTGCCGGACTCCTCGTCGACGGGGGCGCGGCGGCCCGGGGGCACGGAGGCGCAGGGGGCGGTGCACTCGGTGAGGCCGTAGCCGTTGTGGAGGTAGGGGCCGAAGCGGTCCGCGAAGCCGTCGACGAGGGCGGGCGGGAGCGGGGCGCCGCCGGAGGCGAGGTAGGTGAAGGAGGCGAAGTGGTCCCGGCTCGCCTCGGGGCGGGCCGCGAGGGCCATGAAGGCGGTCGCGGGGCCGACGGTGTAGACGGGGCGGTGCTCGGTGAAGGCGTCGAGCACGGTGCCGGGCTCGAAGCGGTAGGTGAGGATCAGCGTGCCGGCGTTGAAGAGGCACGCGGCGAGTTCGCACACCATGCCGGTGATGTGGAAGAGCGGTGCGAGCGCGAAGTAGCCCGCGCCTTCGGGGATGCCGGAGCCGGTGCGCTGCCGCTCGGCGTTGTAGGCGATGTTCGCGTGCGTGTTGGTGGCGCCCTTGGGCGTGCCGCTCGTGCCCGAGGTGTAGCTGATGAGGGCGGTGTCGGCGCCGCCGGGGAGGACGAGGTCGGGGGCGGCGTGCCCGGCGCGGGCGACGGCCTCCAGGTCCTCGGTGTCCGCGGGGCACGGCAGCGGCTCCCAGGTGAGGACGCGGGAATCCTCGCGGGTCTGGAAGCCGTGCTCGTCGGCGGTGAGCGCGAAGCGCACGGGGCCGCCCTCGACGGCTTCGCGCAGGTACTTCTCCCAGGCCCGGTCGGAGCAGATGAGGGCGCTCACGCCCGCGTCGCCGAAGACGTGCCGCACCTCGCCCGTCGTGTACATCGGGTTGACGGGCACGACCACGGCGCCCGCGCGCCAGGCGCCGAGGAGCGCGAGGACGAAGTGCGGGGTGTTCTGGAGCATGAGCGCGACGCGGTCGCCGGGGCGGATGCCGCGCGCGGCGAGGTGCCCCGCGACGGAGGCGGACAGGGCCTCGGTCTCGGCGTAGCCGAGGCGGCCGTCGAAGTAGGCGAGCGCGGTGCGCTCCGGGTGCGCGGCGGCGACGGCGAGGAAGGCGTGGACGGTCGAGTGCGGCGGGCTCACGGGCTGCCGCTGGGCCTCGTCGAGGACGCCGAGCCAGGGCTTCGCCGCGTAGGGGGAGGTGGTCACCGCTGGGCCTCCCACTTCTGCTGGAGGTGGTTCATGGAGGTGAGCCAGGCGTCCGGGTCGGTGGCGCGGGCGCGGTAGTAGGCGGCGGTGCCCGGGTGCGGGAGGACGAGGAAGCGGTCCTCGGCCATCGCGGCGAGGAGCGCGTCGGCGACGGCCGCGGGCTCGACGGCGGTGGGGCGCAGGACGAGGTCGCCCGCGCTCCCGGCCGCGTCGAGCATCTCCGTACGGACGCCCTCGGGACACACGGCGTGGACGCGCAGGCCGCGGTGGCGGTACGTGACGGAGAGCCATTCGGCGAAGGCGAGGGCGCCGTGCTTCGTGACGCTGTAGGGGGCCGAGCCGATCATGGTGAGGAGCCCGGCGGCGGAGACGGTCGAGACGAAGCGCCCGCTGCCGCGCTCCAGCCACTCGGGGAGCAGGGTGTCGGCGGCGCGGACGTGGGCCATGACGTTGAGGTCCCAGGCGCGGGCCCACGCCTGGGCCGGGGCGGCCTCGGTGCCGGGGTCGCCGACGCCCGCGTTGGCGCAGTAGACGTCGACGCGCCCGCCGAGGGCCTCGCGGGCCGCGCCCGCGACGGTCGAGGCGTCGCCGGGGACGGCGAGCCCCCCGATCTCCTCGGCGACGGCCGCCGCGCGTTCGGGGTCGCGGTCGTTGACGGCGACCCGCGCGCCCTCGGCGGCGAACCGGCGGGCGAGCGCCGCGCCGATCCCGGCTCCCGCGCCGGTCACGACGACGGCGGCGTCCTTCAGGGATTCCACGAGCGGGTCTCCTTCGACTCGGCTTCGACGGCGTTCCTTTCCGGGCAGACTAACCAGTCGGTATGTCGTGGGGAAGGGGTGCGACAGGAGCGCGGCAGGCATGGTCACGCGCGGTGCCAGGGGTTAGCGTGCGGGGCACACGCGTACCCGGCGATCTTGGAAGGCATGGCATGAACCTGTCCAGAAGAGGGCTGTTGGCGGCGGGCGGGCTCGCGGGAGCGGGTGCGGTCGTCCCGGCGCTCGGCTCCCCCGCCGTCGCCGCGCCGCGCGGCACCCGTACCGGTTTCGAGGTCCTCGCGGAGGACGGCTACCGACTGCTCGCGGACAGAACGGTCGGTCTCGTCACCAATCCGACGGGGGTGACGCGGGACCTGCGCCACCTCGTGGACGTCCTGCACGCCGAGCCGCGCGTGCGGCTCACGGCGGTCTTCGGACCCGAGCACGGTTTCCGGGGCACGGCGCAGGCGGGCGGTTCGGAGGGGAAGAGCACGGACCCGGCGACCGGGCTGCCCGTCTACGACACGTACCTGAAGAGCGGTCAGGCGCTCGCGGACATCTTCACGGCCTCGGGCGTGGACACGGTCGTGTTCGACATCCAGGACGCGGGGGCGCGCTTCTACACGTACATCTGGACCCTGTACGACTGCATGGAGGCGGCGGCGCTCGCGGGGAAGCGGTTCGTGGTGCTCGACCGGCCGAACCCGCTGGGCGGCAGGGACGCGTACGGGCCCGTGCTGCACAAGGAGTTCGCGAGCTTCGTGGGGCGCGAGCCGATCGCGCAGCAGCACGGGATGACGGTCGCGGAGCTGGCCGGGCTCTTCAACGGGGAGTTCCTGGCGAAGCCCGTGCGCCTGGAGACGGTGCGGATGCGGGGCTGGCGGCGTACGGACTTCTACGACGCGAGCGGGCTGCCGTGGGTGCCGCCGAGCCCGAACATGCCGACCCCGGACACGGCGCTCGTCTACCCGGGCACGTGCCTGTTCGAGGGCACGACGCTCTCCGAGGGGCGCGGCACGACGCGGCCCTTCGAACTCCTCGGCGCGAAGGGCCTCGACGCCCGCTGGGCCGCGGAGGCGAACGCGCTCGGGCTGCCCGGTGTGCGCTTCCGGGAGGCGTACTTCGCGCCGTCGTTCTCGAAATTCACGGGCGAGACGATCGGCGGGGTGCAGGTGCACGTCACGGACCGCGAGGTCTTCGAGCCGGTACGGACCGGGATCGGGTTGCTCGTGACGGCGAAGAAGGTGTGGCCGGACTTCGCCTGGCGCGAGGACCTGGCGATCGACCGCCTGAGCGGCTCCGCCACCGTGCGGAAGATGGTCGACGCGGGGGCGGACCCGGACACGATCACGGCGGCGTGGGCGGCGGAGCTGGCGCGCTTCCGGCGGACGCGGCGGAAGTACCTCCTGTACAGGTGACACGGCGGGTACGGGTCGGGGCGGCGCCCTGGTGGCCCGCCCGGTCGGGGCGGCGCCCGCGTAGGGCGCCGCCCCTCCCCCGTACCGGCCGTGTCTCAGCCGTACCGGCCTGCCTCAGGCATGCCTCAGCGGTGTCGCGGGAACTCCACGACCTGCTGGTAGGTGGGCCTGTTCTGCCACTGGAAGGGAGCGTGCGTGATGCCGCCCAGCGCGCGGTGGATGATCGCGTCCGAGCACCACTGGTCGCCCGCCTTGCAGGAGTCGTCCCCGGGATAGACCTGGTCGGCGGGGACGGCGGCGGCCTGCGCGAGCGTCGTGAGGAGCGTCGTCCGGCAGGCGCTCAGGTCGCCCGCGCCGCAGTACTTCGCGCCGAGCGGGCCCTCGACCTTGTCGCCGAGCACGGCGCGCAGGTCCTTGGAGACGTAGCCCCACCAGCCGTACTGGAAGGAGGAGCCGGCGTGCGCCCCGGTCGGGCCGTGCGCGGCCGAGGGGGACTCGTCGACGGTGAGGAGCGCGGTGAGCGAGGAGTAGAGGCCGTCGCCGAGGCCCGGCTTGAACTCGGCCTCGACGAGCCGCGGCCACCACGCGTCCATGATCCGCACGGCGTCACTGTGCCCGTACGCCTTGGAGCCCTTGGAGGTCTCCTTGCGCCGTGCCCCGTCGTCGAGCCAGGACTCCAGCTGCTGGACCGCCGCCGCCTGTTGGGGGTCGGTGACGGGCCGGCTGCGGATCACCTTCAGGAGCGTCGGCAGGACGTCCTCGCCGCGCAGGTCGGCGACGGCCGCGTCGGCCATGGCGCGGGTGAGCGAGGCGCGCGTGACGCCGCCCTTGTCCGTGAGCGCCTTGACGCGGTCGTCGAGCAGGTCGGCGCGGTGCACGGAGCCGAGGCTCGGGTTGGCGGCCGTGTAGCCCTTGGCCTGTTTGTTGTTCCAGGAGACGTAGTAGTCCTGGTTGACGGATTGGGGGTGCTGTTCCGGCGGGGTGAGGGCCGAGGTGTTGTCGGTGGGGTCGAAGTCCTTCCACTCGTAAACGGGTTCGGCCTTGACCGGGAAGGTGCCGTCCACGTGGGCGGCGCGCACGGGGTTGGAGCCCGAGTTGTAGTAGGCGATGTCGCGCGAGTCGGCGTAGAACCAGTTGAAGGCGTACGCGATGTGGCTCGCGGCGTCCTGGAAGCTCTTGGCGTCCTTGACGTAGCCGGGGTCGTTGAGCATCTGGAAGCCGACGATGGAGTCGGCCTCGTGGCGGTACGTGGAGCGCAGCGAGGTGTAGGCGACGGGCTTGCCGCCGACCGTGGCGCGGTGGGTGACGATGCCGTACTTGGTGCGGTAGACCCGCATCCGGTAGGAGCCCTTCGCGGTGGAGTCCGCGAGCGTCGGGTTCCAGGAATTGACGCGCTCCAGCTTCTCCATCGGCGTGCAGGTGCCGTGGTAGCGGTAGCCGGTGGAGTCCTTGGTGGCCGCGGAGCCGTCCGCGTTGCACAGCTCGACCGCGTACGTGTCGGTGATGTCCTGCCCCGCGCTCGTCGCGGACCACGAGTAGTCCTGGCCCCGCCCGAGCTGGATGTACATGCCGACGCCCGCGAAGGAGACGCCGCGCGCGCTGATGCCGGGGCCCTGGAGTTCCTGCTGCATGAGCAACTGCGGGGCGAAGTAGCCGGTCTGCGGGCCGAAGACGGCGACGGGGTGGCCGCTCGCGGTCTTCCTGCCGGAGACGAGGAGGGCGTTGGACATGCCCTTCTTGCTCGCGTCCCCGGAGAACAGGTCGGCCGGCAGGACGCCGTCGTCGAAGACGCCCTGCAGCGGCTTGAGGCTCTTCGGCGCCTCGACCGGGTCCTTCGCGGGTTTCGCCTGCGCGGCGCTGCCGGTGCGGTCGAAGAGGAGGGGCTCCTTCGTGACCGAGCCGGAGTCGGGCATCGCGAGCCCGGCGGCGTTCTCCGGCTTCTCCGCGTACGGGAAGGCCGTGCCGTCGTGGATCGTGGAGACGGTCTCGGGGTCGTCGCGCTGGCGGAAGGACTCCCAGACCTGGGTGCCCTTCTCGACGCCGTACTTCTGCTGCGCCGAGAGCAGCGAGAGCGCCTGGTCGACCTCCCCGCCGCCGCCGTTGCCGAAGAGGCCGCCGACGACGGAGGCGAGCGCGATCATGTCGGTGACCTTGAAGGGCTCGATGTCACCGGCGTTGGTGATGGGATCGATCTTGCCCGTGAGGTCGTACTCGCCGGGGAAGTAGCGGCCCTTCTTGGACTTCTCGCGGTAGGAGTTGAGGCCGTCGATGTACGCCTGCGCGTCGTCCATGGCCTGCTCGCCGCGCGCTCCGTTGTGGGAACGGATGTAGTCGACCTGCTTCTGGAGGTCGTCCTCGGTGTACGGGGCCTGCGGCCAGAACTCCTGCTCCAGGCCCTGGTTGGCGAGCGCCCCGCCCGCGAAGGAGGTCAGCTCGCCGCGGCCGATGTGCCGGAAGAGGTCGATGAGCCACATGCGGTCCTGGCCGGCCGCGTACCCGGCGCCGAACTCGGTGCCGTACCGCGTCGTGCCCTTGATGTGCGGGATGCCGTACTTCTTGTCGCGGGTGATCGTGACGTCGGCGCGCGGCGAGGTCACGGACTCGGTGTCCGCCTTGCTCACCCCGAAGGAGGCGTCGTCGAAGAAATTTCCGAGCTGTGCGTCCGTGAGGGAGGGGTACCCGGACGACAGGGAGTCATAGGTGGCGAGCTGGTCCTCGGCGTGCTGGGGCTGGGTGCCGAAGACCTTGTGGGCGAGGATCTCCGCGAGCGTCGCGTTGCCGTTGGTTCCCGGCGGCAGGATGTCCGCGCACTGCTGGTCGCAGTAGTCGTCCGGGTCACCGGCGGCGACGGCGGTCCCGGCCGCGAGCGGGCTCAACAGGCCCGCGGTGAGCGCGAACACGGCGGCGGCGACGAAGGTGGTGGTTCTTCTCGTGGTACGGGTGACGCGGGACGAGACGGTGGTATCGGCTGAGGCGGTACGGGCGTTGTGCGTCGAGCTGCGGCCGACGAGACGGCCGTGGTGGGGGGTGCGGCTCCGCATCCTGGCTCCAATCGCTCCCGACAAGGGTGAAGCTCCCGATAAGGGTGAGCGGGAGGTTACCGCCGGTACGCCCAGTTGGGGGATGGGTCGGTGGACCTGTTCGCAGGATCGTCGCAAAGCCGCCGCTTCCCCGAGGGAGCCGAACGAGGGGCTGCCTCGTCGGAACGACGGCACCCCGGGAGCGGTGCCGGTACGGATGACGGAGGTGCAGGGCTGATGGCCGGATTCCGGAGTCTCGCGAGACAGGCCCGCGACCCGCGGGCGGATTTGGCACTGCGGCGCTGGAGCCTGCGCAAGTGCCTGGAGATCTTCGCCCCCTACGGGCACCGGGCCACATGGGACCACTTGTGCGCGCACTGGGGCTTCGGCCCCGAGGACCGCGCGCCCGATCCCGCGCGGCTGCGGGGCGCGGTGGACGAGCTGGAGCGGGCGCGCGAGGTGTGGCTCGCCTACGAGCGGGCCTTCGCGGCCCGGCGGCGGGCCGAGAAGCGGGCGGGGCTGCGCCGGCCGGGCGCGGTGGACGACTGGCACCGGCGCACGTGGGGCGGTTTCGGGATCGCGTGGTGCGCGGACCCGGGCACGCACCCGGACGCGCCGCTGCCCGAGGTGCTCGGGCGGCTCATCGCGGCCCTGGAGCGGGAGCCGGGCGAGCGGTGCCCGGTGTGCGGGAGCGGGGCGCTGCGGTGGCGCGAGGACGTGGCGCCGCTCTGCGCGAGCTGCGGCATCACGGTCCCGCTCCCGGCGCTGAGCCCGGCGGCGGTACGGCGGGCGCGCGGGGAGGGGCGGGCGCTGGTGGGGGTGTGAGGTACGGCTACAGGAACACGCAGAACGGATGGCCGACCGGGTCGATGAGGACGCGGACGTCGTCCTGCGGCTGGTGCGCGGCGAGGCGGGCGCCGCAGGAGATCGCGTGCGCCTCGGCGGCGGCCAGGTCCTCGACCTGGAAGTCGAGATGGACCTGCATCTGCTGGGCCCCGGGCTCGGCGGGCCACACGGGCGGGGTGTACGCGGGCTCGGCCTGGAAGGAGATCCCCGTACCGCCCCCGTCCGGCACGAGCTTGGCCCAGCCCTCCTCCTGCTGCGTCAACGGCCAGCCCAGCAGGCGCTGGTAGAACCCGGCGAGCGCCTGCGGATCGGGCGCGTCGAGGACGACACCGCTGAGGAACAGCGGGGGGCGCTCGGGGCGGGCGGGGGGAATGCCTGGGGTCATCGGGGCTCCTGTGGCGGGAGGGCGCGCGGGGGTGAATCGCGCGGGGCGGGCCGTGCGGGGACGCGCGTCGGGGCGCCGTGCGGGGACGCGCGTCGGGGCGCCGTGCGGGGACGCGCGTCGGGGCGCCGTGCGGGGACGCGCGTCGGGGCGCCTTGCGGGGACGCGCCCACTCTGCCCCCGCCGCCCCGACTCCGCCAGGCCACACGCCGCGGGCGCCAACGCTCCGGCCCGCGGGTCAGCCCCGGTCGTGGAGGGTGATCCGGTAGCCGTCGGGGTCGGCGAAGGTGAAGGTGCGGCCGAAGGGGCCGTCGACCGGCTCGGAGACGATGGTGTGGCCGTCCGCCGCGAGGGCGTCGTGGATGGCCTGGACGCCGGTGGCGTGGAGCCAGATCGCGGCGCCGACGCCGGGCTGGGGGACGGAGTCGAGATCCGTGCCGGGAACGAGGTCGCGGAGCGCGAACGCGATCGGCTTCGTCTCGAAGACGACGGCGTGCGGGGGCCCGGACCGCGCGCGGACGAGGCCGAGGTACCGCTCGTAGAACGCCTGCGCGACGTCGAGGTCGCGTACCTGGAGCGAGAGGAAGTCGGGACCGGTGGCGGGCATGGCGGGGCTCCTTCGATTCGTGTCAGATGCCTGACACACGCCACGGTATGTCAGACTACTGACATGAGTCAAAAGGGTCCCGGCATCGACCTGGACAAGTCACTGGGCTACTTGCTGAAAGAGGCGTCGAGCGCGCTGCGCACGGCCATGGAGGCGGTGCTGCGACCGCTCGGGATGACGGTGACGCACTACTCGTGCCTCGAACTGCTCGCGCAGCGGCCGGGCCTGTCGAACTCGGAGCTGGCGCGCGGCGCGTTCGTGACGCGGCAGTCGATGAACGTCCTGCTCCAGAACCTGGAGCGGGAGGGGTACGTGACGCGGCCCGCGCAGGCCCCGCACGGGAAGGCGCTTCCCGCGCGGCTCACGCCCCGCGGGCGGCAGAGCCTGGAGGAGGCGACGGCGGCGGTCCGGTCCGTCGAGGTCCGCATGCTCGGCGGCATGACCGAGGCCGAGCAGGCGGACGCGTTCCGGGCCCTCACGAGCATGGTCCACTCGCTCCGGGCGGGAGACGCGGGCGCATAGGCCGTCCGCCTCGCTCCCGGCTCCGGCCCTTCCCCCGCCTCGCCCTACTTGCCCTCGCGCCGCGACTGGAGGAGCCGCGACCCCGTGATGCGCTCGCCGGAGACGTCGTCCGGGTTGGAGAGGACGCAGGTCTCCAGGGACAGGCAGCCGCAGCCGATGCAGCCGCTGAGGTGGTCGCGCAGGAGCTGGAGGCGGCGGATGCGGTCGTCCAGCTCGGTGCGCCAGTGCTCCGAGAGACGGGCCCAGTCCTCCGCGGTCGGGGTGCGCTCCTCGGGCAGGTCGGCGAGCGCCTCGCGGATCGTGGCGAGGGGGATGCCGACGCGCTGCGCGGCACGGACGAAGGCGACCCGGCGGAGGATGTCGCGCGAGTAGCGGCGCTGGTTGCCGGAGGTGCGACGGCTCGTGATGAGCCCCTTGGTCTCGTAGAAGTGGAGCGCGGAGACGGCGGCCCCGCTGCGCGCGGAGAGCTGTCCGACGGTGAGTTCCTGCACGGTTTCCGGGATCTGCGGCACCCGGCCCAGCGTACGGGAGCGGGTACGGCCGCCGCCGTTGACAGCGGCCCCCCGCACCCATGATGCTGAGCAAGCGCTTAGACATATTCGCGGAAGGCCGGAAGGTGGCAGTCATGGCGGAGCCGAGGGTTTTCTCCTCGCTTGAGGAGCTGAAGGGCGCGGTCGGGGAGCGACTCGGGTACACCGACTGGGTCGAGATCGACCAGCGGCGCGTCGACCTGTTCGCCGAGGCGACCGGGGACCACCAGTGGATCCACGTGGACCCGGAGCGCGCGGCCAAGGAGTCCCCCTTCGGCACGACGATCGCGCACGGCTATCTCACGCTCTCGCTGCTCCCGCTCTTCGCGCCGCAGCTCATGGACCTCGCCGGGGTCAGGATGGGCGTGAACTACGGCACCAACAAGGTGCGTTTCCCCGCCCCGGTCCCGGTCGGCTCGCGCCTGCGGGCGACGGGCACGGTGACGGACGTGAGCGAGGTGACGGGCGGCGCGCAGGTCACGATCGCCTTCACCGTGGAGCGCGAGGGCGGCGAGAAGCCCGTGTGCGTCGCGGAGTCGGTGAGCCGCTTCTACCTGTGAGGCGGTGAGGGCGTCCGGGCGCCGGGCGTCCGGGGCTCACGGAGAACCCGGCGCCGGGGCGTCGCGAGGCGCGCTGAGGAACCGGTACCGGCCGCACGGGGGCCCGCCGGGAAACCCGGGACGGCCGGGGCCGGGCGTGCACCCGGCACCGGGCGGCCGGAGTCCGTCGAGAACCCGGCACCGGGCCGTCCGGGGCCGGTCGAGGGCCCGGCGCCCCGCCCCGCCTCACCCCTCGTCGCCCTCCCCCGGCGCCGCCCCCACCATGCGCAGCACGAGGTCCGCGTACAGGTCGCCGATCTGCTCCGGGGTGCGGCGCCCGGCCGCGTTGAACCAGCGGGCGACGTCGATGCAGAGCGAGAGCACCGCGAGTGTCGTCCCCGGGACGTCGGGCACGTCGAAGGCGCCGGTGCGCACGCCGTCCTCGATGACGCCCCGTACGACCGCCTCGGTGCGGCGGCGCAGGGCGACGATCTCGGTGCGGTGCGCGGGGTCGAGCGCGTCGAGTTCGTACTGGACGATGCGGGCCGTCGTGTGGTGCGCCGCGTGCCAGCGGACGAAGGCGCGGACGGCATCGGCGAGGCGACGTGCCGCGCCGCCCGGCCCCTCGGCCGCCTCGCTGAGGACGGCGAGGGACTTGTCGTGCCCCACCCGGCTGATCCGGTGGAGCAGCTCTTCCTTGGTGCGGTAGTGGATGTAGAGCGCGGCGGGGCTCATGCCCGCGCGCCCGGCGATGTCGCGGGTCGTGGTGGCGTGGAAGCCGCGCTCGGCGAACGCCTCCACGGCGGCGACGAGCAGGCGCCGCGCCGCGTCGGGCGTCACGTCGGACCAGGGCGCGTCCTCCGCCTCGCCGGCGGGGGCCTCCCCGGCCGACAGTCCGTCCTCGGGCCGCCGCGCCGCGCTCATCGCCCACCTCTTCCCGTACGGAACCGCTTCACGGAGACACACCCTAACCCCAAAACTGAGCGGGCGCTTAGCGGGTGGCGCTCCGGTCGGGCCCTCAGTGGAAGGGGTCGTTCGCCGCGAGGAGCTTGTCGACGCGGGCCTGGTCGACGCGGTTGATGAGCTGGTCCGCCTCCTGCCGGTCGCGGATGACCTTGGCGAGGGTGAAGGCGGAGGTGACGAGGAAGAGGACGGCGACGGCGAGGAAACCCCGTACCCACGCGTCCGCTTCGAGGCGAAGGATACCGAGCGCCGTGGCGACGAGCGCGACGGCGAAGGAGGCGATGGCCTGGCCGAAATAGGCCCCGGTGGGCCCGGCCTTGGCGGGTGTGTCGGTCATGGCACGAGCGTCCCGCGCGGAGCCCGGGGCGACATCCGCGCGGCTACTCATACGGGGGTGAGCACGACGCCCCGGTCAGGTGCGCCACGTACCCGTGCCGACCGCCCGTCAGAACGCCGAGACGCCCGTCAGCTCCCTCCCGATGAGGAGCTTCTGGATCTGGCTCGTGCCCTCGTAGAGGGTCATGACGCGGGCGTCGCGCAGGAGCTTGCCCACCGGGTACTCGTCGATGTAGCCGTACCCGCCGTGCACCTGGAGCGCGTTGTTCGCGGCGCGCACGGCAGCCTCGGAGGCGAAGAGCTTGGCGCGGGACGCGGCGCCCGTGAAGGGCTCGCCCCGGTCGACGAGGTCGGCGACGCGCCAGGTCAGCAGGCGTGCCGCGTCGACGTCCAGGGCGATGTCGGCGAGGAGTTCCTGCACGAGCTGGTGGCCCGCGATGGGCTTGCCGAACTGCTCGCGCTCCTTGGCGTGGCCGAGGGCGGCGTCGAGCGCGGCCTGCGCGATGCCCACGCAGCCGGCGGCGACCGACATGCGGCCCTTGGCGAGCGCGGACATCGCGACCGAGAACCCCTTGCCCTCCGGGCCGAGCAGCGCGGAGCCCGGCACGCGCACTCCGTCGAGGACGAGTTCGGCGGTCGCCTGGCCGCGCAGGCCGAGCTTTCCGTGCAGGGTGCGGCGCGCGAACCCGGGCGTGCCGGTGGGGACGAGGAAGGCGGAGACGCCCTTGTGCCCGGGGGCGTCGTTGGAGCGCGCGAAGACGAGGGCGAGGTCGGCCCACGTGCCGTTGGTGATGAACATCTTGCCGCCGGTGAGCAGCCAGTCGTCCCCGTCGCGCACGGCGCGCGTCGTGAGCGCGCCCGCGTCGGAGCCGGTGCCGGGCTCGGTGAGCGCGAAGCAGCCCACGTACCGCCCGGACGTCAGCCCCGGGAGCCAGCGCCGCTTCTGCTCCGCGTCGCCCCACGCGGCGAGCGTCTTCGCGACGAGCCCGAGCGAGACGGAGACGATGCCGCGCACCGAGGAGTCGGCGCGGCCCAGTTCCTCCGTCACGAGGCAGTACGTGAGGTGGTCGCCGCCGCTGCCGCCGTACTCCTCGTCGATCGTCAGGCCCAGGAAGCCGACCTCGCCGAGCTTCGCGACGACTCCCCGGTCGACGTTCTCCGCGCGGTCCCACTCGCGCGCGTACGGGACCACCTCGCGCTCCACGAAGTCCCGCGCGAGGCGGCGGGCCGCCTCCTGTTCCTCGCTCAGCCGCAGGTCCACGCCGTGCCTCCACCGTTCCACGAGCACTTTAATTAGCACCGCTAGTTTTAGCGTCCCGGCCCTACTATGTGCCGCATGGCCCGACCGCGCAAGCCCCTCCTGAGCACGGGACGCATCATCGAAGCCGCTCGCGCGCTCGTCGACGCGGAGGGGCTCGCGGCGCTGTCCACGCGCAGGCTCGCGGCCGAACTCGGCGTGAGCGGGCCGTCCCTCTACAACCACTTCGGCACGAAGGACGAGCTGCTCGACGCCGTCGCCGACTCGGTGAGCGCGCGGGTCGACCTGTCGATGTTCGAGGACGGCCGCCCCTGGCGCACCGCGCTCGACGACTGGGCCCGCTCCTACCGCGCGGCGCTCGCCCGCCACCCCCACCTCGCCCCCGTCCTCGCGCGCGGCCCGGGGCGCCGCCCGGCGGCCCTGCGCCTCGCGGACGCGGTCTTCGGCGCGCTCACCGAGGCGGGCTGGCCGCCCGCGCAGGCGACGTCGATCGGCGCGGCGCTGCGCTGGTACGTGGTGGGCTCGGCCCTCGGCTCCTTCGCGGGCGGCTTCGTCCCCGACGAGAACGCCTACGACCCGGCCGAATACCCCCACCTCGGCCAGGCCCACCTCCTCGCCGAACGCGGCGGCACGGTCGACGAGCGCGCCTTCGCGACGGGCCTGCGCGCATTGCTCGACGGCTTCGAGCGGCAGTACGCGGAACTGCCCCCGCGCACCGCGTGAACGCCGCGCGTGCCCGGCGTGTGCACCTCGCCGAAGCCCGAACCCCGCGTGTGCTGCCGCCCGGGGCCCCGCCCGCGCGCCAGACTTCCCCGCATGACCGCACCCCGGCCCTCCCCCGCGGCGCCGCCCCGCCGCCTCCGCTTCGACGGCTGGATCGCCGGGCTCGGCACCGCCTCGGGGACCCGGCTCGTGCTCGGGCACTGGCCGCGCTCCCCCTTCGGGCCCTTCAGCGACGTGATGGTGGCGCGTCCCTGCGGGCGGCGCGTTCTGCTCGCGCCGCGCGCGGACGTCGCGGAGTTCGTCGCGGCGACGTACCGCTTCGAGGAGGTGCGCGTCGTGCCGGTCGACGTCGTACGGGACGGGCGGGCGTGGAGCGTGACGGCGGGTCCGCTGCGGCTGCGCCTGCGCGCCGGGCACCGCACCCCGCTCGGCGCGGTCCTGCGCGCCGTACCGCCGCGGCTCGCCACGCACCCCGCCTGGGCCCGCCTGACCGACCTGCCCGCGCGGCTGCTGCCCGGCGTGCGCACGTACGGCACGGCGGGGAACGGGCGGCGCGAGTGGTACGCGGCGCACGACATGTGGGGGCTCGCCGCCGCGGGCGCGCGCTGGGACGGCGCGGACCTCGGCCGCCCCGGCCCGCTCGCGCCGCCCCCGCACTTCGGCTTCGCGCAGACACCCCGCAGGCCGTGCCTCGTGCGGGTCGTGTCGACGGTGGAACTGCCGGGGTGAGGGCGGTCGGCCCCGCCGTCCCTCAGAACACCACCAGCGCCCGCGCGCCCTTCCCCGCGCGCATCGCCGCGAAGGCGTCGGGGATCGCGTCGAGCGGCACGCGCTCCGTGACGAGGGCGCTCAGGTCGAGGCGGCCCGCGCGGACGTGCTCGCCGAGGACGGGCACGTCCGCGGCCGGGTCGCTGTTGCCGTAGACGCAGCCGGAGAGCGTGCGGCCCCAGTGGAAGAGTTCCCGCGCGTTGAAACGGACCTCCTCGGTGACCGGGCCGATGCCGACGACCGTCGTGCGCCCGCCGCGCCGGGTCGACTCCCAGGCGGTACGGATCGTCACGGCCCGGCCCACGCACTCGATCGCGACGTCCGCGCCCCCTCCCGTCAGCCGCCGCACCTCCTTGGCCGTCGTCCCCGAGGCGAGGACGAAGTCCGTCGCCCCCGCCCGGCGGGCCAGTTCCTCCTTCGCGGGCGAGGTGTCGACCGCGAGGATGCTCCCCGCGCCCGCGATGCGCGCCGCCTGGAGCGCCGCGAGCCCCACACCGCCCGCGCCGAACACGACGACGGACTCCCCCTCGCGCACCCGCGCCGCGTGGTGCACGGCCCCGTAGCCGGTGAGGACCGCGCAGCCGAGGAGCGCGGCCTCGTCGAGCGCGACGCCCTCGGGCGCGGGCAGCAGGCACGCCTCGGAGACGACGGTCTCCTCGGCGAACGCGGCGACGTTGAGTCCCGGGTGCAGCGTCCTGCCGTCCTCGGTACGCGCGTACTCGGCGCCCGCGCCCGTGAGGGCGTTCTCGCACAGCCACACCTCGCCGCGCCCACAGGCCGCGCACGTCCCGCAGGAGGGCGCCCAGTTGAGGACGACAGGGTCGCCGGGGCGGACGGAGCGGACGCCCTCGCCGATCGACACGACGGTCCCCGAGCCCTCGTGGCCGAGCACGGCGGGCAGGGGAACGCGCAGGGTGCCGTCGGAGAGCGAGAGGTCCGAGTGGCAGACCCCGGCCGCCGCGAGCCTGACCCTCACCTGCCCGGGACCCGGCTCCGGCAGGTCGATCCGGGCGATCTCAAGGGGCGCTCCCACGGCGGACTGGACGGCTGCACGCACCACGGTCTGTCTCCGTTCCTCTGCGTCGCTGGCTCTTGCCGGCTGTTGCCCGGGTCCCCGGGCGTTCCTCGTCTTCCTCGGTGTCGCCCGCTGCTCCCGGGTGTCGCCCGGTCTCCCGGTGCGGGACCGGCCGGGACGGCGGGCGGCCTCCAGCCAAACTAGCGGCGTTAGTTTTCAGGTGCCAGGGGCCGGACGGCTCCGGTGCCGGAGGCCGGACACCCCCGCGCCGGGGGCCGGACGGTCGCCCGGCTCCGCTCACCCGCCTGCCCGCGCGCGGGCGGCTGCCTACGATGGGCCGTGTGAGGGACCGTACGAGGCATTGTGTGAGCGACGACGACCTGCTGCCCCTGCACGCCGTCCTCCCGTGGTCGGTCCCCGCGCCCCGGGCCGGGCGCGACTGGCCGCTCGCCACGGACCCCGGCACCGCCCGCGCCCGCTGGACCGCGCTTCTCGCCGCGCGCGAGGAGGACGCACGCGCGGCCCTGTTCGTGCCGAGCCGGGCCAGGACGCTGCACACGGCGGTCGCGCAACTGCCCGGCCAGCCCACGGGAACGGGGCGGCTCGCGCGCGAGTCGGGCCCGGCCCCCGAGCCCGTACGGGTCGCCTTCGGCCCGTACGAGGAGCGCTTCCTGCTCCCCGACCACCGCCTCCTCGACGCCCCGCGTCCCGAGTTGTGGCGCGTCGCCGACGCCTCCCAGCTCTTCCTCGTGCACGACCCGCGCGCCGCGGCGCTCACCGTCACCGCGCTCCTCCCCTTCGGGGCGGGCGCGGGCAGCCGCGTCCATCCGCTCTTCCGCCGCCCCGGTGGCCGCGAGCCCAACCTCGCCCCCGGTCTCCTCGCCCACCTCGCGGACCGCTACGGGCGGCCCGTGGCACCGCTCGACGTGCTCGACTGGCTGCTCGCCACGGCGCGACCGGCGCAGCGGGGCCGCGAGGTGCGGCTGCCGGGGACGTACGAGGAGTGGGCGGCCGGGGCCGCCCTCGGGCGCGGGCTGCGCGAGGTCGCGCTGCGGGGCCACGGGGCGCACGCGGGCCCGCGGCCCCGGCTGCCGGGGGGCCGCCGCCCGTGGGTGCGCGAGGCGCTGGACCTCGCCCCGCGCGGCGCGCTCCCGGCCCTCTCGTACGAGGCGGGGGACCAGGCGTTGCGCGTCGGCGCGGCGGGCGTGCTCGCCCCGGTCGCGCCCGCCGCGTGGGACGCGCACAGCGAGGGCGAACGCGTCCTCACCCGGTGGTTCCGCGCCCGCGTGGCCGATCCGGCGGCGGAGGGCCTCGCGGCGATCGGGCCGCGCGCGTGGCCCCGCGAGTGGACCTCGGACCTCCTCGCGCTGCTCACGGACCTCGCACTGCACACCGAACGGGCCGCGCACTGCGCGGAGTTCGCGGCGGAGGGCGAGAAGAAGGGCGACGCGATCGGGGGCGCGGACCTGCGGGCGGCCGGAGTGCTCCCCGTACCGGCCGCCGCGCGGCGCCCCGCGACCGTCCTGGAGACGCGCGAGGAGGGCCCGGAGGGGCAGTTCGCGCTGCTGTGAACGGTCTCCCGGTGTGGCTCAGCGCACCGGGGCGATCCGGATCTCGGCCACCGTGCCCTCGCCGCGGAGCACGAGGCGCGGTGTCGCGCGGACGCAGTCGAGACGGCCGAGCGGGATCGCGGTGCCTTCCTCGTCGAGGGTGACGCCCTCGGTGACGGCCACGGCGAGCACGATCTCGTCGGCGGCGCCCGTCAGCTCCGTACCGCCGTCGCCGATGCGCATCACCCGTACGTGTCCCGTCGCGCGGCCCCGGCGGGTCATGACGTTCATGTCGCGCACGGCGCCCGCCTCCAGGCGGCAGTCCGTGGGCGCGTCGCCGGGAAAGGCGAAGGGGGTCAGGGGCTCGACGAGGCACGGAGCACCGGAGCCCACGGTCAGCACCATGCCGGAGCCCTCGACGAGCGTGATGACGCGATCGATCCCGGCAAACACCGAGAAGGGCCCACCCGCACCGACATCGGCGATGCTGACCCGCCAGTCAAAGGCATCGGCACCGGCCGCGTCCGCACCGGCCGCATCCGCACCGTGGGCCGCCGCACCGGCCCGCGCACCGGGGACCGACTCACCAGGCCCCCTGACACCGGACCCCGCGCGCGGCATCACCCCCGAGGCGACCTCCCGGGTCGTACCGCCCCCGTTGCGCCACGGCATGGCCCGGTAGTCGCTCCAGCGCAGAACCCCGCCGTCACTCATCCGCCGCCGCCCTTCGTCGCACCCGTCAGAACGGCCCCTCCTGTCCGACGGAACCGCCCTCGCACCCTATCGGGGCAGGTCACAGGGAGAGAGAGGCCGGGGTCGGCACGGTGTCGCCACCTCCCCCACGCCCCGTCACAGGAAGTGAATCCGCATCCGGCGCGCGGCGGGCCCGGGGCAACCGCCCGGCCGTGTGCGGCGGAGGGGCAACCGCCCGGCCGTGTGCAACGGAAAGCCAGGCACGCCTGCGTCCAGCGGAAGATCCCCCGAAGGCGCGCCCGCCCGTCCAGCGAAGGACCGCACGAACTCACGCCCGCGTGCGGCGGGAAGCCGCGCGAAGTCACGCCCCGCGCCGCGGAGAGCCGCGGCGGTGGCCCTGGGCCGGGGTGGGTGCGGGGGCTCGGCGCTCGGTTCCGGGGCGGGGCGTGGGTGTGCGCGTGGGTGGGGGCCGACCGGCGCCCGTGGGGCGGCGGCCGGTCCCGGTGGTGGGCGGCTCGGGTGGTGGGCCGGGGCGGGAGCCCCGGTCAGCGCCCGCCGAAGAGGGTGCGGCGCAGCTTCTTGAGCGGGGCGAGGAGTGAGACCTTGCTCATCCGCGTCCTGCTGTCGGGCTGTGCCGCGAGTCCGGTCGCCGCCTTGCGCGAGGTGAGCTCGCGCATCAGGGAAGTGGCCTCCGCCGCCTCGCGCTGCGGGACGGCGGGACCGCCGAGCACCGCGAGGTGCCGGTCGAGCCGCGAGCTGCTCGCCCCGCTCCCGTACGTGATGGCAGGCACGCGCGGCCTGCTGCGGACCGTTATCTGTTCCATGTCACTCCCCACCCGTCGTCAGGCACCCGGCCCCGGGCAGGGTAACCCTATCGTCCCCGGCTGACACCTTGTATCCCGGTCAAGTGATTCACCTACCCCGTAAGGAGGTTGACGCATCCTCACGCGCCCGGGAGCATTTCGGGGCGAGCCGCGCCAGAGGGCGAAAATAGGGACGCTTCGCCCGAATCCCGCGTATCGCCGAGTAGTTCGGGTCCGGTGCGGGAACGGTGGTCACAGGTCGTCACAGTGGACGGCGCGACGAGAGGCGGGGCGATGGACGGACGCGACGTGAGAGGACCCGGGGCCGAGGGGACCGCCGGGGGGCTGCTCGCGGGCCGGTACCGGCTCGGCGCCGTGCTGGGCGCGGGCGGTACGGGGACGGTGTGGCAGGCGCGGGACGAGGACCTGGCGCGGGATGTCGCGGTCAAGGAGGTACGGGTCCCGGTGGGCGTGGACGCGGAGGAGCGCGAGCGCCAGTACGCGCGGGTGGAGCGCGAGGCGCTCGCGGCGGCGCGCTCGGGGCACCAAGGGGTCGTCACGGTGTACGACGTCGTCGTGGCGGACGGGCGGCCGTGGATCGTGATGGAGCTGGTACGCGGATTGAGCCTCGCCGACGTCCTCACGGCGGACGGGCCGCTGCCGCCCGCGCGGGCGGCCCGCATCGGGCTCGCCGTGCTCGACGCGCTCGGCGCCGCGCACGCGGTCGGTGTCGTGCACCGCGACGTGACCCCGGCGAACATCCTGCTCGGCAACGACGGCCGCGTGGTCCTCACCGACTTCGGCACGGCGGCGCTGCACGGCGCGCGCGGGCTCACCCTCGCGGGCGAGGTCGTGGGCTCCCCCGCGAGCCTCCCCCCGGAGCGCGCGGAGGGCGCCGAGCCGGGGCCCGAGGGGGACCTGTGGTCGCTCGGCGTCGTGCTGTGGACGGCGGTCGAGGGCGGTCCGCCGTTCCGGGGGGCGACTCCGCTCGCGACCGTACGGGCCGCCGTCGAGGACCCCTTGCCGCACCCGGCGCAGGCGGGCCCGCTCCGGCCCGTGCTCGAAGGGCTGCTGCGCAAGGACCCGGCGCTGCGGATGTCGCCGGAGCGGGCGGCGCGGCAGTTGCGCGAGGTGGCGGAGGGCAGGGAACCGGCGGAGGAGCGGGAGGCGGCTGCCGGACGGGGGCGCGGCACGGAGGGCGCGGCGACGGGTCAGGGAGCGGTGACGCCCTCGGGGGCGACACCGGCCCCGATCACACCGGAGGAGCCCCCGCACGGCGCCCGCCGCGCCGCCTCGTACACCGCGCTGCTCGGCGCCGGGATCGCGGTGCTCGTGATCGCGGTGGTGCTGGTGTGGGTGCTGGTACGGGGCTGACACGGACCGGGCGGCGACAGGGACCGGAGGGCCCGCGACGTGCGGGTCGTCCACGCGCGTAGCGTTCGCGCGGGGACGACCCGGTCCGTACGGGTGCGTACGGAACCCGCCTCCGTCAGGGGGCGTACTTCGTCAGGGCCGGGAGGTAACCGCCGGACTGACCCGCCGGCTTGGGGTGGTAGGACTCGCCGATGTTGAGCCAGTCGACGCTGTGCAGCCACGCGTCGCCGGAGCAGATCTCGTGGCCCGCGAAGGTGGTCCGGACATCGCCGAAGGAGAAGCCGTGGCTCGCGGCGCGGGCCGAGATGGTGGTGTCGAGGAGGTCGGCCGCGCCGTTGATGGCGGAGCGCTCGGCCTCGGCGAGGCCCGCGATGCACGTGCCGTTGAGCTGGTAGAAGCGCGGGTAGCCGAGGACGACGACCTTCGCCGCCGGAGCCTTGGCGCGGATCTGGTTGTAGACGTTGTCGAGCGCGGCGGGGAGCGTGTTCTGCACGTACGCGCGGGCGGTGTTGACCTTGGCGACGCACGTGTCGGTGGACTGGAGGACACACGTCGTCATGACGTCGGCGAAACCGGCGTCGTTGCCGCCGATGGAGATCGTCACGAGTCCGGTGGAGGCGCTGAGGTGGCCGAGCTGGTTGGCGAGAACATCACCCGTACGAGCGCCCGAGCACGCGTCGAAGTTGAAGCTGGAGGGTGAGTGCGCGTTCTTCCACAGGACGGGGTACGCCTTGGAACTGCGCTTGCAGTCGCCGCTGGCGCTGTCGTAGGAACCGGAGCCAACCCCGGAGGAGTAGGAGTCGCCGAGGGCCACGTAACCCGTGGGGGCGGCGGCGTGGGAGGTCGCCGCCGAGGCGAGGGTGGCACCGGCGGCGAGGAGGAGCGAGGACACGATCGCGGTGACGCGGGGGAATCTCATGGGACCTCCGTGTAGCAGGATTTCTGCCCTCCTGTTCGTACCACCCGCGGACGTGTCGCGGGAGTGTGCATGCCAAGAAGTTACCGGGCGGAAAGTTTCACGCGGGATGGGTTTCAACTCACCTTCTCCTTGGGCCACATGACCGTCAGAAGTCCGCTTCTCCGTTCGATTCCCCGGCTCCGCACCTCGCTTGACGGGCCGCCCGGACTGCGCGACATTGAAGCCCGGCATCCGGCGCTTCGGGGGGCAAAGCGGCCCATGCACACCATCGGGACCCAGGGCATCGGGAGCGGCACGGGGAACGCGAGCGGTACGGGGGACGGCCTCGGCCCGCGCGGGGCGGTGGGCGGGTCCTTCGCGGCGCTCCCGCGCGTGGCGCAGGGGGTGCTCGTGCCGCACGTGAGGTCGGTGCGGGGCGAGTTGTTCGCGGCCGGGGCCCCGGGTCTCGCGGGCCTCGGACTCGTCCGGTGGCCCCGGCGGTCGGCGAGCGGCGGGGGTGCGTGACGTGGACATCACCGTGCACAGACCCGGCACGCTCACCGAGGCGGACCGCGCGGTCTGGTCGGCGCTCCAGGCGAAGGCCCCGCAGAACGGGGCCCCGGAACTCGCCAACCCCTTCCTCTCCCCCGAGTTCGCGCTCGCCGTCGCGCACCACAGGCGCGGCGTGCGGATCGGGGTCGTCCGGGAGAACGGCGATCCCGTCGCCTTCCTGCCCTTCCAGCACGGCGCGGGCGGGGTCGGCCGGGCGATCGGACTCGGCCTCTCGGACTGCCAGGGCCTCGTGCACGGGCCGGATTTCCTGGTGGAGCCGCGCGCGCTGCTGCGCGGACTGGGCCTGAACGTGTACGAGTTCGACCACCTCGCCGGCGAGTCGCAGCCCTTCGCCGCGCACGCCTCGGGCCGTTTCGCCTCGCCCGTGCTCGATGTCGGCGAGGGCTGGGGGCCCGCGCTCGAAGCGCTGCGCCGCCGCTCGCCGAAGTTCACCCGTACGACGCTCGCCAAGGAGCGCAAACTCGAACGTGAGCACGGGGAGTTGCGGTACGCGCACGACGAGCGGGACCCGGCGGCGCTCGCGACGCTCATGCGCTGGAAGTCGGCGCAGTACCGCAGGACGGGGCGCGGGGACCGCTTCGCGCACGCGTGGGTCAGCGGGCTCGCGGGCCGGCTCCTCCAGACCACGGCGCCGGGCGGCGCGGGGCTGCTCTCGGTCCTGTACGCGGGCGAGCGCCCGGTCGCCGCGCACTTCGGGCTGCGCTCCGCGCACGTGCTCGCCTGCTGGTTCCCCGCGTACGACCCCGCGTACGCGAAGTACTCGCCCGGACTCGTGCTCCACCTGCGGATGGCGCGCGCGGCGGCGGCCGAGGGCATCGCGTACCTCGACCTGGGGCGCGGTCCCGAGGGATACAAGGAGTCGCTTCGCACGCGGGAGTTGACCGTGCTGGAGGGCTGGGCGACCCGACGCCACCCGGTCGCCTACGCCTACCGGGCGCGCCGCACCCCGGCGCGGGCGGCGCGCAACACCGTGCGGACCCACTCCGCGCTCTTCACGCCCGCCGACCGGCTGCTCAAAGGCGTGGGGAGGCTGCGTTCAGGGGGCCGCTGAGCCACCCCGCCCCGACTGGAGAACCGGCCGGGGGGATATCGACACGCGCTGATCCTGGCCGGGCGCCCTCCTGCTGAGGGGCTCTGCCTGGCAGGACTGCTCCTCGCCGCGGGGCTTCACGTGCCCGGCCCCCGCTGCTCGACGACTTCCTCTTCGCGCGCCGGGGCAACGGAACCTTCGAACGCGCCCGGCTCGGCGAAGCCGCCGCGATGGACCGAGGGGGGACGCGCACGACTCCCCCACCGCCCGGCCGCCGTGGCTCGGCGCCGACCCCGCCGCGCACGTGCTGACCGCGCTGCCACGGGGCGCGCGCCATGGAGAAGGTGTCGCACGTGCCCGCCGACCAGGCCCCCGTGGACGGGCTCGCGCGCACCAGGGAACGCACTCGCGCCCGACCGTGGGCCGCTCCCCCGTGCCTCGCGCTGCGGTACGAAGCGGGCTGCCCGGCGAAGCGGGAACGACGCTCGCGACGCGCGCCGCGAGGTCGGCGCGGCCTCCCGCGACGCGGACGCGACGTCGTGCGCGCCCACCGACCCGCCCGCCGGAACCACCCCGGGCGCCGACCCCATGCCGCGCTCTCCGCAGGTGGCATGGACACCGTCAGCGTCCGGTGGGGCAGAATCGGTGCGTGAGTCTGAAGATCGCGGTCGACGCCGCCTCCGCCCTCGCCCCGTACGAGCAACTGCGGGCGCAGATCGCCGAACAGGCCCGCTCGGGCGCGCTCCCGGCGGGCTACCGGTTGCCGACCGTGCGCGGTCTCGCGCAGGAGCTGGGCCTCGCCGCCAACACGGTCGCGAAGGCGTACCGGGCCCTTGAGGCGGACGGGGTCGTGGAGACGCGCGGCAGGCACGGCACGGTCGTGGCCGCCGCCGGGGACTCCGCGCACCGCGAGGCGGCGGCGACGGCGCTCGCGTACGCGGAGCGGGCCCGGCGTCTCGGGCTCGACGCGGGCGAGGCGCGGGCGCTGGTCGAGGACGCGTTGCGGACGGCGTACGGGGACTGAAGCGGCGCGAGCGCCCGCCGGGCGGAACCGGCCCCGTGGGCGCGCGTTCCTCGCCGCGCTCGTCCGCCACGCGCGGAAGGCGGTCCGCGTCCTCTCCGGCGCGGACCGCCTCCTCGTGGTCGACACACGCGCCACCGCCGGTACGGGCTCGGAAGCGCGGCAGCTCGCCCTCGGCCCGTACGAGGGAGTCGATCCCTGGCGGGCCATCAGGCGGTCGGTCCCCCGGCAGGCCGCCCGGCGACCCGGCCCCCGGGAGCTACCAGGCGACGGGCCCCTCCGCCGACACGAACGTGCCGCTCTCGCCCTCGTTCCCCGCGAGTGCCTCGCGCACCGAGGCCGCCGCGCCCTCCTCGACGGTCTGCGTCCCCGCGTGGTGGTTGAGGTCCGTCTTCGTGAAGCCGGGGTCGACGGCCGTGACGCGGATGCCCGGGAGGGCCTGGGCGAGCTTGACGGTGAGCATGTTCAGGGCCGTCTTCGAGACCGGGTACTCGACGCTCGGGTAGTACGGGGCCCCGCCGCCGCCCGCGAGCGAGCCGAGGCCGCTGCTCAGGTTGACGACGGCGGCCGAGTCCGAGCGGCGCAGCAGCGGCAGGAACGCCCGCGTGACGCGCAGCGGGCCGAGGACGTTCGTCTCGAAGACGGTACGCAGCCGGTCGGCGCTCGCGTCGAGCGCGGCGAGCGGCCCGCCGTCCTCGGCGCGCGGCTCGATGCCCGCGTTGTTGACGAGCACGTCGAGCCCCGTCCCCGCCTCCTCGACGGTGCGGAAGGCGGCGGCGACCGAGGCGTCGTCGCTCACGTCGATGACGAGCGCCCTGGCACCCAGCTCCTCGGCGGCCACGCGGCCCCGCTCCGGGTCGCGGCTGCCGAGCCACACGGTGTGCCCGGCGGCGATCAGCTGGCGGGCCGTCTCGAAGCCGATGCCCTTGTTCGCTCCGGTGATCAGTGAAGTGGTCATGCCTCCACGGTGCGGCCGGGGAGGCGTCCCGGCCAGTGGTCCCGTTTTCCTGGGAACAGCGGTACCAGGCACGATGCCCCCGCGCGCGTGCACACTGCCCCTATGGCGACGGGTGAATTCGGACAGGCGGTACGGCGCTGGCGCGACCGCGTGACCCCGCGGGCCGCCGGGCTCCCCTCGGGCGGCAGGCGGCGCGCTCCCGGGCTGCGCCGCGAGGAACTGGCGCAGCTCGCCGGGATCTCCGCCGACTACATCACCCGCCTGGAGCAGGGCCGCGCCACGCACCCCTCCGCGCAGGTCGTCGAGGCGCTCGCCCGCTCGCTGCGGCTCGCCCCCGAGGAGCGCGCGCACCTCTACCGCGCCGCGGGGCTCGTCCCGCCGGGTCCCGGGACCGTGCCCGGCTGGATTCCGCCCAGCGTGCAGCGCCTCCTCGACCGCCTCGCCGGGGTCCCGGTCGCGGTCTTCGACGCGCTGTGGACACTGCTGCTCGCCAACAGCCCGTACGAGGCGCTCATGGGCGACTCCTCGGCGCTCGGCAGCCGGGAGCGCAACGCGGTGTGGCGCAACTTCCTCGGCTCGGGCTCGCGGGCGGTCATGACACCGGCGGAACGGGCCGCCTTCGAGACGGGCATGGCCGCCGACCTGCGCGCGGTCGCCCAGCGCTACCCGGACGACCCCCGCCCCGCGGCACTCGTCGCCGAACTGCGCGCCGGCAGCCCGCGCTTCGCAGAGCTGTGGGACGCGGGAACGGTGGGTGCCCACGTCAGCGCGCGCAAGATCATCGCGCACCCGCACGTCGGCGAGATCCGCCTGGACTGCGACGTCCTGACGGTCCACGACAGCGACCTGCGGATCATGGTCTACACGGCGGAACCGGGCACGACGGACGCGGAGCGGCTGGCGCTCGCGGGAGTACTGGGGAACCAGGACCTGGGAGTGGGGTGAGGACCGGGGCCCGGGGCGAAGGGAGGCCCGGGGCCCGCTCGGGTGGGCCGGGCGGCACCGCCCGGTGCCGCGCTAAATGGGGTGCGACGTCCCGCACCCCGCGCCTACCGTTCGGGCCGATGACCCTTCGTGTGCGTGACCTCGATCCCGAAAACCCCGCCGACCTCGACGGCATCACCGCCGTCCTGCGGGCCGCCGTGCCGCCGATGCTGGTGACCCCGGAGCTGCTGTGGTGGCAGTCGGCCCGAGCCCCCGCCGCGCAGTGCCACCGGCTGCTGCTCGCCGAGGACGAGGAGGGGCGGGTGATCGGCCGGGGCAGTACGGGCCTCGCGCACGAGAGCCCCGAACCGGGCCTCGCTTTCTGCAATGTGTACGTCCATCCGGAGCACGAGGGCCGGGGTGCCGGGACGGCGCTCGTCTCCGCCGCCGAGGAGTATCTCGCCTCGATCGGCGCGCGTACGGCCTTCAGCTGGGTGCTCGACGGGGAGCGCAACCTCGGCTTCGCGCGCCGCTCCGGCTGGTCCCCCTCCCGTTCCGCGCGGTTCCAGCGCCTGGACCTGACGGCCCCGCTGCCGCCGCTCGCGCCGCCCCCGCCGGGCGTCGAGCTGCGGCCCGCCGCCGCCTTCGCCGACGACCCGCGTCCGCTCTTCCTCCTCGACGCGGAGGCCACGGCCGACGAGCCGAGCGACGTCGGTACGGAGCTGGACGACTACGAGGAATGGCTCGCCACGAGCTGGGGGCACCCGCTGCTCGACCGGGACCTGACGACGGTCGCTCTCGTGGACGGCGTCCCGGCGGCGTTCAGCATCGCGCACACGGACGGCGCCGGCCGGTACTCCAGCGGGATGACGGGGACCGCGCGCGCCCACCGGGGCCGGGGCCTCGCGAAGCTCGCCAAGCACGACTCGCTGAGCCGGGCCCGCGCGGCCGGGCTGACGGAGGCGTACACGAGCAACGACACGGAGAACGCGCCGATGCTCGCGATCAACGAGTGGTTCGGCTACGTACCGGCCGTGACGGAGGTACGGCATGCCAAGCCCCTCGGCTGAGGCCGGCCCCCCGGCTGACGCCCTGACCGTCGTCCTCACCAAGGCGGGCCGCGTCAAGAAGCGCTACCCGGCCCGGCGGCTCGCCGACGACGGCACACACCTCGTCGCGGAGGCCCCGTGGGCCTCGCCCGAGGCGCGCGACTTCGGTTTCGTGCGCTTCGCGCCCGGCGACGTCTTCACCGAGCACTACTGGACGACGACGTGGTACGCGATCAAGGAGGTGCGGGCGGCGGACGGCGGGCTCAAGGGCTGGTACTGCGACATGACCCGCCCCGCGGTGCGCGAGGAGGGGGCGGTACGGGTCGACGACCTCGAACTCGACCTGTGGGTCCCCGCACCGGGCCGGGGCCCGGCGCTCCGCCTCGACGAGGACGAGTTCCTGGCGAGCGGCCTGCCCACGACGGACCCGCACGCGGCGGAACGGGCCCGGGCGGCCCCGGCCGCTCTCGAAGCCCTGGCGCGACGGGACGGGGACCGCACGGCCTTCCGCGCCCTCCTCACGTACTGACCCCGAGCCGCGCCCGGGGCATGCGGCTCCCGGGCGGACCGCCCCTCGCCCGGTCACCGGTCCCCGCTCTCGCGCAGCACCACCGCCCGCCCCGGCACGCCCGCGACCCGTGCCACCGGGTCGTCCGGGGCGTGGCGGTGGAGGACGAAGCGGTCGCCCGCGCGGTAGGCGTCGAGCCCGGCCGCGCAGTAGGCGACGAGTCCGTCCGGGAGGGCGTCGAGCGGGAACCACTCCAGGGCGTCGCACTTGTGCGGCTCCGCGTTGCGCGGCTCGCCGCCCGCCGGGTGCACGGCCTCGAAGAACCAGCCGATGCGGCTCCCGCCCGAGGGGGCCGCGTGCTGCATGACGAGGGCGACGCGCACGTCCTCGGGGGTCAGCCGCAGGCCCGTCTCCTCGTACGCCTCGCGCAGCACCGCCGTCCGCACGTCCTCGCCCTCCTCGACGTGCCCGGACGGCGCGTGCCACAGGCCGTCCGCGTAGCCGGTGTTCGCGCGGCGGGCGAGGAGGACCTCGTCGCCGCGCCGCAGGAAGAGGTGGACGTCGACGATCTCGCTGTGCCTGCGGGGTGGCGCGGGGCTCGCGACGACCGCGTACCGCTCGTCGCCGACCGGGCCGCCCCACAGGTCCGCGTCCCCGCTCAGCGGCTCGGTGTGGAGGCGTTCGGTGAGCGGGGCGAGGAGCGCGGTGACCTCGGCGAGCGGCAGGCCCGCTTCCTTCCAGCGGCCCTCGACCAGCACGAGCCGCCCGCCGGGGCGCAGGAGCGCGCACCAGCGGCGCAGCACGGCCGCCGGGTCCGCGAAGAGCCACAACAGGTGGCGGACGAGGACGACGTCGAAGGAGCGGGGTGCGAAGGGCGGGTGCGCGGCGTCGGCGCGGACGAGGCGGGTGCCGGTCCCGGCGAGCTTGGCGCGGGCCTCGGCGAGCATCGCGGCGGAGCGGTCGGAGGCGGTGACGCGGTGTCCGGCGCGGGCGGCGAGCAGGGCGAGGCTGCCGGTGCCGCAGCCGAGGTCGAGCACGTCGGCGGGGGCGGCGGGCAGCCAGGCCGTGAGGCGGCCCGCCCAGGCGTCCCGTACGGCGGGATCGCGCAGCCCGTGGTCCGCCTCGGTGTCGAACCCGGGCGCGACCGCGTCCCAGTCCGTCCCCGCGCCCCACCCGGTCCCAGCGCCGCCGCCCTCGCCCGGCGCAGCGCCGGAGCCCGGCACACCGCCGGAGCCCGGCGTCCCGCCGCCGCCCGGCGCCGTACCGCCACCGCCAGGCGCGGCGGCGCCAGCAGGCGCTTGGTCCCCGCTCCGATCCGCTCCGCCCCGGCCCGTCCGCGTCATGCGCGCCCCGCCTCTCGCCCGTACGTCCCGTGGCCCCGCGCCTCGCGCGACCGTGTGCCGCCGATCCTGGCAGCCGCCACTGACAACGTCCCCGCCCTCGCCCGCGACCAACGCCGATCCGCCGGGCGGGGCACGGTGCTCACCCGAGCGGCCCCGGCGGCGAGGTGACGAGCCGACAGGCGCACAAGGCTGGGAAGCGGGTACCCGACCCCGGTCAGCCCCGGCCCCCCGGGCCCGGCCCGTTCTCGTACGAGAGGCGCTTCCCGCATGGCTTCCGACACCCCGGCCGACGGCCGTCCGCTGCTCCTGGTCCTCTTCGGCTCCACCGGCGACCTGGCCAAGCGCAAGCTGTACCCGGCGCTCTTCCAGCTCCACGCGCGCGGCCTCACGTCGAAGGAGTACGCCGTGATCGGCTCCGGCCGGCACTCCCCCGGCACGGACGAGGACTTCCGGGAGATCGTCTCGGAGGCGGTGAAGGGGGCGCACGGCGGCGAGGCCCCGGCGGGTCTCGACGAGTTCACCGCGCGCTTCCGTTTCCAGTCCTCGTCGGCGGAGGACGGCGAGGACCTGGCCCGGGTCGTGCGCGAGACCCGCGAAGGGCTCGGCGCGGACACCCGTACCCTCCTGTACCTCTCGGTGCCGCCCGCGAGCATGTCGGGGATGCTCGGCATGATCGGCTCGACCGGGCTCAGCGACGACGCGGTGCTCGTGATGGAGAAGCCGTTCGGCGAGGACGTCGCGAGCGCGTGCGCGCTCAACAAGCGGCTCCACGAGATCGTCCCCGAGGAACGCGTCTTCCGCGTCGACCACTTCCTCGGCAAGGAGGCGGTGCGCAACCTCCTCGCGCTGCGGCTCGCGAACGGCTGGCTGGAGTCGGTGTGGAACCGCGAGCACCTCGCGTACGTGCAGATCGACGTGCCCGAGGAGATCGACATCGAGGGCCGGGCCTCCTTCATGGAGTCCACGGGGACCTTCCGCGACATGATCCCCACGCACCTCGGGCAGGTCCTCGGCATCGTCGCGCTCGACCTGCCCGAGCGGTACGGGGCGGACGAGCTGCGCGAGGCGCGGACCGCGCTCTTCCGGAAGCTGCGGCCCTTCTCGCCCGACGAGACGGTGTTCGGGCAGTACGAGGGCTACCGCGAGGAGGACGGCGTCGCGGCCGACTCGACCGCCGAGACCTTCGTGGCGCTGCGCGCCTGGATCGACGACCCGCGCTGGGAGGGCGTGCCGTTCCTGCTGCGCACGGGCAAGGCGATGGGCGTCTCGCGGCAGCAGGTGACGATCGGGCTGCGCGAGGCGTCCCGGGTCCCGGGGGCCGACTACGCGGCCTGCGACCGGCCCTCGGAGTGGGTCTTCGACCTCACCGACCCGCCGCGCTTCGGCGTCGAGGCGTACGGGAAGCGGCCCGGGACCGGCTTCCGGCTCGTCCGGGCGCCGCTCATGCTCGACGAGGGCACGGCCTTCCCCGACGACCCGCCGCTGACCGCGTACGCGCGGGTCTTCCTCGACGCGCTCGCGGGCGACCCGACGTGGTTCACGGGCGCGGAGGAGATCGAGCGGTTGTGGGAGGTGTGCGCGGACGTGCAGGGCGAGGGGGGCGTACCGCTGCCGTACGCGCGGGGCTCCTTCGGGCCCACGGCGGCGCTGGAGCTGGCGGGGAAGCGGGGGTGGCGGGTGCCGGAGAAGTGAGGCACGGGGGACGTAAGTGGCGTCCCGGCGGTTCGCCCCTGACGGGGGTTTGCTAGCCTGCACGGGCCTCTCGTGGGGGAAGCCGGTGGGAATCCGGCGCTGACCCGCAACGGTGTGCGTGGCCCACAGGGTGTCCTGGGGGCCGCGCGAGCCCGATCGCCCGCGGCAGGAGTACCGACCCCGTCGACCGCTCGCCGTGGACTGCGAGCAGGGACCGCCACGAAGCCCCTCCGGGCCCCACCGGCGCCCTGCGCGTTCCGCCGGTGGCCGCCCTCCCGGAGGATGCGCGCCCGTCATGTCCCTCACCACCGCGCCCCGAGCCGAGGGCACCCGCCGCATACCCGTGCCCCCGCTGCTCCTCGGGCTCGCGCTCGTGCTGCTCGCCTCGCTCGTGTGCGGGGTCGCGCTCGGTGCGACGGGGATCGGCTGGGGGCGGGTGCTGCGGCTGCTGTGGGCCGGGCTGAGCGGCGGGAGCGTCGGCGCGGACGACGCGGGGGCCTACACGATCGTGTGGGAGATCCGCTTCCCGCGCGTCGTGCTCGCGGCCGTGGTCGGCGCGGGGCTCGCCGCCGTCGGGGTCGCGGTGCAGGCGCTCGTACGGAACGCGCTCGCCGACCCCTTCGTGCTCGGCATCTCCTCGGGCGCCGCCGTGGGCGCCAACGCCGTCATCCTCTTCGGCGCGCTCGCGGGCCTCGGCGTGTGGGCGCTGTCCTTCTCGGCCTTCGTCTCCGCGCTCGCGGCGACCGCCCTCGTCTACGCGGTGGCCCGCTCCGCGCTCGGGCTCAGCCCGCTGCGGCTCGTCCTGACGGGGACCGCGCTCGCGTACGGCTTCCAGGCGGTCACGACGGTCATGGTCTTCGGCGCGGAGCGGGGCGAGGCGGCGCGCTCGGCGATGATGTGGCTGCTCGGGAGCCTCGGCGGGGCGACGTGGCCGAAGGTGCCGCTCGTCGCCGCGACGGTGCTCGCGGGTCTCGTGTGGCTCGGGGTGCGGGCGGGGGCGCTCGACGCGCTCGCGATGGGCGACGAGACGGCGGCGGCGCTCGGCGTGCCGCCCGACCGGCTGCGGCGCGAACTCTTCGTCGTGACGGCGGCGGTGACGGGGACCGTCGTCGCGGTGAGCGGGGCGATCGGTTTCGTCGGGCTCATGGTGCCGCACCTCGTACGGATGCTCGTCGGGGCCTCCCACGCGCGGGTCCTCGCGGTCGCGCCGCTCGCCGGGGCCGTGCTCCTCGTGTGGGCCGACCTGCTCTCGCGCCTGCTGCTCGCGCCCACCGAACTGCCCGTCGGGGTCGTCACGGCGGCGCTCGGGGTGCCCGCCTTCCTGCTGCTCATGCGGCGCGGCGGGCACGCGCTCGCGGGACGCTGAGCGCGGAGAGCCCGAGGCCGGCCCCGTACCCCGTATTCAAGACCGTCCGGAGGAAGTGACATGCGGCTCGACATCGAAGGCGTCTCGGTCGAAGCGGCGGGCGCGCGGCTCGTCGACGCGGTCGTGCTCGACGCGCCCGCCGGGGCCTTCGTGGGGCTCGTCGGGCCGAACGGGAGCGGCAAGTCGACGCTGCTGCGGTGCGTGTACCGGGCGCGGCGCCCCGACGCGGGGGTCGTACGGGTCGGGGGCGAGGACGTGCACCGCCTCGCGCCCCGGGCCGCCGCGCGGCTGCTCGCCGCACTGCCGCAGGAGACGGCCGCCGACTTCGACTTCACCGCCGCCGAGGTCGTCGCGATGGGGCGGCTCCCGCACCGCGAGCGCTCCGCCGCGCGCGACCGGGAGATCTGCGCGCGGGCGCTCGCGGACGCGGGCGTCGCGCACCTCGCCGCGCGCGGCTTCCAGTCGCTGTCGGGCGGTGAGAAGCAGCGCGTGCTCATCGCCCGCGCGCTCGCCCAGGAGCCGCGCGTCCTCGTCCTCGACGAGCCCACGAACCACCTCGACATCGCCCACCAGCTCGATGTCCTGCGCCGGGTCCGCGCGAGCGGCCCGACCGTGCTCGCCGCGCTGCACGACCTCAATCTCGCCGCCGCGCACTGCGACCTCCTGCACGTCCTGCACCGGGGGCGCGTCGTCGCCTCGGGCCCGCCCGACGAGGTGCTCTCCGCCGCGCTGCTCGCGGAGGTCTTCGGCGTACGGGCGCATCGCGTGCGCCACCCGGAGACGGGTGCGACCCAGTTCCTGTTCGACCCCCTGACTCCCTGAAGACCCCGGAGGGTTCTCCCGTGCGCAAGCTCCTCACCACCGCCTCGCTCGGCCTCGCCGCCGCCGTCACGCTGACCGGCTGCGGCGCGAAGGTCGAGCACGACGACGGGAAGGCCGCGAAGGCGGAGGCGGTGACCGTCACCAACTGCGGCGAGAAGGTCACGTACGACAAGCGGCCCGAGCGCGTCGTGACCAACGACATCGGCATCACCGAGCTGATGTTCGCGCTCGGTCTGGAGGACCGCATGGCCGGGTACGCCATGCCGGACGACAAGGGCTCGTTGACGGGCGTGCCGTACAAGGACGCGTACAACAAGGTGAAGTGGATATCGAAGGACCGCGTCACCAAGGAGAACGCGCTCGCCGCGCACGCCGACCTCGTCTTCGCGGGCTGGAACTACGGCTTCAACGAGAACGCGCTGACCCCCGACGAGCTGCACAAGGCCGGCATCGGCACGTACCTGCTCACCGAGTCCTGCCGCAACGCCCGCACCGGCACCTCGCGCGGCATCATGCCGCCGCTCGACGCGCTCTACACCGATCTGGACAACCTCGGGAAGATCTTCGGCGTCGAGGCGCGGGCCACGAAGCTGATCAGGGAGTACAAGGCGAAGGTCGCGGCCGTGCGCGCGAAGGCCCCCGCGAAGCGGCCCTCGGTCTTCCTCTACGACAGCGGCCAGGACCAGCCCTTCACCTCGGGCAGGTACGCGGCGCCCGAGCAGATCATCAGCGAGGCCGGGGGCGTCAACATCCTGCACGACCTCAAGGACTCGTGGACGACGGTCGGCTGGGAGACGGTCGTGAAGCGGAACCCGGACGTCATCGTCGTCAACGACTACGGGGCGACGAGCGCGAGGAAGAAGCGGGACTTCCTGCTGTCGTACCCGCCGCTGCGGAACGTGTCCGCGATCAAGAACAAGCGCGTGTACGTGCTGGACTACGCGGACCTGGTGGAGAGCCCGCGCAACCCCTCGGCGATCGAGCGGCTCGGCGGGTACCTGCGGGAGGTCGCCGACGCGGGGTGAGGGGTGCGGGGGACGTCCGCCCCGGGGCAGGCGTGCCGGGGCGTGCCGGGGGTGGCTCTCCGGTGCGCCTGCCCTCCCCGGCCTCACGGTGTCAGGACGATCTTGCCGCTCACCGTGCCCGACTCCGCGAGGCGCATCGCCTCGGCGGTCCTCGCGAGCGGGAAGGTCCCGGCGACGCGGGCGGTGATCTCGCCGCGTGCGAGCGCGGTGAGGACCGCCGTGAGGTCGGCGCGCAGGTGGGCGCGGAAGCGTGCCTTGTTCCGCGAGCCGGCCCAGATGTTGTAGAAACCGGCGCCGCGGCCGTTGGGCAGCACCTGCCACAGACCGAGGCGCGCGAAGAGCTTGATCACCGGCCAGTGCCGCGAGCCCGTGTCGTCCCGCGTCGACGCGGTCCCGTACGCGACGAGCGTGCCGCCGCGCGCGAGCAGCCGCCAGGAGTCGACGATCCCGGGCCCTCCGACGTGGTCGAAGACGGCCGCGACACCCTCGGGCGCCAGCTCCCGCACCCGCGCGGCCACTTCGCCGTCGTGGTAGTCGACCGGCGTGACGCCGAGCGCGCGCAGCGCCTCGTGGTGGCGGGCCGACGCGGTGCCGATGACCTCGACGCCCGCGGCGCGTGCGAGCTGGACGAGGACGGAGCCGACGCCGCCGCTCGCGCCGTGCACGAGGACGGTCTGCCCGGCGCGCACCTTGGCCTTGCGGTGGAGCATCTGCCAGGCGGTGATGCCGTTGACGACGACGGTCTCGGCCTCCTCGGCGCTCACGCCCTCGGGCACCGGTACGAGGTCGGCGGCGGCGACCCGTACGCGGCTCGCCCAGCCGCCCACCTTGAGCAGCGCGGCCACCCGCCGCCCCACGAGCCCCGGGTCGACGCCCGGCCCCGCCTCGTGGACGCGGCCCACGACGTCGTACCCCGGCACGAAGGGGAACGGCGGCTGGTCGAAGTACCGGCCGCGCCGCATCTGCTGCTCGGCGAAGGAGACCCCGCTCGCCTCCATCGCGAGCACCACCTCGCCCTCGCCGGGCACGGGCGCCTCCGCCTCCCGTACCTGGAGGCCCTCCGGCTCCACGACGCCCGGCAGGACGACCTCGACAAGACGTGCGCGCTCACTCATGACGCTCCCCGATCCATAGATGCTCTCGCTTTCGTGAGAAGTTGTAACTCATCCTTGGCGTGAGAGTCAATAACGGCAGTGATAGTCTCTAACGAAACGAGCCGAGGAGAGGAAGCGCGTGTGAGCGAGCCGAGGACGTCCCGCGAGCGGTACCGCGCCCAGGTGCGCGAGGACATCAAGCGCCACGCCTGGGAGCAGATAGCGACGGCGGGGGCGAGCGCGCTGTCGCTCAACGCGATCGCGAAGCGGATCGGCATGAGCGGCCCCGCCCTCTACCGGTACTTCGCCAGCCGCGACGACCTGATCACCGACCTCGTGAGGGACGCCTACCGCAGCCTCGCCGACGCCTTCCTGGCCCGCGCGGCCGAGGGCACCGACCTCCCCGGCCTCGCGGGGACCCTGCGCGCCTGGGCACTCGCCGACCCGCAGCGGTACTTCCTCGTCTACGGCACCCCGCTGCCCGGCTACCACGCGCCCGAGGACACGGCGCTCACGGCCTCGGAGATCATGACGGTGCTCCTCGACGTGTGCGCGGCACAGGACGGGCCGGACACCCAGCCCCCGGGCGTCGTGCCCCCGGCGGAGGGGTACTTCGCCGAGCACGGCGAGTGGACCAGGGGCCACCCCGCGAGCCCGGCCGCCCGCCTGCGCGCCCTCACCGTCTGGACCCGCCTGCACGGAGTCCTCTCGCTCGAACTCGCGGGCGGCTTCCACGGCATGGGCTTCGACCCGGCGGTGCTGTACGCGGCGGAGGTGGAGTCGCTGATGAAGTGACGGGGCGGGGAACGGGGGCGGCGGGATCACGGGGCGAGAAGGCGGCGGGCCACGGCCCCCGCCCGCTGTCGGCTCGTGGGAAGGCGGGCGGACCCTTACCGGCGTGGGCCTCTCAGGCCGCCAGCGTCCCCGGCACCACCGCTCCGGCGCCGAAGCGGCGCCGCGCGCGGTCGGCCGCCGCCTCCAGGCGGTGCGCCTTGTCGTCCTCGGGGTCCAGGCTGAGCTGGTGGGCCGCCCCGGCGGCGGGCCGCAGGCCCTCGGCGCGCAGCACGAGCCCCCGTACCCGGGCGCGTTGCAGGCCGAGCGCCTCGTGCAGGCCGTACGCGGCGGCGGTGAGCGCCCGGGTGTGGGCGGTGGGCTCGGGCAGGGCGCGGGAACGCACGGTGGTGGAGCGGTCGGCGTAGCGGACGGTGAGCTGGAGGCTCGCGCACACCTGTTCCTCGGCCCGCAGCCGGGCGCCGAGTTCCTCGGTGAGCGAGAGCAGGGCGCGGCGCCGGCGGTCGCGGTCGAGTTCGTCGCGGTCGAAGGCGCGGTGCGCGGAGAGGGCGCGGGAGAGCGCGTCGGGGGTGACGGGCGTGGGGTCGATACCGTGCGCGCGGGCGCGCAGTTCGCGTCCGGCGCGGGCGCCGAGGATGCGCTGGAGGGTGCCGAGCGGGGCGGCGGCGACGCGTCCGGCGGAGTCGAGTCCGTAGGAGCAGAGCGTACGGGCGGTGGCGGGGCCCACGCCCGGCAGCGCGATGACGGGCTTGCGGTCGAGGTACTCGGCGAGCCCGTCCTCGGTGACGGTGACGGTCGTGCCGAAGCGGGCCTCGCGCGCGGCCATGCGGGCGATGAGCGGGGTCGGGCCCACGCCGATCGCGCACACGACACCGTGCAGGGCGAGGGTCCGCACCCGTACGAGCGCGGCGAGTTCGGCGACGTCGCGCCCGAAGTAGCGGCGCGCGCCGCGCACGTCGGCGAGCGCGGTGTCGGGCGGGAGCGCCTGGACGAGCGGGGTGAGCCCTTCGGCGGTGGCGAGCAGCGCGGGCAGCAGGTCGGGCGCGTCGGGCTCGCGCGAGAGCCGGAAGCGCACGCAGAGGACACCGGCACCGGGACCGTCCCCCGACCCCCCGGCCACGCCTTCCGCGCCACCGGCCGCGTCCTCCCCGTGCAGGCCCGCGCCTCCGGTCGCGCCCTCCTGGTACGAACCCGCGCCACCGGTCGCGCCCTCTTCGTACGGGCCCGCGCCCTCCCCGTACCGCACCGGGCCGCTCATCCCGCGCTCCCCTGGCTCTGGTGCCACAGCTTCGCCCGCGCGATTCCGCGGCCCGTCGCCGCCGTGTCCGCGCCCGCCGGTTTGAGGTCGGCCCAGGGGTTGAGCTCGAAGCCGGTGGGGAGGGTGATGCGGCGGGCGGCCGAGGCGGGCTCGTGCGGCTGTTCCTCCAGCGGTTCGGCGAGCTTCGCCGAGACCGCTTCGAGGCCGCCCTCGGCGCGCAGGTCGAGGAGTTCGGCGAGGTTCCAGGCGACGGTGCCGACGACGCTGAGGCTGCGCGGCCCGCGCCGCTGCACGGTGCCGCGCACGAGGAGCAGCCAGGAGTGGAAGACGGTGTGGGCGCAGCGCTCGTGCGAGTCGTCGAAGAAGGCGAGGTCGACGAGTCCGGTGCCGTCGTCGAGGGTCGTGAAGACGACGCGTTTGCCGGAGCGGATGGGCGGGGTCTGGGTCGCGGCCTTGGCGCCGGCGACGAGGACGGTCGCGCCGTGCGGGGCCTCGCGCAGGCGGCGCGCGGAGACGACGCCGAGTTCGCACAGGAACTCCTGGTGGTCGCCCATGAGATGGCGGGACGCGTCCATGCCGAGGACACCGAGTTCGGCGCTGAGCCGTTCGGTCTCGTCGAGGTCGGGGAGCCCGGCGGGCGCGGTGCGACGGCCGCCGGAGAGCGGGAGCTGGGTGCCGTGCGAGGCGGCGCCGCGGCCCATGCGGTGGAGTTCGGCGAGGTGCAGGAGGAGGTCGCGGCGGTTGGCGCCGAAGGCGTCGAGCGCGCCGACCTGCGCGAGGCGTTCGGCGACGGGCCGCGAGGGCCGGGCGCGCTGCCAGAAGTCGAGGAGCGAGGTGTACGGCTGCGCGGCGGCGATCCGCTCGCCCTCGGCCTCGCTCATGCCGTGCACGTCGGAGAGCCCGAGGCGGACGCCCCAGCGGGCCGCCGGAGGCCCGTCCTCGGACACCAGTTCGATCCGATGGGCGGGGGCGGAGTGGTTGACGTCCACGGGCAGGATCGGCACGCCCCTGCGTCGCGCGTCCGCGAGGAGCAGCCGCTTGGGGTACATGCCGGGGTCGTGGGTGAGCAGCCCGGCGTAGAAGGCGGCCGGGTGGTGGGCCTTGAGCCAGGCGGACTGGTAGGTGGGCACGGCGAAGGCGACGGCGTGCGCCTTGCAGAAGCCGTACGAGCCGAATGCCTCGACGATCTCCCACGTGCGCGTGACGGTCTCGGCGTCGTAGCCGCGCTCGGCGGCGCGCTGCGCGAACCAGAAGCGGATGCGGCCCTGCGACTCGGGGTCGGAGAGCCCGCGCCGCACCCGGTCGGCCTCGTCGCGCCCGCAGCCGGTCATGGTGTGCACGAGGTCGATGACCTGCTCGTGGAAGACGACGACGCCGTAGGTGTCCTCCAGGGCGGGGGCGAGGTCGGGGTGCGGGTAGCGCACGGGCGCGCGGCCGTGCCGGGCCTCGATGAAGGGCCGCACCATGTCGGCGGCGACGGGGCCGGGGCGGAAGAGCGAGATGTCCACGACGAGGTCGTGGAAGGTGGACGGCTGGAGCCGCCCGACGAGGTCGCGCTGCCCCGGCGACTCGATCTGGAAGCAGCCGAGGGTCTCGGTGGAGCGGATGAGCTGGTACGTCCTCTCGTCGCCGGGCGGGATCGCGTCGATGTCGGGGGCCTCGCCCGTGGCCCGGTCCAGCTCGGAGAGCGCGTGCGCCATCGCGGACTGCATCCGCACCCCGAGCACGTCGAGCTTGAGCAGTCCGAGGTCCTCGACGTCCTCCTTGTCGAACTGCGCCATCGGCAGCGACTCGCCGCTCGTGGGCACGACGGGGGTGCGCGAGAGCAGCGAGGCGTCCGAGAGGAGCACTCCGCACGGGTGCATCGCGACGCCGCGCGGGAGCGCGTCGAGCCCTTCGACCAGCTCCCAGAAGGTGCCGTACTTCTCGCGTTCGGCGGCGACGGAGGCGAGTTCGGGCAGCTCGTCCATCGCGGTGCGGGCGTCGCGGGCGCGGATGTGCGGGAAGGCGGTGGCGATGCGGTCGATGTCGGCGGGGTCGAGCGAGAGCGCGGCGCCGACGTCGCGGATCGCGTGCCGCACGCGGTACGTCTCGGGCATCGCGACGGTCGCGACGCGCTCGGGCCCGAAGCGGCCGAGGATCGCGCGGTAGACCTCGATGCGGCGCGCGGACTCGACGTCGATGTCGATGTCGGGCAGCACGGAGCGCCGCTTGGACAGGAAGCGCTCCATGAGCAGCCCGTGCTCCAGCGGGTCGGCGTGCGCGATGCCGATGAGGTGGTTGACGAGGGAGCCCGCGCCCGAGCCGCGCGCGGCGACGCGGATGCCGAGGTCGCGCACGTCGTCGACGACGCGGGCGACGGTGAGGAAGTACGAGGCGAAGTCGTGGTGCCCGATGATGTCCAGCTCGTGGTGCATCCGCTCCCAGTACGCGCGCGCCCTCGGGCCCCGGTCGTAGCCGCGCCGGACCATCCCCGCGGCGGCGCGCGAGGCGAGGGCGCGCTGCGCGGTGCGCCAGCCCGCGCCGACGAGGCGGGGCTCGGGGAAGCGCACGGAGCCGAGGCCGAGGTCGTCCTCGGGGTCGACGAGGCACTCGGCGGCGGTACGGGCCGTGTGGGCGAGGAGCGCGGCGGCGGCATCCGGGCCGAAACCGGCGGCGGTCGTGATCCGCTCGGCCTCCCGGGCCATCAGCCCGGCGTCCTTGAGCCAGCGCTCGCCGCTGTCGAGGCCCTTGGCGGGGTCGATGGGGACGAGGCGGCGGGCCGCGTCGAGCACGTCGGCGATACGGCCCTGGCCGGGGTCGGCGTAGCGCACGGCGTTGGTGAGCACGGGGCGTACGCCCTGCTCGGCGGCGAAGCCGACGGTGCGGGCGGCGAGGCGCAGGGAGCCCGGACCCGTACCGCCGCGTCCGTGGTGGACGGCTTCGAGGCGGAGCGCGTCGCCGTAGCGCTCGCGCCAGGGGGCGAGGAGGCGGGCCGCGCGGTCGGGGCGTCCGGCGGCGAGGGCGCGGCCGATGTCGGACTCGGGGCCGAGCAGGACGGTGAGCCCTTCGCCGTGGTTGGCATCCCAGGGCAGCAGCGGCGGGCGCTCGCCGCGGGCGTGGGCGGCGGTCACGAGCGCGCACAGGGAGGCCCAGCCGCGCGCCCCGTCGCGGGCGAGAAAGGTCACACGCGGCGCGGACTCGTCGATGAAGGCCCCGCCCCGCACAGGGGCGCGCCGCCGCCCGCCGCCGCGCGCGTCCCGCGTGGCGGGCACGTCCACGGCGAGATCGACCCCGAAGAGGGGCCGCACGCCCTCCTCGGCGCACGCCTTGGCGAAGCGCACGGCTCCGGCGACGGTGTCGCGGTCGGTGAGCGCGACGGCGTCCATGCCCCGCTCGGCGGCCCGCGCGGCGAGCGCCTCGGGGTGCGAGGCCCCGTACCGCGCGGAGTTGCCCGAGACGGTGCGCAGGTGCGCGAAGCCGAGGCCCGAAAGGCCCGGAGACCTGGTCATCCGCACCTCCTCGGACGGTCGTGCTCACCCCCTGGTTCATCTCTCGGGCACCACGATAAACCACTGCTCGAACGTTCGTACGATTAGCGCGGCGCACGTACGAACAGACGGGTGAACGGCCACGGGGAGTGACGGGTCAGGCCGGGGCGGCGTGGTCCCGCGGCCCGTGCCAGTCGAGGCACAGGGCGGTGGCGTCGTCCTCGGGGTGGCCGCCGGACGCCTCGGCGACCGCGTCGGCCAGGACCCGTACGACCTCGCGGGGGTGCTCGGCGGCGGTCTCCCGCAGGAGGGCGGGCAGATCGACGCTGCGCGCCCGGCGCTCCTGCATCCCGTCGGTGTACAGCAGGAGCCGGTCGCCGGGGCGCAGGGCGAGTTCCTGCACCTGGTAGACGCCCTTCGCGGAGACCCCGAAGGGCAGATCCACGTGGAGGGGGATCTCCTCGACCGTGCCCCCGCGCAGTCGCAGCGGCCAGGGGTGGCCCGCGTTGACGAGCCGGGCGCCGCTCCCGTCCAGGGCGATGCGCAGCAACTGCCCGGTGGCGAGCTTCCGTCCGCCGTGGTCGACGAGGGCCTGGTGCATCTGGCGGCCCTGCTCGGTGAGTCCCTCATCGGCGCGGCGGGCCCCGCGCGAGGCGTTGACCAGCAACGTGGCCAGGAGCGAGGCCGCGACGTCGTGCCCCATCGCGTCCGTGACGGACAGGTGCAGGGTGTCGCGGTCGAGTGTGTAGTCGTAGGTGTCCCCGGCGATGTTGTCGGCCGGGGCCAGGGCGCAGGCGAGGGTGAACTCGGGGGCCTCGCAGGAGGGAGCCGAGGGCAGGAGCTGCCGCTGGATCTCGGCGGCGAGACTCATCCTGGTGGTGCGCTGCCCCAGGTGGTAGAGGTCGGTGAAGCGGCGGTCGGTGACGACGATGTACGCCAGCGCGTGCGCGGCCTCCTTGACCTGTTCGAGCCGTTCGGGCGCGTCGTCCGGGACGCCCCCGGGGAGGACCAGCTCCAGGACCCCGATGGCGTCGCCTCGGTTGGTGACCGGGGCGAGCACCCGCTGCCCCTCCCCCTCGTCCGGCACCCGTACCAGCTCCTGGGTGCGCAGCACCTCGTCGTAGACGCTGCCGGCGAGCGGAATCCGCTCGGTGTCGTACCTCTCCCGCGCGGCCCGCCCGTCGCTGACCCGCACCATGCTCCGGCCGAGGACATCGGCGAACAGGAACGAGACGTAGCGCGCGTCGAAGCGCTCGCGCAGATTGCGTGCCACGACGTCGAGGGAATCCACCGGCGCGGCCCTCTCCGCCGCCGCCAGCACCTCCGCCAGCCCGATCCGGTCATATGTCACCACGGCCTCCCTGGGTCGCGGATGCGCCTTCCCCCGCATCGGGCGGCACATTCGGCCGCGCGAGCGCCGCGACGTCCAGAGCGCTTCGCGAAAGACCCCGCATCCCGGGCGGCACACGCCCGGGGTTCACCACCCCGGGCCAGCGTTCCGCGAGGGGCCGGGAGCGGGCGGGGCCCTCGCGTACGCCGGGCGTCCGGCTCGTACGGAAGCGCGGCCCGTACGGCGCCGGAGCCGGCGCGGGGCACGGGCCGCCCGTACGAAAGCCGGGGTCCCGGCCCGCCTCGTGGCGGAACCGGGACCCCGGGGGTACGGCGGAGGGTGTCAGCCGATCTCGGCGCCGAAGGCGCTCAGCGCCTCGGTGACCGGCTGGAAGAAGGTCTCGCCGCCGGAGGTGCAGTCGCCGCTGCCGCCGGAGGTGAGGCCGACCGCGCTGCTGCCCGCGAAGAGCGAGCCGCCCGAGTCGCCCGGCTCGGCGCAGACCGTGGTCTGGATGAGCCCGTCGACGATGCCGTCCGCGCCGTAGTTGACGCTCACGTCGAGCCCGGTCACCTCACCGCTGTGGACCCCGGTGGTGGAGCCGGAGCGCGTGACGGTCTGGCCGACCGTCGCGTCGGCGGCGCCGGTGATGGACTGGCTGCTGCCGTTGTAGAGGTCGACCTCGCTCGGGTGGGCGACATCGGAGCTGTACTTGACGAGCCCGTAGTCGTTGCCGGGGAACTCCGAGCCCGCGTTGCTGCCGAGCGCGTTGCCGTCCGCGTCGGTCCAGTTGTCGATCGCCTCGGTGCAGTGCCCGGCGGTGAGGAAGGCGGGCTCGCCGCCGACCGTCACGTTGAAGCCGAGCGAGCAGCGCCCGCCCGAGCCGGTGATCGCGTCGCCGCCCGCGATGAAGGGCTTGAAGGTGCCCTTCGACTGCTTGAGCGTCGCCGCGGTGCCGAGCTTCTCGACGGCGGTGGTCAGCTTCTTGAGCTGGGCGCCCTTGACGGTGCGGTCGGCGGTCACGACGACCTTGTTGGAGACCGGGTCCACGCCCCAGGAGGTGCCGGGTATCGCGGTGGTCTCCTTGGCGACGGCGGAGCGCGCCGACTTCAGCTCGGCGAGCGTGTGCGCGACGACTCTCGCCTTCGCGCCCGCCGCCTCGGCCGTCTTCGCCGCCGACTGGTTCGTCACGTTGACGACGAGGTGCTTGGCCTGCGCGTCGTAGTAGGTGCCCGCCGCGTGCGTGCCCAGGTCCTGGGCGAGTCGCGAGGCGAGCTTTTCGGCCTTCGGGGCCGAGAGGGTGTGCGGGGCGGTGGGGGTCGCCTCCGCGGCGTTCGCGGTCTGGAAGGTGAATCCGGCCGCGAGCAGCGCGGCCACTCCGGTGCCCGCGATCGCGGCGCGCCGCACGGTGGTCCGTCGTTCGGTCACTTCACGTCCTCCTGTGGGGGGTTGGTCCCGGCGGTGTGGGGGAGCCGGGACCGGAAGGCGTTCGCACACGGTGCCGCGGGACGGGAAAAACCCGCGTCCGTCTCACCGTGCGCCGCCCACTATTCCGAGGGCCCGCAGTCGCACACAAGGTCGATATCCGGCCGTGCGTCCGAAGGGAACGGACGCCTCCGGACCGGCCCCGCATGGCTGTCAAGTACGCCCCCACGGCCCTGAGTTCGCGGGGCGAAAGCCCCGGTGGGGGCGGTACGGCGCCGAAGGCGCCACCCGGCGCGGACCCCGTGGCCGGTTCTCGCCCCTGCCCCCTCAGGGGCCCTCGCGACCGCGCGAAGGCCCCGTGAAGGAGTCGCGGACAGGACCGGGACCTCGCGTGTGGGGGCGGTCACACCCGCACCGGAAAAGCGGTGGCCCCCTCCCCCGCGCCCCGCTACCTTGCGGGACATGCAGCCCGCCGCGCACCACCAGTGGACGACGACGCCGGAGTACGTCCCGGCGCGCTGAGAGCTGTACCGAAGCGAAGCCCCGGGGCGGGTGCCCTGGGGCTTTTCCGCGCCGCCACCCGCTCCCCCACCCGCAGGAGCGACCATGAACGACCCCGTCCCCGCCCGGGACCACGACCACCACCGCCTCGGCCGCGCGCTCGGCCTCTACGGCACCGACCCGCTGCTCGGCGCGGGCCTCCCCTACCTCCTCCCGGACGGCGCGAGCGTGCGGCACGCGCTGGAGGAGTACGTACGCGGCCTGGAGGTCGCCGACGGCTACCAGCACGTGCACTCGCCCGTGCTCGGGAAACAGGAGCTGTACGTCCGCTCGGGGCACTGGGCGCACTACCGCGCGGACATGTTCCCGCCGATGGAGGTCGGCGGCGAACACTTCGTGCTGCGTCCGAGCCTGTGCCCGCACCACGCGCTGATCTACCGCGCCCAGGCCCGCAGCTACCGCGAACTACCCCTTCGTATCGCGGAGTTGGGTGGCATGTTCCGTGCGGAGCCCTCCGGGACCCTCGGCGGCCTGACCCGGGTGCGGGCGATCCATCTCAACGACGCGCACCTGTTCTGCGCCCCGGAGTCGCTCGCCGGGGAGGTCGCGGGCGCGCTCGCCCTGATCCGTACCGCCTACCGGGCCCTCGGCCTCGCCCCGAGCCGCTACCGGCTCTCGCTGCCGGGCGAGGGCGCCAAGTACGCGCTCGCCGAGGGGGTGTGGGAGCGCTCGGCGGCGGCCCTCGCCGAGGCGCTCGCGGGCGCGGGGCTCGACTGGGAGGAGGAGCGCGGCGAGGCGGCCTTCTACGGGCCGAAGATCGACGTGCAGGCGCGGGACGCGGCGGGCCGCGAGTTCACCCTCTCGACCGTGCAGGCCGATTTCCACCAGCCGGCCGCCTTCGGTCTCGACTACCGCGCCGCCAACGGCTCCCGGCCGCGCCCCGTGATGGTGCACCGCAGCGTGCTCGGCAGCCTGGAGCGCGTCCTCGCGCGGCTGATCGAGGTGCACGGCGGCGCCTTCCCCGCGTGGCTCGCGCCCGTGCAGGTGGGCGTGGTGCCGGTGGGCGAGGAGCAGGAGGAGGCCGCGGAGTCCTTCGTACGGCGCTGTCGCGCGGCGGGGCTGCGGGCGCGGAGGTACCCGGCGCACGCGGGGACCCTCGCGGCGCGCGTCCGGCAGGCGCGCCTCGTGCCGCACCTCGCGGTGCTCGGCGCGCGGGAGGCGGCGGCGGGCGAGGTGGCGCTGCGCCGCAGGGACGGCGAACGGCTCCCGGCACGCTCCGAGGCGGAGGCGGTGGCGCTGCTCGTGACGGGGAGCGGGGTGCCGCGGTAGCGGCCGGGGCGGTACGGGGGCCGTACGGGGGTGGGTGCGCCCGCGCCCCGGGCCCGCCCACCCCCGTACCGCCTTGCCCTGCCCTTACTGCCGTACCGCTGTGCCGCAGCGGGTCAGTAGATGCTGACCCCGTAGGCGCTGAGCGCCTCGGTCACCGGCTGGAAGAAGGTCGTACCGCCCGAGGAGCAGTCGCCGCTGCCGCCGGAGGTGAGACCGATCGCCTTGTTGCCGGAGTAGAGCGGGCCGCCGGAGTCGCCGGGCTCGGCGCACACGTTGGTGCGGATGAGTCCGCTGACGATGCCGTCCGCGCCGTAGTTGACGGTGGCGTTGAGGGCGGAGACCGTGCCGCTGTGGATGCCGGTGGTCGAGCCGCGCCGGGTCACGTTCATGCCGACCGTGGCGTTGGCGGCGCTCGTGATGTCCACGCTGCCCACGGTGCCGTCCTTGGCGACCGAGGAGTTGGTGTACTTCACGAGGCCGTAGTCGTTGCCGGGGAAGCTGGACCCGGCGGTGGTGCCGAGGGTGGTGGAGTGCGAGGAGTTCGACCACCACGTGCCCGCGCCGTCGGTGCAGTGCCCGGCGGTGAGGAAGTAGTAGGTGCTGCCGCTCCTGACGTTGAAGCCGAGGGAGCAGCGCCAGGACGAGGCGTAGATGGCGTCGCCGCCGGAGATGAGCTTGCTGAAGGTGCCCGGGGTGCGCTCGATCTCCAGGGCTCCCGCGTTGCTCCCGGCCGCGGCCTTGAGCTTCTGGATCTCGGCCTGCGAGACGGTGCTGTCCACGGTGACCTGGACCTTGCCGTTGCTCGGATCGATGTTCCAGGCCGTACCGGCGATGTCGGCGCCGAGCACGGCGTCGCTCGCCGCGGTGAGCTGGTTGGTCGAGTACGCCTTCGCCTCGCCCGCCTGCGCGGCCGGGACGGCGAAGGCCGCGGTGGCGAGGAGGCCGGAGGCCACGGCGATCAGCCGGGTCCGTCTCGTGGTGCCGGTGCGGGGGGTGGTGCGCTTGGTCCTCACGTGGTTCCTCCAGTGGGGAATCGGGGGGCCCGCCGTGGGGGTCGGGCCCGTGAGGCGCGGCGCGGTGCCCGTGCCCCGGGTCACGGGGCACGGGCACCGAACCGGCGCTGCTGGGGAGTTTCTGTGACCGTGCCGTGACCGCACAAGGGCGACTTCCGGCCTCGCTCACCGCCCCCAGGACTCCCCCAACTCCCTTTCCTCACCGTCCACTTGAGAATTCCTTCACGACCTTCCCGGCTACTCCTCGCCCTCCCCCACGAGCCGCCGCTCGCCTGCGGCGACGGCAAGGCCGAGGGTGTTCCCGGGCGGCGGGAAGGGGCACAGGAAGTGCGGGCTCAATGCGCAGGGCGGCAGCACGGCCCGGTTGAAGTCCACCGGGACCGTGCCGTCGGAGGCGGGCGCGGGGGTGGACAGGAAGCGGAAGCGGTGGCTGCCCGCACCGCTCGTGGCATCGGCGAAAACCGCCGTCAGCCCGCCGTCCGGCCCCACGCCGACATGCAGCGCGTACGCCAACCCGTCGACGGAGAAGCGCAGTTCACCCCCGAGAGCGAGCCCGCGCTCGCGCCCGTCCGCGTTCGGCACCCGCACGGTCCGCTCCGCCTCGTACGGCACGAAGCGGCCCTCGACCGCCCAGCGCGCCTCCCAGGGGCTCACTTCGAGCCCGGGGAAGCCGCGGCGGGCGGGCGCGTCGGGGTCGTGCACGCGTACCGCCCACGTCCCCTCGCGCTCCAGGACGGCGAGCCTGCGGCGGCGGTGGGCGACCTGGGCGCGCTCGGCGGGACCCGTGTCGGCGGCGAGCAGCGCCTCACCCGCGTAGGGCCGTCCGCGCACGAGCAGCCCCGCGCCGCGCGTGAGCGAGACGTGGTCCCCGGCCGCGCGCCAGCGCCCGGGAATGTCCGGAAGCAGTCCGTCCGGGTAGTCGTCGAGCCAGTGCGTACCGGTGACGGAGAGCGGACCCCAGGGCGCGGTGAGCGCCTGGGCGCGGGCGGCGCGCCACTGCCGCCAGTCGGCGAGGGCGACGTCGGCCGGGGCGGAGCCGGTCGGCGCGGGGCGGGTCGGCACGGGGCGGGTCGGCACGGGGCGGGTCGGCACGGGGCGGGTCGGCACGGGGCGGGTCGGCACGGTGCCGGTCGCGGTGTCGGTTGTCGCGGTGTCGGTCGGCGCGGTGTCGGTCGGCGCGGGGTCGTTCTGTACGAGGCTCATGCGGCGGCGTCCTTCGGGGTCTGCCGGGTGGCGGGGTGGCTCAGGCCGAGATGGTCGCGCAGGGTCGGGCCCGTGTACGCCGTGCGGAAGGCGCCGCGCTCCTGGAGGAGGGGCACGACCTGGTCGACGAACTCGTCGAGGCCGCCGGGGGTGAGGTGCGGGACGAGGATGAAGCCGTCCGCGGCGCGGGAGTCGACGAAGTGACTCATCGCCTCGGCGACCGTCGCCGCCGAGCCGATGAAGGACTGGCGCCCGGTCGCCTCTATCGCCGTCTCGCGCAGCGAGAGGTTCTTGGCACGGGCGAGCCCGCGCCACTTCTCGGCGAGCGCGCGCGGATCGCCCTGCCGCACCCGGCCCTGGACGACGTCCGAGTCGACGACGGGGTCGAAGGCGGGCAGCGGCCCGTCCGGGTCGAAGCCGGAGAGGTCGGTGCCCCAGACCTGTTCGGCGGCGAGCAGGGCGTTCTGCGGGGAGACCTGGAGGCGGCGGATCTCCGTGGCCTTCTCCTGCGCCTCGGCGTCGGTGTCGCCGACGACGACCGTGACGCCCGGCATGATCTTCAGGTCGTCGGCCGTGCGCCCGTACCCCGGCAGGCGGCCCTTCACGTCGGCGTAGAACTCCTGCCCGGCCGCGAGCGTGCCGTGGCGCGTGAAGATGACGTCGGCGGTGCTCGCGGCGAAGTCGCGGCCCTCGGCGGAGTCCCCGGCCTGGATGACGACGGGGTGCCCCTGCGGGGAACGCGGGAGGGTGAACTCGCCCTCGATCGAGAAGTGCCGGCCGTGGTGGGCGAAGGGCCGCGGGGTGCCGTCGGGGCTCCAGCTGTCCCACAGCTCCCGGGCGGTCGCGACGAATTCGGCGGCGCGCGTGTAGCGCTCGGCGCGGTCGAGGTAGCCGCCGCGGCGGAAGTTCTCGCCGGTGAAGGCGTCGGAGGAGGTGACGACGTTCCAGGCGGCGCGGCCGTCGCTGAGGTGGTCGAGACTCGCGAGGCGGCGGGCGAGTTCGTAGGGCTCGTTGAAGGTGCTGTTGACCGTGGCGGCGAGACCGAGTCGCTCGGTCACGGCGGCGACGGCGTTGAGGACGGCGAGCGACTCGGGGCGCCCCACGACGTCGAGGTCGTGGATGCGGCCCTTGTGCTCGCGCAGCCGCAGCCCCTCGGCGAGGAAGAAGAAGTCGAAGAGGCCGCGCTCGGCGGTGCGGGCGAGATGGACGAAGGAGTCGAAGGCGATCTGCGAGCCGGAGCGCGGATCGGACCACACGGTGGTGCTGTTCACGCCGGGGAAGTGGGCGGCGAGGTGGAGTGGGCGGTGCGTGCCGGGCGGCTGGGAGCGGCGGGGCGGGGCGGGACGGGGCTGCTGGGGCGGGGCGGGACGGGGCTGCTGGGGTAGGCGCTGGTGGCTCATGCGGGGGCTCCGGTGGCTCGGAAGGCTCAGGTCGCTCAGTCGCTCAGGTGGCTCAGGTGGCTCAGGTGGCTGAAGCGGTGAGGTGGAGGTTGGCGGGGCGGGCGAGGCCGAGGTGTTCGCGCAGGGTGCTGCCGGGGTGAAAGGCGCGGAAGACGCCGCGATGCTGGAGGAGCGCGGCGGTGCCGTTGACGAGGCGTTCGAGGTCGCGGCCCGGTTCGGCGGGGCGCAGGTGGAAGCCGTCGACGGCCCCGGCGGCGTACCAGTCGCCGATCAGCTCCGCGAGGTCGACGGGGCCGCCCCGGTAGTGCGGTCCGTGCGCGGTGGGCCGGGGTCCGCCGCCGCCGTGCCCGGGTTCGGCGGCCTGCTCGCCCCCGCTCAGTTCGACGGTGAGCGAGGCGAGGACGCGCAGGTCCGCGGGCTCGCGCCCGGCGCGGGCCGCCTCGGCACGTACCTCGGCGGAGAAGGCGGCGGCCTGCTCGCGGCTGCTCGTTTCGACGAGGAGTACGTCGGCGTGGCGGACCGCGAAGTCGCGCCGTACCGGGTCGTCCGCGTCGGCCACGATCACGGGGTGGCCCTGCGGCGGCCTCGGCACGATGGAGGGGCCGCGCACGGAGAAGGTGGTGCCCGCGTAGTCGGCGTAGTGGAGCTTGTCGCGGTCGACGAAGCGACCGCTGGGGATGTCCCTGATCTCCGCGTCGTCCTCCCAGCTGTCCCACAACAGCCGTGCCGCTTCGACGACTTCGCCCGCCTCCCGCCACGCCTCGCGCGCGGTCACGGCGGCCCGCCGCCCGAAGAGCCGCGCCTCGTTCTCGCTCGTGGAAACGCCGGGCCGCCACCCGGCCCGCCCTCGGCTGACCCAGTCGAGCGTGGCGAGCTGGGCCTGGACGTGGAAGGGCTCGGTGTGGGTCGTGGTCACGGTCGGCACGAGGCCCACGCGCCGGGTCTCGGGCGCGAGCCGCGCGAGGACGGAGAGCGCGTCGAGTCCGGGCGCGGCGAAGGAGTCCCCGAGCGTGAGGAAGTCGAGCAGTCCCTCGTCGGCGAAGCGGGCGAGAGGGAGGAAGTCAGCGACCCGGGTGGCCCCGGGGACGTCGATGGCGGCGGCGAGGTGGAGACGGCGGGGGGTGGGGGGTACGGGTGAGGTGGGGGCGGGTGGGGTGGAGGAGGCGATGGGTGGGGTGGGCGCGGGTGCGGTGGAGGAGACGACAGGTGAGGTGGAGGGCGCGGGTGGGGTGGAGGAGACGGCGGGTGGGGTCTGGGGCGCGGGTGGGGTGGGGGTGGAATCGGGCATGGCTTCTTTCTCTTTCGGGTGGTTTCCGGTGAAGCGGGTGGACGCGGGAGGCGCGTTCCGGGCCGGAGCCTGTGGACAACTCCGGGTGTCGCGCGATCTCCACCACTCGTACGGGTGAGTGGCGTGGTGACTTACGCGGAGTTGTCCACAGATTCGGCGGGCGGAGGCGGAATCGGGTGGGGGCGGGGGGAGGGGGTGGAAGGATTGGTCTTGGGGTCGCCCCCCTGGGAGGGCGGGGGTGTGCCCCGGTCCCGGGAGAGCGGGGTCTGCCCGGGCCCTGGGAGAGCGACGATCTGCGCCCGAGCCCTGGGAGGACGAGGGCCTGCCCCAAACTCCGGGAGGGCGGGGGCCTGCCCCAAACTCCGGGAGGGCGGGGGTCTGCCCCGGACTCCGGGAGGACGAGGGCCTGCCCCGGACTCCGGGACCGAGCCCCGGAAAGACGGGGGTCTGCCCGAGCCCTGCCAGGACGGGGCACGCCCGAGCCCCAGCAGGACGGGTGCGCCCGCGCCCCGGAAGGGACAGGGCGCCCCCCTCACAGCACCTTCGACAAGAACCCCTTCGTCCGCTCCTCCCGCGGCCTCCCCAGCACGTCCCCCGGCGTTCCCTGTTCCACGATCCACCCCTCGTCCATGAAGACCACCGTGTCGGCGACCTCCCGTGCGAAGCCGATCTCGTGCGTGACGACGATCATCGTGGCGCCCTGGCTCGCGACGTCCCGGATGACGTCGAGCACTTCACCCACCAGCTCGGGGTCGAGCGCCGAGGTCGGCTCGTCGAAGAGGAGCAGGCGTGGCTCGATGGCGAGCGCGCGGGCGATGGCGACGCGTTGCTGCTGCCCGCCGGAGAGCGTGCGCGGGTACGCGCCGGCCTTCTCGCCGAGCCCGACCCGCTCCAGGAGCCGCTTCGCCCGCTCACGTGCCTCGCGCACCGGCACACCGAGCGCCGCGACCGGCGCCTCGACGATGTTCTCCTCGACGGTCAGGTGCGGGAAGAGGTGGAAGTTCTGGAACACGAAGCCGATCGCGGTCCGTTGCCGCAGCACCTCGCGCTCGCGCAACTCGTGCAACGTGTCCCCGCGCCGCCGGTACCCGATCAGCTCGCCGTCCACGTGCACGGTCCCCCGGTCGACCTTCTCCAGGTGGTTGATCGTGCGCAGCAACGTCGACTTCCCCGAGCCCGAGGGCCCGAGCACGACCGTCACCTCGCCCGCGCGCACGGTGAGATCGATCCCCCGCAGCACCTCCTGCTTCCCGAAACTCTTGTGCACCCCGCTGATCTCCACCATGGGACGCGCGGGCGCGAGCGTGGCACCCGACGGATCCGCGGCACTCGACGAACCTGCGGTACTCAACGGACGGACTCCTTCACAGCGGAGGTAGTGGTCGGTACGGAGACGGACCCTGCGTCCGGGTCCCGGCCGGGCTCCGGCCCGGCGGACGAGTCGGCGGACGTCTCTGGGGACGGCCCCGCGGACAGCACGCCAGACGGCCCCGCGGACAGCACGCCAGACGGGCCGGCGGACTGCACGCCAGACGGCCCGGCGGACAGCCCGACAGACACCCCGCCGGCCCCCTCCCCCGACGCAGCCCCCACCACAGGCACAGGCACAAACGCGGGAGCCACACCCGCAGCGACAGCCACAGCCGCAGGCCCAGCCCCGGACACACCGACCGCCCCGGCGCCACCCCCCTCCGACGCCACCGCCGCCCCCGACACCCCCGTCCCGGGTACCCCCGTTCCTGACACCCCCGCCAGCAGCGCCCGCGCCGTCGCGTCGTTCTGGCGGAACGCCGGGCTGTTGGTACGGGGCCGCGTGAAGGCCCCCGCCCCGCGCGCGTCCGTGTGCGGGCCGAGCGCGAACAGGCGCGGGTGGGTGCTGCCGTCGTTCCACCGCACGCGCCCGTCCCCCGGCGTCACCGCGAGCAGGCCGTCCTCGGTCGCGAGCGCCCCGGCGGCGAAGAGTCCCCGCAGCAGCGGGTCGCGCACGCGGCCCGCCTCGGGCTGCGGCAGCCGGGCCTCGACGAGTGCCCTGGCCCGTACCGCGTGCTCCGGCAGGCTCGCCGAGCGGGCCTCGAAGGCGCCGTCCACGGCCCGTACGGTCATGTCCGCCCCCAGGAAGCGCACGAGCCCCGCCTCCGCGAGCCCGCGCAGCGCGCGCAGGCGCGGTCCGGGCGGCCCGGAGGCGAGGAAGCTGAAGAAGCCGTGCCACCAGGTCCCGAGGTCGCCGAGCCGCATGAGCTGCCCGTAGACGGAGAGCAGCGCCATGAAGACGGCCAGGTCCTCGCTGTGCGCGGGGTCGTGGCGGCGGTCGAGGTCCGCGTCGATGTGCGCGAGGAGCCGTGCCTGCGCCTCCTCCTGGGTGCGCGCGGTCCACCCGGCGAGCGGCCGGTCGAGCGCGTCGAGGTCCAGCCGGTCCGTCGCCGCGGGCACCGCCGTACGGACGAAGGCGTCGAGGCTTCCGTCGTACGGGTCGGCCGCCGCGTACCCGGACTCGAAGGCGTCGCGGTCGACGGCGAAGGCGTGCGGGCGGGTGGTGAGCAGGCGGTGGTAGTGCGCCCAGCCGAGTTCCTTGGCGACGAGCGGCCACACGTCGGCGCGGAAGTCCAGGGGCCCTTCTCGCGCGAGCAGGCCGGTGGTCTGCTCGGGGCCGAAGAAGCGCGGCAGCTTGGGGAGTTCACCCTCCAGGCGGTAGCCGAGCTTGACGTGGTACGGGACGCCGCGCCGCGAACCCACGTACAGGATCGGCTCCTTGCCCGAGGGCACGTAGCGGCCCTCCGGTGTCCAGCGCCCGCCGCGGCCCTCGGTGAGCAGCACCATGAGGTCGACGAAGGCGAGGCCGAGGCCGCGCACGAGGACGGGTTCCCCGGCGCGCAGCCCGCGCAGATCGGTGTCCGCGGTGTAGTCGGGCGGCAGGTACGTGAGGCCCTCGCGCGCCGCGTGTGCGGCGAACTGCCGTTCCTCCGGGGCGAGTTCGGCCTCCTGGTGGCCGAGCGTGAGGACGACGAGGTCGGCGGTGAGCGGGGACTCGCGGTCCGCGAGCCACACCGACTGCCGTCCCTCGCGGGGCCCTTCGAGGCGCACGGCGCGGGTGCGGTGCTCGTGGACGACGATGCCGGGCGGGAGCGCGGCGCGGGCCTGCTCGTAGGCCCAGCGCAGGTAGGCGCCCTGGGTGCGGCGGTCGGGGAAGGTGCGGCCCCCGATCCCGGCCCAGTCGTGCAGCGCGGGTCCCGGCACGACGGGTCCCTCGATCTCGACGGTCTCGTCGGTGAAGAGCGTCGTGTCCTCGGCCATGGAGTTCATCCACAGCAGCGGCGACTGCTCGCGCCGCCATATCCGCCCGGGGCCCGGCGGGTACGGGTCGACGAGGTGCAGGACGAAGGCGGGGTCCGGGCCGCCGTACCCGGCCGCGGTGTTGGCGGCGATGCGTTCCAGAAGCCCGGTCGCCCGGGGCCCGGCCCCGACCACCACGACGACCGGCGGCTCAGCGGGTGCGGAGGTCATGAGCGCTCCGCCCCCCGCGCGTAGTGCTTCTCCACGTAGTGCTGGCCGACGCTGAGCACGCTCGTCACGAGCGCGTACCAGATCGTGGCGACGAGCAGCAGCGGGATGACCTGGTAGGTGCGGTGGTAGACGAGCTGCACGGAGTAGAGCAGGTCCTGCACGGCGATGACGCTGACGATCGAGGTGCCCTTGAGCGCGCCGATGAGCATGTTCCCGGCCGGGGGCACGATGGCGCGCATCGCCTGCGGCAGCACGATGCGGCGCAGCCGGCGCCAGGGGCTCAGACCGAGCGACTGCGCGGCCTCGATCTGCCCCCTGTCGACGGAGAGCAGCCCGCCGCGCACCACTTCGGCGGCATAGGCGGCCTCGTGGAGGGTCAGGCCGAGTACCGCGACGGTGACGGGGCCGAGGAGGTTGACGGTCTTGACCGTGACGAACTCGGGGCCGAAGGGGATGCCGAGCCCGAGCTGCGGGTACAGGGCGCCGATGTTGAACCAGAAGAGGAGCTGGACGAGGATCGGCGTCGAGCGGAAGAACCAGATGTACCCCGAGGAGACCCAGTTCAGCACCGGGTTCGACGACATCCGGCCGAGCGCGAGCAGCGTGCCGAGCACGAAGCCGAGCACCATGACGAGCGCGGTGAGCCACAGGGTCAGTCCGAGACCGCGCAGCACGGCGGAGGTCGTGAAGTAGTCGGCGACGACGTCCCACTGGAACGCCTTGTTGCGCGCGAGCGAGTTGACCGCCATCGCGAGCAGAAGCAGCACGAAGAGAGCGGCGATCCACTGACCCGTACGGCGCACGGGAACAATGCGAAGCGCGGGGACGGCCTGCTTCCCCGGTTCAGGTTGCTTCCCCGGCTCGGGCGGCGCGCCCGGTTCGGGTGGCGGGCCCTGCGGGCGGTCCGCGGAGTCGCGTGCGCCGGGGGCGGAGTCGCGTGCGCCGCGGGTGGCGCGCGTATCGGAAATGGGAGCGTCGGAGGCTGGTGCGTCGAAAGGCATGCGGGACTCCGGGGCGAAGTCGCCGCCCGTGTCCCGTCTTCACGCGGCCCGCACCCCTCAGCACGGACCTTCACCGAGAGTACGGGAGCGTCTCGCGCCTTTGTCAAGCCCCCGCCGCCGCCCGCCGTCCCACATCCTGAGCAGCCCGTCTCCATTCGTTGACGGCGGCCCGGACGCCTGTTCCACTGGTCGGCATGAATCTGTCGCAGCGGCGTCTGGTGACGCGGTCTCACATCGACTTCGGTCGGGTGTGGTCGGCGTCCTGTCGTACGTGCTGCGGTGGCGCGCCTCGTAGCTGACGGCCCTCCGGCCGGGCTCGCGCCCCTTTCTTCCCCCTTGTTCCTCGCCGTCCCCGGCGTCATGCCGCCGTGCCGTTTCGCGTTCCCGTGAGGCGGTGCGTGCCGCGATGCCGTGACGCGTCCTCGCGGCCACCCCGTCGTGCCCGCTTCTCGTTCCCGCCCCGCGGCCCCGCCTTCACGCGCACACCCCTCCCCTCGCGCCTCCCTCCCTCGCCCCGCGTTGTTCACGCCTGCCGTTCTGGAGTCCCGCCATGAGTGCCCCGCCCCCTCGTTCCGCGCGCCGTTACGCCCTGCTCGCCCTGCTCACCGCCTCGGCACTCGCCTCGCTCACCGCCTGCGGTTCCGGTGACCCCGCGGGCCCGGCCTCGGGCGGGGGCGGCGCGGCGGCAGCCGCCGGGTCCGCCGACAAGAAGGCCGGCAAGCTCCCCACCGGGAACGTCGTCGCCGGGGTGAAGAAGGACGCCACTGCCGCCCGACTCCTGCCGGAGCGCGTGCGCGAGGCGGGCAGGCTCACGCTCGGCGGCGCGATCGGCGCCCCGCCCACCGCGACGTACCTGGAGGACGGCAAGACCGCCGCGGGCGTGGACGTGGAGATCACGGAGGCCGTCGCGAAGGTCCTCGGCATCAGGATCGACCGGCAGGAGGCGAGTTTCGAGGCGATCCTGCCCGCGCTCGGCAGCGGCAAGTACGACGTCGGCACCGGCAACTTCGGCGTCACCGACGAGCGGCGCAAGACGATCGACTTCGTCACGTACATCAACGACGGCCAGGGCTTCGCGACCCGCGCCGACGAGAAGCTCCCGAAGATCACCGACCTCACCCAGCTGTGCGGCAAGAACATCGGCACCGGCGCGGGCACGACCTTCGAGGTGACGCTGGAACAGAACAAGTCGCTGTGCGAGAAGGCCGGGAAGAAGCCGTACAGCGTCAAGACCTACTCCGAGCAGGGCGCCATCTGGGGCTCGCTCCAGCAGGGCCGCACCGATGTCGTCATGTCGACGATCAACGGGCTGCGGTACGCGGTCGACCAGCAGCAGGGCCTGAAGTTCCTCAACGAGTACCACCGCCTCGATGTCGGCTTCGCCTTCAAGAAGGGCAGCGACCTCACCCACGCCTTCCAGAAGGCCGTCAACGTCCTCATCGCCGACGGCACCTACGCCAGGATCCTCAAGAAGTGGGGCGTCTCGGACTCCGCCCTGCCCACCTCACGCATCTCCCCGCCCGAGATCCGCTGAGCGGTGCGGGGGATGGGCGCGGGGAGGATAGGGCTGGTACGCGCACGGGCGCCCCGCCCCCGTACGGCCCCGCTCCCCCTGGTACGCCGTACTCCCCCTGGTGCGCCCCGCTCCCCCGGTACGTCCCGCTCCCTCCTGACCGCCCCCGCCCCCGCCCCGTGCCGACGTCTCGCGTTCAGCAGTCGCAGCAACAGCCGTCGCAGCCGCACCCGTCGCAGCCGCATCCGTCGCACCCGCAGCAGTCGCAGTCGCACAGGTCGCAGCAGTCCGCGTAGTGGCAGCAGCCGTGCCGGACCTTGCCCGACCACGGCCCCTCGTACTCCTCCGCGCAGCACAACCGGCACGTGCACCCCAGCGCGAGGAACACGCCGCACCCCGCCCAGAAGCCGCGCCCCGAAGGCGTGCGCGGCGGCTCGGGGGCGTCCCCGCCGGGCGGGTCCTGCGTGTAGGGCTTGCCCGGGACGGGGGTGTCCGGCCGCTGGTGGGCGCAGGCCGGTCCCGCGTCGAAGGCGCGGTCGACCGAGCGCGGGAGTTCGTGGACGAGGAGGCGGTGGGCGAGCGCCGGGTCCGTGAAGTCGGTGTCCGCGAGGGCGAGGCGGATGCCGCGCAGGGCGTCGTCGGCGAGGCGGCGGGCCTCGGCGCGCGGGGTCGCGGTGGCGGTGAGCGGGTTCCAGGCGCCGCGTGCGGCGTCCTCGGCCTGGTCCTCGACCGCGTCGAGGAGGTGCGCGAGGCGGCCGAAGAGGCGACCGGCCTCGGCGAGCGGCGCCGCGTTGTGCGGGCGGCCCGCGAGGAGCGCGGTGTGCGCGAAGGCGGCGGCGGTCGCGGTCTCGGTCGGCTCCGTGACGGTCAGGAGCGGGGTGCCCGGCCCCGCGAGCGCCTCGATGCCGGGCTGGCGTGCGGCGGCGACGAGCAGGACCCCCGTGTCGAAGCCGAGCCCGGCGGCCGAGCGGTGCGCCGCCTCGGCCCAGCCGCTCGCCACGCGACCGGCGGCGACGGCGACGGGGCGGCGGGCCAGCATCCCGTCCCCGTCCGCGACATGGTCCCGTACCTTCACGGCGGCGAGCGCGAGCGAGACCGCGCCCGCGAGGCGCGCCCCCTCACCGTTGCTGACCCGCGCCGTGCGCATCCCGCGCAGCGCGCACGGTCCGGCGAGGCGGCGGCCCTGCCGCTCGCGCGGCGTCTGAGCCTCCGTCAACACGGATATGACGATGCCGTCGTAATTCGTGGCTATGCGGGCGAACTGCCCGTGATCCCCCCTCAGCGCGAGGCAGAGCCCGCACAGGTGGGACATCCAGCGGCTCTTGAGCTTCTCGCCGAGGCTGTGGGCGCACGGCCGCACCATCCCGAACATCGTGAAATGACCCCCCATGATCCAGCGCCTACCGCTACGATCGCCGCATCGTACCGGCGGTTACCACCGCTTTCGTCGTCACCCGTACGCCCCCGGCATCACCCAGAGGTACCCAAAGGGCCTGAAGAATCGTTTTTCACCCCTCGTCAGGTCTCTCGCCCCGCAGTTCTCCGCCCAGGACACGGGGCACTGTGCACCAGTACCGTCACGAAAACACCGAGAAGCCCCCCTCCCCTTGGCGCACCCTTCGCCTGATGGACGACGATGGGGGCAGGAAACACAGGGAACCAGGGAACAAGGACCGCTGTGATGTGAGAGGAGGCGTCCATGGGATCGGTGCGCAAGGCAAGTGCCTGGCTCGGACTCGTCGACGACGACACCGGGGCCGAGCGCTACTACGACGGCTACGCGGACGAGCCCGAGGCGGGCCCCGAGCCTGGCGAGAGCTGGGTCACCGACCCCCGCGTGCGGGTCGCGGCGCAGGCCGCCGAGGAACGGGACCGCAGAATCGGCACCGTGACCCCGGGCAGCTTCCGGGACGCCCGGCACATCGGTGAGCTGTTCCGCGACGGCGTCCCCGTCATCATGAACCTGACCGCGATGGAGCCCGCCGACGCCAAGCGCGTCGTCGACTTCGCCGCCGGGCTCATCTTCGGGCTGCGCGGTTCGATCGAGAAGGTGGCGACCCGCGTCTTCCTCCTCACCCCCTCCGGCACGGAGATCGTCGCGGGTGAGGCGGCGGGCGCCCGCCCCCGCGACGGCTTCTTCAACCAGAGCTAGCCGCCCGGGGCGACCGAGGGCGGTACGGCATCCCCCGTACGCCGTACCCCGCCCTCCGTCCCCGGACGGCCCGCGTCGGCCCCCGCACGGCCCGCTCTCGCACGGCCCGCTCTCGCGCCGCCCGCCTTCGCGCGGCCCCGGCTTTTCGCGCCCCTCTCCGTACGGGCGCTCACGGGCGCGCCCGCGCCGGTACGACGGTGACGGTCCGGCCGTCCCCACGCGCCTCGAACACCTCCCCCGCATCTTCCCCCCACGGCCCGCGGCGGCGCCTCGCGGCAGCCGCCGGGCGGGAGCGACGGCGCGGGTCCCGGGCGATCCCGGTGGCGCGCGGGGTGAACGGAAAACGGACGGCGGGGAAAAGCGGGGAATCCCCCGGGGAATGCGCGGACGGGAACCGCTGCGGGCTCTCTCACTCCTTGGGACGACTTTAGGGAAAGCCGTCCGATAAACCCCGGCGGACGGGCCGTCGCACATCACATGCCCATCACGAAACGGTTGTTTCGTTCGGCTTTGACACTCACCCGCTGTAACGTCGATCGGGTGCGTACCCAACCGACCCCCGGCCGCCTCGCGCGGCTCTTCGCCCGGCTCGACCGCGAGCCGGAGCGGCCGGCCAACCCGCACGTCCCCGTGATGAGCCGGCACCGGCTCGTCCTGCTGCTCGCGACGCTCGCCTTCTACCTCGCGATCGTCGTCGCCGTCGCCGCCACGACCTGGCTCGTGCGCCTCGACTGGCAGCTCATGTTCTTCCGGCCCTACCAGCAGTGGCCCGAGGTGCACGCCTTCCTCGACTACCTGGTGGTACTCGGGCAGCGCGGCCCCACGGCGGTGATGGTGCTCGCCTGGCTGGGCTGGCGCTCCTGGCGGCAGCACACGCTGCGCCCGCTGCTCGTGCTCGGGGCCTCGCTGCTCCTGCTCAACATCACGGTCGGCGCGGCGAAGATCGGCATGGGACGGCTCGGCCCGCACTACGCGACCGTCATCGGCTCGAACGAGATGGGGCTCGGCGGGGACATATTTCCCTCGGGGCACACCGCGAACGCGGTCGTGACCTGGGGGATTCTCGCGTACCTGGCCTCGACCCCCCGGGCCAGAAGGTATCTGTCGGCGGGTTCGGCGATCGTCTCGCTGAGCGTCGGCCTCACCACCGTCTACCTGGGCACGCACTGGCTCAGTGACGTCGTGCTCGGCTGGGCGGCCGGGCTGCTGGTGCTCCTCGCGCTGCCGTGGTGCGAACCGCTGGTGGCGCGCGCCGAGGTGCTCGTCCTGCGGGCGCGGGACAGCTTCCTCCGCCGCCGCGCGGCGCGCCGCAAGCCCGTGCCGGGGACGAGCCCGCGCCCGCTCACGCCGGTGAGCCCGCGCGCCGTGCCCGCGACCGCGACCGTCCGCAAGGACCCCGTCCACGGCCCGCGCGCGACGGTGCGCCCCGAGCACAGCCGCCCCGCGCCCCCCACGGGCGGCACGCGCCGCCCCCAGTCCCACGACCGCAATCAGCCGCGCGGGGGCTCGGCCCGCCCACTGGCGGGCGGCTGAGGGCACGTGCGGACCGGCCCGCCCCCGTCGTACGGGGCGGGCTTTCGCATGTACGGGGGCGGGCGTGCCCGTACAGGAGGATTCCGGGCGGGCCCGTACGGGAGGGCTCAGCCCTTCCAGCAGCGGCGGACCCGGCCTTCGTCGACTTCGAAGTTGAGCCTGCCCGCCTGGTACTCCATCGTGATCACCGTGCCCGGGGCGAGCGCGCGCACCGTGCGCCAGCCGCGGGCGCGGGCGCGTCGCTCGGCCTCCTCGGCCTCGACGCCGACGTACGCGGCGGGCTCGTCGTGGGGTTCCTGGGGCGGGGGGAAGGCTGCCATGGAGCCCACGCTAGGGGCTCGGGGCGTGCGGGGGAAGCGGCAGGACCAGGGGACGCGCCCGAGCGCGGGGGGTCACACTTCGATCACGGCGCGCCGGGGCGTGTTTCGCGCGGTGTTTGTCACACGTTCGGCCTCCCTTTTCTTATACCGCCGTTATATCGGACTGAATGCCCGGCCCCTCTTCCCGCGCTTTTCCCGCCCTCTCTTATCCCGCTTCCCGGCCCTTCGCCGCGCCCCTGATAAACCGTCCCTCGGGCGAAAGCGCCCCCTGCCCGAAGCGCGCGGGCAGGGGGCACGAAATCCTCACGTAATGCGCGGCGCGCGGCGGTCCCCGGCGAATGCGGGACCGCTTGCCGCCCTCAGGCGGCCGGGGCGGAGGCGGGGTCGACGGCGGTGACGCGGAAGGCGAGGTTGTTGCCACCGGAGTAGTAGGGGCGGGCGCGCAGGCCCTCGTGGACGGTGGCCGGGTAGGTGAAGACGGCGTGCCGGTCGACGAGGTCGTCGAGCAGCCGCGCGAGCCGGATGTCGGGCCCCCGCTCGCCCTCGGGGCGGAGCCGCACCTCCCAGTGGCGCGGCCCCTGGGCGAGGAGCGGCGCGTGCGCGAGGCGCAGCCGGAAGTCGGGGCCCTCGCCGGTGGCCTCCGCGCGCAGTGGCTCGCCCTCCTCGTCCTTCGCGGGCCGCAGTTCCGCGTACGCGGCGGGGGTGAGGGCGGTCCCGTAGCAGCGCCCGCGCACCGTCGTCTCGCCGGGCGCGACGTGGACGGAGCCCGCCTCGGCGTGCGGGGCGCGCAGCCAGGTGCGGAGCGCGAGGTTGCCGAACTTGCTGGTGTACGGGAGGTGGACGGCGACGGCGTCGGCGCCCTCGGGGACGCGGTCGACGAGCGCGCGCAGGTCGTCGAGGCCGGGGCGCAGGCGGACGGGCTCGGCGCCGGGGGCTTCCGCGTGCACCTCCCAGTAGCCCTCGGCGAGGGGCGCGTCGCCCGGCAGGACGGCGCGCAGCGGGCCGCGGCCCGTGGCCGTGAACGGCAGGCGCACCTCCTCGCCGCCGCCGCGCTGCCGCAGCAGCAGTCGCCCGCCCGCGAGACCCTCGGGCTCGGCGACGACGAAGGCGAGGGCCCCCATGGGGTCGGCGACGCAGCCCGCGCTCCACGGCACCCGCGCCTCGGGACGGGCGGCGGGGGCCGCGTCGGCGGGGCGGCGCGGGGCGGGGGTCGTGGCGGTGCTCGTGGTCTTCATTCGGGGCGGCCCTTCTTCGCGGCGGCGCGGGGGGCCAGGACCGAGCCGAGGAGCCGGGCGCGCCCGCGGTGGACGGCTCCGCGCAGCAGTCCCGCCGGGCGCGGGCCCCGAGCGGCGCGGAGCGAGGTGAACAGCGACTCGTACCGTTCGGCGATCACCGCCGGGTCGTACCGCGCCGAGGAGCGCAGCGCGGCGGCGGACATCCTGGCCCGCAGTCCGTCGTCGTTGATGAGCTGGAGCAGCCCGGCGGCGAAGGTCTCGGGGCCGGCGTCGACCGGGACGAGGCGTCCGTTGACGCCGTCGTCGATGATCTCTGCGGGACCGTGCGGGGCGTCGCTGGAGACGACGGGCAGCCCGCAGCGCATCGCCTCGACGATCGTCATGCCGAAGGATTCGAGCGAGGAGGTGACGGCGGCGATCGAGCCCTTGACCCACTCGGCCTCGATGGGGTGCGCGGGGCCCATGAGGAAGACGTGGTTGTACAGGCCGAGTTCGTGGATGAGCCGGCGCAGCTTGTTCTCCTGCTTGCCGGAGCCGTAGATGCGCAGCCGCCAGTCGGGGCGTTCGGCGCGGACGCGGGCGAAGGCGCGGACGAGGAGGTCGTAGCGCTTGACCCCGGCGAGCCGCCCCGCGGCGACGACCCATTTGCTGTCGCCCGCGACGGGGGGCAGGGCGGGCGCGGGCACCGGGTTGGCCATGCTCCACACGGGCACGCCCGGCAGGTCCATCCCGGCGCGGTAGGCGCGGGCGTCGGCCTCGGTCGTCGTCGTGAAGCCGTCGAGCAGGGGGTAGGCCGCCTCCAGTTCCCCGCGCAGCTCCTGGTCGTGCGCGCTGAGGGTGAGGTGCTCCTGCCCGATGCGGACCGGGCCGGGGCGGGTGCGGCGGGCGAGGTGCACGTTGAGTCCGGGGCGGGTGCCGATGACGACGTCGGAGGTGACACCGGCGAGGTAGGCGTTGATCCGCTCGTCCGTGAGGGCGCTGTATCTGGCGTAGCGGACCTCCGCGCGCGGGAAGTCTGCGGCGGGGCGCTTGAGGAGGGGGTGGGCGCGGTCGGAGCCGAGGCTGTCGGTGCGCAGGTCCACGAGGTGGCGGACGCGGATGCGCGGGTCCGGGGTGAGGGCGGGGGTGTCCCGGTGGCGGAAGACCGAGACGACCTCCACGTCGTGGTGCTCGGCGAGCTGGGCCGCCAGGTTGTACGTCGTACGGACGGTGCCGCCGATGGCATAGCCGTTGTGGATGAGGAAGGAGAGCTGCATACGTGTGTGTCCCGCCGTCGCGCACGGCCCTTCCGGGGCCGCCTGTCACCACCTGAGACCCCTGACGGGGTCCCGTGGTTGGGTCGTCTTCACGTCCTTGTTGCCTGTGCACGGCAGGTGAACCCTGCCGCAGTCGGCAACCCGGCGGTCCCCGCGCAGGTCACGGGGTGGACGCGGGCGCTGGGCCAGGAGGGGGAGAAGTCCAGCCGGATGGCTGCGTTTCCGAGGCTCGTTCGACTGTTTTCAGCCACACATGCGGGGTCATTTGCTCCATCTTTACCCCTTTTGCCCTATCGGGGCCGAAGGGTGCGGACGCCGCCTTCGGGGCGTGCGTCCGTACGAAGCCCAGTTGGCGCGGGGCGTGGCGGTGACGCGGGCCCGGGAGGCGGGCGCGGAGCGGACGCGGCCATTCCGCGCCGGGTGCGGCGTGACCCGGGCTGCGGTCGCCCGTTGACCGGGCGTGTGCCGGGAACCGCCCGGTACGTGCGTGCGCCGGACACCCCGGGCACGCGGGTATACGAGACCGAGGAGCCCCCGTGCCGCGCATTCTCGACGTCGCCGACGACGTACGCGCCGAGATCGGTGACGAAGAAGCCGATCGGTTGCTCGCCGGGGAGAGTGCTCCCGGCGCCTACGACTGCACCTCCTGCCGCACTCCGGGGGACTCGGAGCACGAGCACACCAGCACCGTGCTCTTCGTCGGCGAGGAGACCGCCGTGCTCGCCTTCGCGCACGCCGGTTGCCTGCCCTCGCAAGTCGTACGGGTCACCGAGGAGCAGTTGCAGGGCGCCGTCGCCTCGATCACCGCGAGCGAGGCGAGCGAGGCGGGGGTGCCGCAGCAGGCGGTGCTCGGTGTCACGAGCGGCCTCGTGCTGCTCGACGGCGAACTCCACCCGGCACTCGTCGTGGAGCCGACCGGGCCGATCGCCCGCCCCGGCACCACGGGCCCGGACGACGCCTTCCTGCCGCTGCTCCAGGAGCAGGGCTTCGCCCCGGTCCACGAGGTGGGCACGGTGCCGCAGGTGCTGCACGGCTGGTCGGTGCTGCTCGCGGTGGGCCAGTTGCACGCCGTGCTCCAACCCGGTCCGGACGGCGGCTCCCCCGTCGCCTGGTGGCAGGCCCACCAGCCGCTCCAGGTCACCGAGGGCTGGCGGACCGCGGCGAACAAGCGGCAGTCCGTTCTCGTGTACGCGGCCCCCGCCGGGGGCATCGGCCGCCAGCCCCGCGAGGACCTGCTCCGCGAGGCGCTCGACAAGGCGGCGGCGCGGGGCCAGCTCGTCGCCGCCACGATGCCCCTCGCCGGCACCTGAGCCCCGCCGGGCCACCTGGCCGCCCGCGTCCCCCGAGCCCGCGGGCGGCTCCCCGACCGGGGGCGGGCGCCCGAGCGACGCGCCCGCCCCCTCCTCCCGCGCCTCCTCCCCGGGGGCGGACGGGAGCGCGGGCGGGCGCGGAGAGCGGCTCCGCGCCCGCCCGGCTGAGCCGGTGGGGTATTCGCCCGCATCCCCGCGCGGGCCTCGTCGTTGGCAGGACGTGCACCCCTACGAGTCCCCCCGCCACCGCGCCATCCCCGCGATGCGCCCCGCGCAGGAGCCGCGTCCCGGCTTCTCCGCGACCCCCATCTACGACGCGCTCTTCGCCGAGTACCGCCGCCTGTTCCGCACCGTGCCCGGCGAGTGGGGCGGCGAGGACGAACTAGGCCTGCCCCTGTTCCACCAGCAGCCCCCGCGCACGCCCCCCGCGGCTTCGGTCCACACCGGCTACGGCTGGGCCGCCCCGGCCCCCCAGCCCCCCGCCGACTGGCAGCGCCCCGCCCTCCACCCCCGGGCGGCCCTGCCCCCGGCCCCGAGGCGCACGGAAACCTGACTCCCCGTCCCGCGACGCACGGAGACCTCACTCCCCGTCCCGCGACGCACGGGAACCCGACCCCCGTCCCGCGACGCACGGAGACCTCGCTCCGCCGTCCCGGGCCCGCGCCGCGCGCACCCGCCGCCCGCGCCCCCGTACGCACGCAGAACGGGGCGGACCCGTGTTCCCGGACCCGCCCCGCGCCGCGAGGGTTCACCTCACTTCTTGCGTCCCCGCTTCTCCCGCACCCGCACCGAGATCTGCACCGGGGTCCCCTCGAAGCCGAACTCCTCGCGCAGGCGGCGCTCGATGAAGCGCCGGTAGCCCGCCTCGATGAAGCCCGAGGCGAAGAGCACGAACCGCGGCGGCTTCGTCCCCGCCTGGGTGCCGAAGAGGATGCGCGGCTGCTTGCCGCCCCGCACCGGGTGCGGGTGCGCGGCGACCAGCTCGCCGAGGAAGGCGTTGAGGCGCCCGGTCGGCACCCGCGTCTCCCAGCCCGCGAGCGCCGTCTCCAGCGCCGGCACGAGCTTCTCCATGTGCCGCCCGGTGCGCGCCGAGATGTTGACCCGCGGCGCCCACGCGACCTGGCCCAGCTCGCGCTCGATCTCGCGCTCCAGGTAGTAGCGGCGCTCCTCGTCGAGCGTGTCCCACTTGTTGTACGCGAGGACGAGCGCGCGGCCCGCGTCGACGGCCATCGTGAGGATGCGCTGGTCCTGCGCGGAGATGGAGTCGGCCCCGTCGATGAGGACGACGGCGACCTCGGCCTTCTCGACGGCGGCGGCCGTGCGCAGTGAGGCGTAGTAGTCGGCGCCCTGCTGGAGGTGGACCCGCTTGCGGATGCCCGCCGTGTCCACGAACTTCCAGGTCACGCCGCCCAGCTCGATCAGCTCGTCCACGGGGTCGCGCGTCGTGCCCGCCTGCTCGTTGACGACGACGCGGTCCTCGCCCGCGAGCTTGTTGAGCAGCGAGGACTTGCCGACGTTGGGGCGCCCGATGAGGGCGACACGGCGCGGGCCGCCGATCCCGGTGCCGCCGAAGGTGTCCTTCGGCGCGTCGGGCAGCGCTTCGAGGACGGCGTCGAGCATGTCGCCCGTACCGCGCCCGTGCAGGGCGGAGACGGGGTGCGGCTCGCCGAGGCCGAGGGACCACAGCATCGCCGCGTCGGCCTCGCCCGAGGGGCCGTCGACCTTGTTGGCGCACAGCACGACGGGCTTGCCCGCCTTGCGCAGCAGGCGCACGACGGCCTCGTCCGTGTCGGTCGCGCCGACGGTCGCGTCCACGACGAAGACGACCGCGTCGGACGCCTCGATCGCGTACTCGGCCTGGGCGGCGACGGAGGCGTCGATGCCGAGGACGTCCTGCTCCCAGCCGCCGGTGTCGACGAGCTTGAAGCGGCGCCCGGCCCACTCCGCCTCGTAGGTCACGCGGTCGCGCGTGACGCCCGGACGGTCTTCGACGACGGCCTCGCGGCGGCCGATGATGCGGTTCACGAGAGTCGACTTGCCGACATTGGGGCGGCCGACGACGGCGAGCCGGGGCAGCGGTCCGTGCCCGGCCTCGCCGATGGCGTCCTCGACGTCCTCGACGTCGAAGCCCTCCTCGGCCGCAAGCTCCATGAACCGCTCGTACTCGGCGTCCCCGAGCGCGCCGTGCTCTTCGCCCTCGAAGGGGTGGTGGTCGTTCATGAAGTGCGTACCTCTGTCGTCTGTCGTCGGGGACCGTTCTCGGTCCCCGGTCAAGTGTCGCTCAGCGCGGGAGCGGATGCGGACCGCCCGCTCGGGCCCCGCTCCCCCCGCGCCCGCCGCTCCGGGCCCCGTACCGGCCGCTCCGGGCCCCGTACCGGCCGTTCCGGAGCCCGCTCCGGCCGTTCCGGGCGCCCCGCTCCCCCGGTTTCAGCGCCCCGTGAGCCGCCTGGCCTCGGTCAGGTGCGCGCTCAGGCGCTCCTGGATGCCGACCGTCGCCGCGTCGAGCGCGGCCCGGGTCCGGCGTCCGCTGCCGTCCCCGGCCGTGAACGGCTCGCCGAAGACGAGATCCACACGGCTGCGCAGCGCGGGCAGCTTCCGTACGAGCCTGCCCGCCCGGTCCGTCGAGCCGAGCACCGCGACGGGCACGACCGGGGCGCCGCTGCGCACCGCGAAGTACGCGAGCCCCGCGCGCAGCGCCGCGAAGTCGCCCTCGCCGCGCGTGCCCTCGGGGAAGATCCCGAGGACGTGCCCCGCCGCGAGGACGTCGAGCGCGCCGGTGACCGCCGTGCGGTCGGTGCCGGAGCGGTCCACGGCGAGCTGCCCGATACCCCGCAGGAAGGGGTCGAGCGGCCCGACGAACGCTTCCTTCTTGATGAGGAAGTGCACGGGCCGGGGCGCGGTGCCCATGAGCATCGGGCCGTCGATCATGTGCGTGTGGTTGACGGCGAGTATCACCGGGCCGCTCGCGGGCACGCGCCAGGCGCCGAGCACCCGGGGCCGCCAGAGCGTGTGCATGAGCCCGATGCCGATGCCCCGGCCGACCGCGGCGCCGCGGTCCGGGGACCCGGCCGTCGGCCGGGCCGTCCCCCGTGCGGAGGTCACCGTCCGGCTCGCTTCTCCTCGACGAGGGTGACGACGCACTCGACGACCTGCTGGAGGCTGAGGTCGGTGGTGTCCACCTCGACGGCGTCGCCCGCCTTCGCGAGCGGCGAGGTCTTGCGGCCCGAGTCGGCGGCGTCGCGCGCGACGAGCGCCTGCCGGGTCGCGGCGAGGTCGCTCGCCTCCTTGCCCTTCAGCTCGCCGCTGCGGCGCGCGGCGCGGGCCTCGGGCGAGGCGGTCAGGAAGACCTTGAGGTCGGCGTCGGGGAGCACCGTCGTACCGATGTCGCGGCCCTCGACGACGATGCCCTCGCGCGCGGCGCGGGCGATCGAGCGCTGGAGCTCGGTGATCACGTGGCGCACCTCGGGGACCGCGCTGACCGCGCTGACCTTCGAGGTGACCTCCTGGGTGCGGATCGGGGCGGCGACGTCCGTGCCGTCCACGGTGATCGTGGGCGCGGCGGGGTCGGTGCCCGAGACGATCCCGGGCTTGCCGGCCGCGGCGGCGATCGCGGCCGGGTCCGCGACGTCCACGCCGTTGCGCAGCATCCACCACGTGATCGCCCGGTACTGGGCGCCCGTGTCCAGGTAGCTCAGCCCCAGCTTGGCGGCGACCGCCTTCGACGTGCTGGACTTCCCCGTCCCGGAGGGGCCGTCAATGGCAACGATCACGGATTCCACGGTGGACCTTTCGCGGGGACGGCGGTTGGGCTGAATGGCGGACACCTAGGTTACCGGGGCGCCGGAGGGTGCCGGGTACGCGGTCCGCGCGGACCCGGGCCCCCGCCTCAGGCCCGCAGCGACCAGCCCCGCTCCCGCAGCGCCGCCGCGAGCCCCGAGGCGGCCTCGGGGGCCACGGAGAGCTGCACGAGGCCCGCCTGCTGCCCGGTGGCGTGCTCGATGCGCACGTCCTCGACGTTGACCCCCGCGCGCCCCGCGTCCGCGAAGATGCGGGCCAGCTCCCCGGGCCGGTCGCTGATGAGGACGGCGATGGTCTCGTAGGCGGCCGGGGTGCTGCCGTGCTTGCCGGGGACGCGGGCGCGGCCCGCGTTGCCGCGCCGCAGGAGCCGCTCGACGCCCTGGGCGCCCTCGGTGCGCCGGGCGGGCTCGGCGGACTCCAGGAGGCGCAGGACGCGTACCGCCTCGCCGAGGTCCTCGCCGAGCGCGTCGAGCAGGTCGGCGACGGGGCCCGGGTTGGCCGAGAGGATGTCGATCCACATCGCGGGATCGGAGCCCGCGATGCGGGTCACGTCCCTGATGCCCTGCCCGCAGAGCCGGACCGCGGTGTCGTCGGCGTGCTCCAGGCGCGCGGCGACGAGCGTGGACACGAGCTGCGGCATGTGCGAGACGAGCGCCACGGCGCTGTCGTGCGCGCCGCCGTCCATGACGACGGGCACGGCGCGGCAGTGCGCGACGAGTTCGAGTGCCTGGTTGAGGACCTCGGTGTCGGTGTCGCGGGCCGGGGTGAGGACCCAGGGGCTGCCCTCGAAGAGCTCGGCGGTCGCGGCGAGCGGCCCGGAGCGCTCGCGGCCGGCCATGGGGTGGGTGCCGAGGTAGCGGCGCAGCCGCTCCGGGTCGGTGCCGAGCGCCTCCAGCTCGCGGCGCGGGCCGCCCTTGACGCTCGCGACGTCGAGGTACCCGTGCGCGGCGTCCGCGCGCAGGAGCGCCGCGAGGGTCCCGGCGACGTACGCGGGAGGCACGGCGACGATCGCGAGGTCGACGGTCCCGCCGGGCGGCTCGGTCGTCCCCGCGCCGAGCGAGGCGGCGGTACGGGCCGCGTCGGTGTCCTGGTCGACGAGGTGCACGGTCACGCCGCGCCGGGTGAGGGCGAGGGCGAGCGAGGTACCGATGAGTCCGGTGCCGACGACGAGTGCGGTTCTCACAGGGCGGGTCCTTGCGCGGTCACGGAGCGGGGGCGGGGTGGCGTACGGGGGCCGGGACGCGGCCCCTGACCAGGGTAGTCACCTGGTGGGGCGCCCCGCGCCGGAAATTGGCGGGCCCGGCACCGCCCCCGCGTCCTACGCTCCCGGGATGAGTCCCGCCGAACCGGTCCGCGATCCCGCCGTCCCCGTCCCCTCCGTGCCCCTCCCCGACGGCGCCCGCTACGTCCGCGACCACACCGTCTACGCCTGCGTCACGGGCTCGCGCGCCCAGGGCCTCGCGACCCCGGCGAGCGACACCGACCTGCGCGGGATCTTCCTCGCGCCCACGCCCGCGTTCTGGGGCTTCGGGAAGCCGCCCACGCACGTCCCGGGTCCCGCGCGGGAGCAACTGAGCTGGGAGCTGGAGCGCGCCTGCGCGCTCGCGCTGCGCGGCGACCCGAACGTCATGGAGGCGCTGAACTCCCCGCTCGTCCTCGGCGTGGAGCCGGTCGGCGCCGAGCTGCTCGCGCTGCGGGACGCCTTCCTCTCGCGCGCGGTCCTCGACGCGCTGACGCGCTACGCGCACAGCCAGGGCCGTAAACTCGCCGCCGACCTGCGCGGCCCCGGCGCCCCGCGCTGGAAGCACGCGATGCACCTGCTGCGCCTGCTGCTCACGGCGCGCGAGCTGCTGCGCACCGGCAGGTACGTGGTCGACATGAGCCCGTACCGCGAGGAGCTGCTCGCCGTCCGGCGCGGCGAGACGACGTGGGAGTCCTGGTCGGGCCGTACCGAGCGGCTGCTCGCGGGGACGGAGGCGAAGGCGGCCCACTCCGGGCTCCCGGCCGAGCCGGACCACGCCCGTGTGGAGGACTTCCTGGTACGGGTCAGGCGCGCCTCGGCCCTGGGGTGAGCCGTACGGGGTCTGCCCCGTCGTGTCCCGTCCGGGGGCCGGAGGCGCCTCAGCCTCGCGGTGTCCCGTCCCAGCGCCGCCCGGTCCCCCGCAGTTCCTCGCGGTGCTCGACCCGCTCGACCCACTCCCCCGGCCACGCCGCCTCGCCCGCGTACGCGCCCGCGAAGGCCCCCGCGACACAGGCGAGCGAGTCCGAGTCGCCGCGCGTGCACGCGGCCCGCCGGAGGACGAGCGGCGGCTCGTCGGGGAAGAGCAGGAAGCACAGCAGGGCGGTGGCGAATGCTTCCTCGGCGATCCAGCCGTCCCCGGTCAGCTCGCAGGGGTCGCGCTCGGGGTCGCGGGGGGCGGCGGCGACGCGGTCGAGTATCCGCAGGCACTCGTCCCAGCCGCGTGCGGCGTAGGCACCCGGCGAGGGGTCGCCCGCCCGCCGCCACAGATCGCCGAGCCACGCCTCGTGGTACGTCGTCCCGCGCTCCTCGGCGTAGGCGCGCAGCGCGGGGAGCAGGGCCCCGGGCTCCGTGCCGTCCGCGAGCAGCCGGATGGTGTGCGCGGTCAGGTCGCTCGCGGCGAGCGCGGTGGGGTGGCCGTGGGTGAGCGCGGCCTGCCACTGCGCGAGCGCGGAGCGGGTCTCGCGGCCGAGCCCGGGGAGAAGCGCGGCGGGCGCGACGCGCATATTGGCGCCGCAGCCCTTGGAGTGGGTCTGGCTCGCGTCCTGCCAGGGCCTGGAGGGGTCCTTGAGGACGAGGCAGGCGCGCAGGCAGGTGTTGCCGGGGGCGCGGTTGTTGTCGGGCGACTGGTACCAGTCCACGAACTCCTCGCGCACGGGGCGCTCGCAGCGCCGCGGGGTGAGCGTGCCGCGCGAGGCGGCGGTCTCCAGGCCGCGTGCGAAGGCCAAGGTCATCTGGGTGTCGTCGGAGATCCAGGCGGTCGGTCGCGGGAGGTCCATCGCGCGCCAGGGCCCGCACTTCGCGAGGATGCCCGGCACGTCGTCGAACTCGGTCGGGAAGCCGAGCGCGTCGCCCAGCGCGAGGCCGAGGAGGGCGCCGGTGGCGGGGCGGTCGTCGCGGGCGGGGGCCGTCGTCGTCTCGTACGTCGTCTCATCACTCATCGTCAGACTGACGATAAGGGGGGTGGGGGCTCCCGCACAAGCCCTTCGCGCGCGCCCGTCACGCGGCAGGCGCGCGTTCACGGCGCGGAGACGCCGGAGGGGCGGTGGGCCGCACCGGCCCACCGCCCCTCCGCACGGGTCTCCCCCGGAGCCCCTGTCTACAGATCGACCTCGCGCATGAGCATCCCGACCTCGGTGTTGCTCAGCCGTCGCAGCCAGCCCGACTTCTGGTCCCCGAGCGTGATCGGCCCGAAGGCGGTGCGCACGAGCTTGTCGACGGGGAAGCCCGCCTCGGCGAGCATGCGCCGCACGATGTGCTTGCGGCCCTCGTGGAGCGTCACCTCGACGAGGTAGTTCTTGCCGGTCTGCTCGACGACCCGGAAGTGGTCCGCGCGGGCCCAGCCGTCCTCCAGCTCGATCCCGTCCTTGAGCCGCTTGCCCAGATCGCGCGGGATCGGCCCGACGATGTGCGCGAGGTACGTCTTGCGCACGCCGTAGCGGGGGTGGGTCAGGCGGTGGGCCAGCTCCCCGTGGTTGGTGAGGAGGATGACGCCCTCGGTCTCGGTGTCGAGACGGCCGACGTGGAAGAGCCGGGTCTCGCGGTTGTTGACGTAGTCGCCCAGGTTCTGGCGGCCCTCGGGGTCCTCCATCGTCGCGACGACGCCGGCGGGCTTGTTGAGCGAGAAGAACTGGTACGACTGCGTGGCGACCGTGAGCCCGTCGACCTTGATCTCGTCGCTCGGCTTCACGCGCAGGCCCTGCTCCAGGACGATCTCGCCGTTGACCTCGACGCGCGCCTGCTCGATCAGCTCCTCGCAGGCCCGCCGCGAGCCGTAACCGGCACGCGCCAGGACCTTCTGGAGCCGCTCGCCCTCCTGCTCCGCCCCGGGGAAGGTCTTCGGGGGCTTCGGCCGGGAGTCCCTCTCGGCGTACCGCTCGCGGTTGCGCTCCTCCAGCTTCGCGTCCAGCTCACGGGGCCGCGCGGCGGCGCTACGGGGGCCGCGCGGGCCCGCGCCGTCCTTCGTGCCGCGCCTCGGGCCGCCCTTCGCCCCGCCGCGCGCGGAGTCCCCGCGCGCGCCGGAGCGGCTACCGGAGCCGGAACCGTACGAGTCCGAGCCGGAACCGTAGGAGCCGGAGCCCGAGCCGTACGAGCCGGAGCCATTGCCGCGCGAGCCGGAGCCCGAGCCGTACGAGCCGGAGCCGTTGCCGCGCGAGCCCGAGCCGTACGAGCCGGAACCACGCGAACCGGAGCCATTGCCGCGCGAGCCCGAGCCGCGCGAGGCGGAGTCCGGGCCGCCGCCGCTCTTGCCGGAGCCGCCGGGCCGGCCCGAGCCGCCGCCCGGCCTGCCCGAGCCGCCCCCGGGCCTGCCGCCCGAGCGCTTGTCCTCGCTGCCGCCGTGCGCTCCCGGCACGTCGTAGCGGCGTTCCTCGGGACGGGGGCGTCCCGCCCTCTTCTGCTTGTCGTCGCGCTGGTTACCGGCTCCCCGGTGATTCCCGCGCCCGCTGTCCCTGCCGCTGCTTCGCATCAGTGTTCCGTCGGATCGAGGTGGTCGAGATGGTCGTCTTCGACGGCCCCGGTGTATCCGTGACCGTGCGCGGCGCCGTCGTCTTCGGCGTCCGGATCGAACGACGGCACACCTTCCAGTGTCTCAGCCTCGATGGCCTCCGCTTCCGGCAGGAAGGGGGCCAGCTCCGGAAGCTCGTCCAGGCCGCGCAGGCCCATCCGCTCCAGGAAGTAGTGCGTCGTCCGGTACAGGATCGCACCACTCTCGCGTTCCGTGCCCGCCTCCTCCACCAGACCGCGCTGGAGGAGGGTGCGCATGACGCCGTCGCAGTTGACCCCGCGGACCGCCGAGACCCGCGCGCGGCTGACCGGCTGCCGGTACGCGACGACCGCCAGCGTCTCCAGCGCGGCCTGCGTGAGCCGGGCCTGCTGCCCGTCGAGGACGAAGCTCTCGACAGCCGCCGCGTACGTCGCCCGCGAGTAGAACCGCCAGCCGCCCGCGACGAGCCGCAGCTCGAAACCGCGCCCCTGCACCGTGTACTCGTCGGCGAGCGCCCGCAGCGCCCCCGCGACCTGCCGTACGGGCCGCTGGAGGACCTTCGCGAGGTGCTCCTCGGTCGCGGGCTCGTCGACGACCATGAGCACGGCTTCGAGCGCGGGCCGCAGGTCGAGGTCGGCGAGGTCGGGGACGAGGTCCTCGTCGTCGGTGGCGAACCGCGTGTCGATCGCCCGGCCGATGGCGTCCTGGCTCATGGGGTGTGCTCCTGGTCGAACTCGTCGGTGACGGCGGAGGCCGCGGCGTCCTCCTCGCCGCCGGTCCAGCGGACGGTGAGCGTACCGAGCGCCTCCTCCTGCTCCAGCGCCACCGCCTTCTCGCGGTACAGCTCCAGGAGCGCGAGGAAACGGGCGACGACGGTGAGGGTGTCGTCGGTGTCGGCGACGAGCGCCCCGAAATCCGCCTCGCCCACCTCGCGCAGGCGTGCCACGAGCAGCCCCGCCTGTTCCCGCACGGAGACGAGCGGGGCGTGGATGTGGTCCACGTACACGGAGGGTTCCGGCTTCGGCTGCATCGCCTTGACGGCGAGCCGCGCGAAGCCCTCGGGCCCGATCCGGATCACGACGTCGGGCAGCAGCTCGGCGAAGCGGGGCTCCAGCGCGACGGTACGGGGAAAGCGCCGCGCCTCGCGCGCGAGACGCCCCGCGAAGATGTCCGCGACCTGCTTGTACGCCCGGTACTGCAACAGCCGCGCGAACAACAGGTCCCGCGCCTCCAGGAGCGCGAGATCCGCCTCGTCCTCGACCTCGGCGACGGGCAGCAGCCGCGCGGCCTTGAGATCGAGCAGGGTCGCGGCCACGACGAGGAACTCGGTCGTCTGGTCGAGGTCCCACTCGCTGCCCATCCCCCGGATGTGCGCCATGAACTCGTCGGTCACCCGCGAGAGCGCGACCTCGGTGACGTCGAGCTTGTGCCGCGAGATGAGCTGGAGCAGCAGATCGAAGGGCCCCTCGAAGTTGTCGAGCCGCAACGTGAACCCGCCCTTGGCGGGAGTGGCGGCCCCGGCGGGGGCGGTGTCGGCGGGGGCCGGGAGGACCTGGGTGGCGGGGAGCGCGGAATCGGCCTCGGCGGCGGGGGTCTCGAAGGACGCGGAGGCATCGAAGGACGCCGGAGAACCGGCCGCCGCCACGTCGGCCGCCCCGGAGCCGGGCGCCGTCTCGTGGCCGGCCGGGGAGTCCGCAGGTGACGTGGGTACGTCGTCCGCGGCCGCCGCGTGGGAGGGCTCCGGGTCCCGTACGTCCTCCGGCGAGGCGTGTGCGTCCCGTACGTCCTCCGGCCTGGCGTGTACGTCCTCCCGCGAGGCGCGCGGGTCCCGTACGTCCTCCGCCGTCGCCTCGTCCCCCGCGGGTTCCGCCTGCGGTCGGCGGGCGCCCTCGCCCAGCCGCGGACGCCGCGTGGCGCCGCCGCGGCCCAGGGGGCGGCGGCCTCGGCGGGGCGGGTCGGGTTCGGGAGTGGACGGCATGGCGGGTGGGTCCTGGAGGGTTCGGGGGCCGGGAGACGCACGCTACCCGTGGGCGCCGTGCGGACGGGCCGGGGCACACCGGCCTCACCGGCCGCGCGGAGACCGTACCCACGCGGAGCGTCCTCGCCCGCCCGAGGCCCGCACACCGCAACTCACATCCCGCGCAGCCCTACGGCCTCGCGCGGGGCCACCGCGCCCCGTACCGCGCGCGCGTCAGCGCCCGCGCAGCCGCCGGACGAGGATGCTCGCGTCGCCGCGCGACTCCAGGTCGGCGAGGACGACGGCGACCGCCTCGCGCACGATGCGGCCCCGGTCCACGGCGAGTCCGTGCTCGCCGCGCAGGACGAGGCGGGCGTGTTCGAGGTCCATGAGTTCCTCGGCGGAGACGTACACCGTGATCTTCTCGTCGTGCCGCTCGCGACCGCTCGGCCTGCGGCCGGTGCCCCGGCCGCGACGGCGGGGCTGGCCCTGGGGCTGCTGGGGGGCCGGTGCCCCTCCGCCGCCCGTGGTGCCCGGCTGCCGTGCCTGCGGCACGGAAGCGGTGGCGGGCCCTGCCTCCGGGCCCGGCCGGCGCGCGGGGCGCAGTCCGGGCATCGGCGGCGGAACCGCGGGGCCGCCGTCCACGGGCGCGGGGGCGGAGTCCCGCCCCTGGTGCTCGCCCGCGTCCTCCTCGGTCGCGGCGGCCCCCTCGGTCGCGCCCCGCGCGCCCGAGGGCTGCGGGCGCGGACCCGAGGAGGGCTGGAGGGCCATGCCCCCGGTCGTACGGAAGAGTTCTTCGGCTCCGGGCAGACTCACTCGGCGTGACACCGGGCGAGCACCTCCCTGGCGAGCTGACGGTAGGCGGCGGCGCCGACGGAGTTGGAGGCGTAGGTGGTGATGGGCTCCCCGGCGACGGTGGTCTCGGGGAAGCGCACCGTGCGGCCGATGACGGTGTGGTACACGTGGTCGTCGAAGGCTTCGACGACGCGCGCGAGCACCTCGCGGCTGTGCACCGTGCGGGAGTCGTACATCGTGGCGAGGATGCCGTCGAGTTCCAGCTCGGGGTTGAGCCGCTCCTGCACCTTCTCGATCGTCTCGGTGAGCAGCGCGACGCCGCGCAGCGCGAAGAACTCGCACTCCAGCGGCACGATCACCTTGTGCGCCGCGGTGAGCGCGTTGACGGTGAGCAGGCCGAGCGAGGGCTGACAGTCGATCACGATGTAGTCGTAGTCGGCCATGAGCGGCTTGAGCGCCCGCTGGAGCGTGGACTCGCGGGCCACCTCGGAGACGAGCTGGACCTCGGCGGCCGAGAGGTCGATGTTGCTCGGCAGCAGGTCCATGTTGGGCACGGCCGTCTTGAGCAGCACCTCGTCGGGCGACATCCCGCGTTCGAGGAGGAGGTTGTAGACCGTCAGGTCCAGCTCCATCGGGTTGACCCCGAGGCCGACCGAGAGCGCGCCCTGCGGGTCGAAGTCGACGAGGAGGACGCGGCGGCCGTACTCGGCGAGCGCGGCGCCGAGGTTGATGGTCGAGGTCGTCTTGCCGACCCCGCCCTTCTGGTTGCACATCGCGATGATCTTCGCCGGGCCGTGGTCGGTGAGGGGCCCGGGGATCGGGAAGTAGGGAAGCGGTCGCCCGGTGGGGCCGATCCGCTCGCGGCGCTGTCGCGCGGCGTCGGGGGCCAGCGTGGCCGCGTACTCGGGGTCCGGCTCGTACTCGGCGTCCGGGTCGTAGAAGTGCCCCTCGGGCAGCTCCTCGTAGTCGGCGAAGGTGTCGCCGCCCGGGTCGCCGGCCATGGCGTTCACGATATGGCCATCCATGCTCTGGTGTGCGGTCTGCGTCGGCGGGAGATCCTGGCGGGCCGCGAAGGTGCGGACGGCGACGGAACCAGCGGGACCGATCGTCGTTGGGCTCGCGAAACCACCGCTCCGCGCGGCCAGCTCCGGTCGGCCACCCCCGGGAGAAAATGTCGACTCATTCACAAGTCGTCTTACCTCCTTGGCGACCAGGAAACTTCTGGATAGGTCAGCGTGGCACCATGCCGACGGTTGGCGACTCTATGGCGTGTCACCACTCCGCAGCAACACAATCCGCCGGACCCGGCCCGATGTGTCGGTGTGCGCGAGGACGGGTGTCAAGGGTGCACGGTCGCGCATCACCCCCTCGGCACACGCGAGTTCGGCACGTCAAAGGCCCTTCAAGCGTGACGTGGCGGACCAGTTGGGGAACTCTCCCGCAAAGACTGTCAAATCACTTCACGCCAACGGCCGGACCTGCTCGCGAAGGTCCGGCCGTTGGCGTGAGAAACGCGACACGTGTTGACGCGCCCCCTGCCTCCCGGACGCCCGGGAAGGGGGCGTGCGCGTCAGTCCAGGAGCGCGTGGGTCTCGGCGTGCGCCAGCCCGTGCGCCTCGGCGACCTCGCGGTAATACACCTTGCCGTCATGGATGTTGAGGCCCTTGGCGAGCGAGGCGTCGCGGCGCAGCGCGTCGATCCAGCCGCGCCCGGCGAGTTCGAGCACGTACGGGAGCGTGGCGTTGGTGAGGGCGTGCGTGGAGGTGTGGGGGACGGCGCCGGGCATGTTGGCGACGCAGTAGAAGACCGAGTCGTGCACGCGGAACGTCGGCTCGGCGTGCGTCGTGGGGCGCGAGTCCTCGAAGCAACCGCCCTGGTCGATCGCGATGTCGACAAGGACACTTCCCGGCTTCATGCGCGAGACGAGGTCGTTGGAGACGAGCTTGGGCGCCTTCGCGCCCGGCACGAGGACGGCGCCGACGACGAGGTCAGACTCCAGGCAGGCGATCTCCAGTTCGTACGCGGTCGAGACGACGGTCTGGATGCGGGTGCCGAAGACCTTGTCGGCCTCCTTGAGCTTGGTGACGTCCTTGTCGAGGAGCTTGACGTGGAAGCCCATGCCGATCGCGATCTGCGCCGCGTTCCACCCCGAGACGCCGCCGCCGATGACGACGGCCTTGCCCGCGACGACCCCGGGGACGCCGCCGGGCAGCACGCCGCGCCCGCCGGCGGGCCGCATGAGGTGGTACGCGCCGACCTGCGGGGCGAGCCGCCCGGCGACCTCCGACATGGGGGCGAGCAGCGGGAGCCTGCGGTCGGCGGTCTCGACGGTCTCCAGGGCGATGGCGGTGGTCCCGGAGGCGAGGAGCGCGTCGGTGCACTCGCGCGAGGCGGCGAGGTGCAGGTACGTGAAGAGCACCTGGTCCTTGCGCAGCCGGTGGTACTCCTCGGCGATCGGCTCCTTGACCTTGAGGAGGAGGTCCGCGCGGGCCCACACCTCGTCGGCCGTGGGAAGGATGACGGCCCCCGCCGCCGCGAACTCCTCGTCGGTGATCGAGGAGCCCTCGCCCGCCGTCGCCTCGACGAACACCTCGTGCCCCTGGCGGCGCAGTTCGTGGACCCCGGCCGGGGTGATGGCGACCCGGAACTCGTTGTTCTTGACCTCGCGGGGGATGCCGACCTTCATCGTCGATCACGATCCTTGACTAGAGAGGGCCCGGGACAAAAGGGGCACGGAAGTACATACCCGTATCCACGACGGCGCAACAGGGGAGAGCCGCTGATCCGCGGCTTCGCCAGTCTAATGAAGGGATTCCCGCTGTCCAGCCTTTCAAAGCATCATTCTTTGCCGGAAGCGCTACGGATTTCGTAGGTGAACCCGGGATGCGACCCGCTCCGTACCCTCTGAGGACGGCTACGCCCCCGTCCGCAGCGCCGCCGCCTCGCCCGGCCCGAGCAGGCGCGCGGCGAGTCCCCTGTGGTGGCGGGCGGACGCCGGGTCGCCGAGCCGGTCGAGGGTGTCGGCGAGCCGGACGTGCAGCGCGGCGCGCAGCCGTTCGTCCTCCGCGCGCTCGGCGAGGGTCACGGCCTCGCGGCACGTGCGCAGCGCCTCCTCGGGCCGCCCCGCGTACTCCTGGACCCTCGCGAGCTCGGCGAGCGCCCGCGCCTGCCCCGCCACGTCCCCGCGCCGCTTGTGCGCGGCGATCGCCGAGCCCCAGTTGCGCCGCGCGTCCCCGTAGTGGCCCGCGTAGGCGTGCACGGCGGCCAACTTGCCGTACAGGCGGGCCGCCTCGGCGTCCTCGGCGCGCACGAGGCGGTGGGCGAGGGCCCTGCCGTACCAGTCGGCGGCCCGCGCCCAGTCGCCGAGTTCCTGGTGGGCACCCGCGAGGGACTCCATCGCGCGGCCCGCCGCGTACGGGTCGCGCCCGGTGCGGGCCGCGTCGAGCGCGGCGCGGTAGCGGGCGAGCGCCTCTCCGGTGCGGCCCGTGCGGGCGTCGAGGTCGGCGAGGTTGAGGAGCGCCGCCGCCTGCTCGCGGTGCAGTCCCCCGCGCCGCGCGACGTCGAGGACGAGGCGGTGCAGCCCGTACAGCTCGGGCGCCGCGGCCTCGGTGCCCCGGTGCGCGACGAGCGCGCGGACGAGGGCCGCGACGTAGCGGCGCGCGAGGGTGTCGAACGCGCCCTCGGCGACGGCGAGCCGGGCCGCGGCGAGGAGCGCGGGCAGCCGCTCGGCAAGCCACTCGGCGGCGGCTTTGGGGCCGGGGAAGCGCAGAGTGGAGGGAAGCCCGGCGAGGCGCTGGCGGGCCGGGGAGCCGGGCGGTTCGTTCGCGGCGCGGCAGGAGTGCAGGAGGCGCACGGTGCGCTCCAGCATGCGGGCGCGGGCGAGCTGGAGTTCGGCGGGGCGGTCGCTCTCGGCGGCGAGGGCGCGCAGCCCGGGGACGAGGCAGCCCGGCACCTCGTACGCCGGGCGGAGGCCGGGGAGCGGGCGCAGGAGCCCGTGCCGGACGAAGCGTTCCAGGCGCTCGGCGGCGTGCCGCACGGAGCAGCCCGCGAGCGCGGAGGCGGTGTGCGCGTCGGCGAGCCCTTCGGGGGCGAGGTGGAGCAGGCGCAGCAGGCGCTGGTCGGCGGCGGGGAGCTGGTCGTGGCTGAAGCGCAGGAGCCGGTCCACGGGGAGGTCGGTGGCGGTCTTCGCGGGCGGCGGTGCCGCGTCCTCCTCGCTCGCGGCCGGCTCCGGCAGGGCGCGGGGCACGGCGGCGCGGTGCGCCTCCAGACGGGCGAGGAGGTCGGCGAAGGAGGACTCGGGGCGCGTCGCGAGCCAGCCCGCGGCGAGGACGAGAGCGGCGGGCTGCCCCCGGCACTCCTCGGCGAGCCGCTCCGCCGCGCGCGGGTCGGCCGCGGCGCGTCCGGGCCCCGCGTAGCGCTCGACGAGGCGGACGGCCGCCTGCCGCTCCAGGCCGCCGAGGGTGCAGGGGCGGACGTCGCTGAGCCCGGTGAGCGGGCCCGTGGCGACGGCGAGGAGGAGGCAGGCGGGGTTGTCGGGGAGGAGTTCGTCGACCCGCTCCGCGTCGTGCGCGTCGTCGAGGAGCAGCAGGACGCGGCGGGCGGCGAGCGCGGTGCGCAGCTGCTCGGTGAGGACGTCGTCGGCGGCCCCGGCCGGGGTCTGTTCGCCGAGGTCGGCGAGGAGGGACCGCGCGGCGTCCCCGGCGGGGACCGGGGCACCCGCGGGGTCGGTGAGCCGCACGCGCAGCAGCCCGTCGGGATAACGCTCGGTGAGCGCCGCCGCGAAGGTCTCCGCGAGCGCGGTACGGCCCGAACCGGGGCGTCCCGCGACAAGCAGGACACGGGCGCGGGGCGGGGTCTGCCCGGCGAGGGTGTCGAGCCCAGTACGGCCGATGTCCTCGTGGAGCGCGGCGAGTTCGCGTTCCCTGCCGAGGAGCGTGTCCTCGCCGGTCACGCGCCCGCGACCCGTCCGCGCCGGGGCGACGCCGGTCACCCCGGCGCCGCTCGCCCCGCCGGTGTCCACCACCTGGTCCGTCACGGGCCACGCTCCCGTTCAGCCGCACGCTCACCGAGCCGCGCGCCCCGCCCAGGGCAGGACGGACGCGCGACTCAGAGCGTACGTCACCGTGCGTGGCGAACCGGCGACGACCTGACGCGACCATCCCCCTATCGGATGAGTATTTCTTCAGATGACCGCTGTTGACCACGGTCCGGAGTCGACAGACGCGGGAGCCGGTCTCCGGGCCCGGCTACGGAGGTGCGCCGTCGCGCGAGCGGGCCCGGCGGGACGGGCTCGGAAGGCCGGGGCGGGACGGGCTCAGAAGGGCAGGGCTGGACGGGCTCAGAAGGGCCGGGCGGGCCAGGGCGCGTCGGCGGGGCGCAGTCCGCTGAGCGCGGCCTCGGTGTCCTCGGAGCTGTCGAGGAGCGCGCCGAGTGCGAGGGCGCCGATGACGAGGGAGCTGTTGTGCAGTTCCCCGCCGAGGCAGCCGCGTACGAGGTCCTGGTACGGCACGCGCGCCGTGCGCATGTCGGCCTCCTCGCCGTCCGGGGTGTACCGCTCCTGGCCCGCGTCGCGCAGCCCGGTCGCGAGGAAGACCCGTACCGCCTCGTCGGAGCCGCCCGGCGAGGAGTAGTGGTCGACGAGCACGTGCCACTCGGCGGCCTCCAGGTGAGCCTCCTCGAAGAGTTCGCGCGCGGCGGCGTGCTGGGGGTTCTCGCCGGGGACGTCGAGGAGCCCGGCGGGAAGCTCCCACAGCCGTTCGCGGACGGGGTGCCGGTACTGGTTGACGACGACGACGCGCCGCTCCTCGTCGAGCGCGAGGATCACGACGGACCCGGGGTGCACCTGGTAGTCGCGGGTCGCGACCTCGCCGTCCGGCATCACGACCTTCTCGCTGCGCACGCTCGTCTTGGCGCCGCGCCACGGCGTCTCGCTCGCCGTGGTCCGCCACTGCTCGGGGTTGTCCTTGATCGTCATGCGCTCATCCTCCCGCAGCCCGCCTGCCCCCGCGAAGAAACCACCACACCCGAAGGGTCACCCGCGGACAGGCGTACGCATGAGGACGGGAACGCGTGGCACCGCGCGGGGCCCGGCGTGCGGGAGCCCTGCCGGACGGTGTACGAGGGCCGGGCCGCGCCCGTACGGGAAGGCGGCCACCCGCGCGGGCCGCACCGCCCATGCCGGATGACCGGGAGCCCGATGGCCGACCGGACCCCGCAGCCCCACGGCTCCGCCCAGCAAGCCCACCCCGGAGTCCTGCCCTTCGCGCCGGGAAACCGGTCGCCCCGCCCGCGTGGGCCGCCGCCCGCGTGGGCCACCCCGCGTGGGCCGCCGCTCACCTACTCCCCCGCAACGAACGTTCCGTCGGTCGCCGTCCCCTCCCGCGCGCGGCCCTCTCCCCGGCTGCCCCGTTCCGCGCTCCCCCAGCGCGAAGAAGCTCGCCCCCGTACCCCCACGCAAAAGGCGCCCCCGGACGCGTACACACGTCCAGGGGCGCCTTCCGGCGCAAGGGCTCAGCTCTTCCGCTGGCGCTCCACGGCCGCCTTCACCAGGCCCGCGAAGAGCGGGTGGGGGCGGGTCGGGCGGGAGCGCAGCTCCGGGTGGGCCTGCGTCGCGATGAGGTAGGGGTGCGTCTCGCGCGGGTACTCGACGTACTCGACGAGCTTGCCGTCCGGCGAGGTGCCCGAGAAGACGATGCCGGCCTTCTTCTCCAGCTCCGTGCGGTAGGCGTTGTTGACCTCGTAGCGGTGGCGGTGACGCTCCTCGACGTACTCGCGGCCGTCGTAGACCTCGCGCGCGAGAGAGCCCTCGGCGAGCTTCGCCGGGTACATCCCGAGACGCATCGTGCCGCCCATGTCGCCCTCACCGGCCACGATGTCGAGCTGCTCGGCCATCGTGGAGATGACCGGGTGCCCGGTCGCCGGGTCGAACTCGGTGGAGTTGGCGTCCTCGATGCCCGCGAGGTTGCGCGCGGCCTCGATGACGATGCACTGGAGGCCGAGGCAGAGCCCGAGGAGCGGGACCTTGTTCTCGCGGGCGTACGTGATCGCGCCGACCTTGCCGACGACGCCCCGGTCGCCGAAGCCGCCGGGGACGCAGATCGCGTCGCAGTCGCCGAGCTGGGCGGCGGCGCCCGCGGGGGTCTTGCAGTCGTCGGAGGTGACCCACTTGACCTTGACGCGGGCACGGTTGGCGAAGCCGCCCGCGCGCAGCGCCTCGGTGACCGAGAGGTAGGCGTCGGGCAGGTCGATGTACTTGCCGACGAGCGCGACCGTGACCTCGTGGTCCGGGTTGTGGACGCGGTCGAGGAGGTCCTCCCACGTCGTCCAGTCGACATCGCGGAAGGGCAGGTCGAGCTTGCGGACGACGTAGGCGTCGAGGCCCTCGCCGTGCAGGACCTTCGGGATGTCGTAGATCGACTTGGCGTCGGGACAGGCGACGACGGCGGTCTCGTCGACGTCGCACATGAGCGAGACCTTGCGCTTGATCGACAGCGGCACCTCGCGGTCGGCGCGCAGCACGATCGCGTCGGGCTGGACGCCGATGTTGCGCAGCGCGGCGACGGAGTGCTGGGTCGGCTTGGTCTTCAGCTCGCCGGAGGGGCCGATGTAGGGCAGCAGCGAGATGTGCACGACGAAGACGTTGTCGCGGCCGACCTCGTGCCGCACCTGGCGGACGGTCTCCAGGAAGGGCAGCGACTCGATGTCGCCGACGGTGCCGCCGACCTCGGTGATGACGACGTCCACGTCGTCGCTCGCCAGGCGCCGGATGCGGCCCTTGATCTCGTTGGTGATGTGCGGGATGACCTGCACGGTGTCGCCGAGGTACTCGCCGCGCCGCTCCTTGGCGATGACCTGCGAGTAGACCTGGCCGGTGGTGACGTTCGCGGAGCCGTCGAGGTCGACGTCGAGGAATCGCTCGTAGTGGCCGATGTCGAGGTCCGTCTCGGCGCCGTCGTTGGTGACGAAGACCTCACCGTGCTGGAAGGGGTTCATCGTCCCCGGGTCCACGTTGAGGTAGGGGTCGAGCTTCTGCATCGTCACCCGCAGACCGCGCGCCTTCAGGAGCGCCCCCAGGCTGGAGGCGGTGAGGCCCTTGCCGAGTGAGGAGGCGACACCCCCGGTGACGAAGATGTGCTTGGTCGTCGTGGACGAGGTGCGGTTCGGCATGGCCAAGAGGGGGCTCCCGTGGTCGCGGTCTGGAGTGCGGACCGGAATTCCGCGCCGACTCGATGAGCCGGTGGGAAGGTCCGTCGCTGCGGGCGGGGGTCTCACGGTCTGTAAAGGGCCCACCGGTCCACGGGCTACCAGGGTATCAGCGTCGGCGGAGCTTTCCGGCGGCGCGGGTTTCGCCGGGCCCGTACGGGGGCATGGCCCGCACGCTGCGTGTATGCGCGGGCACCGCGCACATCCAACGCGCCCGGCTTTTACCGCGCCACAACACAAGCCTCACCCATTCGGCCCTACCGCCGTGTCCCGACGGTCGCACGGATCACCACGGGGCGTCGTATCCTGCTCGGACATCCGCCGCCGGGCTCGAAGAAACTGGACCGCGCAAGCGCTTCCCACAAGGGGTGGTGGTGGGCGACGGGGGGAGGCCAGAAGAATCCCCCCGCCCACCCTTGGAACAGCAGCCCGGCGGCTCACCCTTGACCGCAGCGCGAGGCGTCCCGCACAGGGGCGTGCCGTGGCCGTTCGACTGGAGATGCACGTGGCCGGGCGCATCGAGGATTACGCACTCATCGGAGACCTGCAGACCGCCGCACTGGTCTGCCGGGACGGCACGGTCGACTGGCTGTGCCTCCCCCGCTTCGATTCGCAGGCGATCTTCGCGGGTCTCCTCGGGACCGAGGAGCACGGATTCTGGCGGCTGGGACCGGCGTTCGCCCCCGGCACTCAGCCGCCGGACGCCGACCGCAGAACGTACCGGGGGGATTCCCTGATCCTGGAGTCCGAGTGGGACACCCCGCGCGGCAGTGTGCGCGTGACCGATTTCATGGGCCCGCGCGAGGAGGCGCCCCAGCTCATCCGCATCGTGGAGGGGCTCAGCGGGCGGGTGCCGATGCGCTCCAGCCTGCGGATGCGGTTCAGCTACGGGCGGATCACGCCGTGGGTGCACCGGGTCGACGAGCGCACGGTCGCCGTCTCCGGCCCGGACTCGGTGTGGCTCGACACCGACGCGGAGACGTACGGCAAGGACCTCACGACGTACTCCGATTTCACGGTGGGCCCCGGCGACAAGGTCTACTTCGTCATCTCCTGGCAGGCGAGCCACCTCGGCCCGCCCGCCCTGCCGACCCCGTACGAGTCGCTCGCGGCGACCGAGGAGTTCTGGCAGGAGTGGGTCGAGCAGTGCACGTACCACGGCCCCTACCGCGAGGCCGTGATCCGCTCGCTCATCACGCTCAAGGCGCTCACGTACGCGCCGACCGGCGGGATCGTCGCCGCGCCCACGACCTCGCTGCCCGAGGAGATCGGCGGGGTCCGCAACTGGGACTACCGCTTCACGTGGCTGCGTGACGCGGCGATCACGCTCTCCTCGCTGCTGCGCACCGGTTACCGCGACGAGGCCCGCGCCTGGCGCGAGTGGCTGCTGCGCGCGGTCGGCGGCGACCCGGAGAACCTGCAGATCATGTACGGGATCGCGGGCGAGCGGGAGCTGGGCGAGAGCGAGCTGGACTGGCTGCCGGGGTACGAGGGCTCGACGCCCGTCCGGGTCGGCAACGGCGCGGCCGGACAGCTCCAGCTCGACGTCTACGGCGAGGTCACCGAGGCCCTGCACCTCGCGCACATGACGGGCCTCGCCCGCAACGACTACGCCTCGCTGCTCCAGCTCAAGCTGATCCAGTACCTGGAGCACCACTGGTCGGAGCCGGACGAGGGCATCTGGGAGGTGCGCGGGCCGCGCCGCCACTTCGTGCACTCGAAGGTCATGGCGTGGGTCGCGGTGGACCGCACCATCAAGCTCATCGAGTCCGGGGACGCGGACGGGCCGCTGGAGCGGTGGAAGGAGCTGCGGGACGACATCCACCGGGACGTTTGCGAGAAGGGCTACGACCCCGAGCGGAACACGTTCACGCAGTCGTACGGCTCCCGGGAGCTGGACGCCTCGCTGCTGCTCATCCCGCAGATGGGCTTCCTGCCGCCCGACGACAAGCGCGTCATCGGCACGATCGAGGCCATCCAGCGCGAGCTGTCCACGAAGGACGGCTTCATCCTGCGCTACCCGACCTCGGGCGACGACGCGGGCGTGGACGGACTCGCGGGCGACGAGGGCGCGTTCCTCGCGTGTTCGTTCTGGATGGCGGACGACCTCGCGATGATCGGCCGCGTCGACGAGGCCCGCAAGCTCTTCGAGCGCCTGCTCTCGCTGCGCAACGACCTCGGCCTCCTCGCCGAGGAGTGGGACCCGGTGCGCGGCCGGCAGGTCGGCAACTTCCCGCAGGCGTTCAGCCACGTCCCCCTCATCGACACGGCCCTGCGCCTGACGGCGAGCGGGGCGTACGGGGGCTGAGCCCCGCACCACGCCGCACGCGGGACGCCACGAGGGGCCCCGGGCCGCACGGTCCGGGGCCCCTCGCGCGCGGTCCCGGGCTGTCGCACGCGCGGTCCCGGGCTGTCGCACGGGCGGTCACGTGCCGCTCGTGCGCGCGGTCGCGGGCCCGTTGTGCGCGCGGTCCCGGGCCGGTCGTGCGCGGTGACCTCGGTCAACAGCCGGGTGACGGGCCCGCATCGCGCGCGGTAGCGTCCGCGCGTGGAGAGTCAGGGCGGGATCACGGTACGGCGGGCGCTGGAGCTGCCGGGGCTGCGCGGCGGGCTGCCGGAGGTGCTGGCCTGCGCGGAACGGCTCGACCGCACGGTGCGGTGGGTGCACGCGGGCGAGGTCCCGAACATCGCCTCGCTGCTCAAGGGCGGCGAACTGCTGCTCACCACCGGCCTCGGACTCGGCGACCGCCCCGCCGAGCAGCGCGCCTTCGTCCGGCGGCTCGCCGAGCGCGGTATCGCGGCGCTCGTCGTCGAGCTCGGCCCGCGCTTCGCGCGCCTGCCCGCCGCGCTCGTCGAGACGGCCCGCGCGGCCGGCCTCCCCCTCGTCCAGTTGCACCGCGAGGTCCCGTTCGTCGCGGTGACCGAGGAGATCCACACCGAGATCGTCAACGGGCACTACGCGGTCCTGCGCCAGGCCGAGGAGGTGCACAGGCACTGCACCGAGGCCGTGCTCGGCGGCGGGGGCGTGCCCCAGGTCCTCACCACACTCGCCGAGTTCGGCGGCAACCCGGTCTTCCTGGAAACGGCCGGCGGCGCCCTGCTGTACGGGGTGTGGGGCGGGCCGGGCGAGAGCGAGGCGCTCCCGGTGTGGGAGCGGCTGCGGGGCAGCAGGGCGGCGCGCGCGGAGGGCCCGCCCGCCGGTTCGGTGCTCGTGGACGTGGCGGGCGCGGCGCCCGGCACGCCGGAGGCGGTACGGGCCCGCCTGGTCCTGCTCCCGGTGGCGGGTCCCGTGCGGCCCGCGCACCGGCTCGCGATGGAACGCGTCGCCGGAATCCTCGCCGTGGTCCTCATGCAGGCGCGGCAGGAGGACGAGCTGGCGGCACTCGGCAGGGGCGACTTCCTCACCGATCTCGCCCAGGCACGTACCGCCCCCGAGGACGCGCCCGCGCGTGCCGCCGTGCTCGGCTTCAAACCGGCGACGGGGCTGCTCCTGCCGCTCGTGATGAGACTCCCCGAGACGACGGGCGCGCTCGCGCCCGGGGGCGGCTGGGGGCAGCTCGTACGGGCCGTGCACGAGGAGCTGAGCGGGCTCGGCGTGCCCGTACTGCTGGGCGTGCGGCCCGTGGAGGGGCGGGTGCCGCTGCTGCTCGGGCTGCGCGAGGAGGCGGAGCGCGCGGGGCTCGCGGACCGGGCCGCCGCGGCCCTGCGGGCGGGTACGGAGCGGGCCGGGGTGGTGCGCCCCGGCGCCCCGGACCCCGTGGTCGTCGTGGGTCCGGCGGGAGGCTGGGCGGCGGCTGCCGCGGGTTTGCGGCACGCGGCGCGCGCGGCGGACGCGGCCCCGGACCTGGACCCGCGCCCGTGGTGGGACGCGCGGCGCCTGGACATCGATCTGCTGCTGTGGCGGCTGCGCGGCCAGCCCGACCTCGCGGCCTTCGTCGACCGGGCGCTCGGCCCGCTCCTGCGCCACGACCGCACGGCGCGCCCCCCGCTCCTGCCGACCCTGGAGACGTTCCTCGACCACGCGGGCCGCAAGGCGGAGACGGCGCGCGCCCTGCACCTCAACCGCCAGACCCTCTACAACCGCCTCGCACGGATCGGTGAACTCCTCGGCACGGACCTCGACGACCCGCACACGGTGCTCTCGCTGAGCCTGGCACTGCGGGCGAGGCGGCACGCGTGACGGAGGGCGGGGGGCCGGTCGGCCCGCGCGACCCGCAGCCGAGCCGCGCGGATGACCGGCGGCCGGGGACCGGCTGCGCGCGGGCGGGGGCCGGCCGCACACGCGACCGCTCGCCCGGACGCTCAGAACAGCGGCTCGGGGTACGTCAGTTCGTCGTAGACGCTGAGCACCTGCGCGACGGTCGCGTCCTCGGTCGGCCAGCCGGCCGCCTGGCGTCGGCCCGCGCGGCTCAGCTCGGCGCGCCGGGCGGGGTCGGCGAGGAGGGCCGCGACGCGCGCGGCGAGGGCGGGGGCGTCGCCGTACGGGACGAGTTCGGCGGCGTCGCCGACGAGTTCGGGGATGCCGCCGACCGCCGAGGCGACGAGCGGCACGCCGAGGCTCAGCGCCTCCTGCGCGAACAGGGCGCGCGCCTCCCAGCGGCTCGGCAGCACGGCGACATCGGTCGCGGCGAGCAGCGCGGGCAGGTCGTCGCGGCTGCCGAGCAGGCGTACGGGAAGGTCCTCCGCCTCGATCCTGGCCTGGAGTGCGCCGCGCAGCGGTCCCTCGCCCGCGACGGCGAGCAGCGGTACGGGGTCGAGCGCCCGCCAGGCGCGCGCCGCGTCCAGCAGCGCCTCGTATCCGCGGTGCCGTACGAGCGAGCCGGCCGCGAGGACGAGGGGCCGCTCGACCGCGCCGACATCGGCGCGCGCCTTCTGCTCGGCGGGGGCGCGCGCGGGCGGCGGGGGCGGCGCGGGCAGGGCGACGGGGGCGAGGCGCGCGTCGCGTGCGCCCCGGGCGCGGGCGCGGTCGACGAGGTCGGAGGAGGTGGCGAGGAGGACGGTCGCGGCGCGGGCGACGCGGCGTTCGAGGAGGCGCAGCGCGTGGGCGCGGGCGCCTTCGGCGTGGCCGCGCGTGTGCCAGGTGACGACGAGCGGGACGCGGCGTCCGGCGAGGGCGAGCGCGGTGCGCAGCCCGGCGTGCAGGCCGTGCGCGTGGACGAGGTCGGCGTCGGCGCAGACGGTGCGGAGCGCGGCGAGCGAGACGGGGTCGCTGCCGCGCGGGATGTGGATGTGGCGCGCGCCGACGGAGGTGAAGTCGTAGGCGGTCTCCAGCGGGTGGGGCGCGCACACGGTGACCCGTACCCCGCGCGCGGCGAGCCCGGCGGCGAGCGAGCGCACGTGCACGCTGCTGCCCGCGCTGCCCCCGCCGAGTACCTGCACCGTGCGCAGCGGAGTGTGCCCTGCTCGGCTCGACGGGCTCGACGGACTGCTCACGGTGGCTGGCGCTCCTGGGGTCGGCTGCTCGGCTGGGGGGTCCCGGACTCTGCTGCCTGACAGGATGCCAGGTGCGCGGGGGCCGGTGTGTCCTCCACGGACCGGTATCGGCCACGAGCCCCCGCTCCCGCTCCGCGCTCACCCCTTCGTGTCGGCGTCCCGGTCCCCGCGCGCCGCGGCGAGCAGTTCCTCCGCGTGCGCCCTGGCCGTTTCGGAGTCCTCCTGCCCGGCGAGCATCCGGGACAGCTCCCGTACGCGCGCCTCGCCCTCCAGGACCTTGACGCCGGAGCTGGTGACGCTCCCGTCGTGCGTCTTCTCGACGAGAAGCTGCCGGTCGGCGAAGGCGGCGACCTGCGGCAGGTGGGTGACGACGACGACCTGCGCCCCGCGCGCGAGCCGCGCGAGCCGCCGCCCGATCTCGACGGCCGCCTTGCCGCCGACCCCGGCGTCGACCTCGTCGAAGAGGTAGGTGGGCACGGGGTCGGTCCCGGCGAAGACGACCTCGACGGCGAGCATGACGCGGGACAGCTCACCGCCCGAGGCGCCCTTGGCGATGGGCCGGGGCGGCGCGCCGGGGTGCGGGGCGAGGAGCAGTTCGACCTCGTCGACCCCGTACGGGCCGTAGGCGAGGCGCCGCCCGTCGAGGACGACGCCCTCGCTCTCCTCGTCGACCTCGGTCGCGGAGACGGCGAAGCTGACGCGGGCGTGCGGCATGGCGAGCGACGCGAGTTCCGCGGTGACGGCCCCGGCGAAGCGCTCGGCCGCCTCGGTACGGGCCCGGGTCAGCTCGGCGGCGAGCTGGGCGAGTTCGGCGGCGAGCCGTTCGCGTTCGGCGGCGAGCGCGGTGATGCGCTCGTCGTCGCCGTCGAGTTCGCCGAGCCGTTCGGCGGAGGCGCGGGCCCACTCCAGGACGGCGTCGCTGTCGGGCCCGTACTTACGGGTGAGCTGCGCGAGCGCGGCGCGGCGGTCCTCGACGGCGGCGAGCCTGAGCGGGTCGGCGTCGAGGTCGTCGGCGTACCCGGCGAGTTCGCCCGCGACGTCGGTGAGGAGGATGCCGATCTCGCCGAGGCGCCCGGCGAGCTTGGCGAGCGCCGGGTCGTGGGCGCCCGCGCTGTCGAGGGCGCGCTGCGCCCCGGCGACGAGCGAGGTGGCCTCGATGGACTCGGGGTCCTCGGGGTTGCCGACGAGCGAGGTGTGGGCTCCGGCCGCCGCGGCGCGCAGGGTCTCGGCGTTGCCGAGCCGCTCGGCCTCGGCGGCGAGTTCGGCGTCCTCGCCGGGGAGCGGCTCGACGGCGGCGATCTCGTCGAGGCCGAAGCGAAGCAGGTCGGCCTCCTGGGCCCGTTCCCTGGCGCGCGTGGTCAGTTCGGCGAGTTCGTTCGCGACGGCGCGCAGGCCGCGGTAGGCGGTGCGGTAAGCGGCGAGCGGGACGGCGACGGCCTCGCCCGCGTACCGGTCGAGCGCGGCGCGCTGCCGGGCGGGCTTGAGCAGCCCCTGCTGGTCGGTCTGGCCGTGCACGGCGACGAGTTCGTCGGCGAGTTCGGCGAGCATCCCGTTGGGCACGGACCGGCCGCCGAGGTGGGCGCGCGAGCGGCCTTCGGCGGAAACGGTACGGCTGATGAGCAGCGCGTCCTCGTCGAGTTCGGCCCCGGCCTCCTCGATCCGCCGCGCCACGGCGGACCCAGGGGGCAGCGTGAGTCTGCCCTCGACGACGGCCGACTTCGCCCCGATCCGTACGAGCGCCGCGTCGGCACGTCCCCCGAGCAGCAGCCCGAGGCTCGTGACCACCATCGTCTTGCCCGCGCCGGTCTCACCCGTCACGGCCGTGAAGCCGGGTGACAGCTCCACCACCGCGTCGTCGATGACGCCGAGCGACCGTATCCGCATCTCCTCCAACACGCACATGACCATACGAGGTTTTCTTCCTCCCGGGCGACGTCACCCCGCCCGCGTGACACGAGCGAGGCGTGCTCACGGCCGTCGCGGGGCGGCGAAGGGGGCCCGCGTGTCCCCCGTACGAGCGTACGAGCGACACGCGGCCGTGCGACGAAACGGCGGCTGCGCGGGGGCTTCGCGGTCTCCGCGGGTCGCCGCTCCCGGCCTCCGCGGGTCGCCGCGCTCGGGCGGGCGTGCCGGGCGCATCCGCCCTCCCGGCCCAGGCGGGCGCGCCGCGCGGATGCGCCTTCCCGGCTCAGGCCGGGGCGCCGCGCCAGCCGGCGACGGGGAGGGCGAACTTGGCGACGAGCCGGTCGGTGAAGGAGGCGTGGTGCAGCCGGGCGAGGCGGACGGGGACGGCGCCGCGCCGCACCTCGACGCGCGCGCCCGAGGGCAGCGGGACGGTGCGCCGCCCGTCGCACCACAGGACCCCGCTCGGCGAGCCGCCCTCCTGGACCTCGACGGCCAGTATCGAGGTGGGCGAGGTGACGAGGGGCTTGGCGAAGAGGGCGTGGGCGCTGATGGGCACCATGAGCAGCGCCTCGACCTCGGGCCAGACGACGGGGCCTCCGGCGGAGAAGGCGTAGGCGGTGGACCCGGTGGGGGTCGCGCAGACGATGCCGTCGCAGCCGAAGCCCGTGACGGGGCGGCCGTCGATCTCCAGGACGACTTCGAGCATGCGCTCGGGGGAGATCTTCTGCACGGCGGCCTCGTTGAGCGCCCAGTCGGTGTGCACGAGCTTGCCGCCGCTGTGCACGAGGACGTCGAGGGTCATGCGTTCCTCGACGTCGTAGGCGCGGGTGACGACGCGGTCGACGACGCGGTCGAGGTCGTCGCGCTCGGCCTCGGCGAGGAAGCCGACGCGTCCGAGGTTGACGCCGAGCATGGGGACGCCGGAGGCGCGGGCGAGTTCGGCGCCGCGCAGGAGGGTGCCGTCGCCGCCGAGAACGACGAGGAGTTCACAGCCGTCGAGCGCCTCGGGCGTGGCCTCCTGGATCAGCTCGACCTTGGGCGTGTCGGGCAGCGGCAGGTCGGACGCCTCCTCCTCCAGGACCCGGACGCCGAGGCCGCAGCGCAGGAGGCCCTGGACGACGAGTTCCGCGCTGCGGATCGCGGCGGGCCGCCCGGTGTGGGCGAGGAGGAAGACGCTGCGGGGGCCCTCGCCGGGCTGGACGGTGTGGGCGGGCTCGCTGTGGGCGGGCTTGGCGGTCTCGGTCATCGGGGTCCTTCCGCAACCGCTCGGTCGACGTCGGCCGGGTCGAGCGGGGGAGCCCCGGCACGCAGCCAAAGAAAGTACTCGACGTTCCCGGAGGGTCCGGGCAGGGGGCTCGCGGTGACGCCGAGGACACCGAGCCCCAGTTCGGCCGCCTGCGCGGCGACGCGCCGGACGGCCTCGGCGCGCAGTTCGGGGCTGCGCACGACGCCGCCGCTGCCGAGCCGTTCCCTGCCCACCTCGAACTGCGGCTTGACCATGAGGACCAGGTCGGCGTCGGGGGCGCAGCAGCGGACGAGGGCGGGCAGGACGAGGCCGAGCGGGATGAAGGAGAGGTCCCCGACGACGAGGCCCACGGGCTCGTCGTCGATGAGGTCGAGACTCAGCTCGCGCACGTTGGTGCGGTCCTTGACGACGACGCGGGGGTCGCTCTGGAGCGACCAGGCGAGCTGCCCGTACCCGACGTCGACGGCGACGACCTGGGCGACGCCCGCGCGCAGCAGCACATCGGTGAAGCCCCCGGTGGACGCGCCCGCGTCGAGCGCGCGCCGTCCCTCGACGCGCAGCCCGCGCGGCACGAACGCCTCCAGGGCCCCGGCGAGCTTGTGCCCGCCGCGCGAGACGTAGTCGGGGTCGTCCTCGTCGGGGGTGACGACGACGGGGGCGCTCGTCTCGACCTGCGTCGCCGGTTTCAGCGCGAGCGCGCCGCCGACGCTGACCCGCCCGGCGGCGATGAGCTGGCTGGCGTGCTCCCGCGAGCGGGCGAGTTTGCGACGGACGAGTTCGGCGTCGAGGCGGCGGCGGGCCACTCCTGCCACGTTCGGTTCAGCTCCTTGCTGGTCATGATCGGCACGGGATGCCGGGGCACGTAGGACGACGCAGGTCACGCGCCTTGAGGGCATGCTACGGCGCGGGTCCGACAAGAGCCCCCGGCGCGGTCACCGCGCCGACGGAGGCGGCGGCCCCTGCGCCACGTCGAGCGCGGCGAGAACCGCCCGCAGCCCCTCGTGGGTCTCCTCGTACACGCCCTGGTGCTCCGCGACGGGCAACTCGTCCAGATCCCCGAGCCGCCCGAGCAGGCCGTCCACCCGGGCATCCCCGCTCCCGACCCGCGCGACCCCGAGCGGCCGGGGCGCGTCGTCCACGTGGTTCTCGGGGAGGGGGGCGGTGGGGGGCAGGAGACCTGCGTCGTCCGTGTCCGGGGCGGGGTCGTCCGTGCTCGACGCGGGGTCGTCCGCTCCCGGCGCGGGGTCGTTCATGCTCGACGCGGGGTCTGGAATCCCATTGGCGGGGCTGGGAGCGGAGGTTGCAGGGCCTGGTGGGCGCTGTACGGGCTCGTCAGGTGTTCTCGGCGGTGCGGGCCGATCGGCCGGTGTCGCGGGGGCCGTTCCGGGCCGGCCCGGTGGGTCAGCCGGTACGGAATCGCCCGAGACCACGGCGCGCGCGAAAGCCTCCACGGCGGCGGCGAAGCTCGCGCCACCGGAAGCCTCGGCCTCTGCCGGGGCGCCGCTCTCGGGCGCGGCTCCCTCCACCGCAGGTGTCTCGTCGCTCATGCCGCCGACGCTACCCCGCCGAGAGGGCCGGAGCCGTCGCCGGGGGCGGGGGCGTTGGGGGGCGTGCGGACACACCCCCACCCACCCGGGGGGCGACCCCAACACCATTCTTTCGCACCCCCCACCCCATCCCCGCCCCCCGCTCACCGATCTGTGGATAACTTCCCCGAACCCAAAAATCCGCTCACTCTCCAGAGTGAAAGGAATTCACGCACCCCCGGACGCACCTCACACCGCACCCCCGCACCCCACCCTCAAGCCCTTCCCACCCCCAGGAAGGAAGCGGCCCGCGCCCCGGTCGGCACTCATGAAGCGCCCTCACGCCCCCTCCTCCGCCCACACGCTCCTCCCTCGCCCCAAGCGCCCCCCCAACTCCCCCAGCGCCTTCACCGCCCCCGCGATTTCCCCGTCGAACGCCCGCTCTCCCCCCGCACTCCACGCCGCCGCGCACAACACCCTCAGCCCGTCGAGCAGCGCGCCATCCTCCGCACCGGCCCCCTTCCCCTCCAGCACAAGCCCCCCGTCCGCGACACGCGCCCGCGCCCCGTCGCATGCCCACGCGCCGTCACCCTCGACACGCGGTGCCTCGTGTCCCACCAGCAACTCCCGCAGGTCCCGCCCCACATACGTCGGCCGGTGCTCCGGCACCGCCCGCAGCAACGCCGCCACGTCCGTCACGCCCGTCAGCACGAGCAGCGAGTCGACGCCACCCGCGTGCGCGCCCTCGATGTCGGTGTCCAGCCGGTCCCCCACGACGAGGGGCCGCTTCGCCCCCGTGCGCAGAATCGTTTCCCGGTGCATCGGCGGGAGCGGCTTCCCGGCCACCTTCGGCTCCCCGCCCGAGGCGATCCGCACCACCTCGACGGCCGCCCCGTTGCCCGGCGCGATCCCGCGTCCGCTCGGAATCGTGAGGTCGGTGTTCGAGGCGTACCACGGCACCCCGGCCCGTACGGCGTAGCCCGCCTCCGCGAACCGTGACCACGGGAAGTCGGGGCCTCCGTAGCCCTGCGCGACCGCCGCGGGCTCGTCGTCGGCCGAGTCGACGGGCACGAGGCCGCGTTCGACGAGCGCCTGCCGCAACCCCTCGCCGCCGATGAGCAGCACCCGCGCGCCCTCGGGCTGCTCGTCCGCGATGAGCCGCGCGACAGCTTGCGCCGAGGTGATGACATCCGAGGTGTCCGCCGGCACGCCCAGTTCACTGAGGTGCGCCGCGACCGCGGACGGCGGGCGCAGGGCGTTGTTGGTGACGTACGCGAGGTGCATCCCGCCCTCGCGCGCGGTCGCGAGCGAGTCGACGGCGTGGGCCACGGCCTCACCGCCCGCGTAGACGACCCCGTCCAGGTCGAGCAGCGCCGTGTCGTACACCGCGTCGAGCCGTTCCTCGCTCGCTCCTGTCGCGGTCCGGACATCCTCGGTCATGGTGCGGCACTCCTCGCTCGGCGTTCATCCACAGGGTCGCGCGATCGCACGATCATCCGTCTTCCCGATCATCCCCGATGTCCTCTGCACGCACCGCCCGGCGTCCGCCCCCGCTTCGCGCATACGATGCACGGATGACTTCTCCGGGGACCGAGCAGAACGGACTGCGCCTGTCGCCCTTCCGCGGCGTGCGCTACGTCGCGGAGCGGGTGCGCTCGCTCGCCGCCGTGACCTCTCCGCCGTACGACGTCGTCGTACGCCCGGACGGCCTGCTGCACCTGGAGAACGCCGACCCGCACAACATCGTCCGGCTCATCCTCCCGCAGGGGGACTCCCCGGCTGTGCGCGACGAGCAGGCCGCCCGCACGCTGCGCGCCTGGCTCGCCGACGGCATCCTCGCCGTCGACGAACGACCGGCGCTCTACGTGTACGAGCAACGCGGCGACGGCATCCTCCAGCGCGGCGTCATCGGCGCCCTCCGCCTCTCGGAGCCGTCCGAGGGCGTCGTCCTCCCGCACGAGGACGTCATTCCCGAGGTGGTGGCCGAACGCGCCGACCTCCTCCGCGCGACGGCCGCGAACCTGGAGCCGCTCCTTCTCACGTACCACGGTCCCGAGGAGGAGGGGCCCGGCGCGGCACGGGTCATCGAGGAGACCGTCCGGACCGCTCCGCTCCTCGCCACGACCACCGAGGACGGCTTCGCGCACCGCCTGTGGGCGGTGACGGACCCGGCCCGGATCGCCGAGGTGCGGGCCGATCTCGCGGCGCGTCAAGCGCTCATCGCGGACGGCCACCATCGCTGGGCCACATACCTGCGGCTGAGACAGCAGCACCCCTCCCCCGGCCCCTGGGACGAGGGCCTCGTCCTGCTGGTGGACACGGCACGCTTTCCGCTCCGGGTACGCGCGATCCACCGCCTGCTGCCCGCGCTCCCCCTGAAGGAGGCCCTCGCGGCCCTGGACGGTACTTTCCGCGTACGCCAGGTGGACGGTCCGTTGCGGCACGCCCGCCAAGCCCTCGCGGACGCCGCAGAGGAGGGCAACGCCTTCCTCCTCACCGACGGCGCCACCTTCCATCTCGCCGACCGCCCCGATCCCGCGCTCCTCGCACGCACCGTCCCGTCCGGCCCGCCGCCCGCCTGGCGCTCCCTGGACGCGACCGTCCTGCACACGACGCTCCTCGACCACCTCTGGCACGTACCCGACGCCCCGGGCTCGATCAGCTACCTGCACGACGCCGCGGCCGTCGCCGAACAGGCCGCGCGCACAGGCGGCACAGCGGTCCTCCTCCACCCCGTCCCCGAGTCGGTCGTACGGGAACTCGCCGGCCAGGGCGTCCGGATGCCCCGCAAGTCGACCTCCTTCGGCCCGAAACCGGCGACGGGCCTCGTCCTCCGCGATCTGACGGTATGAGCGGCCTGACGATCTGACCGGCTCCGGACACACGAAAGCGGGCGGCATTCCCTCCGTGAGGGAACACCGCCCGCTTTCGTGTCGGCGGCTCAAAGGCCGCGTCGGTCAGTCGTCCTGCCGCGCCTCGTGCGCGTCGTCGGCGCCGAGGGCGTCCTCGGACCGTACGTCCTTGGGCTCGGCGTCCTCGACCGCCACGTGCTCGACGGCGCCGGACTCCTCGTCCGCCTCGCCGTCGTCCTCGTAGGCGTCCGTGAACTCGACTCCGTCCAGCTCCGCGAGCCGGTCGGAGGCGTCGGTCGTGCCGTCCTTGTCGGACTCGACGGCCTTCGCGAACCACTCGCGGGCCTCTTCGGTACGGTCCGCGGCGAGCAGCGCGTCGGCGTAGGCGTAGCGCAGTCGCGCGGTCCACGGGTGGACACCGTTCGAGGCCAGCTCGGGGCTCTGGAGGGTCACGATCGCGGCGTCGAGCTGTCCGAGGTCGCGACGGGCCCCGGCGGCGACGAGCCGCATCTCGACCTGCCCGGCCTTGTCCAGCTTCTGCACCTCGGGCGCCCCGGCCATCTCAAGTGCCTTCTCGGGCCGACCGAGCCCGCGCTCGCAGTCCGCGATGACAGGCCACAGCTCCACGCTGCCCGACATGCGCCGCGCGGTACGGAACTCCTTCAGCGCCTCGTCGTAGCGCTGCGTCGCGTACGAGGCGAAGCCGGCGGCCTCGCGTACGGCGCCGACGCGCGAGGCGAGCCGCAGCGCGACCTTCGCGTACCCGTACGCCTTCTCGGGGTCCTCGTCGATGAGCTGCGCGACCATCACGAGGTTGCGCGCCACGTCGTCGGCCAGCGTCTTGGGCAGGCTCATCAGCTCCTGGCGCACCGCGCCGTCGATCTCGAAGCCGGTGACCTCCTCGGGGATCGGCAGCCGCTTGACGGGCTCCCGGTCCCGGTCCCCCCGGTACCCACCGCGGTCGTCCCGGCGGTCCCGGTCCCGGCCTCCGCGGTCGTCGCGTCCCCGGAACCCGCCACCGCGCCGGTCATCACGCCGGTCGTCCCGCCGCGGTCCCCCAGAGGGCCGCCCGTCACGCCCGCCACGGAACCCACCCCGGTCATCACGCCGAGGCCGCTCGTCGCGACGGAAGCCACCGCGGTCGTCACGGCGGTCGTCGCGACGCGGGGCGTCGCGGTCATCGCGCCGGAACGAGGGCCGCTCGCCACGGTCGTCGCGGCGCGGGGCGTCGCGGTCGTCACGCCGGAACGAGGGCCGCTCGCCACGGTCGTCACGACGCGGAGCATCACGGTCGTCACGACGGAACGAAGGGCGGTCCCCACGGTCGTCACGACGGAACCCGCCCCGATCGTCACGGCGGTCGTCGCGACGCGGGGCATCGCGGTCATCGCGACGGAACGAAGGCCGCTCGCCACGGTCGTCACGACGGAAGCCACCACGGTCGTCACGGCGCTCGCCACGGTCGTCGCGACGGGGGGCGTCACGCTCGTCACGACGGAAGGCGGGCCGGTCGTCGCGACGGAACCCGCCCCGGTCGTCTCGACGGTCGTCGCGGCGCGGGGCGTCGCGCTCGTCGCGGCGGAAGGAGGGGCGGTCGTCACGGCGGTCGTCACGGCGGAACGGGGGGCGTCCGCCCTGGTCGTCACGGCGGAAGGCCGGCCGCTCACCACGGTCGTCACGGCGGAACGGAGGCCGGTCGTCACGACGGTCACCACGATCGTCACGACGGAAACCACCACGGTCGTCACGGCGCTCACCACGGTCATCGCGACGGAAACCGCCGCCACGCTGACCGTCGCGCTGGCCGTCACGGCGGAAGCCACCGCGCTGTCCGCCCCGCTCACCGCCGTCCCGGTCGCGGCCTCGGCGCTCGGGACGCTCGTCGGAAGGGTTGGGGGACATGCGGAACTCCTCGGGACTGGCTGCCACCGCATACCTGACGAGCGGTGGTCCTACAGAAAAAGTGTACGAAAAACAGAAAGGACCCCTGGTCCCAGCGTGTACGCCGGGACCAGGGGTCCTCCAAAGATTGTTCGGCGGCGTCCTACTCTCCCACAAGGTCCCCCTTGCAGTACCATCGGCGCTTTGAGGCTTAGCTTCCGGGTTCGGAATGGGACCGGGCGTTTCCCTCACGCTATGACCACCGAAACCCTTTCAGACTCTCCGCACGAGGTGCGGAGCTGAACAGGGTCAGCGAACAAGCACACTTTTCAATTAAGTGGTGTTCAAACCGACAACGCTGTTCGTTGTCTGGGAACAACACAGTGGACGCGAGCAACTGAGGACAAGCCCTCGGCCTATTAGTACCGGTCAACTCCACCCCTTACAGGGCTTCCATATCCGGCCTATCAACCCAGTCGTCTACTGGGAGCCTTACCCTCTCAAGGAGGTGGGAATACTCATCTCGAAGCAGGCTTCCCGCTTAGATGCTTTCAGCGGTTATCCCTCCCGAACGTAGCCAACCAGCCATGCCCTTGGCAGAACAACTGGCACACCAGAGGTTCGTCCGTCCCGGTCCTCTCGTACTAGGGACAGCCCTTCTCAATATTCCTACGCGCACAGCGGATAGGGACCGAACTGTCTCACGACGTTCTAAACCCAGCTCGCGTACCGCTTTAATGGGCGAACAGCCCAACCCTTGGGACCGACTCCAGCCCCAGGATGCGACGAGCCGACATCGAGGTGCCAAACCATCCCGTCGATATGGACTCTTGGGGAAGATCAGCCTGTTATCCCCGGGGTACCTTTTATCCGTTGAGCGACGGCGCTTCCACAAGCCACCGCCGGATCACTAGTCCCGACTTTCGTCCCTGCTCGACCCGTCGGTCTCACAGTCAAGCTCCCTTGTGCACTTACACTCACCACCTGATTACCAACCAGGCTGAGGGAACCTTTGGGCGCCTCCGTTACTCTTTAGGAGGCAACCGCCCCAGTTAAACTACCCATCAGACACTGTCCCCGATCCGGATCACGGACCCGGGTTAGACATCCAGCACGACCAGAGTGGTATTTCAACAACGACTCCACAACCACTGGCGTGGCCGCTTCACAGTCTCCCACCTATCCTACACAAGCCGAACCGAACACCAATATCAAACTGTAGTAAAGGTCCCGGGGTCTTTCCGTCCTGCTGCGCGAAACGAGCATCTTTACTCGTAATGCAATTTCACCGGGCCTATGGTTGAGACAGTCGAGAAGTCGTTACGCCATTCGTGCAGGTCGGAACTTACCCGACAAGGAATTTCGCTACCTTAGGATGGTTATAGTTACCACCGCCGTTTACTGGCGCTTAAGTTCTCAGCTTCGCCAACCCGAAAGTCAGCTAACCGGTCCCCTTAACGTTCCAGCACCGGGCAGGCGTCAGTCCGTATACATCGCCTTACGGCTTCGCACGGACCTGTGTTTTTAGTAAACAGTCGCTTCTCGCTGGTCTCTGCGGCCACCCCCAGCTCACACTGCAAAAGTGATCACCAAGCGTGGCCCCCCTTCTCCCGAAGTTACGGGGGCATTTTGCCGAGTTCCTTAACCATAGTTCACCCGAACGCCTCGGTATTCTCTACCAGACCACCTGAGTCGGTTTAGGGTACGGGCCGCCATGAAACTCGCTAGAGGCTTTTCTCGACAGCATAGGATCATCCACTTCACCACAATCGGCTCGGCATCAGGTCTCAGACTATGTGCCAGGCGGATTTACCTACCCAACGTCCTACACCCTTACCCCGGGACAACCACCGCCCGGGATGGACTACCTTCCTGCGTCACCCCATCACTCACCTACTACCAGCCTGGGTCACCGGCTCCACCACTCCCCTCAACTCCGAAGAGATCAGGGCGGCTTCACGGGCTTAGCATCACTGGATTCAATGTTTGACGCTTCACAGCGGGTACCGGAATATCAACCGGTTATCCATCGACTACGCCTGTCGGCCTCGCCTTAGGTCCCGACTTACCCTGGGCAGATCAGCTTGACCCAGGAACCCTTAGTCAATCGGCGCACACGTTTCTCACGTGTGAATCGCTACTCATGCCTGCATTCTCACTCGTGAACCGTCCACCACTCGCTTACGCGGCAGCTTCACCCGGCACACGACGCTCCCCTACCCATCACAGCCTCCGTTGGGGACGTTCACGCTGCAATGACACGACTTCGGCGGTACGCTTGAGCCCCGCTACATTGTCGGCGCGGAATCACTAGACCAGTGAGCTATTACGCACTCTTTCAAGGGTGGCTGCTTCTAAGCCAACCTCCTGGTTGTCTCTGCGACTCCACATCCTTTCCCACTTAGCGTACGCTTAGGGGCCTTAGTCGATGCTCTGGGCTGTTTCCCTCTCGACCATGGAGCTTATCCCCCACAGTCTCACTGCCGTGCTCTCACTTACCGGCATTCGGAGTTTGGCTAAGGTCAGTAACCCGGTAAGGCCCATCGCCTATCCAGTGCTCTACCTCCGGCAAGAAACACACGACGCTGCACCTAAATGCATTTCGGGGAGAACCAGCTATCACGGAGTTTGATTGGCCTTTCACCCCTAACCACAGGTCATCCCCCAGGTTTTCAACCCTGGTGGGTTCGGTCCTCCACGACCTCTTACAGCCGCTTCAACCTGCCCATGGCTAGATCACTCCGCTTCGGGTCTTGAGCGTGCTACTACAGCGCCCTGTTCGGACTCGCTTTCGCTACGGCTTCCCCACACGGGTTAACCTCGCAACACACCGCAAACTCGCAGGCTCATTCTTCAAAAGGCACGCAGTCACGAGACACCAGCAAGCTGATGTCCGACGCTCCCACGGCTTGTAGGCACACGGTTTCAGGTACTATTTCACTCCGCTCCCGCGGTACTTTTCACCATTCCCTCACGGTACTATCCGCTATCGGTCACCAGGGAATATTTAGGCTTAGCGGGTGGTCCCGCCAGATTCACACAGGATTTCTCGGGCCCCGTGCTACTTGGGAATAACGCAAGTGAGCCACCACGATTTCAGCTACGGGGGTCTTACCCTCTACGCCGGACCTTTCGCATGTCCTTCGCCTATCATGATGGTTTCTGACTCACCCAGCCGCCGGCAGACGACTGAAGCGCAATCCCACAACCCCGTACATGCAACCCCTGCCGGGTATCACACACATACGGTTTGGCCTCATCCGGTTTCGCTCGCCACTACTCCCGGAATCACGGTTGTTTTCTCTTCCTGCGGGTACTGAGATGTTTCACTTCCCCGCGTTCCCTCCACACTGCCTATACATTCAGCAGCGGGTGACAGCCCATGACGACTGCCGGGTTTCCCCATTCGGACACCCCCGGATCAAAGCTCGGTTGACAGCTCCCCGGGGCCTATCGCGGCCTCCCACGTCCTTCATCGGTTCCTGGTACCAAGGCATCCACCGTGCGCCCTTAAAAACTTGGCCACAGATGCTCGCGTCCACTGTGCAGTTCTCAAACAACGACCAACCACCCATCACCCCAAGACCAACGG